>NZ_DASVTH010000058.1:0-38187 GCF_036387615.1 Allosphingosinicella sp.
TCTTCATACACCGGGGTGGACTCTCAACATGATCAAGCATTTGGTTCTGGCCGGCGTCGCCGCGTCCAGCATTGCCGCAGTAACCTGGCCCGCCCTCGCCGCACCCGCTGGCAAGGCCGCCGCCGCTCGATCGGGCAAGCCGATGCTGGGCAGCTGGGGCGTCGACCTGTCCGGCATGGACAAGGCCGTGAAGCCGGGCGACAGCTTCTACAAGTTCGTCAACGGCACCTGGGAACGGACCACCGAGATTCCGGCCGACAAGGCGAGCTGGGGCGGGTTCGGGGTGCTGCGCGATCTGTCCGACCAGCGCACCCGCGAGATCATCGAGACTGCCGCCAAGTCGAAGGGCGCGCCGGGCAGCAACGCCCAGAAGGTCGGCGACTATTATGCCAGCTTCATGGACGAGGCCGCGATCGAAGCGAAGGGCGCCGCCGTCCTGAAGCCGTACCAGGATAAGATCGCCGCGATCCGCACCCCCACCGATCTCGCCCGCTTCTTCGGCGAAGGCAACCGGATGGGCATCGGCTCGCCGTTCGGGGCCGCCGTCGTCCAGGATCTCAAGAACAACACGCAGTACAACGTCTATGTCGGCCAGGGCGGCATCGGCCTGCCTGACCGCGACCAGTATTTCGACGAGAAGTTCGCGGGCGTTCGCACCGCTTACCTGGCGCATATCGGCAACATGCTGAAGCTGGCCGGCTATTCGGAGCCGGAAGCCCGCGCTCAGCGTATCTTCGATCTTGAGAAGAAGATCGCGCAGGCGCACTGGACCCGCGTCCAGCAGCGCCAGATCGACAAGATCTACAATCCCATGACGCTGGCCCAGCTCGCCGCGGCTGCGCCGGGCTTCGACTTCCCGACCTACTTCCAGGCTGCCGGCCTTGGTGGTCAGGACCGCATCATCGTCACCGCGCCGAGCGCGATGACCGGGGCCGCCAAGCTGGTCGCTTCCGAGCCGATCGACACCTGGAAGGACTATCTCAACTTCCGTCTGCTCGGCGCCGCGTCGCCGCTGCTGCCCAAGGCGTTCGTGGAGGAGAATTTCGCTTTCTACGGCAAGACTCTGAGCGGCACGCCCCAGCTCAAGGAGCGCTGGAAGCGTGGCGTCGACCTCGTCGGCGGGGGCATGGGCGAGGCCGTCGGCCAGCTCTACGTCACGAAGTATTTCCCGCCCCAGGCCAAAGCGGAGATGGACGAACTCGTCCGCAACATCACCAAGGCGATGGATGCGCGGCTCGCCAAGCTCGACTGGATGACGCCCGAGACCAGGTCCAAGGCCCGCGCAAAGCTCGCCGCGTTCACGCCCAAGATCGGCTATCCCGACAAATGGCGCGACTATTCGGCGCTGAAGATCGTGCCGGGCGATGCGCTCGGCAACGCGCTACGCGCCCGCGAATTCGAGTATCAGCGCAACATCAAGAAGCTCGGCAAGCCGGTCGATCGCAGCGAATGGGCGATGTACCCCCAGACGGTGAACGCCTACGCCAATCCGCTGCTCAACGAGATCGTCTTCCCGGCCGCCATCCTGCAGGCGCCCTTTTTCGACATGAACGCGGACCCGGCCGTCAATTACGGCGCCATCGGCGCGGTGATCGGGCACGAAATCACGCACCATTTCGACGATCAGGGCTCCAAGTTCGATCCGAAGGGCAATCTGTCGGTCTGGTGGACTCCCAAGGATGTCGAGGCATTCAAGGGCATGACCGGCAAGGTCGTGCAGCAATATGCCGCATACGAGCCGCTGCCCGGTCACAAGGTCAATGGCGAGCTCACGCTCGGCGAGAATATCGCCGATCTGGCCGGTCTCACCATCGCCTATGATGCCTACAAGATGTCGCTCAAGGGCAAGCCGGATCGAGTGATCGACGGCTATACCGGCGATCAGCGCTTCTTCCTCGGCTTCGGCCAGGTGTGGCGCAACAAGTATCGCGACGAGGCGCTGAAGCAGCAGATCGCGACGGACGAGCACACGCCGGGCCATTTCCGCCCGAACGTCGTGCGCAATTTCGATCCTTGGTACGCCGCCTTCAACGTCAAGGACGGCCAGCTCTACTTGCCGCCCGAGCAGCGCATCAGGATTTGGTAGCAGCGATTTGCTTGCGAGGACGGGCCGGCGCGGTCAACCGCCGGCCCGTCTGCATATTCAGGCTTGTTGGTGCCCAGGATTTCTGATTCACCGTTGCCCAGCGAGGGCCGCATCCACAACGGCGGGACGTCGAATCCCGGCCTGCGCGGGGGAGAAGAATTGGGTAATCCGCCTCAGTCCGGGAAAGGGTCGCTGAACAAGCGGATCGTATTTGCGTCGATCATCGCGCTGCTCGCGGCCTTAGTCATTTACCTCTCGTCCAGCAGGTCCGGCGACCAGAGTTCGGCCGGGGGGCGGCCGAGCACGGAAAAGGCGGCCGCGATCGGAAATGCGGCCAAGCTGCCGAGCGTGGTCGATTACGGTCGCCTCGAGCAGCGCCTCAACCGTCTGATGGAGGAGCGCGACATGGTCGGGCTTGCCGTGGGCGTGGTGGAAGGGGGCCAGATCCGGTTCCTGAAAGGCTATGGCGAGACTTCCGAAGGAAGCGGCCAGCCGGTCAATTCCAACACGCTGTTCCGGTGGGCATCGGTCTCCAAGGGTGTCGCGGCCGACATGGTCGCCAAGCTCGCCGATCAGGGCAAGCTAGGCCTTCACGAACCGGTCGTGAAATATTCGGCGAGCCTGCGCCTGCCCGGCGGGATGGAGCACCGGGCAACGGTGGCCGACGTGCTTTCCCACCGCTTAGGCCTGTTCAGCCATGCGCAGGATTCCAAGCTGGAGGACGGCATGGACGCGCGTTACCTGCGCGCCACGCTCGCATCCCTGAACGCAATCTGCCCGCCCGGCACCTGCCATGCCTATCAGAACGTCGCCTATGACGCGTCGACCGAGGTGGTCGAACGCGTGACCGGCAAACCTTATGCCGAGGCGGTTCGCGAGCAGCTCTTCCTGCCGCTCGGGATGACCAGCGCCAGCATGAACATGGGCGCGCTGACGAGCTCGCCCAACTGGGCGCGCCCGCATGTTGGCGGCAACCCCCGGCCGGTTGAAGTCACCGACAGTTATTATCGCGTGCCCGCCGCGGGCGGGGTCAACAGCAACATCAAGGACCTTGCCATCTGGATGCAGGCGCAGATGGGAATGGAGCCGGACGTGCTCTCGCCGCGCGCGCTTGAAGCGGTGCAGACCGCGCGCGCCAGGACGCCCGGCGAGCTTGGCCGGATGCGTAAGTTCCGCGAACGGATCAACACGGCGGCCTACGGCCTTGGCTGGCGTATCTACGATTATTCGGGCCACCGCATCGTCGGACACCGCGGCGGGGTGCGCGGCTACCGATCGCTTGTCATGTTCGATCCGCAGCGCAAGAGCGGCATCGTGGCATTGTGGAATAGTTCGACAAACCAGCCGGCGGGCATCGAGTTCGAGGTGATGGACATGATCCTTGGCCTGCCGCCGCGCGATTGGATGGATCTCGACAAGATCATCGAGCGCCCGCCCGAGCCGCCTGAGGAACTGCAGAAGGCGGAACCCAACAGCACGGGCCCCTAACTTTCCCGTCGTTCGGCTTTTTGCCCGGACGACGGTCGCCGGCTACACCGCCTTCACCCGCGCCCAGATCGGCAGATGGTCGCTTGCCCGGCGTGCCGTGGCGCTGCCGTGGGTGCCGGCCTCCAGTACGTCGAGCCGTTCATTGACCATGATCCGGTCGAGCATCGCGATCGGCCGGCGCGCGTGAAAGCTGCGGCCGCACGGTGCGAAGCGATGATGGTGACCGAAGTCGCGCAGGCAGCCGCCATTCGCGCTCCATTCGTTCAGATCGCCCATCAGCACCGTCGGCGGGTGGCCGGATCGATGCTCGAGATGCGCGAGGATCGCGTGCGCCTGGCGCCGGCGCCACAGGCCCGACAGGTCGAGATGCATGCCGACAACACGCAGCTCGGCCCCGTCGAGGCGCAGGTCCGCAAGCACCGCCCCGCGCGGCTCGAGTGAGGGAAGGTGGATCAGCTCCTTGGCGAGCACTTCGACATGCTTGCGGACGAGCAGGGCGTTCCCGTGCCAGCCGAGGCTGCCCGACCGGGTGTCCAACGGGACGGGCTTGTAGTCGCTATGCTCCTCGATCAGGTGCGGCGGGATCGCGGATAGCCGCGCCCCAAATCGCCGGTCCGCCTCCTGCAACGCGATCACATCGGCGCCGAGCTCGTTCAGAACGTCGAGCGTGCGCTCCGGCCGCCGCCGGCGGTCGGTGCCGATCGCCTTGCGCATATTGTAACTGGCCACGAGGATCATCGGCGCGCGACTAGCACAGCCTCGGCCAGGTTGAAGCCCTCGCCAGATCTTCACCCTAAACTCGGTCCAGGGCCCGCCTGCTCACTCGCATTGCCGCCTTCGAAATGGATGCTGAAACACGTTCAGCATGACGGCGATAAACGTCGCTCGGGCTCAGTGCCCCTTGGCGTCGCTGAGCTTCCCGAGTTGATGGTCGAGCGCTCGCACCGCCTTCTTGGCCGCGCCGAGGATCGCGCGATCGACGCTGGAGCCATGCTCCGCGACCGCGACCGGGGGCACGCCGTTGACGCGCGCTTCCAAAGTCGCGCGCAGGTCGGCGGCGCCGCCGCGCGGCCCGTTCACGTCGGACACATGGATTTCGACATCGGTGATCCGGTTCTCGAAGCGGGCAAGCCGCTGCCGGATCTGTTCCTCCAGCCGGCCATCGCGCTCGCCGTCGCTCGCCACCTGGTTGTCGGTATGGATTTGAATGAACACACTCTCTCTCCAACAGGGGATACGCCCAGCAAGTGAATGCGGGCGGGCGAGAGCCGTTCCCTCCATCACCGGAAAGTGGTTGGCTGATGCATGCGGGCAACGCTACGCCTGGGCCATGGCGAAACCTCGCAAGCGTTACGTGTGCCAGGCGTGCGGTTCGGTCAGCAGCCGCTGGCAGGGCCAGTGCGCCGATTGCTCCGAGTGGAACAGCCTGGTCGAGGAGACTGGCGCGGCCGTCACCGCCTTCTCCGCCCGCCACGACCTGCGCTCCGGCGGCCGCGCGGTGGCGTTGGTCGGCCTCGATGCCCAGATCGAGCTGCCGCCGCGCGCCTCGACCGGCATCGCCGAGTTCGACCGCGCGCTGGGCGGCGGGCTGGTGGCGGGTTCGGCGACCCTGATCGGCGGCGATCCCGGCGTGGGCAAATCGACTTTGCTGCTGCAGGCCGCCGCTCGCATCGCCGCCCGGGGCCTGCCGGTCGCCTACATTTCGGGCGAGGAGGCGACCGACCAGGTTCGCCTTCGCGCCCGCCGGCTCGGGCTCGGCTCCGCGCCGGTCCAGCTCGCGGCGGCCACGTCGGTCCGCGACATACTAACGACTCTCGACGACGGCGTCCCGCCGGCGCTCCTCGTGATCGATTCCATCCAGACCATGCATTCGGACCTGATTGAGGGCGCGCCGGGCACGGTAAGCCAGGTCCGCGCGTCGGCCGGTGAGTTGATCCGCTTCGCCAAGGAGACCGGCACCGCGCTGGTGCTCGTCGGCCATGTCACCAAGGACGGCGCAATCGCGGGCCCGCGCGTGCTGGAGCACATGGTCGATACCGTGCTGAGCTTTGAGGGCGAGCGCAGCCACCAGTACCGCATCCTGCGCGCCGCCAAGAACCGCTTCGGCGGCACCGACGAGATCGGCGTCTTCGCAATGGTTGAAGCTGGGCTGGAAGAAGTCGCCAACCCATCCGCTCTGTTCCTGACCGCGCGCGGCGAGGCCGTGCCTGGCGCGGTCGTGTTCCCGGCGCTGGAGGGCACGCGGCCGGTTCTGGTCGAGATCCAGGCGCTCACCGTCCGGCTCGCGAGCGGGGCAACGCCGCGGCGCGCCGTGGTCGGATGGGACAGCGGCCGGCTGGCGATGATCCTGGCCGTGCTGGAGGCGCGTTGCGGGCTCAGCTTCTCGACCGCCGAAGTCTATCTCAATGTCGCGGGAGGCTATCGCATCAGCGACCCCGCGGCCGATCTCGCCGTCGCCGCCGCGCTGGTGAGCGCAATGTCGGAGCGCCCGGTCGCGGCCGAAAGCGTAGCCTTTGGCGAAGTCGCCCTGTCGGGGGAGCTTCGCCCTGTCGCGCACGGACCGCTGCGCCTCAAGGAAAGCGCCAAGCTCGGCTTCGAGCGCGCGCTGGTCCCCGCCTCACTTGGCACGGACAAGAGCGCCATGCGGCTGACCGGCTTCCGCACGCTCAGCCAGCTCGTCGAGCATCTGCTCGGTAAATAGCCCTTCTCCCTTGATGGCAGAGGGTGGCAGCCGCCGAGCATGAACTCAGAGGGTGCCACCCTTTCCAACTCCGCCTAAGCTCCTTTGTCGCTAAGGCTCCGTATCCTCTCCCATCAAGGGAGAGGGGCAAGTCTCTTTCCACATTCCTCCAACCTCACTAACTCACGCTGATGGGTTCGCTTACCGCTCTCGACGTCATCGTCCTTCTCCTCGTCGGAGGCGGGCTCGTCTTCGGCTTCATCCGCGGCTTCGCGTTCGAGGTTTTGACCCTGTTCGCCTGGGTGGCAGCGATCATCGCGCTCAGGCTGTTCCACACGCCGGTTACCGAAGCGCTCCGCGGCCCGGTCGGCGCGGGCGCGGCGGTGCTCGCCTTCGCGTTGATTTTCGGGATCGTGTTTATCGCGGGCAAGCTGCTCGCCCGGCGGATCGGAGGCGCCACCAAGCGCTCCGTCATCGGGCCGATCGACCGCATTCTCGGCGGCGGGTTCGGAGCCCTCAAAGGCCTGATCGGCGCGACCCTGCTCTATCTCGCCGCGACCCTCGTCTACGACACCTTCTACGGCCGAACCGCCCCGCGGCCGCAATGGATGGCGCAGTCGCGCACCTATCCGCTGCTCCACGCCAGCGGCGATGCCATGCTTCAGTATATCGAGGCCCGCCGCACGCGACAGCGCCAGGTCCAGGCCCAGCCCGAGCTTCAGAACGAGACGGCAAAGCCGCAGTGAGCGAGCTACGCCTGTACGACACGCTCGCGCGGGAGAAGCGCGTCTTCGTGCCCGCCGACCCGAGCCGCGTGACCATGTATGTCTGCGGCCCGACCGTCTATAATCGCGCCCATATCGGCAACGCCCGGCCGGCTGTCGTCTTCGACGTGCTCGCCCGCCTGCTGCGGCACCGCTACGGCGCGCAGAACGTGATCTACGCGCGCAACGTCACCGACGTGGACGACAAGATCATCCAGTCCGCAGCCGAGCAGGGCGTCGATCCGTCCGTCATCACCGCGCGCTACGAGACACATTACAACGAGGACATGGGCGCGCTCGGCGTCGCTCCGCCGGACATAGCGCCGCACGCGACGGAGCATGTGCCCGACATGGTCGCGATGATCGCGCGGCTGATCGAGGCCGGTCACGCCTACGAAGCGGACGGGCACGTCCTGTTCGATGTGCCTTCCGATCCCGATTACGGCGCGCTTGGCCGCCGCGATCGTGACGCGATGATCGCGGGCGCCCGCGTCGAGGTTGCGAGCTACAAGAAGGACCCGGCCGACTTCGTGCTGTGGAAGCCCTCGCCCGAAGGCACCATCGGCTGGGACTCGCCTTGGGGCCGCGGCCGTCCCGGCTGGCACATCGAATGCTCGGCCATGATCGAGCGGCACCTGGGCGAGAGCGTCGACATCCACGGCGGCGGCCTCGACCTCATCTTCCCCCACCACGAGAACGAACTCGCCCAGAGCCGCTGCGCCCACCGCGGCGCCCCGCTCGCCCGCTACTGGGTGCATAACGGGTTCCTGAGCATGGCGGGCTCCGAGAAGATGTCGAAGAGCCTCGGCAATGTGGTGACGGTGGGGGAGCTGCTGGAGCGGAACCATCGGCCGGAAGCACTCAGACTGGCCTTGCTGTCAGCGCACTATCGCCAGCCGCTCGAATGGTCTGATCAGCTCATCGCGCAGAGCAAGGCGACGTTGGATGGCCTGTATCGTGTTGTTGGTGACGCGGTATCTGAAGAGCCCCACCATGATGTGCTCGGCGCTCTCGCTGACGATCTCAATACGCCGCTCGCACTCGCGAAGCTCGGAGCAATCAAGGATGCGGCTGTCCTGAAAGCGAGCGCGTCGTTGCTGGGATTGATCCCCTGGACATCAGAAGATTGGTTCAAAGGCCGAGCAGCATCCCTGAGTTCGCACGCAAATCTCTCTTTTGTCAGTTCAGGCACCTTGCGCGTGGAGAGGGGTGAGCAGTTCATCGATGACAAGATCACCGAGCGTGCTGCAGCAAAAGCAGAACGCGATTTCGAGCGGGCAGACCGCATCCGCGCTGAGCTGGCAAGCGACGGCGTCCTGCTCGAGGACACCCCTTCAGGCACGATCTGGCGTCGCGCCTAGCCCCTCTCCCTTTGATGGGAGAGGGTTGCGTAGCCTTGGCGAGCCTCTTTGGCGAGCTTAGGCGAAGCTGGGGGAGGGTGACACGGGTGGCGGTTAGCCGCTGACGGTGTCACCCTCCTCCAACTCCGCCTAGGTTCCTTCGTCACCAAGGCTCCGTATCCTCTCCCATCAAGGGAGAGGGTCTGGAGGCGGCGTCTCGCTCACCCTATAAACCGTGCATGACCACGGCGCTCTACAATCGCGACATCCTGCGCCTGGCCGCGTCGATCCCGCATCACCGCCGGCTGGAGCGGCCGCAGGGCAGTGTCGAGAAGCGCTCGCCGACTTGCGGGAGCCGGGTGGCGATCGATGTGGTGCTGGACGGTGAGGGGCGGCTGGCGGGCCTGGGCCAGGAGGTCAGGGCCTGCGCCTTGGGACAGGCGGCCGCCTCGCTAATGGGAGCAAGCGCACTTGGCCGCAACGGGGCGGAACTGGCCGAGGCGCGCGACGCGCTCGCCGCTTTCCTCGACGGCAAGCGCGACGATCCGGGCGAATGGCCGGGCCTCGACATCTTCGGCCCTGCGCGGCCCTACAGCGCGCGGCACCCCTCGATCCTGCTCGCCTTCGAAGCAGTCGCCGAAGCCGCGGCGCTCGCCGGGGCGCGGCGCTGATGGAGGCGGAGGCCGCCCAGCACGCAACCGCGTTGCTGCTGCGCGACGGCGTCGTCATCCTCGGTGTGGCGATGGTATTCGTGACCGTGTTCCGGCGGCTCGGGCTCGGCGCCGTGCTCGGCTACCTGCTCGCGGGTGCCCTGATCGGTTCGCAGGGGCTCGGGCTGGTCGACGGCTCGCCAGCGACGATGCTGCGCATCACCGAACTCGGCATCGTCCTGCTGCTGTTCCTGGTCGGGCTCGAACTCCATCCGAACCGGCTGTGGCGGCTCAAGCACGACATCTTCGGCCTCGGCCTCTTGCAGGTGACGGTAACGGGCCTTGTCCTCACCGGACTGGTTTACGCCGTGACCGGCTTTTCCTGGCAGGCCGCGCTCGTCATCGGCCTTCCGCTCGCTTTGTCCTCGACCGCGCAGGTGCTCCCAGCGCTGCGTTCGGACGGCAGCGTCAACACGCCGGCGGGCGAGCGCGCCTTCTCGGTCCTGCTGTTCCAGGACCTGTCGATCGTTCCGCTGATCACCATTGTCGCCGCTCTTTCACGCGCGCCGCCCGACCCATCCGCGCCGCCGGGATGGCAGATGGCGATCTACACGGTGGGCGCGATAGCCGGGCTGGTGCTGGCCGGGCGGTTCCTGATCAATCCGCTGTTCCGGATCGTCGGCCGGGTCAGCGAGCGCGAGCTGTTCGTCGTCGCCGGGCTGTTCACCGTGCTGGCCAGCGCGGCGGTGATGGAGTCGCTCCATCTGTCGACCGCGCTGGGCGCGTTCATCGCCGGCGTGATGCTGGCCGACTCGCCCTACCGGCACGAGCTGGAAGTCGACATCGAGCCGTTTCGCTCGATCTTGCTCGGCCTGTTCTTCGTCGCGGTCGGCATGCTGCTCGATCTCGGCGCGATTGCCGAGCGGCCGCTGTTCGTGATCGGCATGGCCGCCGCCCTGATCGCGCTGAAGGCGAGCGTCCTGTTCGGCCTCGCCAAAGCCTTCGGCATGGAGACCCGGCGCGCGATCAAGCTCGGCCTGCTGCTCAGCCAGGGCGGCGAGTTCGGCTTCGTCCTGTTCGCCGCCGCGCAGGACGCGCTCCTGATCGAGCCGGAAGCCGCCAGCCTGTTCGCCGCGATCGTCACCGTCTCGATGGCCTCGACGCCGTTCCTGATGAAGTTCAACGACTGGTTCGACCGGCGCGCGCAGTTGCGCGGCGGCGACGGCATGGATGGCCCGGAGGCCTCCGGCGAATCCTGCGCCATCATCGTTGGCTACGGCCGCTTCGGCCAGACCGTCGCGCAGATGCTGATGGCCAAGGGCATCGCGCTCACCCTCATCGATTCGAAGCCCAGCCAGATCGAACTCAGCGGCAATTTCGGCGCCAAGGTTTATTATGGCGACGGCACCCGGCTGGACCTCCTTCGCGCAGCTGGGGCTGAAACCGCCAAGCAGATCCTGTTCTGCATCGATGGCGACGATCTCGGGCCGCGCAAGCTCGAGCCGATCCTTGAGGCCTTCCCGCACGCGCAGGTCTTCGTCCGCGCCTTTGACCGCCGCCACATGATCCGGCTCAGCGACCTCGACCTGCAATGCTCGATCCGCGAGGTGTTCGAATCCTCGGTGCTGATGGGCCGCGAGGCGCTGCTCGGGTTCAAGTTCACCAACGAGGAGGTGGACCAGGTGGAAAGTGAGTTCCGCCGCCGCGACGGCGCCCGGCTGGAGAGCCAGTCCGCGACCGGCGATCTCCACCAGCGCGAGCACCTGCTGTTCCGTCCCGACCGCTCGCTTGCGGATGACGAGCCGGCTAAGGAGGAAGCAGATTGACTCCCTCTCCCCAGCCGGGAGAGGGTCGGGGTGTGGGGGGAGCGAGCGGCAGCGAGCGTCTGACTCAGCGAGTCTCCTCCGACTCAGAACCCCCTCACCCAACCCTCTCCCCGCCGGGGAGAGGGCTATTTTGTTGTCGGGACCACTCCGCCAGCGCCGCCAGGATCTGGTCCACCGCCCTTTCGTGAGGAGCCGGCAGGCTGCGGACGTGGACATGAGCCTCGGCGTAGATCGGGGCCCGCTTGTCGGCGAGGTCGCGCAGGACGGGCAGCGGCTCGCGGTCCTTGAGCAAGGGTCGCGTATTGCGGCGCGACACGCGTTCGGCGAGCGTGTCGAGATCGGCGTCGAGCCAGACCGCCACGCAGCGCTCCAAGATCAGCGCCCGTGTCGCATCGTTCACGAAAGCGCCGCCGCCGGTCGCGATCACCTTGGGTGCGCCGCGGATCAGGCGTGCGATGACGCGGCGTTCCCCGTCGCGAAAGCTCTCCTCGCCGAAGCGGGCGAAGATTTCGGAAATGCTGTGGTCGGCGACGCGCTCAATCTCCTCGTCCGAATCGAGGAAGCCGAGCCCGAGCCGCCTGGCGAGCCGCCGCCCGACGGTGGTCTTGCCCGCCCCCATCAGACCGACGAGCACGATCGATCGGTCGGGGAGGAAGGGCGGTTCGTTCATCGAGGCTGGGGCTATACAGAGTGCGGCCTGATGGGGCAAAAGCCCGCGCCATGCGTAACAACCGATCCGCCTTCGCGCCGACGCGGCGCCGCCGCTCGCCGCTTCCAGCCCTGCTCCTGATCCTGCTTGTCGGGTTGATCGGCGGCCTGATCTACCTTTCCACCGTGGACACCGAAGTCCCGACCCAGCGGATCGAGCAGGACGTGACCAATGCGGTGGCGGGCTAAGCTCCTCCTGCTCGGCTCGGCGGCCGCTCTGGCGGCGGCCCTCCCGGCCCTCAGCCAGGTGACCGAGCCGGTGCTTCCGCCGGGTTTCGGCGATCCGGAGCCTGCCGAGCAGGCGCCACCTGAAGAAGCGCCGGTGACCGAGCCTGCGCCGGTCGCGGGCGAGGAGCCGCCACCTCCGCCCAGGCCGGGAACGCGATCGACGGGCGGCGAGAGCCTGATCCAGGAGACTTCGCCCGACGATCTGGCCGCGATCGAGGCGCTGACGCCGCCGCCGCCACCGATCGAGATTCCGGACGAGGCGCGGCGTCCGATCGATTTCGTCGGCGTGCTCGACGAGAGCGCGGGTGGGCTCGGCGCGGACGCGTTCGGCGCCGCCGACGGGCGCTTCCTGTCGACGTTGATGCGCCGCCTGGACGCACCGATCGCCTCGCGCTGGCAATCGATGCTGCTGCGCCGCGCTCTACTGACGCGGGTGCCCGCGCCGGTCGGCGTCCACCCCGTGGATTGGGTGGCCGAGCGCGCCTGGCTGCTGCTGCGCATGGGCGAGGCCGATGCGGCGCGGATGCTGGTCCAGTCGATCGACGTCGACCAGTTCACGCCCAAGATGTTCGCCATCGCCGTCCAGTCCGCGCTCGCGACCGCAGATCCCGCCGGCTTGTGCCCGCTGGTCGGGCCCGGGCGCGAAACATCGGACGAGCCGGTCTGGCCGCTCGCGGAAGCGATGTGCGCCAGTCTTTCGGGCGAGCCGGGCAAGGCAAGCTCCCTCATCGATCAGGCGCGCCGCCGCAGCCGCGCGGATCCGATCGATCTCGACCTCGCCGAAAAGGTGATCGGCGCCGGCGCCAATACTCGCCGCGCGGTCACGATCGAATGGGACGATGTCGATCAGATCAACAGCTGGCGCTTCGGGCTGGCCGCGGCGACCGGTCTGGAGATTCCGGCCGGGCTGATGAGCCGCGCGGGCTCCCATGTGCTGGCCTGGCAGGCCCGCGCGCCGATGCTACCGCTCGAGCAGCGCCTTTCCGCCATCCAGGCGGCGGCGTCGCTCGGCGTGTTCGGAAGCGCATCCCTGGTCGACATCTACAGCCAGATCGCTGACGAGACCGACCCATCCGAGATCAACGAATCCGTCGGCGGCCGTCTGCGCACGGCCTATGCCGCCCGTAAGGTCGATCAGCGGATGCGGGCGCTGCGTTCGCTCTGGGGCGAGCCGGGGAACGATCCGGTCGCCCGACATGCCCGCCTGATCCTCACGGCCACCGCCGCGACCGCATTGCCCGCTATCCCGGAACTCGCCCCCGACGCTCCGCGCCTGATCGCCTCGATGCTCAGCGCCGGCTATGACGCGCAGGCGGCCGAATGGTCGGAGGTCGTTGGCAACATGGAAGGGGAGGATGCCGGCCGCGCCTGGGCAATGCTTGCGCTCGCCTCGCCCCGCCCGGCCGTCGAGATCAGCGCCGGTCGGATCGGCACCTTTCAGGATAGCGACGACACGCCGGAGGACCATGCGACCAAGCTGCTGATCGCAGCGCTGGCAGGGCTGGGTCGGATCGATGCCGATACCGCCACCGATCTCGCCGAGGATCATGGCATCCGGCTCGGTGCCGAGAACCGGTGGACCCGTCTGCTCGCCCGCGCCGCCGAGCGCGGCCAGAACGGCACGGTGGCCCTGCTCGCTGGGGCAGGCATGCAGACCGGCGCCTGGCGCGGCGTTCCTCCCGAGCACCTCTATCACATCACTCGTGCGCTGAGCCGGGTAGGCATGGAATATGAGGCGCGGATGATCGCGGCCGAGGCGATCGCGCGCCTATGACAGCCCGTCTGTGACAGCCCGTCTGTGAGCATCGCGGCGGGGGAAGACCGCCAGCTCATCGCCGCGTTCCTGGAGATGATGGCGGCCGAAGCGGGGGCTGCCCGCAATACCCTGCTCGCCTATGAGCGGGACCTGCGCGGCGCCTCCGAGTTGCTCGGCGGTGCGCTTGCAGTCGCCACCGAGGAGCAGCTCGGGCGGCTTGGCGAGGCCTGGCGGGAGCTGAAGCGCACCAGCGTCACCCGCAAGGCGGCCGCGCTACGGCGCTTCTTTGCCTTCCTCCAGGACGAGGCCCTGCGCGAGGACGATCCCTCCGGCGCGCTGCCACGCCCGGCCAGCGAGCGCCCGCTTCCGAAGATCCTTGACCATCGGGCCGTGGATCTGCTGTTCGCGGAGGCCGAGCGCCGCAAGTCGGAGGAGGGCGGCTCCGCCTCGATCCGCATGGCCGCCTTGCTGGAGCTGCTCTACGGCTCCGGGCTGCGTGCGACCGAGCTTGTATCGATACCGCGCCACGCGATCGCGCCCGGCCGACCGTTCGTGATCCTGCGCGGCAAGGGCGACAAGGAGCGGCTCGTCCCGATCTCCGATCGCGCCCATGCCGCCGTTGCGGAATGGGCGACGCTCGTACCGCGCGACAGCCTCTGGCTGTTTCCTTCCGGCAAGAAGCATCTCAGCCGCGTGCGCCTTCATCAGCTCATCAAGGAATTGGCCGCCGCCGCCGGCATCCCGCCGGATCGGATCAGCCCGCACGTGCTGCGTCATGCATTCGCGACGCATCTGTTGGAAGGTGGCGCCGACCTTCGTGCGCTGCAGATGCTGCTCGGCCATGCCGACATCGCCACCACCCAAATCTATACCCATGTCGACTCGCGCCGGCTGGTGGAGCTGGTGAACAGCCGCCACCCGCTCGTTGACGTGGCGCGGCCCGGCTCCTAACCCCCGGCTCCGCATGCCCACCTTCCTGGATTTCGAAAAGCCGCTCGCCGAGATGGCGGCGCGCGTCGCCGAACTGCGCGAGACCGCGCAGGCCGGCTCCATCAACATCGATTCCGAGATCGACAAGCTCCAGGCCAAGGCCGACCGGATGCTGCGGGACACCTATGCGCGGCTGACGCCCTGGCAGAAGACGCAGGTCGCCCGTCATCCGGAGCGGCCGCACTTCAAGGACTATGTCGCCGGGCTGATCGAGGATTTCGTGCCCTTGGCGGGCGACCGCAACTTCGCCGAGGATCAGGCAATCGTCGGCGGGCTCGGGCGGCTTGCCGGGCGCAAGGTGATGCTGATCGGGCACGAGAAAGGCGACGATACCGCTACCCGCCTCAAGCACAATTTCGGCATGGCCAAGCCGGAAGGCTATCGCAAGGCGATCCGCCTGATGCAGCTTGCCGAGCGGTTCGGCATCCCGGTGGTGACGCTGGTCGATACACCCGGCGCCTTTCCCGGCGTGCAGGCGGAGGAGCGCGGCCAGGCCGAGGCCATCGCTCGATCCACCGAGCAATGCCTGGCGCTCACCGTGCCGCTGATCGCCGCGGTCGTGGGGGAGGGCGGCTCGGGCGGCGCGATCGCGCTCGCCGCGGCCAACCGCGTGCTGATGCTCGAGCACAGCGTCTATGCCGTCATTTCGCCGGAGGGCTGCGCCTCGATCCTGTGGCGCACCGCGGAAAAGGCAGCGGACGCCGCGGAGGCGATGCGGATCACGGCGGCGGATCTCAAGCAATTGGGCGTGGTCGATCGGATCGTAACCGAGCCGGTCGGCGGCGCGCACCGAAGCCCGGATGAGGCTGTCAAGGCGCTGGGCGAGGCGGTTGGGCAAGAGTTGCAAGCTCTGGCCGGCAAGACCGGCGCGGAAATCCGGGCGGAGCGGCGGACCAAATTCCTGACGATTGGCTGACGCAGCCGCTCAGTCAGCGGCAAGGAACCGGCTCCTAGATGCTCGGTTGATGCGCAGAACGACATGCGCGTTCCGGTGTAACCAGGAGTATCCACCCATGAAGAGACATGCGCTGCTGGCGTTGTCCGCCTCGCTCGCCGCTCTCGGCCTTGCCTCGCAGGGTCTGGCGCAAAAGGCGCCGCGCCCGCTTTCGCAAAGCTCCGCCCGCCAGGCGGCGCAGCAGCATCCGCAGATCGTCGCCGAGTTCGGAGGCGAGGAAACCGGCGCTCGCGCGGCGTACGTCGCCTCCGTCGGGCGCAAGGTCGCCGTCAACGCCGCCGTTCAGGGGCAGGGGAGCGCCTTTCGCTTCACCGTGCTCAACTCGCCGGTCAACAACGCCTTCGCGGTGCCTGGCGGGCACATCTACATCACTCGCCAGCTGCTCGGCTTAATGAATGACGAGGCGGAACTGGCGCTCGTGCTCGGCCACGAGGTCGGCCATATCGATGCGCGCCATAGCCGGGAGCGGAGCCGGGGGACCATTCTGAGCTCCGTGCTGGCGGGGCTCGCCGGCATCGTTACGGGCTCCAGCCAGATCGCGCAGGCGGCCGGCCAGATCGGCCAAACCTATCTGCTCAGCTTCTCGCGCAATCAGGAATATGAAGCGGATGATTTCGGCATCCGCTACATTTCGCGCTCCGGCTACGATCCGAATGCGGCGGCTTCGATCTTTTCCTCGCTCGGCGCTGCGACCAACCTCGAGTCGCGCGCCGCCGGGCGTTCTGACGAGCGTTCCACGCCCAGCTGGGCGCGCACCCACCCCTTGAGCGAGGACCGTGTCCGCCGCGCCACCGCGCAGGCGCAGCGGACCGGTCTTGCCGGCCGGGGCTCCCGCAATCGCGACCAGTTCCTCGCCCAGATCGACGGCCTTCTGGTCGGCGACGATCCTCGCCAGGGCGTGATCGAGGGGCGCGACTTCCTCCATCCCGACCTGCGGCTCGCCTTCACCGCCCCTCAGGGCTACGGCATGCAGAATGGCAGCCGGGCGGTCTCGATCGTCGGCCCGAACGGCCAGGCGCAATTCTCGACCGGCCAGTTCAGCGGCAACCTCTCCAGCTATATCCTGCAAGTCTATCAAGGCCTGGTCGGCCAGCAGGCGGGCCAGCTACAGATCCCGCAGCCGCGCGCCACAAACGTGAACGGCATCCCGGCCGCCTACACGACGACTCGGGTCGCGGCGCAGCAGGGACAGCTCGACGTCAGCGTTTTCGCCTATCAATGGGACGCCGACACAGCCTACCATTTCGTCATCATCACGCAGGCCGGCACGGGCATCGGCGCGTTCGCCCCGATGGTCGGCTCGGTCCGGCGGCTCGGAACGGCGGAGGCGCAGGCGATCCGGCCGCGCGTGATCGATGTGGTCACGGTGAGGCCGGGAGATACGGTGCAGAGCCTGGCCGGCCGCATGGCCTATCAGGATCTGCGGCTCGAGCGCTTTTTGACCCTCAACGCGCTGACTGCGAACACCCAGCTCCGGCCCGGCGACAAGGTCAAGCTCGTCGTCTTCGGCACGCGGCAGGGTTGAAACGAAACGGGCGGCGGAACATCGTTCCGCCGCCCGCTTGGATAACGACTGGTCGATCGAGCGCCGATCAGCCCTTCGACATCTGGTTGGACACATTGTTGAACGTGTTGCCCAGCTGGTTCCCAAGGCCCGACATGGCGGTAATTGCGGCGATGGCGATCAGAGCGGCGATGAGGCCGTACTCGATTGCGGTGGCGCCCTTGTCGTCCTTGATGAGCTTGCGAATGTGAAGCATCTTGTACCTCCAGATCGTTGGGCCGTTTGGCCTTCTTTTTCCGCTCTGGTCGAGGCGGAAGAATTTCTTCTAGCTGCCAGTGGTTTCCAAAACGTAAAAACGAAACCGGGCGGCGAATTGCTTCGCCGCCCGGTCCGATCAATCCAGATGAGGAGGGGCTTAGCCCTTCTTCATGTGGTTCGAGACGTTGTTGAAGGTGTTGCCCAGCTGATTGCCCAGGCCCGACATGGCGGTGATGGCGGCGACGGCGATAAGCGCGGCGATCAGGCCGTATTCGATCGCGGTGGCGCCCTTGTCGTCGTTCTTGATGAGCTTGATGAACTTGAACATTGGAAACTCTCCTGTTGGAAGATTGAGAACGAGAAAGGCTATCAGCCCTTCTTCATCTGGTTCGAGACGTTGTTGAAGGTGTTGCCCAGCTGGTTGCCCAGGCCGGACATGGCGGTGATGGCGGCAACGGCGATGAGAGCGGCGATCAGGCCGTATTCAATCGCGGTGGCGCCCTTCTCATCTCTGTTGATGAACTTGACGAATTTGATCACGTTCCGGTCTCCTGTTCCAAAGCTTTGGAAGTCCACACTTCCATTGCCCCCTCTGCTGCTGATGAGGCGGACCCTGGCCACACTAAAAGGTAAAAGTTGCCAAGGAGTTTACTCCGCCGAGTAAATTGATGCGCTCTCAAGTATTGGCGCGAACTTCGTTGGATACATTGTTCCACATACTAGTAGTCGTAGAAGCGAAGTTGTTGAGAGCGGCGACCATGGATATTACAACAAGTGCGGCGATCAGTGCGTACTCTACCGCAGTCGCGCCTTGGTCGTCTTGCACTAGCCTCCGGATAAGGCACAGCATCGGCTTGCTCTCCTTGGCGGGGACTTACAGCGACCCCGATACGCATCAAATTACGGGGCTGTCGTAAACGAACTGCTAAAATGGAGCTGTGGGTTGGAAAAAAATCCGACGTTGATCGTGGTCGCTGCCGCCCTTGTGGATGCTGAGGGCCGAGTGCTGCTGCAGCAGCGATCGGCCGGGCGGCAGCTGGCGGGGCTGTGGGAGTTTCCGGGCGGCAAGGTCGAGCCTGGCGAGAAGCCGGAGGCGGCCCTGATCCGCGAGCTTCGCGAGGAACTGGGGATCGAAACGGAGGAAGCCTGCATCGCGCCCGCCACCTTCGCCAGCGCGCCGCTGGACGGGCGTCACTTGCTCCTGCTCCTTTATATCTGCCGCAAATGGAAAGGGAATCCGGAGCCGCTCGACGCGGCGGCGCTGAGATGGGTGCGCCCGAACCAGATGTTCGGCCTGCCCATGCCACCTGCGGATATCCCGCTCATCGGCCTGCTCGACGCGCTGATCTGAGGCCGGATCAGGCTGGCGGCTTGGGCCGGAGCGCGTCCGCCAGCGATGCGGTCGCGCTGCCCCGGCGCGCCGCCCTTGGCTGGTCCGGAGCGGGCGCCCAGCCGGACAGATGGATGATGTCAAATCTTTCGACGGTCTTACCGTCCGGATCGGCAGCGGACGCGAATTCCGCCAGCGCCGCCGCATAGCCCAGCCGGCTGAGCGGCGCGCGGTGCTGGCCCGCCAACATGTTCGTCGCTCCCATCGCCCGCAGGTCTGAGAGGAGGCTGCTGAGGCCGGAATAGCGGATATCGAGTGGCTCCACGTCCGCCACCGGCAGCGCGAAACCGGCGCGCGTCAGCAGGTCCCCGGCCGCACGCACGTCGATCTGGGGATGGATACGCGGCGCGGCTCCGCCCTGCGCCTCGTCGGCGGCGAGCATCGCGGCGCGAAGCCGTGGCAGGCTGCCCGCGCCCGCGAAGGCCGCGAGGAACAGCCCGTCCGGCCTCAGCGTCCGCCGCATCAGGGTCAGCGCGCCCGGCAGATCGTTGACGCTGTCAAGCAGGCCGACGCAGACGACCAGATCGAAGCTGCGATCCGCGAACGGCAGCCGGTCCTCGTCGCACTGGACGCCCTCCCGCGCGCGCGCGAACAGGAAGCCAGGGTCGGCCGTCGCCACCGCCAGACCCCTTGCGGACAGCGCGTCGGACAGCGAGCGATCCGGGCAGCCGAGCACCAGTGCGTCCGCGAAGGGCCGCGTCACGAAGTCCAGCCGATGGAGCAGTTCCTCCGTCGCGTGCCGGTGCAGATAATCCGCCTGCGCGAAGCGCGGAGCCGCCCGGTCGCGGCGGATTCGGCGGAGCCGGCGGTCGAAGGGCGTGTCCATCCGCTCGGGCTTGTGCCGCCGTGCCGAGTGACGGACAAGGGCGGTCATGCAGATGCTCGCAAGCGCCGTGCGGCTCGCCGGCCGGACCACGGTCGATTTCGCGCTGCCGCCGCGCTGCCCGGGCTGTGGCCTGATCGTCAAGGACCAGCATCGCTTCTGCCTGCAATGCTGGCAGGCGCTGCAATTTCTCGGCGAGCCATGTTGCGCGCGCTGCGCCTTGCCGTTCGAATTCGATGCCGGCGAAGGGGCCGAGTGCGGTGCCTGCATCGCCGATCCGCCCCGCTTCGATCAGCTCCGCGCCGCCGTGGCTTATGGCGAAATCGCCCGGGCGGTCGCGCTGAAGCTCAAATATGCCGGCCGCCCCGGCGTCGCCGAAACCATGGCTCAGCTGATGAGCCGCCATCTCGACCGCGGCGATCCGGACGTCATCCTGGTACCGGTTCCGCTCCATCGCTGGCGCATCTGGAAGCGCGGCTACAACCAGTCGGCGCTGATCGCCTCCGCGCCGTCGCGGCGCACTGGCCTCCGCGCCGCACTCGCGCTGATCGAGCGGATCAAGGCGACCCCGCCGCTAAAGGGTCTCGGCCGGCGCGAGCGGGCCGATGCGGTGCGCGGCGCCTTCCGCCTGAGCGCCCCATCCGCAGAGCTCGCCAAAGATCGCACCATCATCCTGGTCGACGACGTCTTCACCAGCGGCGCTACAGCCAACGCGTGCGCCCAGGTGCTGAAGCGCAACGGCGCCGCCAGGGTGCACATCATCTGCTGGGCGCGAGTGATCGGGGAACATTGACAAAGCACGGACCGACCCGCAGTCCGGCCGCCGCATCGGAGCGAAGAAGAGATGGCCCGCGTCGAAATCTACAGCAAATTCTTTTGTCCCTATTGCGCCCGCGCCAAGCGGCTGCTGAGCGAGAAGGGCGTCTCCTTCGATGAATATGAGATCACCGGCGACTACGAGAAGCGCCAGGAGATGATCGGGCGCGCCAACGGACGCACCACCGTTCCCCAGATCTTCATCGAGGGTCGCCACATCGGCGGCTCGGACGATTTGGCCGAACTCGAGCGTAGCGGCCGGCTCGATCCCCTGCTCGCCGGCTAGATGCGGGTCGCCGTCTACCAAGCCCGCACCGGCATCGATCCGGAGGCCAACGCCCGCGACCTGACCGACGCGGTGCGCAAAGCGGCGGGAGGCGGCGCCGCGATGCTGTTCACGCCGGAGATGAGCGGCCTGCTCGACCGCGACCGCGGGCGTGCTTCCCGGAACTTGTGCAGCGAGGCAGACGATCCGGTGCTTGCCGCCATCCGGGAGGCGGCGAAGCAGGCGGGCATCTGGGTCCATCTCGGCTCGCTTGCGCTGGCCGGCGAGCGCGGCGACGGCAGGCTCGTCAATCGCGGCTTTGTGGTCGACGATGCCGGTGCGATCCGCGCGCGCTACGACAAGATCCACCTGTTCGACGTCGACCTGCCTACCGGGGAGAGCTGGCGCGAATCGGCCGCTTACGCGCCCGGCGAACGCCCCGCGCTGGCCGACACCCCGGCGGGCATGCTCGGACTCTCCGTCTGCTACGATTTGCGCTTCCCCGACCTTTACCGCACGCTGACCGACGCCGGCGCCGCGCTTCTCGCCATTCCGGCCGCCTTCACCGTCCCGACCGGCGAGGCGCACTGGCACATCCTGCTCCGCGCCCGCGCGATCGAGGCCGGCGTGTTCGTCGTCGCAGCCGCCCAGTCGGGCCGCCATGAGGACGGGCGTGAGACTTACGGCCACTCGCTGGTCGTCGACCCCTGGGGCCGCGTGCTCCTCGACATGGGCGGGGAAGTCGGTGTCGCGTTCGCCGAGCTCGACCTTGCCCAGGTGGACGAGGTGCGCAGCCGCTTGCCCGCGATCCGCCACCGCCGCCCGATCCCCGCCCCGATCCTCTCATGATCGTCTTCGACCTGAGGTGCGCCGCGGGCGGACACGTCTTCGAAGCCTGGTTCGGCTCGACCGGAGATTACGAAACCCAGCGCGGGCGCGGGCTGGTCCAGTGCCCGTTGTGCGGCGATCCGGAAGTGGAAAAAGCAGTGATGGCGCCCCGCCTCGGCGCCAAGGGGAACCAGATCGCGCTGCGTGACCAATCGAGCGCGGTCACGTCCGATCTCGACGCCGCCAAGCGGATGATGGCGGCGATGGCGGCCGCCCAGCGCGAGTTGCTGGCGTGCTCCGAACATGTTGGCGCTCGCTTCGCCGACGAAGCCCGCGCGATCCATCTCGGCGAGGCGCAGGCGCGCTCGATCCACGGCCGGGCGACGCGTGAGCAGACCGAAAGCCTGCTCGACGACGGCATACCGGTCGCGCCCCTGCCGTTTCCGGTGGTCGAGCCCAGCCAGGAGAATTGACCGCCACGGCCCCCACGCCTAATTCTGGCCTCGGCTGGCCCCGTAGCTCAGCAGGATAGAGCATCAGATTCCTAATCTGAGGGCCACTGGTTCGAATCCAGTCGGGGTCACCACGGTTTTCCGCCGATTCTGCTGAACGGCGCTTTGGGCGCGTTCCGCCGTAGCCATCACATAGCAAGCGCGGGGAGAGGTTTCGACGCATTGTGGTCCGCCCTGAGTCTCTGGCCACGGGAATAGAAAGGCCCGAGGACAATATGGACAAAAGGGACGATAGCTTGCCCGCTGAATTTGCAAGAAAGCGGCGCACCGGCTTGCGGAGGGACTCCAGCGCCACTCACAGCCCTGTGAGGACTTGCACTGTTCGCCAGCACATAGCGGGCTAGGGTAGCTCCACGCCGAGCGCATTTCGGATGGCGGCGGCACAAGGAGGCGAGCGGTAGTCAGCCGCGGCACCACTTCCGGCGCAAGTCACTCGCACGAGATCCCCGCCCTGTAGACCGAAGACCGAAACGAGCCCCTCCTCGCCAGCAGTGCCGAGCCGGATCACTCCTATTCGCTTTTCACCCACGGCGACTATGTTTGCCGAGCTCTCTGCAACCATCTGGGCCTCTGCCGGCAGGTTGGCCCGAAGCCTTTCGACCAGATGATCTCTGAGCTCCGCAGCGTACACGGGGGTAATGTCGGCTTCAGTTATCCCGTCCGCCGGCTGACGTACCACCATCGGCTCAATCGGCTCTTCCAGAATGCCGCTCGCCGACAAAGTTCTGCTGAGAGAGCCACTCACGCCAATCACGGCCAGGATTACTCCGATCACGATTGGTGTTTTCGGAAGCTTAGCGTGACCACCCCTGCGTTGCATCCATCGTGCAACCGCATAAGCGATACCTATGCATAGAACTCCCCCGGCTATGTTGCCGACCATTCTGGCAAGTAGTTCGCCTGACACCTACCCCTCCCGCAGCTGGTGCGAGCCCCGATACCTTATCAAGGCAACTATACCGCCCGACTCCACTTACATTGAGGCAATCCGATCATAGTGACTCCGAATGGCCGGTTCTGCAACGCAACTATGTTGGCCTTCACGAGCTGAGAGAAACAACCATACAAGCCGTTAGTTAGGCTGGAGCACGGCGCCCGGTGGTAGCGGCGGAAGGGTTTGTGGAGGCCGTGGAGCCGATCCCTCGTCACCGTCGCCTAACAGCTCTTCCCGCGCCGCCTTACGTGCCCTGTTCACAATGGCTTTGATCTCTTTCGCCTGCTGACGCTTGTCGAGCGTCTTCCACTCAGGATCGGCCACGGCAGCAGCCACATCCTCCCGCTTGTAGCGTCCGGCAGTCTGCTCGTAGCGGGTGTATTCCGGGTGCGTCAGTTCGCGCTCACCGCCCATCCCGTCTGATAGCGTGCGCTTGAGCTTCCCAATCCCGACGCCGGCAGAAAGCAGGGCGTCCCCGACCGGATCGTCCTCGTCGGCTCGCATGTATAACGGCGACAGGAAGTTAGGTCCGCAGAACCGGCGTTGCGCCACGCATTCTCAGAGTGACAGGGGATCGCAAACGTGTCCTCCGGTTCAGTCGCGAAGCTTCTTTGATCGCGTCAACATCGTCCAAGTTGATCGGCATTCGGGCCTCCAGGCAGTAGGAGGCGCTCCAACTAGAGCAGCGAATTAGCCAAGCCAGATGAGCTTCATCGGCACGAACGGGCTTGCCGACGTACTGCTGTGTTCCGTATCTGTTCCGGCATGGACGGGCGAATCAAGGTGAACGAGCAGAAGCTCGCGGCGGCCATCGCGGGCTGGCTCAGGCACATCCCAAAGAAGGTTTGGGAACAGTTCATCGAGCACAAGATACTGCAGCACTACAAGCGATCGAGCTTGCAGGCTGAAACGCTTGAAGGGCAGATCGCCAAGCACGTCGCTTCCGAGATGACCCGCCTAGATTGGGAAGTAACACATCCGGAGGGGAAGCACGCCGGCTCGCCTCCAGCGTGGCGCGCAGAAAACTAGGCGGGCTTCTATCCCGAGCTCAATGGCCCGGTGGACGGCTCAACCTTCACCGGCGGCGAAGCAATGCACAGAAAGCATTGCACGGGCGGCGGGACTCCAAACCTGGGCAGGCGGGTGGCCACCGCCAGCCGCGACCCGCCAGGGTTAACTCTGGCTTAGGGTTACCGAGGTAATAAGCTTTCCTGCGGATATTGCGGGGATCGGGACATGGCTACACAATCAGAGCTAAGACTTGTCGGGCAGCGGCCCTTCACCAGGCGGAACCCGCGCGTTCGCGTAATGCTCTATGCAAAGCTGATTAGCACAACGGACGAGATCAATGTGACCATACGCGACGTATCGCTGGACGGCGCGCTTGTAGAGGGCCGACGCCTCCCCGCGGTCGGAAGAGACATCGTGCTGGAGCGCGGTACCTTCGAGGTGTTTGCTCGGGTAGTTTGGGGCAAAGAAAATATGTGCGGCCTTGAGTTTGACGGTCCGCTCGGCCGGCTTCAGGAGCTGCTCGAAGCCAGTGTTGGACGGCGTTGTGACGAAGCAACTCAAAAGGCGCTTTCCTGCCCCGTGTCGATCGCGCCAGTTCCTTTGACGGCTGCGGAGGCCAGGATAGCTGCCGAGTGGGGGCAACCAGAAGGGTGGCGGGCATCTCGGGACTAAGGTCCTGAATGCGACGATCTAATGTTTTCAGGACAGGGAGATCAGCGTAGCCCGCATTCAGGAGGACGCGATGGCTAAGCGACGATACGAAGTGACCGGAACCGATGATCTGGGCGACGAGCATATCTTCCGCACCGATGACCGCGAGAGGGCCGAGGGCGTTGCTGAGGTCATGCGCGAGGATCTGGAGA
This sequence comes from Allosphingosinicella sp., assembly GCF_036387615.1. Classification (GTDB taxonomy): domain Bacteria; phylum Pseudomonadota; class Alphaproteobacteria; order Sphingomonadales; family Sphingomonadaceae; genus Allosphingosinicella. Next base: position 24,676 of record NZ_DASVTH010000058.1, read on the forward strand.
CCGTGGAGATGATAGAGCTCGGCTGAGCAGACTAGGGGTGACTAGCCGAAGCGGGTGCGAAGACCTTCGACAACGGCCCTGGTTTCGCAATCTCGCGCAAGCGATAGTAGGCGCGCAGCATTGTCATGGCCCGACAGCCTCTCCGACAGCTGCCGGCATCTGACCGACAGTTCCTGCAGCTGAGCGACGCGCTTCTCGGAGGGATGGTTCATCCCTGATACCAGCTGACGAACAACCGCCACATTCAAGGAGGCGGCGAACTCTAGCCCCGCAAATTCGTCGTGACACCAGGCCACGCGAGCATACTGTGTTTCCAGCCCAGGTAGGCTCAGCCATATCCAAGAGCCCGATGTGAATGTGGCTAACGCTTCGATCCTGCAGCCATCTGTAGAGATGTCGAGCACGCGAGCCGGCGAGCGAGGCCGCCCGCGATCCCGCACGGACGCAGACAGGTCGCAGGCGAAACGGGGAGCCCTCCTCGACTCAACTTTTGGATCGTGCAGAGCCATGCGCGCCAGGTAGCGCAGCAAGGTTAATGGACGGTTTGTGATGATAGAAGCCTAGCGGGCTCAGATGATCGCGAGCACGTGGCGGAACCGATCGTGCTCCGCAGCGATTCGCCTCAGTGCTGAAATTCATTGAGCCGATGCATCCGACGTTGGCTCCCTCCGCTCCCGAGGGCGAAGACTGGATTCACGAGATCAAGTATGACGGCTACCGGACGCAGCTCGTCATCGACGAAACCGGCGTGCGGGCATTCACGCGCAACGGCTTTGACTGGTCCGACCGCTACCCAACTCTGTTGATCGCCGCGGGCGAGCTGAGATGCGCCAGTGCAATCATCGACGGCGAAGCGATCGTGCAGGACGAACAAGGTCGGTCTGACTTCGCGGCCTTTGCCGGCGCTATGACGGCCAGGCCCGAAGACATCGTTTTCATGGCCTTCGACCTGCTCCACATCGACGGCCGAGATGTCAGGCAGGAGCCCTTAACGGACAGGCGCGCTCGACTGCGCGACCTGATCGGGTGCCATGATCCTTCGTGCCGTCTGCAGTTCAGCGATGACGTTGCGAGCAGCGGACCCGAGCTGTTCCGCGCAGTCGAGGGGCTGCAGATGGAGGGGATTGTCTCAAAGCGCGCGTTCAGCCCATATCGCAGCGGCCGGTCGAAAGCTTGGCTCAAGGTAAAGTGCTTCGCTGAGGACGAGTTCACGGTGATCGGCTTCGAAACGGCGCAGGGAGGGCCGCCAGCGGCCCTCCTGGCACGAGAAGCCGACGAGGGGCTGTCCTACGCCGGCGCGGCAATGGTGACGCTCTCAGGGCCACAGCGGGAGCGCTTCTGGCGGACTGTGGAACGGACCAGGACGAATCGAGCTGCCGTGCCAGTTCGCCACAACCGGGGCCAGTGGGTCACGCCCGGGATGAGAGTGCGAGCTCGCTACCTGCGCGGAAGCGACAAACTACGGCACGCTACGCTCCTCGAAATACTGCCCTAACGCGCCGCCATGCAAATGTACCATGCGTTGATGGTCTTTGCGGCCGCGCTGCTATCGGCGTACGCATCCGCTGCCTTCGTGAGGAAGCTGAAGTCCGAGCTTCGCCGACCCACCTTCTGGCTGCTTCTTTTCGTCGCGGCCGCAGCAGGCAGCGGAACGTCCGCACTCTACGGCACAACGAGGCACGCGGGCACCGGACTGACCTCAAGCTATGGCTGGCCTAAGCCATTCTATTTCCAGTATGTGACGGAGACGGGGACTGGCAGCGATGGGCTGGAGGTCCTCTATTTCACGGGGAATACGCTGTTCTACGCCGCCGCTCTCCTGTTCGCTTGGACGGCTTTTCGGATCGCCAATCGTTCATCATAAGAACTGATCGGGCATACGGTAGGATTTGCGTCCTGGTGAGGCGGGCCCTTGGCCCGTCCCTCACTAAGCTGCGATCGAGAGCAGGCCGGCAACGACCTGTAGAGTTGCAAGCGCCCAAAACAGGACATAATCGAACATCGACAGCGGCTCGTCGACGGGCTGTGGAAACGGCATCGGTTTAAAGGGCCTGTCGGTCTGGCGAGAAGCTGCTCGATCCTATCGATGATCAACAGCCAGTTACGCACCCCATCCAGGTCCGACTCCTCCAGCAACTCATCCGCGCGCATCGCCGCAAAGATCGAAGCGTTCTCGCCATGCTGTCTGAGTTGCTCGTTAGCACAGGCCCAGAGCTCCCAGTCTGACAAGATCGTCACCAACCTATCCTCAGGCGATCATGACCATCGCAAGCCCCACGCCCGCGAAGAGGAGTCCCCCGATAGCGAGGATCAGGTAGGTTGGTCCCGGCAGCTTGGTCTCCAGCACCGCGTCTTCCGGCTTCTCCGGATTGTATCGTACGGCCTGCTCAGAGCCGGAGGGGTAGCGATCCGCGACCGCCCGAGCGCTTCGCTCGCTGCCGTACAGGTTGCCGAACCGTATGCGCTGCCCCTCATATTCGGAGCCGGCCGCCGAATAGCGGTAGACGACGACAGGCCGGTACGATGATCCTTCGGTCGTTCTCATCTCCTCCACCTGGGAGGAGATCACGTTGGCGAGCGTCGATGGCCACGCTGCAGATGCATTTGCCTTCTTCCGCGCCCGGCGGTGAGCCGATCTAAAGGCGAAGAAAAAGACCGACCCGAGCAACATGAATGCGAGGCCGACAATCGCCACACTATGCGACCGACATCAGCTGCGACGGGAAGGGCTGTGCCAGCTCGCACGCGCTCACATGATCGTCATCCAGCCAGCGGTCGTAATCCTCCGGATGCAGGATCACCGGCATGGCCTTGGGGTGAATAGGCGCCACTATCGGGTTCGGCTCGCACGTCAGAAACGCATAAGCCTTGCCCGTCTCCGTCGGACGCCACACGCCGGCAAAGGCGAAAATCGGCGATGCTGACAGGCTGAACCAGCGTTCGAGCTTCGAGCCTTTCTCACCCTCCCACTCGCAGAAGTCGGTCACCGGCACGAGGCAGCGCCGCTCTGGGTTCTTCAGCGCCGATCGCCAGAATGGTGAAGCGAGGTTGCGGACGTTGGTGACGGGCGCGCGGCTCGTTCCAGGCGGAGGAAAGCCCCAGGTCATGACATCGAGCTTGCGTTGCCCCGCTTCCTTGCGGACCACCCAACCGTCGCGCCGCGGAAATAGTTCAGGCGGAGGTAGGCGCTCCGGCTCCGGCATGATCAGGGCCGGGTCGATCCCGAAGCGAATAGCTACTTCGGCCTGCTTGGCGGTCATGCGGTAGCGGTTGCACATGCTTTGGCTGCGCTCTCAGGCCGGCGGATCATAAGGAGCCGGCCGCCGGACGACCTTTCCGGCCCCAACTTGCACCGTTCCGGGCAGCAGGCACTTCCCAAGCCGGCCGGGTGTCAGCTCTAGGGCAGGCTTGAGCACACGACACTTCCCGTATCGGCCAGGAGGCGCGGCCACGAACACCTCGCAATTCGCAGCGTTCGCCGCGATCATCCGAATGGCCGGAGCGAGATCGGTATCTGCCGTGATCGCTATCAGACGCTCAGCTTCGCCCTTCAGGGCATCGGCGACCATGTGTACCGCGACCTGAACGTCAGTCTCCTTTTCCTCATGCCCTATCCAACGAGCACCACACGAGAAACATTTCCGGGGTTTCTCCTTGAAGTTCGCCATGTGAGCGACAGCGCCGCGCGAGATTAAGGCCTCTACATACTCGCGATGCCGAGCGAACCGATCCGGCATCCAAGTAGCGTAAGCGGAGAAGTATTTGACGGACTTAAGAGTCTCATCTTTGCGCAGCAACCCCTCAGCCACGGCTCGAAGGTCGAGCCATTTCAGGTGCGGCTTCTTGAGATCGTCAATCGAGTGATAGAGGTTGAACCCATCGATGTAGACGATAACTCGGCGCATGCTCGCGGCCATATACGACAAAGGCCGGAGCGGTGAAGCCCCGGCCTGTCTAACGGGACATGCCCGCTAGGATGATGCTAGTCATGTAGCGATTCGCCGCTTCAATCCAATACCCCTCTATGGGGGGAGTCATTGAATTTCGGTGAAGTGGCGCAGGACGGAGACGATCGGCTTGGCGGCAATCACTCGCCGTAGCCGGCGGCAGAGCGGTTCCTTACAAAGCGGTCTGCTTGCTGTCCGGAACGACTACAGAGAGGACCTCACTCCGCAATGTTAGCCTGCAATCGCCCAATCGCACCGGTGAACCGCCCATCAAACCCGGCCGGCAGGTCGAGCTTCAATTTCAGATCATAAGCACCAGGCCTGATGTGTCCCGCGAAGTTGTCTATCATGTAGCGCGGTACTTTTGCTGCTTCGTCCAACATACCTCCCGCTTCGTTGAGCACCGCGTGCACCTCGCCGAACGGCTCTGGAAGAGACGTGAATCTGCCCCGCTCCTCCCATTGCAAGGCGCTTCGGCAAAACTCCGCGAAGAGATCGCACACATGCACAATCTGGGTCTCTGACCCGGCTTGCCCGACCGGCCCCCACGCCTTGTTGAACTCGTCATTGACTAAGGCAGAAAATGCTTTGGCCAACTGCTGCGCCTCGGCAAGCCGGACCTTCACCCAACGTATCGCGTCGGTGTTTGTGTGGACCATCTCGGTTGGCAGAATGTAGAGGCCAGCCTTGAACGCCTCCCATCTCTGCAGCACCGGCTCACAGCCGGAGCGTAGCAACTCAGCTGTCAGCTTGAATTCCCAAGCGTCTGGCTTTTCCAAAATGATCTGCTCCGCCAGGTAAGTGAGCCTGCCGAGTTCCTCTAATTTTCGTTGCACGTACCGCTCCCGGATCAATGCGCCCGCTTTCCCCACATTCGTCGCGATCAGATTGTCGTGAGCCCGTTTCCACTCGAACAGGAGTCCGGCAGGAAACCTGTCTTCGTCATCGTCCACTAGCTTGTGGCAGACCCCACAAAGCCAGATGCCATTCGTGACGTCGCTGCGCTCCGCAGAGGACATCTCGGGGCGGTGCCGGGCCGACTGGGGGTTCGCGCCGTAGATGTGCGCCGCTTCACCGACGCTGACCGAAGATTGGGGATTCTTCGCGGCTCCGGTCGTCATGGCCAGGCAGTCGGGATTGGAGCAGACGTAGCCCGCTCGCTTTCCAATCAAGGCAACGGTCTTCACTCTGAACCGATTGGGGTCGGCCGGCATCAGCAGCGCCGACCACGCCAGTACCGCTCCCACCGCAGGGCATAGCCGCCCCTCGCAATAGCGCGGCTCATCCGGGATTTGGGGCAGAATTAGCGAGCAGGCCGCGCTCCTCGAACCGAGCTAAGCAAGTTGGGTCCGTTACGCGACCCGCTCGCTCCCTGTTCGCCTCGTCGGACGCTGCCGAGCATGCACGATATGGTGTCATGTCGCGGTCGCACCAGGCACATTGGCTGAGCGAGCTAACACTCGAAGCTACCGCGTCGGGCGCCTTAGCTGTACCTGCTCTCTCCATACGATCGGCCAGTTCACCGACCGAGAGGAGGATGATCCCCGCGAGGAACGAAGTGCAGCCGGCGAGGAACAACAGCTCTTGGAATTGCAGCGCGCCCAAGTTGTAGACCTGAGATGGCGCCCCGTACTCGCTACCACCTGCGGACACAGTAGGCTCGTACAGCATCGCGCCCCCCGCAAGGAGGGCACCCAAGACCGTTAGCGCGGTACCAGCACCTTTCACCCTCAACTCCTGTCCAAGCAACGACGCGGACTGCGGTCTGACCCGAGTAGCTATCCCTCGACAGATAGCCGGGGCAAGCCCAACCTCCTGTAATCTGGGGGTGAGTCGTCATGAAGATCGCAGTCACGCTGAGCGCCCTTGCCATGCTCTTGACTGGGGCGGCGACCATCAGCCCGTGCTCATCAGCCGCGTTCGCCGCCTCAGTCGGGTACTCCTGCTGCAAGACGTGCAAGGCCGGCAAAGCATGCGGGGATAGCTGCATTTCCCGCGATAAGGAGTGCCACAAGGGCAAGGGTTGCGCCTGCGACGGATGATCAGGCCGAGCTTCCGTCACGCTTAAACCACACGTTGAAGACCTCTCCGTCCGGGCCGTTGCACGTCACGAAGTAAACAGGATCGCTGACGCTGCCGCGGTTGCGAGACCTTGCCAGCGTGCCCGGATCGACGGTTTTGCACTGCTGGTTCTCACGGACGACCTGGTTCACGGCAGCCGTAAGCTCCGCCTTGTGCGCCCGAGTGTCTTCCTCCCAATAGAAGTCGGCTTCGACGTATTTCCGCTCACCCGAGCTGTCTTCGCCAATGGACCGCACGGATGACACGGGAACCCATCCACGCCGGCCAGCGAGCCATTCCGGCTCGATCATCTCGACTTCCGCCCATTTACCCTTTCGGCAGACCTCCAGGAGCTTCGTAGTATTGTCCGCAGTTTGAAATTGCGTCTCACCCATAACCTCCGTGGCCTTCTCGTTGACGAGCTTGGCTGCGGTGGGCGACGGGCCGGACCGAAGATCCACCGAATCCCGCACCGATACGATGGTGCCGCTCGCCACACCCCGTGGATCAGAGCACCCCGAAGCAGCCGGCGTGATGGTAGGCGACCCGTCGGAAGAGCTTGGCTCGACAGCGTTCTCGATTGCGGCATTAGGCTGTTCGCACCCAACAATGGCCGTGAGGGTGAGCATCGTAATCAGGCTGCGTGGCATAGGCACCCTCCCGTCGGCGACCCAGGCTAACTCAGCACTGGTGGTCGCGCCAGTACCGCCCCCACCGCAACGCATAACCTCCCCGGATCATCGCGCAGCTTAAGTCCCCGCCCTTAGCCGATCGACACCATGAACCAACTCGCCCCCGCCCCGCTGAGCCGTTGCTGACGCAGGAGAGTGGTGTGCCGCCGACAACCACGTGCCCCGTTTCTATCGGCCCCAGACCGCCACCCAGGAGCCGCACGAGGGCATCTCGGGATGCTAAGGCGCCGACAGTCGGACAGGGATGGCCGGGATTGCAGCCAGCGTCCTGCATGCGCCGGCCGTCCCAGCGGACTTCCCGCGTAGCAATGCCAGCGACACGGACCTTGAGCCCGTTCGAGCACGTGAAGCTATCGCCATCCCAGACCATCACGGGCTTACAGGTGAAGGACGCACCGGCAGCGAATGAGGCGAGCAGTAGGATCAGAGCATTCGAGCCAGGATCAGGAACGCCGCCGGGCCACTAAACCTCATTTGGGCACGTACTGCTCGGTGTCCTTCCGCATGCCGGCCGTCGTCCCGGTCACGCTGCAGTTCTGACCGCTTGTGCTGTTGGTGAAACAGAGGAAGTTGCGCTCCATCTGCCGAGTTGTGGTGGCTGTTCGAAAATCGGTGCAGGTCTCGAATTGGGCGCGGACGCTGTATACCGGCTTTCTCAGATCGGGCTTATACTGAACCCGGTCGATTATGTCCGCCTTCCTACCCGGGCTAACGCGGAAAGACTGGAACCGCACCGTAACTGCGCCGTCCAGACCGGCCGGCGGGTCCTTCTCAAATGCGCGGCGGATTACACCACGAAGGGTACCCTCAAGCCCTGCTTTCTCAGGTTCCGATGCGAAGCAGCCTCCTGCTGTGGTGCGCTGGACTGTGGCTTTGCCAGTGCTGCCACGACCTTGCGGGGTTGGCGGCGCGTTCGCCCCGGCCGCGGTAGCGGGGCATGGAGCAGCCGTAACACCGCCGTGGTACTGGTCGGGCAAGATTCCCCCGGTCAGATCGAGGCGGATCCTGTAGCCGTTCTGGGTCGTGCCAATGATGACCCCCTTACTCCCGTATCCCGTAACAATGCAGGTGCCGACCGCCAGACCCGGCTCCAATGCAGACGCCGGCTGCTCAAGGCCTAGACCCGAAGTTACGATCGCCGCAGTGGCAGTCAGGCTCGCGAACCTTCGCATCGAGTTCCCCTCAAGATTGTCCGCGACCGACAAATGCCGCCCTGAACCAGCGCTGACGGCTGGCCGCGTTCAGCAGCCATCATGCATCAGTTCCGATGGCTCTGCTAACGCGAAGTTCAGCAAAGCGATCGGCCGCCGATCCGGATCACTCGCCCCGAGGCGGGATGACGCCACCGGCCAGCTTTCCGTTGTCGAGAAACAGAATACCCGCACATTCGAGAGCGCGGCGCATAGCCTGCACAGACTCTGGCTGAACCGCCTCGCCCAGCTCAAAGCGCGCAACTGTCCGAGCCCCCACTCCAGCGGAGCGCGCCAGATCAGCAGCGCTCCAGCCGAGGCCGGCGCGGGCCATCCTAGATTGTGTGGGGTTCATTCTGGCAAATATATCGCCACGGCACACTTGACGCAAGCTACACGCACTGGCAGATATACTGCCACTTGGCGGACACCGCTAAGCGGCCCGGCCGAGGGACTGGTACTCCCAAGACCGAGCCTACCACCACCGTCTTGTTGGAGACAGGCAATGGCTTCTCGTATTCTATCCCGCATTACCGCCCGCGTCGATTGGCCTACGCTGATCCCCACGCTTTCGCCGTTCGCCGCCTATGCTGCGATCATGCTCCTCGTCCTCGCATTCGGGGAGTGATCGGCATGAACACTCAACTCCCTCGCCGCGCCACGATGACCGGCATTGCCCTTGCCGGTGCAACCTCGCGTGCCCCTATCGCGATTGCATCGATCGCCAAGCCAAGGGCCGACGCCGACATTTTGAGAACATGGGACCATCGCCAATGCGCCCTTGCCGAGATCGAGGCGCGCGGCGACTACTTCGACGCCGAACAGGAGTCCCCCACTCAAGCCGCTATCTACGATCAGGCGGACGAGCAGATCGCCAGAGCAACGGCCACCACCCTGCGCGGGTTGCTCGCTCAGGCGTGGGTTGCGCTCAGCTATGTGCAGGACAGCTTCTCGGAGGTAAACCGCCGCCAGAACGCCCTGATCCGCCGCGCCGACTATGACGGCCTGATTGCGGAGGGCGAATACCTCGATTGGGAAGTGCAGACGCAGCTTGCCGTAATCCGGTCGCTCCGCAACATGACCGGGGAGGGCTAACATGGCAACGAGAGCCACAGAGCCCGCCACGCTGGACTTCGTGCTGAGCGCCATCCCCTCGCTTCCACGGCCCGTTCTGGCGAGGCTAACGGCCCGTCTGATCGACCGCCTGGACGAGATGGAGCCGAATTCCGACCTAGAGGCCGATGACGAGGACGAAAGCGTGGAGGACGATCCACGCGGCTTCGACCCTGAGCAAGACTTCGGAGCCGATGATGTGGGGGAGGACTGCCAAGGCGGTGACGTGTGTGACGACACCCGACCGATCGCCGACGTGCAGGTCTATCGCGAGCATCGAGCCCGGCTTCGTCGGGAACGCTGCTACAAGCTTCGGAGGGTAGCGGTTGGCCCAGACGGGTACATTGCGCGACGCCTCTGGATCGAGCCGAACGTGCCGAGCAAGCGCAACATTCTGCGCCGCAAGCGCGGCGTGCCCAAAAGCCCACGAGCATGACCCGCTTCATCGCCTACTACCGTGTGTCCACTTCAGGTCAGGGCCGCTCCGGCCTTGGCTTGGAGGCACAGCGCCAGGCGGTCCATGCCTTCATCGGGTCAGCCCCAGGCCACGAGTTTACCGAGGTGGAGAGCGGGAAGCGGTCCGATCGGCCGGAGCTTCTGAAGGCGCTGGACTTGGCGGAGCTTACCGGCTCCGCCTTGATCGTAGCCAAGCTGGACCGGCTCTCGCGAGATGTGGAGTTCCTGTCTCGGCTCCAGAAGGCACCAGTGAAAATCATCTTCGCCGACATGCCCTTCGCCGACGCCTTCATGATCGGGATCATGGCCCAGGTGGCGCAGTGGGAGCGCGAGCAGATAAGCAAGCGCACCAAGGCTGCCCTGCAGGTCGCTAAGGAGCGTGGGAGGGCGCTGGGCGGCGATCGAGGCAACCTTGCTTCGCAATCGGCAGAGGCATGCAGCATCAGCGCCGCGCGCCGCTCTAGGACATCCCACGAGCGCGCGCGGAAGGTACTGCCTCACGTCCATCAGGCTCGAGCAGAGGGCTTTCGAACCTACAAGGCCATTGCGGGTTACCTGAATCGCCGCGGGATCACGACCAGTCGAGGCCTGCGATGGAGCGCAGCACAGGTGCAGAGGTTATCGACGGTACAGGTGGTGTAGAGGAGAAACGTAGTGCGAATCCCAATCGCGTTGGGCGTGCTGATGCTGTCAGCGTGCAATGTAGAGAGCGACGCCGCCAACGAGCGCGTGACGGTCGAGTACAATAAACAGGAGATCAGGGAGAAGGCGCGCGCCGCTGGTCGGACTGCCAGGGAGGTAGCGTCTGGCGTAGGGAACGTCGCTGCCAGCACCGGGCGAGCCATCAAGAACGAGGTCGGTGATGTCGATGTCGACGTGAATGTCAGTCGCACCAAGCCCACTGAGACGAAGTGAACGGTCGTGGCGCACAAGAAGCTGACCCTGCCCCAGAAGGAGTGCGTCAGCTGTCACCGACCCTTCGTGTGGCGCAAGAAATGGGCACGCGATTGGGAGCAGGTTAAGTACTGCTCCGATCGCTGCCGTGCCACCGGACCAACGCCCAAATGAGCAGATGCCCTCCGCACACGCCAGATGGCAGGTACTTCGTCGTGATCGGCAAGGCCGGCCCACGTCTCTGGCGTGCCGCCAATCCAGAGCTTGCAGCTGAGGAGAGGGAGAAGCAGGTCAGCGAGTTGATGAGTGCACGCCGAGCAGTGCGCGAGGCCACCGGCGACTCAGATTTGGCTGCTGCCCGAACACGGGTCAATTCCGCCAAGATCGCGCTCGGCGAGCGCGGCCCGGTATGGTGGACGGACGGCGCACCCGACTTGAACCGGCGACTGGTCCAAGGCACCTGTTACGCCGACTGGTGGGCGAGAAGGTGATCGGGCAACAGCGCATCGTCGTCGATAAATACCGGGAGTGCTCAGATCAGCTGAGTGACCGGGCCAATCGCGGCCGAGATGAAGACGGTGCTGGTCAGCAGCGCGGCGAACACGGAAGCGATAACCTGCTGGGCAGAAGCGGAATTGAAGGTCATTGACGGTCTCCCTGAACTTGCCACCTGTTCATCAGGAGGCTTGCCCAGACCTTTGCAGCAAGCGTGCCAAATTCCGTGCGGCCTAGAAAACCGCCGTTTCCGTTCTCCCGCCTTGCCAACGGCTGCTTCAAGCAGCGTTAGGTATGGGCTAAGAAGCCAACAATTGGCGATTTGCGCAGCCCTTCGAGCCAGGAGCGTGACCTATGTCGATTGATGACACCATCATCGAAACGCCGGATGGTCCGATGACATGGGCAGAGTGGAAGAAGAAGAACCCGGTCCAGATCCCGTCCCGCCGCACCAAGGGTAAGAAGTTGCCGATGAAGGTGAAGCGCTTCACCTCTGAAAAATAGCCATCCTCAACAGCCCGCCCTTAGCCGACCCTAGCCTTCCTAATCACGCCATGCCGCGAACCAGGAGATAGTTTTGACAGACCAGACCGGGTCAGAGTGGCAGCCGGCTTACCCTTATTGGTTTGCCTCCGTGTACACCTGGACAGCGGCAGGTGGTCTGGCGGCATCGCTGCTGACGCCGCTGGTTTCAGGCTCGGCCACAGGCTGGGGGCTAAACTCCGCGATAGCGCTTCTGAAGGCTGAAGGCGCTACAGGCCCAGGACTTATGCTTGGGCTGACACTTGGCAACCTGCTCCTAAGCACTATCCCAGGTCTACTCAGTCTCTTCCTGGTAGCCGTAGCCGACACGCGTCTTGAGCTGCATCCCGTCATCGGAGGCCTCTTCTGCGGTGTTTGGGCGGGCTGGATAATGCAGTCACCCACCGGGGCGGCGTTCGGCTTCATCTTTGGCGGTGTGAGCCTCGGCGGAACAGCAGCGATGCTGGCGCTCAATAAGCACTTGCGCGGGAGGGCCTGAACACCGCGAGTAACTCGTCACATTAGCGGCAACCAACGTTGTGGCTAATGTGATGGCGGCGACGGCGAGTCTAGGCCCCGGATCAGGTCTTCAAGGTCCGTGATCTCCAGGCCGGTCATGGTGTTGACCAAAGTGATGTGCTGGAAATGGGCATCTCGGAGTTCCGCTGCCTTCCGAAGCGCTGCGTCGAGTGTGAGCGGGTCTTGGAAGCTCACGGGGCCGCTCTGATTGATCGCCCGAATAACGTAGCGGGCCATGCCATCTCCTGTCCTCGTCCGGCGAATACGCGCGAGCGCACGTTCGGTTCAACAGGTGACTGGTCTGGGAGCTCATTCCAAAAATGAAGTGGCCCGCCTCCATCGCCGGGCCACCTCATCCAGTTACCAGTAGCGATTCCTGATGACCTGCAGGACGCGTCCGTTGCGGACGTTCACGAGCAACAGGTCATCGCCGTAGCGAATCCACTGCTGGTTCCTTGCGCCGGCACGCAGGCGATACTGGCTTGGGTTGGTAATCACGTAACGCTGGCTGTAGAAGCTCGGACGGAGCTGATAGCCGGGGCGCACCGTGCTGTAACGCCAGTCGCGGTAAGGCGCTACGTACTGGGTACGGCGGCGATCGCGCCGATCCTGGCGATCCTCACGCAGTTCCTGACGAGCATCGCGCAGATCCTCGCGCTCCTCACGGATGTCGTTGCGGTCACCACGGCGGCGGGCCTCTTCGAGCTCCCGGCGCTCTTCCTGGACCTCCTGGCGATCACGCCTGATCTCGCCGCGTGACTGAGCAGTGGCAGCCGTAGGGGCCGCAACGGCGGCCATGAGGCTGAGTAGAATAAGCTTACGCATGGTGTTCTCCTTTGCGGCCCACTGTTCGAGAGGCCGTTGAGAACGTCGTACGACTGAGCCGATGAACGGATTAGAGCCGGCGCTGTCAGGAGAGCGAAAGGTGGCAGCGCCAGTCTAGCTGGCCAGCCAGAGCACAGACGCCAGCACGAACATGGCCCAGCGCCCTTAAGGTTTACCGAGCACGTCTGCCAATGTCCGCTTCCACCCAAAGCAGACGTTAGGCCCGGCTGCGCCTCGGGAGGGATGATGCGGCGCTTTACATCGCCCCCTGGCCCGCCCAGTCTCGCCCTAGCACCCGGGGGTTAATCCGCATGTCCAGAGTCTTTTCATTAATCCTGCTCACGATCGCGGGCGTAGTCAGTGCCGCACCGGCGCAGGCTGAGACACTTACCTTCAATGTCGCGCTGGACGGCAAATATGGGTCGGGGCCGACTGGCTCCGCCGCCACCGGGATGGCGCAGATCACGGTCGATACGGAGCGTCGCACGATCTCGCTCGACCTGACCGTGGATGGCATCACTCCCGACGCCTTGTGGGACAAGCTCGTGGCGGCGCCAATCGGTCCTGTTCACCTGCACAAATATGCCACCGCCGCCGGCGGGGATTCGGTGCTGGTTGTGCCCTTTCCCTTCGGCCCGGAATACAAAGCGACCGGAAACGGCATGCGTCTGACGGCAAAGGATCGTGATTATGCCGCCGGCGCGGCGCTCCTGCGATCTGGCCTGTCGTTTGAGGACTTCGTCGCGGCGATGCGCGGCGGTCTCATCGTGCTCAACATCCACACCGATGCCTTTAACC
>NZ_DASVTH010000059.1:0-6460 GCF_036387615.1 Allosphingosinicella sp.
CTTCGCCGCCCGCCACATTGGGCCTCTACGAGACGAGACCCCCTCCCCCGCAGCCTCTTCTCTCGCTCCAAAGTGCACGGGCCGAGGAGCCTCTCGGCGGTCGAATCTCCCATGATGAGTACGAAAAGAGCCCCGGCGACCGAAGTCGCCGGGGCTATCAACGGCCTCAGAACGGCACGTCGTCGTCCAGATCCTGCTGCGGCTCGGACCCGCCGCCGGGGCCGGACTGCCGCGGCCGGCTGAGGAACTGGACGTCTTCGGCGATGACCTCGCAGCCGTAGCGCTCGATGCCTTCACGGTCGGTCCAGCGGGTGTAGTGGAGCCGGCCGCGGACGGAAACGAGCATTCCCTTCGTGGCGTGCTGGGCGATGATCCTGCCGAGCCCGTTGAAGCAGGTAACGCGGTGCCACTCTGTGTCCTTGGCGGTGAAGCCACTCGCATCCTTGAAGGTCTTGCCCTCGCTGTCGCGCTTGGGACGGCTGGTGCCGAGACTGAAAGAGGCGATGTCGGTGCCGCTGTTGGCGGTGCGGAGGTCGGGGTCGGCGCCGAGGTTGCCGACGAGAAGAACGGTGTTGGTCATCGAAAGTCTCCTGTCCTGCCGCCGGGACCACCCCGTCGACAGCCCGGAGAAGGGCGCGGCGAATGCGGCGGTGCGCACCGCAGGCGCAGCCAAGGGGAACCCCGGCGCAAGGCCGGCGCGGGCAGCCCGAAGGGCAACACGGGCCGCAGGGCCGCGGGTTGCTGGCCGCCGTCGCCGTGCCAGAAGGGCTGGAAAAGGAGGTGGGTGTGGTCTGGCGGCTACCCAGGAGGTTCGGTGACTAAATCGCCTTCCCGGATTGTCTCTACCATGCGTGCCTCGCCAGTCGTCAAATCAGCGGAGCGGACGGTTATCCCGCTTCAGCCTCTGCCCGCAGCTGTTCGATACGCTCCCGGGCGACCTCCTCAACGATGTCGCGCAGCCGCCGAACCGAGGCCGACAAAGCCTCGAGATCGGTCGTTTCAATCGCATAGCTCGCGGAATACCGTGCCTCGACATATGCGCGCTTCAGCAGTTCAAACCGCCGACGATCCAGCTTCGTCGCGCGAGCCCAGGCCTCGATCAAGCGCGGCTCACTGTCCTCGGCCAGAGAGCGCAGGAACTTGATGTTGTGGGACCGGGGGAAATAGAGGGTCCGCACTAGCAGGAAGCAGGCGTACGCGCGTTCCGTTGCCTGATGGAGCGTAAAAGCAGCATCTTTCCGCCATCCAAGTGCATCAGCACCCTGCATGGACTGCGTCTCCGCAGTGGCCAGTGACCGGCCAGTTGCTGGTAGCCACTCCTCCAAGTACCCGCTCGCCAACTCGAACGCGTCCCTCGGTGAAGCAGGCATCGGAACTGCGAGCTCGTGCTGCGGAAGCTCATATAGCGCGATCCCCTCGCGGACGATATCTACCCAGAAATACTCGCCGCGCTTCAGCGCCTGGTTCACCTCGTCGATGGAATGGACGATGATGTTCACAGGCCTGCCAATTGCCCGGTCGCGCAGAATCTTGTCCTCGGCGACATACCAATAGTCAGCGATCTCCGTCAGATCCCGGTGGCTCACTACGATCAGAAGGTCGAAGTCCGACTGGTAGCCATTCTCCGGCTCGTCGACCCAATCGTTGCGCGCGTAGCTGCCGAACAGGATGATCTTGTAGATCTTCCCGTTGCGTCGCCACGGCTGCGTGGCTCGCGCGGTGACCTGTTCGAACTCGGCCATAAGTATCTGCACCGCGCGCTCCAGCTCGCGCTGTTTGGCCGGCGGAAGATGGTCGAGATCGGTTCGCATCGGGATCGATCCTAAGAGGTCGGGACGCCGCTGGCGAGGGCGGAGGCGGCGGCGCTCAGAACCGGCGCTCCCACCAGCTGAGCTTCTCTCCATCCAGCTGCTTCACCAGCTTGTAGATCGCCTTCGCCATGTGGCGCTCCACCTGACGCATCGTGAGGCCGGTTCGTTCGGCGATTTCCCCGTAGGACATGGCGTCCAGCCGGTGCGCCATGAAGATTTCCCGCTGCAGCTTCGGCATGTTCAGCATGGCCTCTTCCATGCGGCGCAGGAGATCTGGATCGTGATCGGGTGTGTCGGACATGGCAATCCTCCTCGGAAACGGAGGCCAGTCGCGCCCGAATGACGTGCCTGTACCTCCGCCGGCCACCCCGCCGCCCTCTCCTCCCGAGCTCAAAAGGAGGACCGGACCGGCAGCAGCCGGTCCGGTTCGCGGCGCCTAGGCCGCCGCCGCCTCGCGTGCCGCGCGCTTCGGGTGGGTCCCGAGAGGGCCACGCCGATCGACGACGCTGAGCCCCTGCTCTTTCGCCTGGATGACGAGCCGCTCCACGACGCCGCTTCCGGCGAACGCGACCACGTAGCGGGGCTTGAGCGACAACATTTGCTCGTTGCGGCGGAACCCCGCTCGCTGTCCGAGCCGCCGATCGAGCGAGAAGGTCAGCTGCGGCACCTTGCGCCGCTCGGCCCAAGAAGCTGCGAGTTGGTCCACGCCCTTGGTGTCGCCGCCGTGGACCAGGACCAAATCGGCGACGTGCTCCCGCACCTTGTCGAGCGTGTCCCACACGTTTCCAGCAAATGCCTTGGCCTGCTCATCGGTCGGAAACGAGAGGCGCCCCCCAGCAAAGACGACGGGCGTGCCCTCCGGCATGACCGCTTTGCGACGGCTCTCTGCCCGCGCCCGCAGGAAGTCGCGGCCGTCGACGACCGCAGACGTCAGGGCCGCACCGTGGTTAGCCCGGGAGCCGCCAGCAGGGCGCCAGGAATGGCCGGTCTCGTTGAGGTAAAGACGTGCCGCGGTCTCCCGCAGGTTCTCCAGCGCCAGCATGGCAGCCTCGGCAGCTTGAGCCCTGGCGATCTCGTTCTCGAGTTGGGAGGCGTGGACTTCGGAGCCATCGCCGGACGCAACCAGGCTGCGTATCTCGTCCGTCGCGCGGTCGATCTGGCCCGAGCGCTTCAGCGCGGCGCGGTGGAACAGGTTGACGAACGCCCAGCCGAGCTCCTCGGCATCGTCCTCCAAAGCGGTGTCGGGGAACAGCCCGAACAGGTCGGACCAGACCGCGACAAGCGTCTGTTCGGCTGCTTCCGCATCGACAGCGTCGGTGCACGGTGCCC
The DNA here is from genome assembly GCF_036387615.1 of Allosphingosinicella sp. Taxonomy (GTDB): domain Bacteria; phylum Pseudomonadota; class Alphaproteobacteria; order Sphingomonadales; family Sphingomonadaceae; genus Allosphingosinicella. The sequence goes on from NZ_DASVTH010000059.1 coordinate 3,141, forward strand.
GATCCAGCGCGGCGATGTTAAGGTGGCCGAGCTCCAGCGCGGCGAGCTGGGCGGCAAGGGTGGTGTGCATGATGGGCTCTCCTGAACGCGCCGGGGATCGGCGCCGGGAGCCCCAAGCCCCGGCAAAGGCGGCGGACCGCACCGCCGCGGGAGCGGCGGGACACCCCGAAGCCGCGGCTGGCGCGGGCAGGCTGCCGCGCAGCGGCACGCCAACACGGGCCGCGGGCGAAGCGGGTTGCGGTCCGCCACTGCCGGGGCAGGGCCTCTCCCGCGCCGGATCCGGCCACTTCCAAGAGGCAGCGCGACTGCCCTCTCCAAGCCCCTGCCCGTAGAGGGGCGGCTCCCGATCAGGCTGCCAGAGCCTCGGGAGGTTCAGCGAGAGCGCCTTCAGCGGAGGCATCGGAGACATCACGTCGGCCAAGCCGCAGGAGAAGCGACGAGGCCTCCTCGGCTTTGGCGGCAACCGTGAGGATTGCCCTGTTGTCGGCCTTCAGCACCTTGAGCCACGAAGCGAGGTAGCTGGCATGATGGTCGAGATGCTCCACCGGCAGCCCGAGCTCAGCGCCAAGGAGTGCGGACGAAAGCTCCGCCACCAGCTCCTCCATGGCGTACGCTTCGCTGCCGAACCGGCCGCTCATTTGCCGGGCGAGGCGGCTCTCGTGTCCGGTCCAGTGCGACAGCTCGTGCGCGAGCGTCGCGCGATAATGGTCGAGGTCCCGGAACAGGCCGGGCTCGGGCATCGTGATCTGGTCCAGCACGGGAGAGTAAGAGGCCTCCGCTCCCCAATGCCGAATCCTTGCTGGGACCGCCTCGAAGAAGTGATCAAGGACCCTGTCCCGCTCGGTCGGCGGCGGAAGCGGTTGCGGCTCGGGGAAGAAGCGTCGCGACAGCCCGTCGATCTGGCAGGCATTGAAGACGGTAAAGCTCTTGAGCACGCGACGCGTCCGCGGGCCTGCGTCTTCATCGCATTCGTCGGGTTCATCAATCTGGTAGGCCCGGTAGAAGATCGCGACGGTGCCGCGTTCGCCCTTCCGCACCTGGGCTCGGAGCAACTGCGATTGGCGGTAGGTCATCCAGTAAGGAGACGAATGCCCGGCCGCTTCGGCCGCCATCCAGAGCCACAGGACATTGATGCCCTGATAAGGGGTTCCGCAGGCGCGCAGCGGCCTAGAGACAGAGGCGCGCGTCCAGGGCTGGACCCACGGGCGCGTCCCCGCCTCAAGCCGCGCCACAATGGCGGCCGTGATTGTTTCCGCCGGCGAAAGCCGGCTGGCTTCATGTTTCATGGGAAGTCTCCGAAGTCTGACCGGCTCCTGCCGAGCCGCGCCGCGGAAGCTCCCTCTCCTTTCCTGATTCAAACCTGGGCTAAGCTATTCCCCCAAGTGGGGGAATTGCGCGACTGCGGCTACTCCTGTCATAGTAGCACCGTGGACAAGCTCACCGACCTGGTCGGCGAGCGCGGACGCGGCCAATGGCGGTGACGTTGCGGAGTGAGATCCCGGGCGTGGCCTAAGGGGCGGCACGTTGGAGCCGGCGCGCTTGGAGCGCCCCTCGTGACCGTGCGGAACGCAGCGGTTCGGCATGTTCGAACGGGTCAATGCCTTCGTCGACGAGGTGAGCACCGCCAGCAGCCAGGGCGAGTTGCGGACGATCCTCGCCGATATCTCGCGCGAACTGGGCTTCGCTCACTTCGCGCTCAGCCATCATGTAGATCTGCGCAACTCGTCCGAACCGGCGATCCGCATCCACAATTATCCGGACGAATGGGAGCGCTACTACGACCGCAAGCAGCTCGGGCGGACCGATCCGGTCCACCGCGCGTGCCAGATGACCGCGGTTGGGTTCACCTGGTCGCAGCTGCCGAACATGATCCCGCTGACTCGTATGGACCGGGCCGTGCTCGACGCGGCCGCAAGACAGGGCCTCGGCGACGGCTTCACCGTCCCAGCGCATGTGCCGGGCGAGGTCAACGGGTCCTGCTCCTTTGCGACGGCTCGGGGAAAGCCCTTGAAGGCGGAGCACCTCGCGGTGGCGCAGCTGGTCGGGGCGTTCGCGTTCGAGGCTGCCAGGCGACTCGCGAAACGCGACCGTCAGAGGCTCGCCGATCCCGCCCGTTTCTCCGACCGCGAGCGAGATTGCCTGATCTGGATCGCGCGCGGCAAATCGGACTCCGAAATCGCGACGATCCTCGGGATCAGCCCAGAGACGGTCCATCAATATGTGAAAGCCGCCCGTGCCAATTATGACGCTGTGAGCCGGTCGCAGCTGGTCGCGCACGCCCTGTTCAGCGGCACGATCAGCTTCATGGACATCTTCAAGCGCTAGCTGCCCGCGCTAGCCGAGCCGCTGGCACTTCTGAGGGACACATGTTTGGCCCGGACGGCGCAGCAGCGTTTCATACTCAAGGATGGGCCCTTGACCTTGACATGATGTCAAGCTGCACATGGGCGCATGGATGATTCGGGTGCAAAGGATACCGACATGGCACATGCATGCTGCCACTCAGGTGACGGAGCCGCATCGGCAGACGCCGCCGCCGGCAAGGTCAAGGATCCCGTCTGTGGAATGACGGTCGATCCTGGGCGAACCGAGCACCATCATGATCTCGGCGGCACCACCTATCATTTCTGCAGCGCCGGCTGCCGCACCAAGTTCATCGCCAACCCGGATGGCTACCTGAACCCGCCGGAGCATGATCCGGCCCTCACGCATCCGCCGATGGGAGCGCTTCCCGAGGCTGCTGAGGGAACGGTCTGGACGTGCCCGATGCACCCGGAGATTCGCCGTAACGGGCCCGGCACCTGCCCCATCTGCGGAATGGGGCTCGAGCCGGCCGAGCCGAGCTTGGAGGAGGGCCCGAACCCCGAGCTCATCGATATGACCCGGCGCTTCTGGGTGAGCGCCGCGTTTTCGGTGCCGCTGCTGGTCCTCGCCATGGGGACGGAGCTGTTCGGTTGGCACCTAATGCCGATGCGGACATTCGTCTGGATCCAGCTCGCGCTGGCGACGCCGGTGGTCCTTTGGGGAGGATGGCCGTTCTTCGAGCGAGGCTGGGCCTCGCTCCAGACCCGCAACCTCAACATGTTCACGCTGATCGCGCTCGGCGTCGGCGTCTCTTATTCCTACAGCCTGGTGGCTGCGCTCGCGCCGGACCTGTTCCCGCCCTCGTTCCGCACCATGGGCGGCGTGGTGCCCGTCTATTTCGAAGCCGCCGCCGTCATCACGACCTTGGTGCTTCTAGGGCAGGTCTTGGAACTGCGCGCCCGTTCAGCGACCGGCAAAGCTATCCGCGCGCTGCTCGGCCTCGCGCCGAAGACGGC
>NZ_DASVTH010000060.1:0-155355 GCF_036387615.1 Allosphingosinicella sp.
ACGAACGCCTGCGCGAAAGGGAAGTCGTCGGTCATGGTCAACAATATCTCCGCCGCGTGGCCCGGAGGAGTGAGTTCGTCAAGCTTTTGCCTTGCGCCCCCGGTCAGCGCCACTGTCGGCTGTCCTCCCCTTTTATTCACCACGCCTATATCTTTCATGAACACACCCTGCTTGAACCCGGTGCCCACGGCTTTGGAGAAAGCCTCCTTCGCAGCGAAGCGCTTGGCGTAGGTTCCGGCGCGGGTGAACGGCCGTGCTTCGGCGCGGGCACGCTCGGTTTCGGTAAACACGCGCGCAAGGAAGCGCTCCCCGAACCGGTCGAGCGACTTCTGGATCCGCTCGATATTGCACAGATCCGATCCGATACCGATGATCAGCATGGCGTCCGAGGAGCACTCACCCTCTTGCCTCATCCATAAGGCCGCGCATTCTTGCGACACTGGCCTCAAGTCCGGTAAAAATCGCCTCGCCAACCAGAAAATGCCCGATATTCAGTTCCTGGACCTGCGGGATCGCCGCGACCGGCAGGACATTGTCGAATGTGAGACCGTGGCCCGCATGCGGCTCGATCCCGTTCTTGACCGCAAGCGCCGCCGCATCCGAGATGCGGCGCAGTTCCTCGGATCGTGCTTCGCCCTCCAGATGCGCGTAGCGGCCGGTATGGAACTCGACCACCGGCGCCTTCAGTCGGATCGCGGCCTCGACCTGCCGCGGATCCGGCTCGATGAACAGGCTGACGCGGATATTCGCGTCGACCAGGCGGCTGACAAAGGGTGCCAGTTGATTATGCTGGCCCGCCGCATCGAGCCCGCCCTCCGTCGTCCGCTCCTCGCGCTTCTCAGGCACGATGCAGGCGGCGTGCGGCCGGTGCCGAAGCGCGATCTCCACCATTTCGTCAGTGGCGGCCATCTCCAGGTTCAGCGGGACCGTGAGCTTCTCGATCAGCCGTGAGATGTCGTCGTCGGTGATGTGGCGCCGGTCCTCGCGCAGGTGCGCGGTGACGCCGTCCGCGCCGGCCGCAGCCGCGGCGAAGGCGGCCCGGACGGGATCGGGATGCTCCCCGCCACGCGCGTTGCGGATGGTGGCGACATGGTCGATGTTGACGCCAAGGCGAAGGCTACGCTGACTTTGTGCGATGGTCACGCCGCCTTGCGACTTCCCGGCTTCTCGGCGGGAATGGCCTGAAGCTCGGTCGGAAGCGCGTCGGACGCGTAGGCCGGCACCGACAGCCGGAGCAGCGGGAAGAAAGGCACTCCAAGGTCGGCGACGCCGTCAGACCGATCTACGAGCGCAGCCGCCGCGATGACTTCGCCGCCGGCCTGGGCGACCGCCGCCATCGCCTCGCGCGAGCTGAGGCCTGTGGTCACCACATCCTCGACCAGCAGCGCCTTCTGCCCAGGCTTCAGGCGAAAGCCGCGGCGAAGCTCGAACCGACCGGTCGGGCGCTCCACGAAGATCGCCTCGAGACCGAGCGAGCGGCCAACCTCGTGCCCGATGATCACGCCGCCCATCGCTGGCGAGATGATGATTTCGATCCGGGACTTGATCGCCATCGGCAGGCTGCGAGCCAGGGCGGAGCCAAGCCGGGAGGCGCGCGCCGGGTCCATCAGCACGCGGGCGCATTGCAGATAGCGGGAGCTATGAAGGCCCGAGGACAGGATGAAATGCCCTTCCAGCAGCGCCTCTGCGTCCCTGAATTCGGCAAGGACTTCAGCTTCGGTCACTCGGGCCGGGCTCCTTGTTTCGGCGAACTTGACCGGGGCGCATTAGGCTGACAGGGCGGCCCGGAGCAAGCTGCTTGAGGCGGCGCGGCACCCTCCCTATAAGGCCGCCACGCTTGCCTGTTTGCCGACCGAATCCATTCCCGCCCGCCGCCCGGACGGGGTCAAAGGGTCTTAGATGAAGATTTCGCTGAAACTTGCTGCCGTCGCGCTCGCGCTTGGCCTTTCGAGCCCCGCCTTGTCGCAGGCTTCGGCCCCGCGCACGGGCAATCCGGCTCCGACCGCGGCAGTACCAGCTTCGCCGCAACAAAGCCTGCCGGCCGCTCCGAAGTCGGAGCCGCTCCCGCCGCCGCCTTCCGCCATCTCCGATCCTGAGGTGGCCACCGTCGGCGATGAGCCGCCCAGCAATGCGCAGGTCGCGCAGGCGACGGTCGCGAGCCGCACCATGCCAACTCCGGGGATCGGCCAGCCGGACGGGCGGTTCGGGTTCCAGGATCAGGTCACTCCGATCGGCGAGGAAGCGGCCTGGTTCCACAATGTCATCCTGATGCCGCTGATCACCGCAATCTCGCTGCTCGTCCTGGTTCTGCTGCTCTGGGTGGTCGTTCGCTATCGGCGGAGCGCGAATCCGGTGCCTTCGCGCACTTCGCACAATACGCTCATCGAGGTGCTCTGGACGCTGGTGCCGGTGCTGATCCTGGTGGCGATCGCGGTGCCGTCGATCCGGCTGCTCGCCAACCAATATTCCCCTCCCAAGGCGGACCTCACGGTCAAGGTCGTCGGCAATCAATGGTATTGGACCTACCAATATCCGGACAATGGCGATTTCGAGGTGGTCTCAAACGCGATCTCCGATGCCGACGCCGACAAAAGGGGCGAGCCGCGCCAGTTGGCGGTGGACGAGCGCATGGTGGTGCCCGCCGGCGCGACCGTGAAGTTGATCGTTACCTCGGCCGACGTGCTCCACAGCTGGGGCGTGCCCGCTTTCTGGGTAAAGATGGACGCGGTTCCTGGCCGCCTCAACGAGACCTGGTTCAAGACCGATCGGCCGGGACTTTATTACGGCGTCTGCTTCGAGCTGTGCGGCGCGCGCCACGGCTATATGCCGGTGGCGGTGGAAGTGCTGCCCCCGGCGCAATTCGCGGCCTGGGTCCGTTCCAAGGGTGGCACCTTGCCCAGCGAGCGGCGTCCGACCTCGTCCGAGGCGACCGTGAACAGCTCGATCAGCAATCCGGGCGCCGCCACTCCGACGGCCGGTTCCGGCGCGACGGAGACCACGCCTGACCTTGGCGACAATCGCATCATCGATGTCACAACCGGCGCTCCTGCTTCCAGCCAGGGCGCGACGAATTCCAGAAGAGGCGGTAGCCAGTAATGACCGACACCACTGCCAATGCGGTCCATTTCGAGACGAAGCACGAGCACGACGCGCATCACGATGCCGATCACAAGCCCGGCTTCTTCGCGCGCTGGTTCATGTCCACCAATCACAAGGACATCGGCACGCTTTACCTGATCTTCGCGATCATCGCCGGGATCATCGGCGGCGCGATCTCGGGCCTGATGCGCGTGGAGCTTGCGGAGCCGGGGATCCAGTGGCTCGAAAGCTGGACGACGATGAAGCATTCGATCGTCGGGCAGGGCGCTGCGACTTTCGATGAGGGGCTCCACCTGTGGAACGTCCTCATCACCGCGCACGGACTGATCATGGTCTTCTTCATGGTCATGCCGGCGATGATCGGCGGCTTCGGCAACTGGTTCGTGCCGCTCATGATCGGCGCGCCGGACATGGCCTTCCCGCGCATGAACAACATCAGCTTCTGGCTGCTGGTTCCGGCGTTCGTGCTCCTGCTCGGATCGGCTTTCGTGCCGGGCGGCACCGGCCTTGGGGCCGGCACCGGCTGGACGGTGTACGCACCGCTCTCGACTTCCGGATCATCCGGACCCGCGGTTGACATGGCCATTCTGTCGCTGCACCTGGCCGGCGCCAGCTCGATTCTCGGCGCGATCAACTTCATCACGACCATCTTCAACATGCGCGCGCCGGGGATGACCCTGCACAAGATGCCGCTGTTCGTGTGGTCGGTGCTGGTCACCGCCTTCCTGCTGCTGCTCGCGCTACCGGTGCTCGCCGGCGCGATCACCATGCTGCTGACCGACCGTAATTTCGGTACGCACTTCTTCGATGCGTCGGGCGGCGGCGATCCGATCCTGTACCAGCATCTGTTCTGGTTCTTCGGCCATCCCGAAGTCTACATCATGATCCTGCCGGGCTTCGGCATCGTCAGCCAGGTGGTGGCGACGTTCAGCCGCAAGCCCGTGTTCGGCTATCTGGGCATGGCCTACGCCATGGTCGCGATCGGCGTGATCGGCTTCGTCGTGTGGGCGCACCACATGTTCACCGTCGGCATGGACGTGAACACCAAGATGTACTTCACCGCGGCGACCATGGTGATCGCGGTGCCGACCGGCATCAAGATCTTCTCCTGGATCGCGACGATGTGGGGAGGCTCGCTGAGCTTCCAGACTCCGATGATGTGGGCGCTGGGCTTCATCTTCATGTTCACGGTCGGCGGCGTCACCGGTGTCGTGCTCGCCAATGGCGGCGTCGACAACAACCTGCACGACACCTACTATGTCGTCGCGCACTTCCACTACGTGCTGTCGCTCGGCGCGGTCTTCTCGCTCTTCGCCGGCTTCTATTACTGGTTCGGCAAGATGTGGGGCCGCAACTACAACGAGCTTCTCGGTCAGCTTCATTTCTGGGTGTTCTTCGTGGGCGTGAACATCCTGTTCATGCCGATGCACTTCCTGGGCATGGACGGCATGCAGCGGCGCGTTCCTGACTATCCGGACGCGTTCGCCGGCTGGCACGGCTGGGCGACGACGGGCTACATCATCATGGCCGTCGGCATGATCTTCTTCTTCCTGAACATCTTCTACTCGCTGCTGTTCGGCAAGAAGACCCCGCCCAATCCCTGGGGCGAGGGCGCGACGACACTGGAATGGACGCTCACCAGCCCGCCGCCCTTCCACCAGTTCGAAACCCTGCCGGTGATCGATTCCGGCAAGGATCACTGAAGACCTTCCCCGGGGAGAGGGCGCTCCCCGGGGTTTGACCTGTTGAACTCTTTTCCCCACTACCCTCCCGCTGAAGGGCGAGGGACCCGGATCCAGCCATGACCACCGCCTCGCTCGCCTCTCCCGCTCTTCCCGCCGACTGGCGCGATTTCGTCGCGCTCACCAAGCCGCGGGTGATGAGCCTGGTCGTGTTCACCGGGCTTGCCGGCATGCTCGCCGCGCCGGTGCCGCTGCACCCGGTGCTGGCGTTCACCGCCATCTTGTGCATCGCACTCGGCGCCGGCGCGGCAGCGGCCCTCAACATGTGGTACGAGGCGGACCTCGATGCGCTTATGAAGCGCACCGCCGGCCGCCCCCTTCCGGCCGGTCGGATGAGCCGTGATTCCGCCTTGCACTTCGGGATCGTGCTCGCCGTCTTCTCGGTGCTGCTGATGGAGCTTGCGACTAACTGGCTCGCAGCGGGCATCCTCGCCGCGTCCATCCTGTTCTACGTGCTGGTCTATACGGTCTGGCTCAAGCGCCGGACGCCGCAGAATATCGTGATCGGCGGGGCGGCCGGCGCCTTCCCGCCGGTGATCGGGTGGGCGGCCGCAACTGGCGACGTTTCCTTGCTTCCGGGCCTGCTGTTCCTGCTCATCTTCCTGTGGACCCCACCGCATTTCTGGGCGCTCTCGCTGTTCGTCCGCTCCGACTATGCGGCCGCCGGCGTGCCGATGCTTCCCGTCGTGTCCGGCCCCAGGTTCACGCGTCAGCAGATCGCGCTTTACACCGTCGCTATGGCGGCTTGCGCCGTCGCGCCGTGGCCGCTCGGGCTCACCGGAAGCCTCTACGGCGTCGTGGCCGCCGCGCTCAGCCTGGCCTTCATCCTGCTTTCCCTGCAGGTGCTCGCCAATCGCGCGACGGAGCCTGCCGGGATGAGGCCGGAGAAGCGTCTGTTCGCCTTCTCGATCCTCTACCTGTTCGTGCTGTTCGGGGCTCTGGTCCTGGACCGCTGGCTGATCGCATGACGGGCGGCGGACCCGACACCGACGAGCATCGCCGCCGCCAGCGCGGCCGCGCCATCGCCATGGCGCTCGTGCTCGCCGCCTTCGTCGTGCTGCTCTACTTCATCACGATCGCGAAGATGGCCGGAGGCTCGGCGTGACCGCGCTCGCCCGCCGGAACGGCCGCACGGCTGCGCTCGCAGCGCTGCTGGTCGCGTGCATGGTCGGGCTCGCCTTCGCGAGCGTACCGCTCTACCGCCTGTTCTGCCAGGTGACCGGCTTCGGCGGCACGCCGTTGCGCGCCGAGAATTATGCCGGCTCGCTCGCACCCGCCGGCAAGATGATCCGCGTCCGCTTCGACGCCAACACCAACTCGGCGCTGCCATGGAGCTTCGCCCCTGAATCCAAGGTCGAGCGAGTCGCGATCGGCGCCCGCGAAATGGCGTTCTACACGGCCCGCAACCTCGGCGATCGACCGGTGACAGGCACCGCCACGTTCAACGTCACTCCCGCCAAGGCCGGGCAGTATTTCACGAAGATTCAGTGCTTCTGCTTCAACGAGCAGACGCTGAAGCCGGGCGAGGAAGTGCGGATGCCGGTGGTCTACTTCGTCGATCCGAAAATCCTGGAGGATGCGGATGCGAGCCGGATCGATGAGATCACCTTGAGCTACACCTTCTACCCGGTGGATTCAGCCAAGAAGCAAAGCTAGGAGCAAAGCGTCCGGGCAAGCCTTTGCCGCAGGGCGCGACGAAGACAGAGGAACGCCGCACATGGCCGGAGCGAAGAACCACCAATATCACATCCTGCCGCCGAGCATCTGGCCGTTGCTGGGCAGCTTCGCGGCGCTCGCCATGGCAGCGGGCGGGATCATGTGGATGCACGACAATCCGTCGGGAGGCTATGTCTTCTACGCCGGGCTGGCCGCCGTCCTGTTCGTCATGTTCAGCTGGTGGGTGGACGTGATCCGCGAGGCGCATTCGGGCGATCACACGCCGATCGTGCAGTTGCACCTGCGCTACGGGATGATCCTGTTCATCGCCTCGGAAGTGATGTTCTTCGTCGCCTGGTTCTGGGCTTATTTCAACGCGGCCCTGTTCCCTTCGCCGGTCGAGACGATCGGCGGCGTCTGGCCTCCGGAGGGCATGAAGGTCCTCGATCCATTCGGCTATCCGCTGCTCAACACCCTGATCCTGCTCTGCTCGGGCACCACCGTCACCTGGGCGCATCACGCGCTGATCAACGGCGATCGCCAAGGTCTCAAGATGGGTCTGTGGGCGACGATCGGGCTCGGCCTGCTGTTCAGCGCCATCCAGGCCTACGAATATGCCCACGCGCCGTTCGGCTTCGCGGACAACATCTACACCTCCGCCTTCTTCATGGCGACCGGCTTCCACGGCTTCCATGTCATCGTCGGCACCATATTCCTGATCGTCTGCCTGATCCGCGCCTATCGCGGAGACTTCACCCCGCGCCAGCATTTCGGCTTCGAAGCGGCGGCCTGGTATTGGCACTTCGTCGACGTGGTGTGGTTGTTCCTGTTCCTGGCCATCTACATCTGGGGCGGCTGGGGCGCCGAATATCACTGAGGCGGTGGAGCGGCCCTCGCCTGCTTCCGCCGCCCTCAAGGGCCTCTGCCCGCGCTGCGGCGCCGGGACGCTCTTCGACGGCCTTGCCAGGTTCGCGCCGCGCTGCCGCGCCTGCCGGCTTGACTTCAGCGCCTTCAACGTCGGGGATGGTCCCGCGGCCTTCCTGACTCTGATCGTTGGCGCCATCATCACGGGGCTCGCCATCGGGCTGGAGCTTGGCGTCAACCCGCCCTTCTGGGTGCACATCCTGCTGTGGGTGCCGATCACGGCCGTGGCGGTGCTCGGCTGCCTTCGCTTCGCCAAGGCGCTGCTCCTCGCAATGGAGTACAGGAACAATGCGCGTGAGGGGCGGGTCGCGAGCGACGAATGATGCGGCTGCCGGTCATCCCGACTTTGTTCGTCGCCGCCGCCGTCGCGACGATGGTCGCGCTCGGCATCTGGCAATTACGTCGCGCCGACGAGAAGCGGGAGTTGATTGCCCAGTTCGAGCGCGCAAGCCAGCTTGCGCCGACCGCCTATCCGGCGGTTCCGCCGGCAGGCAATGACCTGTTCTACCGCCGCTCAACGGCCTTGTGCCTGGAGCCGGTCGCCTGGCGCGCCGAGGCCGGGCGAAACCTGGAGGACAAGACCGGCTGGAGCCATATCGCCACCTGCCGCACCGGCACGGAGGGACCGGGCATGCAGGTGGACATGGGCTGGTCGACCCAGAGCGCCGCGCCCGCGACCTGGCGCGGAGGTGAGGTGACCGGGATCATCGCTCCAGACCGCTTGCATCGCATTCGACTGGTGTCGGCGAACGCGGCGCCCGGCCTCGTGCCGAGCGCTCCGCCCTCGCCACGCGCAATGACGAACAATCACCTGCTCTACGCCGGCCAATGGTTCTTCTTCGCGCTCGCCGCGGCGGTAATCTATATACTGGCGCTGCGCCGGAAGCAGGCCACTTCGGATGGCTAGCGGCCACCGAGCCCGCTTCTGAAGCGCTTAGATTGCTATTGCGACTAAGTCGCATTAACGCTAGCACCACTGCCACAGACGCAAAGATGCGCTGAGCACAAGGGTTGTCTCCATGTTTGTTCGAACCGCATCCGCGGTCGCGCTGGCTTGCGCGCTCGCTGCCCCCGCTCGTGCCGCGGGCGACGTCGAGGTCGACACCCAGGACAGCGGCACGATCATCGTGACGGGCGCGCGGGACAGGTACGGCGTGGAGATCACCTCCTCCGCAACGCGGACGCCGACACCGCTTCAGGATGTTCCTCAGGCGGTAAGCATCGTCACCGAGACCCAGATCGACGATCAGGCGCTCCGCTCGATCGCCGATGTGCTTCGCTACGTGCCCGGCGCGACTTTCGGCCAGGGCGAAGGCCACCGCGACCAGGTGACCCTGCGCGGCAACAACAGCACGGCCGACTTCTTCGTCGACGGCATCCGGGACGACGTCCAATATTATCGCGGGCTCTACAATGTGGAGCGGATCGAGGTCCTGAAGGGCCCCAACGCGATGATCTTCGGCCGCGGCGGCGGCGGCGGCATCATCAACCGCGTGCTGAAGCGGCCAGCCGCAGGCAGCTTCACTCGCGCGACCGGCTCGATCGACAGCGAGGGCGGATATCTGATCGATGCGGACCTCAACCACGCCTTCTCGGAAGCCGCGGCCGGGCGGCTCAATGCGGTCTATGAGCGGTTCGATACGCACCGGCGCTTCTACGAGGGCGAGCGCTATGCTCTGAACCCCACCTTCGCCCTTTCGATCGGCGGCCTGACGCGCATCGACCTGTCCTACGAATATGATCGCGACGATCGCGTCGTGGATCGCGGCATCCCGTCCGCGGGACCCGGCACGATCGCCGAGCCTGCGCGCCCGCTCAGAGGGTTTCGTGACGCGTTTTTCGGCGACCCGGAGGTGAACCGGTCCGAGTTCGACGCCCATGTGCTGCGCGGCCGCGTCGAGCACCAGCTCAGCGACAGCCTGACGCTGACCAGCAGGCTGCTCTACGGCGACTATGACAAGGCGTATCAGAACGTCTTCGCGGCAACGGCCGTGTCGACCAACGCTGCCACCGGCGCCCGCACGGTCGGGATCGAGGCGTATCGTGATCCGACGCAGCGCGAGAATCTGTTCGGCCAGACCGACCTCGTCTGGGAGGTCGCGACCGGTCCGTTGAGCCATGTCCTGCTCGGCGGGTTCGAGATCGGCACGCAGGACACGCGCAACGAGCGGATCAACGGCTTCTTCGTCGGCGTGCCGACCACCAGCAGTGGGCGACGGACGGTCGTTCCGGTCTCGGATCCGCTGACCGTTCCGAGTGTCGAATTCCGCGCCGGACCGGCGGGCGCCGGCAATCGCGCGGTCGAGACAGACGCGGACGTGCTCGCTTTCTACCTTCAGGACCAGGTCTCGATCGGACCCATGTTCGATCTGATCGCGGGCATCCGCTACGACCGTTTCCAGCTCGCCGTCACCAACCTGTTCAACAATCAGAGCTTCCGCCGTACCGACGATCTCTGGTCGCCGCGCTTGGGGCTCGTCTTCAAGCCCGTCGAGCCGGTCTCGATCTACGCAAGCTACAGCCGCTCCTACCTGCCGCAGTCGGGGGACCAGTTCCTCTCGCTCGATATCACCAGTGCCACGCTGGAGCCTGAGAAGTTCGACAATTACGAGCTCGGATTGAAGTGGGCGATCCGCCCTGCCCTTCTGTTCACGGCGGCCCTCTATCAGCTCGATCGCACCAACACGCGGGCGCCGCTGTCGGGCGGCGTGATCGTGCTGAGCGGCGAGCAGCGCAGCCGCGGGCTCGAGCTGCAGGTGGCGGGCGAGATCAGCCGCAATTGGCACCTCAATGCCGGCTACGCCCTGCAGGACGCCGAAATCCGCTCAGCGACAACCGCCTGCACGAGCGGCAGCTGCGACGTTCCGCAAGTGCCGAAGCACCAGGCCAGCCTTTGGACGCGCTACGATGTATCGAAGCGGATCGGCTTCGGTCTTGGCGCCCATCATCAGTCGCGCAGCTTCGCCTCGATCACCAACGCCGTGGTGCTGCCGGCCTATACCCGCCTGGACGCGGCGGTTTACTTCCGGATCACGCCGCAGGTGCAGGCGCAGCTCAACGTCGAGAACCTGCTGGGCGAACGCTATTTCGCGACCGCACACAATGACAACAACATCACGCCCGGCGCGCCGACTACGGTCCGCGGAACGCTGCGCTTTAACTTCTAAAGCGTCACACCGCGCCGTTGAAGGTGTCACAGGCGCGCGGGTCGCCGGTCTGGAGTCCCTTACGTAGCCAGGCCATGCGTTGCGCGCTGCTGCCGTGGGTGAAGCTTTCAGGCACGACGCGGCCCTGGCCCTTGCGCTGCAGCGTGTCGTCGCCGATCGCCTCGGCTGCGCGCATGCCCTCCTCGACATCGCCTTGCTCCAGCCGGGCGCGATTGCGGGCCGCCCAAACGCCCGCATAGCAGTCCGCCTGCAGCTCGACCCGGACCTGTACGGCATTTCCCTCAGCCTTGCTCAGTCGCTGCTGCGCCGTGTTGGCCTGCTCGAGCGTGCCCGTCAGGAATTGGATGTGGTGCCCAACTTCATGAGCAATAACATAGGCTTGCGCGAAATCTCCAGCCGCGCCGAAGCGGTTCTGGAGCTCATTGTAGAAGCTCGCGTCAATATAGATCTTGTTGTCGGTCGGGCAGTAGAACGGGCCCATCGCCGATTGTGCCGCGCCGCAGCCTGAGCGGCCGCTGCCGGTGTAGAAGTCGAGCCCGGCCGGCCGATAGCGCTGGCCCATCTCCTGGAACACCGTCGCCCAGGTATCCTCCGTGCTGGCCAGAACCTGGCAGGTGAAGCGCCTTGTCTGGTCTGCCGAGCAGACCTGGGCCGCGCTCCCGCCCTTCGCCGGCGCGACCTGCGCCCCGGGCGATACGACGCCGCTACCCCCTCCGAACGGGCTGAAGCCGAGCAGCCAGGCCCCGGCGATGAGCACGAGCACGCCGCCGATGCCGAACCGGCTTGCCACCAAACCTATTATGAGGCCGAGGCCACCGCCACCGAAGCCGCCACCGCCGCCGCCAAATCCGCCGCCGCGCTGCTCGCCGACATTGTCGCTGGTTCGGTAATCATCGAGACGCATGTGCGGTCCTTTCACGCCGGATCGCAGCGACAATGCCGGGCGGAGCCTGCTGGTTGCATTTGCCATGCCGCGGCTCGAAGAGACGCGCTCAAGCGACAGGAAGGACCCTCATGTTTCTCAACGGCAAGTCGGCGCTCGTTACTGGTTCTACCTCCGGCATCGGCTTGGCGATGGCACGCGCGCTCGCCGGCGAAGGCGCGAACGTGATGCTGAACGGGTTCGGCGACGCGGGCGAGATCGAACGGCTCAGGAGCGAGATCGAGGGCGGGAGCAATGTGAGGGTCGCCTATAGCGGCGCCGACCTCACCAAGCCCGACCAGATCGCTTCCATGATGAGTGAAGCTGCGGATGCATTTGGCGCGGTCGACATCCTGGTCAACAATGCCGGAATGCAGCATGTCGCGCCGGTCGATCAGTTCCCGCTCGAGAAGTGGGACCTGCTGATCGCGCTCAATCTCAGCGCCGTGTTCCACACCACGCGGCTTGCACTCCCCGCGATGAAGGCGCGCGGCTGGGGCCGGATCATCAACACCGCGTCCGCGCACAGCCTCGTCGCCAGCCCCAACAAGGCACCCTATGTCGCGGCCAAGCACGGCGTGGCCGGCCTCACCAAGGCGGTCGCTCTGGAAACCGCGACCAGCGGGGTCACCGTGAATTGCATCAGCCCCGGCTATGTCTGGACGCCGCTGGTAGAAAACCAGATCCCGGACACGATGAAGGCGCGGGGACTAACGCGCGAGCAGGTGATGAACGACGTTCTGCTCTCCGCCCAGCCGACCAAGAAGTTCGTGACGGTGGACCAGGTCGCCGCGCTCGCCCTGTTCCTGTGCCGCGACGAGGCTGCAGCGATCACCGGGGCAAACCTCTCGATGGACGGCGGCTGGACCGCGCAGTAGAGATGGAGCGTAACGGGGCAGATCGAGGAACTTGATGAGGCTTGCCGCTCTTCCCCTTCTTCTCGTCGCCGCCCTCGCGGCCTGCGGCTCCCGGAATGTCCAGGCCGAGACGCGCTCCGCCCGCGCTCCGATCCCGGCGCCCGACTGGCGCGCCATCGCCACTCCCGACGATCGCGAGCGACTGCGCGGCTGGCGCACGGCCTGGATCGAGGGCGTGCGCAAGGCGCAGGCCAACGGGCATGGCGCGGTCATCGCTCGCGAAGGCGCGTTGCTCGATCCCGACGCCGCGATCGATTGGCGCAACCCTCCGCCCGGCGATTATCGCTGCCGGGTGATCAAGGTCGGCGCGAAGACCCGCGGCATGCTCGATTATGTCGCTTACCCTGCCTTCACCTGCCGCATCCGCCAGGAAGGCGCGCTGATGAGCTTCGCCAAGATGACCGGCTCGCAGCGCCCGCTCGGCCATTTCCTGCCTTATGTCGGGCAGCGCATGGTGTTTCTCGGCACGCTCCAGCTCGGCGACGAGCCCCGCGCGCTGCAGTATGGCCGCGACCGCGAGCGCGACATGGCCGGTGTGGTCGAGCGGATCGGCGAGCACCGCTGGCGGCTGGTCCTCCCCTATCCCCATTTCGAGTCGACGATCGATATTGTCGAACTCCTCCCCGCCGACACTCGGGCCTGACTCCCGTCTCGATCGCCCCAGGCAGCGGGATTCCCGCTTTCGCGGGAATGACGCCTGTGGTTAGCTCAGCGCCATGAGAAAGCTCACGATCGCTGCCGCCGCGACACTCACGCTCACGGCCCCCGCCCAAGCCGATGCTCTTCGCGACGCGGTCGCTAAAGACATGCCGTCGCTCCTGAGCCTCTACCGCGACTTCCATGCCAATCCGGAATTGTCGATGCAGGAGGTGAAGACCTCCGCCAAGCTCGCCGCCGAGGCGAAGAAGCTCGGCTTCCAGGTGACCACCGGCGTCGGCAAGACCGGTGTCGTCGCGGTGATGAAGAACGGGCCGGGCCCGGTGCTGTTGCTTCGCGCCGACATGGACGGCCTGCCCGTCATCGAGCAGACCGGCCTGCCGTTCGCGAGCAAGGTCAAGGGCACTAGCCGCGCGGGCGGCGAGACCGGGATCATGCATGCCTGCGGCCATGACACGCACATGACCGCCTGGATCGGAGCCGCGCGCCAGTTAGTGGCGATGAAGAATGCCTGGTCGGGCACGCTCGTCATGATCGCCCAACCCGGCGAGGAGACCGGCGAAGGCGCGAAGGCGATGCTGGAGGACCGCCTCTACACCCGGTTTCCGAAGCCCACACACGCAGTCGCCTTTCATGATTCCGCGTCGCTGCCGGCAGGCATGATCGGCTACTCGAACGGCTACGCGCTTGCGAACGTCGACTCGGTGGACATCCAGGTGAAGGGCGTCGGCGGACACGGCGCTTACCCACACACCACCAAGGATCCGATCGTGCTCGCCGCGCGGATCGTCAACTCGCTGCAGACCCTGGTCAGCCGCGAGAACAACCCGCAAAGCCCTGCGGTGGTGACGGTCGGCAGCTTCCATTCCGGCGCCAAGCACAACATCATCTCGGACGAGGCGACGATGCTGCTCACCGTGCGCAGCTACTCGGACGAGACCCGTCGCTTGCTGCTCGACGGGATCAAGCGGATCGTGCGCGGCGAGGCGATCGCGGCCGGCATGCCGGACGACCGCATGCCGGTGGTAACGGTGCGCGAGGCGGAATATACGCCCGCCACCTTCAACACGGAGGCGATCACCAAGAGCACCGCCGCCTTGTTCACCGAGCGGTTCGGAGCGGACCGGGTGGTCGCGACCCCGGCGGTGATGGGCGGAGAGGATTTCAGCCGCTTCTATCTTGCCGACAAGTCGATCCAGAGCCTGATCTTCTGGGTCGGCGGCGTTCCACAGGCGCAGTGGCAAAAGGCGGGCGGCGATCCGGCCAAACTACGGTCGCTGCACAGCCCCTTCTGGGCGCCGGACGCCGAGCCGACCATCGCGACGGCGACGGAGGCGATGGTGGCTGCGGCATTGGGAGTGCTGGGAAAGAACTCCGGGACTGGCGCACAAACGTCACCCTGAACTTGGTTCAGGGTCCAGCTGGTCGTGCGCTCTGCCGCACCTGGAGTGGATGCTCAAACAAGTTCAGCATGACGGGACCGGAGTCACTTTCCCCGCTTCTGCAGGGCGTCGATGGCCTCCTTGACCCGCTGGCTCTCACCGCGGGGTGCGATGAGGACGGCGCGCTCGGTTGCGACCACGATCAGGTCCTGTGCGCCGAGCGTGACGATCACCGGCCCGTCTGATCGGATCAGGCAGTCACGGCTGTCGATTGCGACGACATCGCCGGTCAGGACGTTGCCGGAAGCGTCCTTTTCGCCGATGGCGTGAAGAGCCTCCCAGCTGCCCACGTCCGACCAACCCATCGCGACGGGGGCGACTGCCACCCTGTCCGATTTCTCCATGACGGCATGGTCGATGGACAGCCCCGGCGCCCGGCCAAAGCCGCGCGCGTCGGGCCAGATGTAAATACCGTCGGCGCGCTGCGCCGCGATCGACGCTCTCGCAGCAAAGAGTATCTCGGGCGCATGCAGCTCGAGCGCATCCAGAAAGGAATCGGCGCTGAACAGGAAGATGCCGGCGTTCCACAGATATCCGCCGTCCGACAGATAGGCCTGTGCGGTGACCGAGTCCGGTTTCTCGACGAATCGCTCGGCCTGGAACAGGCCGGGGCTAAGCTCCGCCCCGCGCTTGATATAGCCATAGCCGGTCTCCGGCCGGTCCGGCGTGATCCCGAACGTCACCAGCATGCCGTCTCGCGCGAGCGGCAGAGCGGACTCGATGGCTGCGCGAAAGGCGTCCGGCTGCTTGACGACATGATCGCTCGGCAACACCAGCAGGATGTCGCCGGGCCCAAGCACCAGAGCGGCAAGCGCGATCGCGGCGGCGGTGTTGCGCGGCTCGGGCTCGATGATCAGCTGAGCCGGCGAGACGCCAATATCGTCCAGCTGCAACTCGACCTGCTCGGCATGACCGGCGCTGGCAACGACCACCGGCCGGTCGAACATGTTCGGGTCACGGGTACGAAGCGCGGTTTCCTGCAACAGGCTGTGCTCGCCGGCGATGGCGATCAGTTGCTTGGGGCGATCGAGACGGGACAACGGCCACAGCCGCGTGCCCGAACCGCCGGACAGGATGACAGGGACGATCCGTTTGGACATCGGGGCGGTCTAGCGCGGCCCCGATCGGACAAGAAAGCTTATTCGGCCGGAACTGCGATGCCGGCTTTCTCGGCTTCCAGGCGGGCGCGGAATTTCTCGGCCCTTCCGGCGCGCTGCGCCATGTCGTTCCACGCGGCTTCGGAGCGAAGACAGCGGGACCTGACGTTGTCGAGCGTTGCCGCTTCGGCGTCATTGCGAGCTTCGGCCGCCCGGGCCGCATAGAATTCACGCTGAGACAAATGGCAGACCCTTTCACTGCCCCCGCCAGCCAGCGACTAACAGGATCGACCGGAAAGTCAAACCGTGTTGGTCGCGAAACGATACCATCGTCGCCTGAGGTGCAGGCGTTGCTAACCTCGATCAGCGACAATTCTCAGCGCCTTTTGCGGACTCGGCGCGAAGGTTTCCGGCGCCTTTAGGATTTCTTTGTCAATTTGAGCGACATGTGCCGGCGTGTCGGAGGAACTTACAATCTGGCGTAAGCCCGCCGGTCGGATCGGCTGATGATCCGGCTGTTCAAACATTATGTCCCGCATGCCGTGCTCCTGCTCGGCGTGATCGACTTCGTCCTCCTCCTTTTTGCGGCCGAGGCGGGCTGGACGTTGCGCATCTGGCAGATTGCGGGCGAGGTCGATCCGGAAGTCGAGCGGCTGCCGCACATGCTCACCTTCGCGATCACGGTGCAGCTGGCGATGGTGGGCGTCGGCGTTTACGGGTCCGATGCGCTGCATTCCCTGCGGGTCTCGATCCCGCGGCTGTTCGTCTCGACATCTCTGGCCCTGCTCGGCCTGGCGCTGATCTTCTTTCTCGTGCCAGCGATCACTTTCTGGCGGTCCAACCTGCTCTACGCAATGGTGCTCGCGCTGGCCGGTCTGAGCGTGGTTCGCCTTACCTTCGGCCGGACGCTCGCCGCCGAGACCTTCAAGCGGCGTATCCTGGTGCTTGGCGCGGGTCCGCGCGCGGCGCGGCTCGGACGCATGGCCGAGCGGGACGGTGCGGGCTTTCGGGTCGCCGGGTATATCAGCATGAACGACGGGGGAGTGGCCGTACGTGACGCGGTCAACCGCAGCGCAATTACCAATCTGGGCGCGCATATCGTCTCGCTGCGGGCGGACGAGGTCGTCCTTGCGCTTGAAGAAAGGCGAAACGCCCTGCCGCTCAACGACCTGTTGCGGGTCAAGACGACCGGCGTCCACGTTACCGACCTGTCGTCGTTCCTGGAACGCGAGACGGGAAGGGTCGATCTCGACAGCCTCAATCCGAGCTGGCTGATCTTTTCCGACGGCTTCTCCTCGGGACGGCGGCTATCGAGCATGGGCAAGCGCCTGTTCGACGTCACGGTCAGCGCCGTTCTGCTCGCCCTCAGTGCCCCACTGATCGCCATCACCGCTGGGTTGATCAAGCTGGAGAGCCCCGGTCCGGCCTTCTTCCGTCAGCGCCGGGTGGGTCTTTATGGCCAGCCGTTCGAGATCCTGAAGCTCCGTTCGATGCGAGAGGACGCCGAAGTGGGCGGCATCGCCGTCTGGGCACAGAAGGACGACCCGCGCGTGACCCGGATCGGCGCGATTATCCGCAAGCTGCGCATCGACGAGCTGCCCCAGGCCTGGAGCGTCCTGAAGGGGGAGATGAGCTTCGTCGGGCCGCGGCCGGAGCGCCCGCAATTCGTTGCCGATCTCGAAGCGCGGCTGCCTTATTATGCCGAGCGGCACATGGTGAAGCCCGGCATCACAGGCTGGGCGCAGATCAACTTCCCTTATGGCGCGTCGATCGACGATGCCCGCCAGAAGCTCGAATTCGATCTCTATTACGCCAAGAACTACACGCCCTTCCTGGACCTGCTGATCCTGCTCACCACCGTGCGCGTCATCCTTCAACCGGAGGGCGCGCGCTGATGCTCGGGCTTGTCGGCCTTTGGAGTCACGGACTCGCCGCCTTGCTGTACGGGGCGCTGGCGGTCTGGCAGCTGCGCCACTGGAACGGTGAGAAGCGCAATCGCCCGCTGGTCGCCGCCTTCGGGGTGATGGCCTTCTGGGCGGTATTCGTAGCCTTGCTCGGGCCCTACCACCTGCTGTCCGGGCTCGCCGAAAGCGCCCGGAATTTCGGCTTTCTCGCCTTCATGTACGGCATTGTTCGCGGCGCCGCTGAAATCGAGCGGCAGCGCGCGGTGCGAGTGGTCTACACCACCGTCGCCGGGGTGATCGGGCTTCAGATCGTGGTGGCCGGCGTGCTCCCGCGCTTCGAAGCCAATCCAGTCGTGTTCGGCGCCTTGCTCACCACCGCTCACGTGCTCGGGCTGACAATCGCGGCCGGTTCGCTCGTCCTGGTTCACAATCTCTACGGCCAAGCGGCCCCCGATTCGCGCTGGGGCATCCGGCTGCCGATGATCGCGCTGGCCGGGATGTGGGCTTACGATCTTCACCTTTACACGATCGCTTACCTGACCCGCGAACCGGTCAACGATCTGATCGCCATGCGCGGCGCGATCGCGGCGATGCTGGTTCCGCTGTTCGCGCTGGCCAGCAAGCGCAACGCGCACTGGAAGATGCACCTGTCGCGCGCCGCGACCTTCCAGTCGATCTCGGTGATCGCGATCCTCGCCTACCTCATCCTGATGATGTCGGCGACGCAGGCGCTCGAGGTGATCGGCGGCGAATGGGTGCGCATCGGTCAGATCGGGCTGATCTTCGTGATGACGGTGGTCGCGTTCGTCTTCCTGCCGTCCGGCAAGGCGCGCGCCTGGCTGAGAGTCATGCTGGCCAAGCATTTCTTCGAGCATCGCTACGATTATCGCGAGGAATGGCTCCGCTTCACCCGCACCGTCGGGCTGGGCGGCGACGACGCCGCGCCGCTTGGCGACCGGGTGGTCAAGGCCCTTGCCGATATCGCTGGATCGCCCGCCGGCCTGCTCCTGCTTGCCGAACCCAATTACCGGCTCACGCCGGCGGCACGCTGGAATTGGCATCACCCGGCAAGCGGTACGCAGTCGGTCGATCCAGGCTTCATTCGCTTTCTCGAATCCAAGGCGCACGTCCTGGACCTCGAAGCGCTGCAGGACGGTAGGCTCATGCACGAAGGCGCAGCCGTGCCCATTCCTGCCTGGATGACGGAGGGTGGCCACAATTGGGCCGGCATCCCGCTCCTCCATTCTGACCATCTAGTCGGCCTTGTGATCCTTGAGCACCCGATCGTCCGGCGCCCGCTGGACTGGGAGGATTTCGACCTGTTCCGCACCGCCGGCATCCAGGCGGCGAGCTACCTTGCCGAAGCGCGCAGCCAGGAGGCGCTCGCCGACTCGCAGCGGTTCGACGAGTTCAATCGGCGCTTCGCCTTCATCATGCACGACATCAAGAATTTGGTGAGCCAGCTCAGCCTGGTCGCGCGCAATGCCGAGCGGCATGCGGAGAATCCCGAGTTCCGGGCCGACATGATCGCGACGCTGCAAAGCTCGGTGAAGAAGATGAACGACCTCCTGGCCCGGCTGAGCCGCGGCAAGGGCGCTGAACCCGAGCCGCTCCGGTCGGTTGCGCTTCGGCCGGTCCTGTCCGCGATCGCGGAGCACAAACGGCGATCGCATCCGGTCGAGCTGTTCGGGGATTGCGGCCTTTGGGTGCGCGCCGATCCGGCGCGGCTCGAACAAGCCGTCGCTCATGTCGTCCAGAATGCGATAGACGCGAGCCGCCCGGGCGAATCCGTTCGTATCCTGTGCGGCAGCCAGGGCGCCGAAGTCAGCATCGAGGTGATCGACTCGGGCGCGGGCATGTCGGCCGAGTTCATGCGAACCCGCCTGTTCCAGCCCTTCGCCTCCACCAAGGATAACGGCTTCGGCATCGGCGCCTTCGAGGCGCGAAGCCTCGTAGCGGCGATGGGCGGCCGGATCGAAGTGGAAAGCCGCGAAGGCGAAGGCAGCCGCTTCACCATCGTCCTCCCCGCCGGCGAAGTCACGGCACAGCTCCAGATCGAACGGATACGCGCATGAGCTCGGACAAAGCCAAATTGCTGATCGTCGAGGACGACGAAGGGCTGCAGCGCCAGTTGCGCTGGGCTTATGACGACTATGAGGTGCTGGTCGCATCCGATCGCAATGCGGCGATCGACTTGTTGCGCTCGCAGGAGCCGGCCGTGGTCACGCTGGACCTCGGCCTGCCGCCCGATCCCGACGGCGTCAGTGAAGGCTTCGCCACGCTCGAGACGATGCTGTCGTTGAAGCCCGAGACGAAGGTGATCGTTGCGTCCGGCCACGGCGCTCGCGAAAGTGCGTTGCGGGCGATCTCCTCCGGCGCGTACGATTTCTACCAGAAGCCGGTCGATATCGATCAGCTCGGCCTGATCGTCCGCCGCGCCTTCCAGCTGCACGGCATCGAAAACGAGAATCGCCGGCTCGAAGAACGGGTCGGCGACGATCGCACGGTCCTCGGCACGATGATTACCGCCGCGCCGGAGATGCTGAAGGTCGCCCGCACGATCGAGAGAGTGGCCAACGCTGCCGTCTCGGTGATGCTGCTCGGGGCCAGCGGCACCGGCAAGGAACTGCTCGCCCGCGGCCTGCACCGGGCGAGTAGCCGGCGCGAGCACGGCTTCGTCGCGATCAACTGCGCCGCCATCCCGGAGAACCTGCTAGAAGCCGAACTGTTCGGCTATGAAAAGGGCGCGTTCACCGGCGCGATCAAGACGACCGAAGGAAAGATCGAACTTGCCCACGGCGGGACGCTCTTCCTCGACGAAGTCGGCGACATTCCGCTGCCGCTCCAGGTCAAACTGCTGCGCTTCCTGCAGGAGCGGGTGATCGAGCGGATCGGCGGCCGCAAGCCGATCCCGGTTGACACCCGCATCGTCTGCGCGACCCACCAGGACCTGCCGGAGATGATCAAGGCCGGCTCCTTCCGCGAGGATCTTTACTACCGCCTCGCCGAGATCGTGGTCCGCATCCCCACGCTCGCCGAGCGTCACGGTGATGCGACGCTGCTGGCCAAGCACTTCCTGAACAAGTTCGCCAAGGAGATGAACCCGGCGGTGAAGGGCTTCGCGCCGAGCGCCCTCGCGGCGATCAACAACTGGCCCTGGCCCGGCAACGTCCGCGAACTCGAAAACCGGATGAAGCGAGCCGTCATTATGTCGGAGGGCAAACTCATCACCGCCGAGGATCTCGACCTGGGCGACGGTGCGGAAGAAACCTTGCCGGTCAACTTGAAGTCAGTGCGGGAAGAGGCCGACCGCAAGGCGATCCGCCAGGCCCTCGCCCGCACCGAAAACAACATCTCCAACACCGCCAAGCTGCTCGGGATCAGCCGCCCGACGCTTTACGATCTCCTCAAGCAATATGGGCTCCAGCCATGACCAAGTCTCAGCACCTGATTGCCTGCGCTCTCCTGGCCGGGCTTGCGGCCTGCTCCAACGCCATGGGCGGTGGGAATTCTAAGGACATGATCTCGCGCGGCGAGCAGGCGCTGCGCGAAGGCCAGCCTCGCACCGCCCGGATCGAGTTCCTGAACGCGATCAAGGTCGAGCCGAGCAACGCGCGTCTGCGTCTGCTCCAGGCGGAAACCTACCTGAAGCTAGGCGACGGCGTTGCTGCCGAAGCCGAGGTCCAGCGCGCCCGGCAGCTCGGGACGCCTGTCGACCAGACGCGGCACCTGCTCGCCCATGCCTATCTGCTGCAGAACCGCAACGACGCCGCCGTCGAGGAATCACGCTCGGTTCCCGCCAAGTTCGTGGCCTATGCCGCCCGCATCCGCGGCCAGGCGCAGATGAATTCCGGCGACGTTGCCGGCGCGGCCGAAGCGTTCGACGCCGCCGTCGCCGCCTCGCCCAAGGACCCTGCGGTGTGGACGGACATCGCCCGCTTCCGCCGTTCGATCGGCAACACGGCGGGCGCGCTCGCTGCGGCCGACCAGGCGGTGAAGCTCAGGCCCGCCGACATCGAAGCACTCACCCTGCGCGGTGAGCTGACCCGCAGCCAATATGGATTGGCCGCCGCCCTGCCGTGGTTCGATCGGGCACTGGAGGTGGACGAGACCTACGTCGCCGCGCGGCTCGAAAAGGCCGCCACCTTGGGAGACATGGGCCGGATGCAGGACATGCTCGCCGAGACTAGGCGGGTCCTGGAGACATCGCCCAGCCAGCCGATGGCCTACTACCTCCAGGCAATGCTCGCCGCCCGCGCCCGCAAGTTCGATCTTGCGCGCTCGCTTTATCAGAAGACCGGCGGTGCGCTCGACGAGCAACCGGCAGGCATGCTGCTCGCCAGCGCGATCGAGTTCCAGACCGGCGCCGTCGAGCAGGCGGTCGGCCGCCTCGAGCGTCTGATCGCAATGCAGCCGGAGAACCGCAAGGCGCGTCGCCTGCTCGCCGCCGCAAACTGGAAGCGCGGCGATGTCGAGGCGACGATCCGGACGCTGGAGCCGGTCGCCGAGCGTCCCGATGCGGACAGCTATTCGCTCTCCCTGCTCGCCAAGGCCTATCAGAAGCAGGGCGACAATCAACGCGCCTCGCAGCTGCTCGCCCGCGCGGCGCAGCCGCAGCGGCCGTCCCAGGCTGCCTTGCTGGCCCCGGCGATGAACGAGGCTCAGGTCACTGCGCTTCGCAAGCTCGCCGAGGCCAAGCCGAACGAGGTGCAGGCGCAGGTGCTGCTGATCGGAGCGCTGCTCTCGCGCGGCGAAACCGGCGAGGCGCTGGACCGCGCGCGTCGGCTTCAGGCGGCGCATCCGGGCGCTGCCGACGCGCACCTGCTGGTCGGCGATGCGCTCGGTATCCAGGGCGATTTCGCCGGGGCGGCGCAGGAATATAGGAAGGCTTCGAACCTGACTTTTACCGAGCCGGTCGCGATGCGGCTGATCGAGGCGCTGCGCCGCTCGCGCCAGGGCCCGGCCGCCGCCAAGGTGCTGCAGCTCTTCCTGGAGCAGAATCCGCGCAACGTCTCGGCCATGCTGCTCGCCGCCAACGGCTTCATGGAAATGGGCAAGTGGCCGGAGGCTATCCGAATCTACGAGGGCATTCGCAGCCGCCTCGGCGACCGCGACACCGCCCTGCTCAACAACCTCGCCTACGCCTATGGCGAGCAGGGCAATTGGGACAAGGCGATCCCGCTCGCGCAAAAGGCGTGGAGCCTCGACAAGAACAATCCCGCGACGACCGACACGCTTGGCTGGCTCCTGTTCAAGAGCGGCAAGGACCGCGCCCGCGGCCTGGCCCTGCTCGAGCAGGCCTCGCGCGGCGCACCGACCGACAAGCAGATCCAGGCTCATCTGAACCAGGCCAAGAAGACATAGAAGCTGCTGGGTTGCTAAGCGCGACGCGGTCCGCATAGGCTCTTCCGACATCAAGGGAGAGCCTATGCTCCGCGCCCGCCTGACCGGCCTCTGCCTCGCAATCCTCGCCGGATTCGGCGCCGCTCCGCTCGCGGCGCAGCAAGGCGAGATACCGCCCAACTTCTCGCCCGTCACGGCCGCGTTCGATCACGAGCGGCGGGTGGTCGAAATCCCGATGCGCGACGGAGTGAAGCTGCACACCGTCATCGTGATCCCGAAGAACGGCCCCAAGCCCGCGCCGATTATCCTCACCCGCACGCCCTATGGCGCCGAAAAGCCGACCAGCCAGGCGCACAGCCCAAACGCGGCCATGGTGCTGCCGATCGCCGACGAACCGCTGATCCGCGCCGGCTACATCCGCGTCTACCAGGACGTGCGCGGCCGTTACGGCAGCGGGGGCGAGTATGTGATGACGCTCCCGGTCCGCGGGCCGATCAACAGGTGGAAGGTGGATCACACCACCGACACTTACGACACGATCGAATGGCTGGTGAAGAACGTCGCCGGCAACAATGGCCGGGTCGGGCTGACCGGCGTCTCCTATCCGGGCTGGCTGACCCTGATGGGCATCCTCGATCCGCATCCGGCGCTGAAGGCGGCCGTGCCGATGTACCCGATGGTGGACGGCTGGATCGGCGACGATTTCTACCACAATGGCGCGTTCCGGCAGACCATGTTCGAATGGATCTACCAGATGGGCAGCCACAAGAGCAGCGCCTACTCGCCCCCCTTCGGCTACCGCGACATGTACGAGGCTTATCTCAACGCAGGGTCCGCCGATGCGTTCGCGGCGCGCTATGGCGGCGACAAGCTGCGGACGTGGCGCAAGCTGGTCGACAATGACGATTATAATCAGTTCTGGCGAGAACAGGCGGTGCAGGACCTGCTCGCCAAGACCGAACTCAAGCTGCCGGTGCTGGTGGTGCACGGCCTGTTCGACCAGGAGGACAGTTTCGGCGGCACCGCCGCTTATCAGGCGCTCGAGACCAAGGACCGCAACAACGACATGGTCCATCTGGCGCTCGGGCCGTGGAACCACGGGCAGAGCCAGAATGAGGGCTCCTCGCTTGGCGCGATCAAGTGGGACAGCGACACCAGCCTGTGGTTCCGGCAAAAGGTGCTGCTGCCCTTCTGGGACCAGCATCTGTGGGGCCGCGCGCCCGCTCAGCCGACCCCGCCGGTGCTCGCCTTCGATACCGGCGCGAACGAGTGGCGGACCTATCCCAGCTGGCCCGCCGGCGGCGCGGTGCAGAAGCGGTCGCTTGTCCTGGAGCCGGGCGGCCGGCTCGGCATTGGGTCGGCGCCCTTGGGAAGGACGGGAACCGCGCAGTTCGTATCCGATCCGGCCAAGCCGGTGCCGTACCGGGTGCGTCCCGTGCTCTCCATGTACAACACGGAATCGAGCTGGAATCGCTGGTTGGTGGACGATCAGCGCCCGTTCGCCGATCGGCCGGACGTGCTGACCTTCGTGTCCGAGCCGCTGACCGAGCCCCTCACGGTCAGCGGCGAGGTCATGGGGCATCTGTTCGCCTCGACGACCGGCACGGACGCGGACTGGGTGGTGAAGCTGATCGACGTCTATCCGCCCGAGGTTCGCGCCAACCAGCAGCTCGGCGGCTACCAGCTGATGGTGTCGGGCGACATCATGCGCGGCCGCTACCGCGAGGACCCGTCCAATCCCAAGCCGATCGCGCCCGGCAAGGTCGCCGAATACCGCGTGCGGCTGCCCCACGCCAACCACACTTTCCAGCCCGGCCACCGCATCATGGTGCAGGTGCAATCGAGCTGGTTCCCGCTCTACGACCGCAACCCGCAGACCTTCGTCGACAATATCGGCAAGGCGCGGCCCGGCGACTATCGCGCAGCGACGCACCGCATCTCGCTCGGCGGCACGCAGGCCAGCTATGTCGAGGTGCCGGTGGTGACGGGGCGCTGAGCACGGCTCTCCACCAAACGCGAAATTGACCGCCAGCAGAGTCACTGTATCCTGATCGCAGCTGAGCCAGGGGCGAAAAGGGGTTTGAGATGGTCGGTGCGCTGGCTTTTGGATGGCTGATATCGGCTGCCCTTGCGCAGAATAGCCCCGCTCGGGAAGTCAGCGCCTGGATACCGGAGGCGGACTACCCGCTGGAAGCGCTGAAGAAGTTTGAAGAGGGCGTAGCGCAATTTCAGGTCGAAGTAGATGCGGAGGGGCGTCCCGGAAATTGCGTGATCACGGAATCGAGCGGTTCAGCCACGTTGGACGCAGCAACCTGCAAGATGATGCTCGAGCGGGCTCGCTTTTCTCCCGCTCTCGACGACCAAGGGAAAACCGTCCCAGCTACATTCAGCCGTCGCGTGAACTGGAAACTTCCCAATATCGTTCCTACCCCAACCGGGTACGAGATGCCCATTCGCAGCTTCGAGAGCTTTCCCTTGAAGGTGCGGGATGGCCTCTTCGCTCAACTTGCGGCCATCCAGAAAACGACTGCGACTGTTCGCCTCGACATCGACGAAACCGGCAAGCTGGCCGGTTGCCACCTGCTCGAGCCGACCGGCGTGAGCAAGGTGGACGCGCTTGTTTGTAAGCGGATCAAGCGGTGGGGCAGCTTCAAGCCGGCGCACACGCGAGACGGCCAGCCCAAGCGCGCGTCGATCACGCAGCAAGTGCAGTTTCATGGTAGTGGGGACCCGGTCAGTTTGATCTCGAGCCCGGAAGAATCACCCGACTAAGGCCTCAACTCGCTCGGCAAGTTCGAGCCAGCGTTCTTCGGCGGCATCCCGTTCGGTCCGGGCGCGTTCGATTGCAGCGGTGAGCTGGGCGAAGCGTCTCGGGTCGCGCGCGTAGAGGTCCGGGTCGGACAGAGCGGCCTCGTCCCGGGCGATGGCGGCTTGGATTTCCTCGATACGCGCGGGCAGCTGGTCGTAGTCGCGCTGATCCTTGTAGGTGAGCTTGGTGCGAGCAGATGGCGGGCCGGGCCGCGCTTCCGGAGGCCCCCCTCCACCACGCTTCGCGCGGTCCCCCTCCCCGTTCCGGGGAGGATTCTTGCGCTTGCGCTCCCAATCCTCGTAGCCGCCTGCCACGATGTCGACCTTACCCGAGCCGTCGAGGCCAAGGGTAATCGTGACCGTGCGATCGAGGAAATCGCGGTCGTGGCTGACGATGAGGACGGTGCCGTCATAGTCGGCGATCACTTCCTGGAGCAGGTCGAGCGTTTCCAGGTCGAGATCGTTAGTGGGCTCATCCAACACCAGCAGGTTGGATCGGCGCGCGAATTCGCGGGCGAGCAACAGGCGCGAGCGTTCGCCGCCCGATAGCGTGCCGATCTTCGCATCGATCAGGCCGGGTTCGAACAGGAAGTCCTTGAGATAGCCCTGGACGTGCTTGCGAAGCCCGCGCACGTCGACCCAGTCGCCGCCATCGGCCAAGATGTCGCGCACCGATCTGGCCGGGTCCATCAGCCTGCGCTGCTGGTCGATGATCACGCCGTCCAGCGTCTTGGCGCGCTTCACGCTGCCTTCGTCGGGATCGATCTCGCCAGTCAGCAGCTTGAGCAGCGTCGTCTTGCCGGCGCCGTTCGCGCCAACCACCCCGATCCGATCGCCGCGCGTGATTCGGAGCGAAAAGTCCCTGATCACCGCGCGTTCCCCGAACCGCTTCGTGATCTTCTCGGCATCGATCACGACCTTGGTTCGAACGTCGTCGCTGGCGATCCCGATCTTCGCCACTCCTGCCGGCCCCAGCATGGCGGCCCGGGTTGCGCGCATCTCGAGGAGCTTGGTGAGGCGGCCCTGGTTGCGCCTGCGCCGGGCAGTGACGCCGCGCAGCAGCCAATGCTCCTCGAGCTTGAGTCTGGCGTCCAGACGCTCGGCGTTGCGCGCCTCCTCCTCGAACACCTTCTCCGTCCAGGCTTCGAACCCACCGAACCCGATCTCCGCGCGGCGTACGGTTCCGCGCTCCAGCCACAGCGACGAGCGGGTCAGGCGCTTCAGAAACGTGCGGTCGTGGCTGATCGCGATAAACGCGCCCGTATAGCGACCAAGCCAATCCTCCAGCCACTCGATCGCCGCCAGGTCGAGATGGTTGGTCGGCTCATCGAGCAGCAACACGTCTGGATCTTGCGCGAGCGCCCGCGCGATCGCTGCCCGCCGGCGCTCGCCACCGCTGGCCGTCGCCGCATCGCGGCCAAGATCGATGCCGATCTGGCCGGCGATGGCATCGACTTCATGAGCGGACGGCGCAGCCGGCCCCGCCAGCGCGAAATCGCGCAGCGTCGCGAACTCCGCAACCTGCGGATCCTGCTCCAGCAGCACCACCTTGATGCCGGGCTGGATGGTCCGCCGGCCCTCGTCCGTCTCGATCAGGCCGGCGAGGCACTTGAGCAAGGTCGTCTTGCCCGCGCCGTTGCGCCCGATCAGCGCCAGCCGGTCGCGCGGCCCGATGAACAGGTCGAGCGCGCGGAACAGCCAGCCGGCGCCCTGGACGAGCCCGAGATTTTCGTAAGCGAGAACAGGTGCTGCCATGGCGGCCACATAGGTGCGCCCTGCCCCGCGCTCAACGGCAGCGCTCAGGCGGTGAGCTTCAACCCCGCGATGCAAACCACCACACCGAGGATCAGGAGCATGCGCAGGGTGGTGGTCGGCTCGCCGAACCACAGGATGCCGACGGCCACGGTGCCGAGCGCGCCAATGCCAGTCCAGACGGCGTAGGCGGTGCCGAGCGGGATGGAGCGCGAGGCGACCTCCAGCAGCCCCATGCTGAGCGTCACAGACGCAAGGAAGCCGAGCGTCCAGGGAATATTGCGGAAGCCGTCTACGAACCGCAGGCAGGTGGTGAAGCCGACTTCGAACAGTCCGCCGACGATGAGCAGGAGCCAGGCCATCAGGCGTGCACCCCCGCGTCGACGTCCGGGTCGGGCGGGGCGCGGCGGCGGGCGGCGATGATGCAGCCGATTACGATCAGCACCGCGCCGGCTACGGTAAAGGGTCGAACCTGCTCGTCGAAGATCAGCAAGCCCAGGATCGCCGCCCAGATGAATGAGGTGTACTCGACCGGCGCGAGATGCTGCGCCTCGGCACGCGCATAGGCCCAGGAGAGCAGCATCAACGAACCAAAGGCGAGCACCGCCGCGCCGATGATCGCAGGAACTTGTTTCAGAGCGGGCAGCTCGGCCAGCACCGGTGCTGCGACGGCGAAGCCAGCGGCCATGATCGTGCTGACGAAGAACGCCACCTCTACCGGTCCGGCCAGCAAAGCCTGCCGGCGCATCAGGATGATGTTGTAGGCGTAGATGCCCGCCGAGCACAGGATCGCGAGCGAACCGGCGAGTGCTTCGGGGCCGAGGTTCGCCTCCGCTTGCCCTGCGAAGATGAGCAGCACGCCGCCGAAGCCGAGCAGCGATGCGCCCAGCGCGCGCCGCTCGATCCGTTCGCCGAGCAGCACCGCGGCGAGATACAGCGAGAGCAGGGACGCCACGAAAGAAAGCGCAATCGCCTGCGCCATCGGCACGCGGGCCAAGCCCCAGAAGAAGAGCAGGGCCATCGGAAGGGAGATGAGTCCGCGGGTGAGGTGAACCCGGAGCACCGGCCGGGCCGGCCAGCGGCTGCGGGTGGCCAGGAACAAGGAGCCTGCCAGGACCGCGCTGGCGAGGGTGCGCCACAACAGCGCATTGTAGGTGCCGATCTGCAGGCTGAGCACCTTCATCAGCGCGTCCATGCCGGAGAACAAGGCGATGCCGAGCGCAGCGACGCTGAACGCGACGGTGGTGCTGGTGAGTTGACGGTCCGGCGGCTGCAGCATGGCGACCCATTGGGATCGGAGCGCGGCGAAGGCAATCGCGAAGGCCTCCGCCCGAATAGAAGCGAGGTCGGCCGGACCGGATTCAGGACTCCGCGACGATCAGCGCAAATTACCGGAGCGTCATCGTGTCCCTGCTCATGTTCACCGAGGTCAGCGCCGCCAGGTAGGACTGACCAAGCAGCGACAGCGAGCCGCCCTGGATGATCGCGCCGCGCACATCGTGCACCTTCTTTCCGTCGACGGAAACGGTACTGAGCATCACCGTCGTGCCGCGTACATCGCCCGATGCGCCTTGCCCGATCACGCGGAACTCGGCTGGATTGAAGGGCAACCCGATCCGGCGCGCATCTTCCTCGGTCAAGGCTACGGAGGAAGCCCCGGTATCCACCACGAAGCGGACAGTGCGCCCGTTGACTTCGGCATTGACGTAGAAATGGCCGTCACTCTCCCGGCGCAGGGAAGTTTCCGGCGGAGCATCGCGGCTGAAGGGATCGGAATCGTCCGGCGCCGCGGCAGGCGAGGCCCTGCCGGCGTCCGAACTTGCATCCTCACTTGGCCAGGCGAGGCCGATCACGAGGCCGAAAAGGATCATGCAGAATAGCGGCTTGCCCATGCACGCAGCGTAGCGGGCCCGATACTTCGATCCGGTTAATCCGGCAGGCGCAGCGTCACTCCGCCGCGATCGGCGCGTCGATCATGCCGGCTTCGATCTCGGCGGCCTTGGCCTCCACCAGCCGGACGATATGGTCGACCATGTCGGCATCGCGAACATGGTGGTCGGTGACGCCGGACAGATAGACCATGTGCTTGCCCTGGCCGCCACCCGTGATGCCGATGTCGGTCTCGCGCGCCTCGCCCGGGCCGTTGACCACGCAGCCGAGCACCGACAGCGACAAGGGCGTGCGGATGTGGCTGAGGCGCTCCTCCAGCGTCTGCACTGTGCGGATCACGTCAAAGCCCTGGCGCGCGCAGGACGGGCAGGAAACGACGCGGACGCCGCGATTGCGGATGCCGAGGCTCTTCAGGATTTCGAAGCCAACCCGGACCTCCTCCTCCGGTTCGGCGGAAAGCGAGACGCGGATCGTGTCGCCGATGCCGAACCACAGGAGCGAGCCGATTCCGATCGCGCTTTTGACCGTGCCGCCGCGCAGGCCGCCAGCCTCGGTGATGCCCAGGTGGAGCGGGCAATCGACCGCCTCGGCAAGCTGCTGGTAGGCGGCGACGGCGAGGAACAGGTCCGACGCCTTCACCGCCACCTTGTAGTTGCGAAAATCATGCTCCTCGAGGATCCGGATATGGTCGAGCGCGGATTCCACCAGCGCCTCGGGGCAAGGCTCGCCATACTTCTCCAGAAGGTCGCGCTCCAGGCTGCCCGCGTTGACCCCGATCCTGATCGCGCAGCCGTTCGCCTTGGCTGCGTTGACCACTTCGCGAACCCGCTCGGCCGAGCCGATATTGCCCGGATTGATGCGCAGGCATGCCGCGCCTGCGTCGGCCGCTTCCAGCGCCCGCTTGTAGTGAAAGTGGATGTCGGCGACGATCGGCACGCGGGCGGCGCGAACGATCTGCTTCAGCGCCGCGGTGCTCTCGATGTCGGGGCAGGACACGCGAATGATGTCGACGCCGGCCTCCTCGCAACGCCGGATCTGGTCGATCGTCGCGCGCGCATCGCTCGTCGGGGTATTGGTCATGGTCTGCACCGTTACCGGCGCATCGCCGCCAACGGGCACGTTCCCGACCATGATCTGGCGCGAAGGACGGCGCGCAATATCGCGCCACGGACGAATGGACATGGCGATCATATAGGCCGAGCCTGTGACAAGGGAAAGAAAGCCGGCCAGCCTCCTTCAATCCTCCTTGGGCGGACGACCTCGCTTGCGCTGCTCGGGCGGCTCGACCTTCACTCCGCGCCGGTTCAGAGCCTCGCGCAGCAGGCATTCGATCTGTGCGTTGACGCTGCGGAAATCGGACGCCGCCGCGCGTTCGAGCGCGTCCCAAAGGGCCGGCTCGATGCGCAGCGGAAACGCCTTCTTGGGTGGGGGCGGCACGGCAGCTATTGGTAGAGTGTGCCTGCGTTGACGACCGGCTGGGTGTCACGATCGGAGCAGAGCACCACCATGAGGTTCGATACCATCGCCGCGCGGCGCTCGTCGTCCAGTTCGACCACGTTCTTCTCCGACAGCATCTGCAACGCGGTCTCGACCATCGAGACGGCGCCGACCACGATCTTCTGCCGCGCGGCGATCACCGCTTCGGCCTGCTGGCGGCGCAGCATCGATTGCGCGATTTCGGGGGCGTAGGCGAGGTGAGTGAGCCGGCATTCGTCGATCGAGATGCCCGCGACCGCTACTCGCTCCTGGAGTTCGGCGGCGATCTCGGCCGAGACGACGTCGGCATGGCTGCGCAGCGTCACTTCCTGATGCTCGATATCGTCATAGGCATATTTCGCGCCGACATGGCGAAGCGCGCTTTCGATCTGGATGAACAGGAACTTGGTGTAGTCATCGACGTCGAACAGCGCCTGCGCGGTGTCGGTCACGCGCCAGACGACGTTGGAGGCGATCTCGATCGGGTTGCCGCGCAGGTCGTTGACCTTGAGCCGCTCGGACGTGACGTTGTGAACGCGGGTCGAAATCTTCGGTCGAGTCAGCCACGGCAGGACCCAGCGAAGCCCGGAGGTGCGGTCGGTCCCGCGATAATCGCCGAACAGCAGGATTGCGGCGGCCTGGTTCGGCTGGAGCAGGTAGAAGCCGGACAGCACGAACAGGGAGACGAGGCCCGAGACGATCAGCAGCGGGACCGCGGAGCCGAATTCGCCTTGGGTGGCGCGCCAGAATGCGTAAGCGCCGGCGCTAAGGGCGGCGAGCAGCACCAGCAGCATGAGATAACCGTTCTGGGTCGCGGCTGGCCGCTCTCGCGACAGCCGCAGCGCGTTCAGGCTTCCGGACTTGTTCTCGATCATGGCAAACCCCTTCTCGTTATGTTGATATCATATTTATATTGGGCTGCGTTCGTCAAGGGGAAAGCGGAGCTGCTGGCGGGAACCGCGGCCCGACGCTAAGCGCTCGCGACTGATCTGGACCTATTCGCTTGGAGACGCTCGTTCATGCCCGACCAACAACCAAGCTGGACGCTCGTCATCCATGGCGGTGCCGGCGTGCTGGAACGCTCGCGAATGACCCCGGAGCTGGACGCACAGCACCGGGCGGGGCTGGACGCGGCGTTGCAGGCCGGCGCCTCCTTGCTGGCGGAGGGCGGCTCCGCGCTGGATGCGGTGGAGGCCGCGGCCCGCAGCCTTGAGGATAACGAGCTGTTCAATGCCGGACGCGGAGCGGTGCTGACCTACGATGGCACGACCGAGCTCGACGCAGCGATCATGGATGGGCGCGAGCGTGACGCGGGCGCAGTCACGGGGGTGAGCGCGACCCGCAATCCGATCAGTCTGGCGCGTGCGGTGATGGAGAAGAGCCCGCACGTCTTTCTCGGCGGCAAAGGCGCGGACCAGTTCGCGCAGGAGCAAGGGATCGAGCAGGCCGGCCGTGACTATTTCGATTTGCCCCTGCGCCGCAAGCAGCTGGAGGAGCTCAAGGCGATGGGGGCCGACTGGTTCGACGTCGATATGAAGTTCGGCACGATCGGGGCGGTTGCGCGGGACGTGAACGGGCACGTCGCCGCGGCCACTTCCACCGGCGGCATCACCGGCAAGCGTTGGGGGCGAATCGGAGATTCCCCAGTAATCGGATCGGGAACCTGGGCGGACGACCGTAGCTGCGCCGTCTCGGCGACCGGGTCGGGCGAGTTCTTCATCCGCGCCGCGGTTGCCCACGAGATCGCCGCCCGCATGCGGTATCTGGGCGAGGATGCGCAGGCTGCGGCCGACGCGGTCATAGCCGATGTCGGAGCGCTCGGCGGCGACGGCGGCGTGATCGTGGTGACGCCTGCAGGCGAGCCGGTCTTCTCGTTCAACTCCGATGGTATGTACCGCGGCTTCGCCACCCCGTCCGGCCGCACGGTCGCGATCTACGGGGATGAATGAGTGCGCCTGATATTGCTGTTGGCGGCTTTGCTGCTCCCCTCGCCCGCTTTGGCTTGGTGGGAATATGGCCACTACACGGTCGCGCGGATTGCGGAGGATAGTGTCCGGCCTGCCACCCGCGCGCAAATTCGGCGGCTGATCGCGCGATCGGCGGCGCTGGAGACGCCGACATGCCCGATCCGCACGATCGAGGACGCGTCCTACTGGCCGGATTGCGTGCGCAAGCTGCGTGATCGGTTCAGCTACAGCTTTCCCTGGCACTATCAGAATGTCGATGTGTGCAAGCCGTTCGACCAAGCCAGCGCGTGCCGGGACGGCAATTGCGTCTCGGCGCAGATCGAGCGCAACCAGAAGCTGCTCGCCGACAAGGCGCTGCCGGTGCGGGAGCGGCTGATGGCGCTCGCCTTCCTGGCCCATTTCGTTGGCGACCTGCACATGCCGCTCCATGCGGGCGACCGCGGCGACAAGGGCGGCAACGATTTCGCGGCCTCCTACGGCGTGATCGCCGGGCGGGCGAACCTGCATTCGATCTGGGACGGCTATCTGGCGGAGCGCGGGATTTCGACGCCGGCTGCGGGCGCGCGGGGTATCCTGGCGGCGCTGATGCCGGGCGAGCGCGAGACGATGCGGGGCGGAACGGTGACCGATTGGGCGCGGGAGAGTTGGGAGGCGAGCCGGCAATATGCCTATGGCACCGTCATGGCCGATCCTTGCGGGCCCAAGCCGGACGCGCGGCCAGTGATCGGCGAGGAGACGGTGCGGGCGCTGATCCCGGTTATCCGCACTCAGATCGCGCGCGGCGGGTTGAGGCTCGGGAGATTGCTCGACGATGCGCTAAGTTAGCCCCTCTCCCTTGATGGGAGAGGGTTGCGCAGCCTTGGCGAGCCCCTTCGGCGAGCTTAGGCGGAGCTGGGAGAGGGTGACAGCATGAACGGACAACCACATTCGGTGTCACCCTCTCCAACTTCGCCTAAGCTCCTTCGTCGCTAAGGCTCTGTATCCTCTCCCATCTAAGGGAGAGGGTCGACATCACTCCGGCAGCACCGTCACCGCGCGGCGGTTCTGTGCCCACGAGTCTTCGTCCGAGCCCGTCGCGGCCGGGCGTTCCTTGCCCCAGCTGATCACGCTCATCCGGGCCGGCGAGATGCCGCGCGCGGCAAGGTAGTTCTTGGCGGCGTTGGCGCGGCGGTCGCCGAGGGCGAGGTTGTATTCGCGGGTGCCGCGTTCGTCGGCATGACCCTCGATCGTGACCCGCACCGTCGCGTTGCGCTGCAGCCAGGCGGCCTGGGCGTCCAGGATCGAGCGGTCCTGTGCATCGACGCTGTAGCTGTCCGTTTCGAACAGGATACTCTCGGACGGCACGCTCGCCAGGAAATCGGCGCGGCTGCCGGGCAGCCCGGTGGTGCCGACCCCGCCCGATCCGTCCACCCCATCAACCCCCGAGCCGTCCTGGCCTGCCGCGCCGTCAGCGCCGATCGGCGCGGGCGGCAACTGGGCCGGCTTCTTCTTGGAGCAGCCGGCGAGGCCCAACGCAGCGGCGATCGCCAGCAGCTTCAGAGCATTGTTGGTCATGTGATATTCCCTCCCAAGGTAAGCAACAGATTACAAAGTCAGTTTTGCAGCGGCGACCAGGACGGGTCCGAGCCGTCGAGCGGGGTACGGATGCGCTTCTCGTTCACGCCGGTCAGATCGACCGACCAGAGCTCGGTTTTCCCGGAGCCCTGCGCGGTCCTGAAGAAGTTGATCACGCGGCCATTCGGCGCCCAGCTCGGGCCTTCGTCCTGCCAGGCTTCTGTCAGGGTCCGCTCGCCGCCGCCGGCGGCGTTCATCACGCCGATGCGGAATCCGCCGCCGATCTTAGTGTAAGCGATCATGTCGCCGCGCGGGCTCCATACCGGCGTGCCATATTGCCCGCCGCCGAAGCTGATCCGGCGCTGGTCCGAACCGTCCGCGCGCATGACATAAAGCTGCTGCGATCCGCCGCGATCGGATTCGAACACGATCCGGCTGCCGTCCGGCGAATAGCTGCCGCCCGTATCGATCCCGGGCGTGTTGGTCAGCCGCTGCGGCGTGCCACCGGTCACCGGCACGCGATAGATGTCGGTGTTGCCGTTCACGGCCATCGAGAAGACGACCGAGCGGCTGTCCGGCGAGAAACGCGGTGCGAAGGTCATGTTGGGTTGGGTGACGAGCAGCCGCTGCCGCCCCGCCGCCATGTCGTAGAGCCACACCTGCGGACGCTCGCCATCGTAGCTCATGTAGGTGAGCCATTTCTGGTCGGGCGAAAAGCGCGGCGTCAGCGCGGTCGACTGGCCGTTGGTCAGGAAGCGGTGATTGGCCCCGTCCTGGTCCATGACCGCGATGCGCTTGGTGCGCTTGCCCTTGGGCCCGCTCTCCGCGACGTAGACGATGCGGCTGTCGAAATATGCGCCCTCGCCAGTCAGCCTTGCATAGATAGCGTCGGCGCATTTGTGCGCGGCGCGGCGCCAATCGCGCGGCTCGACGACGAAGCCCTGCCGAGTAAGTTCGGTTTGGGCAGCGACATCGTACAGGTAGCAGCCGACGGTCAGTCTGTTGTCGCCGCCAGCCTGGACGAAGCCCTGCACCAGCGCCTGGGCGTTGCTCCACAGGCTGAAGTTGGGCGCGGTGACTTGCGGGAAGCTCACGCCGGGCAAACCGGACGGCCCTGTTGGCGTGAACAGCCCGGAGTTGCGAAGGTCGCTTGCGACGATCTCAGCGACCTGCCGGCCCATTGCCTCTGTGTTGAGCCCCTCAGCGACCTGCACCACGGCGGGCGTCGGCATCACCGGCACCGCGATCGGCATCGGCGCGGAAATGCCGCCGACGATGTCGACTTCAAGCGCCGGTCCGTCGCCGGCGGGCTGGGCGGCATCCTGGGCCGGAGCCGCCGTGGCGAGCGCCAGCCCGAGCAGGGCGAAAGTTCTGATCAGTTTCACGCGTACATCCCCCATCATCCGGGCAATTTGTAGTTCATGTTGATGTTGCTCCAGCCGCCCTTGGCTGTGCGGTAGAGTTCGTTTGGCAGGCCGCGGAGCGGCGCGCAGCCGCGATAAGCGGCGATCGCCAAGTCTTTAACGCGGTTCACGTACCGGCGGTTGTCTTCGTTCACGCCCTTGGTTTCGACCACAGTCGGACTCCCCGCCAGTGACCCGTCGGGATTGAGCCGTACGTTCAATGTTACCAGAATTTGATTTGCACCTGGCCCGGGATCGACGTTTTTGTTCGCGCACGGCTGGATCTGGCGCTGGATGGCCGACTTGATGCCGGACAAGGCGATCGCGCTCATGACGGCGCCGGTCGGCTTCTGGGACGTCGTTGGGCTCGGGTCCGATCCGATCCCTTTCAGGAAGTTGGGCCCGAGCCGCGAGCCGCGCGCGGCCTGCGCCTGACCCTTGCCGGACACCTGTGAGGGTGCAGCCGCTGCCTTGGTGGGCTTGCCAGGCGCAGGCTTGGCCGGCGCCGGTTTCGCGACGGCCTTGGGCGGCGCTGGCTTGGGCTGCGGCTTGGGCGGCGCGGGCTTGGCCGCGACCGGCGCCGGTTTCGAAACGGGCTTGGGCGTCGGCTTTGGCGGCGGCGGGATCACCGCCTTGGGAACTGGCTTGGGCTGCGGCGGGGGTGGAACCGGTTCGGGCCGCGGCGGGGGTGGGGTCGGCTCGGGCGGGGCCGGTTCCTCGACGGGCGCGGGCTCTTCGGGCGGTCCGAGTTCCGGCGCCACGCTCTGTGCTGGAGTTTCGGTCGCGACTTCCGTCACGGCGCTCTGCAACCCGACCTCGTCGACGATCGAGACTTCCATCGGCTCATTTATCAAAGGCGGCTGCTTCACGCTCGCCAGCCCAAGCGACAGGATCGCGAGCAGGACACCATGCCCCGCCAGCGCAACGCCGAAACCTGTCGCTTCGGCGCGGTCCATCAGCGCGCCTCTCCCTGCGTGCTGACCAGGGCGACCTTGCGCAAGCCGGCGGCGTTGATCTCGCCCATCACCGCCATCACGCGGCCGTAATCGAGACCGCGATCGGCGCGCAGGAAGATGCGGGGGCCGCCCTCCTCGCCAGACGTTGCAGCGATCTGCGCAAGCCGAGCGCCGAGTTCCCCCTCGGGCACGGCGGTGTCGTCGACGAACACCGCGCCGCCGCCCTCGACCGAGATCTGAATGGGCTTGGCTTCCTGATCGAGCGCGCCCGCCTTTGTTTCCGGCAGATCGACGGGCACGCCGGCGACCAGCAACGGCGCGGTGACCATGAAGATGATCAGCAGCACCAGCATCACATCCACCATCGGCGTGACGTTGATCTCCGCCATCGGCGAACGGCGGCCACGCCGATTGGAGCCGAGGATCGGGCCCATCGCCATCAGCCTTCATACTCCAGTTCGCGGCTGAGCGTGCCGTGAAAGGCGTCGGCGAACCGGGTCAGGCGCGCTTCGATGCGGTTGATGCCGTAGCTCATGCGATTATAGGCGATCACCGCCGGAATGGCCGCGAACAGGCCCAGCGCGGTCGCGAACAGCGCCTCCGCGATGCCCGGCGCGACCACGGCTAGGCTGGTGTTGTTCGCGCCGGCAATGTCGCTGAAGCTGCGCATGATGCCCCAAACGGTGCCGAACAGGCCGACGAACGGCGCCACCGATCCGATAGTTGCGAGAATATTCAGCCGCTCCGCGAGCCTGTCGACCTGCTCCGTCACCGCCGAATGCATCGCCATCGCAAGCCGCGAGCGCGTCCCGTCCTTGTCGACAGTCTTGCCGCCGGTCGAGCGCCGCCATTCGGTGAGCCCGGCTGTGAACACCTTGGCGCTCGGCAGATCATCGTCGCCGCGCTTGTCGTGGAAGCGGTCGATATCCTCCGCCTTCCAGAATTCCTTCTCGAAGCGCTCGCCGTCGCGCACCGCGCGCTGGATGCGCCGCGCCTGGCTGATGATGATCGCCCACGTCCAGATGCTGGCCAGCAACAAGCCGATCATCACGGCTTTGACGACGATGTCGGCCTGCATGAACAAGGCGATCGGGGACATCATCTCGGCCGCAGCCGCACCTGACACGCTCACTTACCCTCCTCCAGCAGCCGCGTGAACAATTCCACCCATTCGCGCGGCTGGCGCCTGGGTCGGCCTTCCGGCGAGAGAAAGGCTGCGGTCACCACGGCGTCGGTCAGAATGGCCTCCCCGCGCATGACTCGCTGATGAATGAGGCAGGACGCCGCCCGCACTTCGCGAACTTCGCTTTCGACCAGCAGCTCGTCGTCGAGCCTGGCGGGCGCGCGATAGCGGATCTGCAGGTCCGCGACGGCATAGACGCCCTCGCCGCCCTCGAGCGCGGCGCGCTGATCGACGCCGATTGCGCGCAGCATGTCGGATCGCGCCCGCTCCATGAAGCGAAGGTAATTGGCGTAGTAGACGATGCCGGCCACGTCAGTGTCTTCGAAATAGACGCGCAGCGCGAAGCAGTGGGTACGCCCCACAAAGCCGCCGCGATATGCTGACCCGAATTCCCCGCCCACCCGGCTGGTCTATCGGGCGGAGATTCCACTGGAAAGACCGCGCGACTCGCCGTCGACGAGCCGGGGCTTTTTTAGGTTAACGGGCTGGCCGGGCGCCGCGGTAGCTGCCCGACTGGGCCTCGACAAGACGGATGAGGTCGCCCTGCCCCAGGCTCATGTCCGCGACGTGCAGGCCCCAGCCGCGGTTAATCTGGCCCGCGATGAAGACGTCGCCCGGAATGTGATCGGTACGCGCGTCCTTGGGGTCCGCGTTGACCCGAACGGCGAGATAACCGGCCTGCCCGTCATGCGCGCACTGGCCGGTGGCGAGGCCTTCCGTGCGCAGGAAGGGCGTCGGCGGCGGCCCCTGGCTGGACCAGGCGATCGGCTGCGGCCCCTGGGTCGGAGCGAGCGCAAACCAATAAGAATCGAGCGGCGCCGGCTTGTCGCTCCCGAGCGCGGCCGGATTTGTGCAGCCCGCCGTCATGCCGGGCCGGGCCGCGCGGCCGAGGAAGGAACCGGCGGCCGGCGGGCTTTCGGCGCGGAAGCTCATATAGGTCAGCACGCAGCCGGTTTGGCCGGTGCGCGTGCACAGCGGCGTCGACTTGAAGCTGCCGCCGACCAGCTTGCCCGCCGGCACCTCCACCGGCCAGCCGAGAAGGATCGCCGACAGCATGCGTTTCGCAACCGGCTTGCCCTCGATTTCTTGGCTGATCAGCCGCATCGCGTGGATGGAGCCTTGGCTGTGGCCGATGATCACGAACGGCCGGTTCTTGGCGCGACGGCTCTGAAACTCCCGCCAAGCGGCGAGCACGTCGCCATAGGCCGTGTCGAAGTTGGGCTGTAGGTTGGTCCCGGCAAAGGCGAGTGGAAGGGCGCCGAGCGTGACCGACCGATAGACCGGCGCGAAGGCGCGGCACACGGTGCCGAAGCGGGCGAACTGGCTCGTCGCGGCACCGCGCTCCTCCAGGCCGGGCAGCAGATCGCTGTTCAGTCCGCGATCCCGCGACACGGTCGGGTAGACGTAGAAGCAGTCGGCTGGCGGGCTCTTGGCGGGCGTGACCTGGCCGGTGGAGCCATATCCGTTCGCATTCAGCGCCGTGGTGGCGAGCGGCGCGGAGCAGGGATCGTCGCGGCCGGGCAGGCACAGCCAATTCGTGTCATCGGTGTAATTGGGTGCAAGCGAGGTCTGCGTCTGCACTGCAGGCCGCTGCGCGACGGGCGCGGTTTGAGCCAGTGCCAGGGTCGATACACACAGCCCCGCGCACGCAAGGATCGCCCCGCCAACCGAGCTCAGAACAAAGCGCACTGGCATTCCTTATTTCCCTTCAAACAAGCCACCTTGCGCCGAACCCTGCGGCGGCGCCATGCCGAGATGCGTCCAGGCGCGACCGGTGAGGCACCGCCCTCTCGCCGTCCGCGCGATCAGGCCGAGCTGGATGAGGTAAGGCTCGATCACCTCCTCGATCGTATCGCGCGGCTCGGACAAGCCGGCCGCGAGCGTTTCCACGCCGACCGGCCCGCCTTTGTAGATATCTGC
The DNA here is from genome assembly GCF_036387615.1 of Allosphingosinicella sp. Taxonomy (GTDB): domain Bacteria; phylum Pseudomonadota; class Alphaproteobacteria; order Sphingomonadales; family Sphingomonadaceae; genus Allosphingosinicella. The sequence continues at coordinate 39,780 of NZ_DASVTH010000060.1, forward strand.
AATCATCAGCAGGTAGCGCCGATCCATCGCATCGAGGCCGAGCGCATCCACTTCCATGCGGGTCAGCGCTGCATCGGCGGCACGAGCATCGACCGTTTCCTGACCGGCGGCGTGGGCGAAGTCGCGCACCCGGCGCAGCAGCCGCCCCGCGATGCGGGGGGTTCCCCGCGAGCGGCGGGCGACTTCGGTTGCGCCGTCCTCAGTCAGGTCGAGCGCGAGCAGACGGGCGGCGCGGCGCACCACCTGCTCCAGCTCCTCGACCGTGTAGAAGTTGAGCCGCACCGGGATCCCGAAGCGATCGCGCAAGGGCGTCGTCAGCAGCCCCTGACGCGTGGTGGCGCCGACCAGAGTGAAGCGCGGTAGATCGATCCGCACCGATCGCGCCGACGGCCCTTCCCCGATCATCAGATCGAGCGCGCGATCCTCCATCGCCGGGTAGAGCACCTCCTCCACCGCCGGCGCGAGGCGATGGATCTCGTCGATGAACAGCACGTCGCCATCTTCCAGGTTGGTGAGCAAGGCAGCCAGGTCGCCGGACTTGACGATTACCGGCCCGGACGTGGCGCGGAACCCGACGCCAAGCTCGCGGGCGATGATCTGCGCCAGCGTGGTCTTGCCCAGTCCCGGCGGCCCGAAGAACAGCACATGATCCAGCGCATCGCCGCGCGCCTTGGCGGCGTGGATGAACACCCGCAAATTCTCCCGCGCCGCCTTCTGCCCGACGAACTCGTCGAGCGTCTTGGGGCGCAGAGCTGCGTCGAGGTCCTCGGGACGGCGACTGGCGGTCAGGATGCGATCGGGATCGGTCACTTCAAAGCATCCATAAGCTGTTCGACGCTGATGTCAGCTTGGCCGAGAATACCCGCCAAGGTGCCGAGCTTCAGCTCACGATGGAGCGGGACCGTGCAGGTGTTCTTGCCCTTCTGAAGGACGACATGGCTGCCACGTTGCCGAAGCTGCACGAACCCTAGTCGCTCGAGTGCGCGGATGGTCTCGCGCGCGCTAAGCCGCGGCAGCCGCGGCATGGCCGTCCAAAGTCAACATCGTCAATATAGGCGGCCCCTTCGCGTGCATGGGAGCAACCTCTAGGTAGAGTTCGACCGCTTCCTTGAGATTGGCGAGCGCCTCCTCGATGGTTTCACCCTGAGTCGTCGATCCGGTCTCCGGATTGTAGGCGATGTAGCCGCCCTCCTCGGCTGGCGTCAGGACGGCTGAAACTTGCATGACATGCTCCTCGCCGACATCTTACCGCGCCGCCTTCTTGAGCGCCAGCCGAACGAGCGCATCGAGGCTTGCGCCCACTCCAATCTCCTCCTCCGCCTTGGCGACAGCAGCCGCCGCTTCGGCGGGGCGAAAGCCGAGATTCTGGAGAGCTGAGACGGCGTCCGCGGCGTGGCTTCCAGCCGGGGCAGGAGGCACCGTCTGCGCGCCAAGCACGATGCCGCCGGCCTTGTCCTTGAGTTCGTTCACGATGCGCTGGGCGAGCTTGGGGCCGACGCCTTGCGACCGCGCCACCATCGCCTTGTCGCCGCTCATGATCGCGCGGTGGAGTTCGTTGCCGGTCAGCGCCGACAGGATGCCGAGCGCGACGCGAGCGCCGACGCCCTGCACAGAGGTAAGCAGGCGAAACCAGTCGCGCTCCTCGGCCGAGCCGAAGCCGACCAAACGGATGAAATCCTCGGCGACCAGCATCTCGGTGTGGAGCACGACCTCGTCGCCGATCGCGCCCAGGCTGGAGAGAGTGCGGGTGGAGGCGCCGACCAGATAGCCGACGCCGCCAACATCAACGACGGCGTGATCGGCCGAGAAACTCAGCAGCCGTCCGCGCAAGCTCGCGATCATGCGACCGTGAGCCCCAGCGCGCGGCGCGTGCCGAGATGGTGCGCATGCGTAATCGCGACGGCGAGCGCATCGCCCGCATCCGCGCCGGCGATCTTGATGCCGGGCAACAGCCGCGAAACCATCGCGTGAACCTGCGCCTTGTCCGCGCCGCCCGTTCCCACCACCGCTTTCTTGACTAGAGACGGTGAATATTCTCCGACTGGGAGCCCGCTCCTCGCCGCGACCAGCAGCAGCACGCCGCGGGCGTGGCCGAGCTTGAGCGTCGACTGACCGTTGTCGTTGACGAACACCTCCTCGACCGCCGCCGCGACCGGCCGATGCTCGGCGATGACCTCGAACAGCCGGTCGTGCAGGTGGAGCAGCCGGCTTGCCAGCTCGGCCTTCACATCGGTGCGAACCTGCCCGTTGGCGATGTGCCGGAGCCGATTGCCCTCCGCCGCGATCACGCCCCAGCCCGTGCAGCCGAGCCCCGGATCAAGGCCGATCAGGATCAGTTCAACCGCTCCATGACCTCATCGGAGACTTCGTAATTGCCCCAGACGGTCTGGATGTCGTCGTCCTCGTCGAGCGCGTCGATCAGCTTGAGGAGCGACCCGGCTTCGTCTTCGCCGACTTCGACGGGCGTTTGCGGGCGCCAGGCGAGCTTGGTGCTTTCCGGTTCGCCCAGGGCCTTTTCGAGCGCCTTGGCGACTTCGTGCAGATCCTCCTGCGCGGTCCAGATCTGGTGGCCCTCATCGTCGCTCTCGACATCTTCGGCGCCGGCCTCGATCGCGGCCTCGAACACCGCGTCGGCGCTGCCGGCGTTGGCAGGGTAGCCGATCAGGCCGAGCCGGCTGAAGCCGTGGCTGACCGATCCCGAGGCGCCGAGATTGCCGCCATTCTTCGAGAAAATCGTCCGCACGTTGGTGGCGGTGCGGTTGCGATTGTCCGTCAACGCCTCGACGATCAGCGACACGCCGCCCGGCCCGAAGCCTTCATAACGCAGCTCCTCATAATCCGCGGCGTCGCCCATGGAGGATTTGTCGATCGCGCGCTGGATATTGTCCTTGGGCATGGACTGCGCCTTGGCCGCCATCACCGCCGCGCGCAGGCGCGGATTCATGTCGGGATCGGGTGTGCCCATCTTGGCCGCGACCGTGATCTCGCGGGAAAGCTTGGAGAACATCGCCGAGCGCTTCTTATCCTGCGCGCCCTTGCGGTGCATGATGTTCTTGAACTTGGAATGGCCGGCCATCGCGCGGTGGTTCACTCTCGTTGTTGATGCTGGCCCAAGCTGTAGCCGCGCGCGATGCCCGCTTCAACGTCAGCCCAGCCCGAGCGCCGCCTTGTAGGTGTCGAGCAGCATCTCCGCCTCGTCGCGGACATGCTTCTCCATCTTACGCAGGCGGATGATGGTGCGCATCGTCTTGGTGTCGTAGCCGCGCGCCTTGGCCTCGCCGTAAACGTCCTTGACGTCGTCGGCCATCGACTTCTTCTCTTCTTCCAGCCGCTCGATGCGTTCGATCAGCAATCGCAGTTCGTCGGCCGCGATCGTTCCTTCAGACATTCTCTGCTCCAAAATGATGGTGAACGGCCCGTCTAGGCATCCGCTTGGGCAGGCTCAAGCGGCTCCCGGGCCGCGGCGGGTTGAACTGTCACCGGGAGTGGCTATTCGGCCACCAAGCGCGAGCCAGGAGCCCAGATGAGCAAGTCGCCGAGCCAGTTCACGCCGCGCAGCCGCAAGGTCCGCATTCTCGCCACCCTGGGCCCCGCTAGCGCCACGCCCGAGATGATCCGCCAGCTTCTGAAGTCGGGCGCCGACGCGTTCCGGCTCAACATGAGCCATGGCAGTCACGCCGATCACCTCGCCCGGATCGAGATCATCCGGAGCATGGAAAAGGAGCTCGAGCGACCGACCACCATCCTTGCCGACCTGCAAGGGCCGAAGCTCCGCGTCGGCCGCTTCGAAGGCGACAAGCAGATGCTGGAGAACGGCCAGACCTTCGTCTTCGACCGCGACGAGACGCCGGGAACGACCAAGCGCGTCAACCTGCCCCATCGCGAGATTTTCGAGGCCGTCGCGGCGGGCACGCGGCTCCTGATCGATGACGGCAAGCTCGTGCTGCGCGTCACCAATGTCTCGCCCGACCGGCTGGAGACGATGGTCGAGGTTGGCGGCGCGATTTCGAACAACAAGGGCCTGAATGTGCCCGACGCCGTGCTGCCGATGGCGGCGCTGACCGACAAGGACCGCACGGACCTGCACTTCGCGCTCGATCACCACGTCGACTGGATCGCGCTTTCCTTCGTGCAACGGCCGGAGGACGTGGCGGAGGCGCGGCGGCTGATCGCGGGCCGCGCGGCCCTGCTTGCCAAGATCGAGAAGCCTGCAGCGCTCGACCGGCTCGACGGCATTCTCGAATTATCGGACGCCGTGATGGTCGCGCGCGGCGACCTCGGGGTGGAACTGCCGCCCGAGGAAGTGCCGCCGATGCAGAAGCGCATCGTCGAATCGGCCCGACGGCTGGGCCGGCCGGTGGTGGTCGCGACCCAGATGCTGGAATCAATGATCACCTCGCCCTCGCCGACGCGGGCCGAAGTGTCGGACGTGGCGACCGCGGTCTATGACGGCGCGGACGCGATCATGCTCTCGGCCGAAAGCGCATCGGGCCAGTTCCCGCTCGAAGCCGTGTCGATGATGAACCGGATCGCGACCAGCGTGGAGCGCGATCCCGGCTACAGCGCGCGCGTTCACTTCACGGAGACGCCGGCCGATCCGACCACCAACGACGCCATCGCCGAAGCCGCTGCCAACATCGTCGGCACCGTCAGCGCGGCTGCGATCGTCTGCTTCACCCTGTCGGGCTCGACCGCGAGGCGGGTCGCGCGCGAGCGCCCGTCGGTGCCGCTACTGGTGCTGACGCCCTCGGCGAGGACGGCGCGGCGCATGGGCCTGCTGTGGGGGGCCCATGCCGTGCGCACGCGCGATGTCGCCAGCTTCGAGGAGATGGTCGGCAAGGCCAAGCGCATGGCGCTGCGTCACGGGCTGGGCAAAGCGGGCGACCGGATCGTGGTCATCGCCGGCGTTCCCTTCGGGACGCCCGGATCGACCAACGTGGTGCATGTCGTGCGGTTGGCCGGCGACGAGCTGGAGCGGCACAAGCCGGCTTAGTCGAACATCAATCCCGGCACGAGGTCGAGCAGCTCCCGCGCGAGGAAGCCTACCCTGCCCACATCGCGGCTGAGCGTCCGCCCAGCCTCACCGTGGAGGTGGACGCCCCAGGAGACGGCGGTGAACGGGTCGGCGCCGCGCGCGGCGAGACCGCCCACGATGCCGGCCAGGGTGTCGCCCGAGCCTGAGGTCGCGAGACCCACTCCTCCGCCCTTGAACCGCACCGCACGGCCGTCCGGCGCGACGATGTGGCTGTATTCCCCCTTGATGAGAGTGACGGCGCCGTATCTCTCGGCCGCTTGCCGAGCCGCGGCGAGAGGATCCGCGTATACCGCATCCCGGTCGGTCCCGAGTAGCCGCGCCATCTCCCCGGCATGAGGAAGCAGCATCGCGCCGCCGGGCCAGTCCTTGAGCGCCTCCGCCCGCTCGGCCAGGCTCCCCAGTACGGCCGCATCCAGCACGAGCGGCACCTCCAGCCCGGTCTCGAACAGCCGGTCGAGCAGCTTTCCGAGCGGCGCGCCATGTTGCAGCCCGCAGCCGAGCAGGATGGCCTGCGCGTCCTTCGCCCATCCAAGGATCCGATCGATCTCGCTGGTTGCGATGCATCCCTCGGCAGTTTCCTCAAGCCCAATCACCCGCGCCTCGGGAACAGCGACGCTGATGTGAATGGCAATGCTCGCCGCCGTCGCGATCTGGAGCTTGCCCGCCCCGGCGCGCAGACCCGCCACACCGGCCAGCAAGGCGGCCCCGGCCAGTTCGCGGCTGCCGCCGATCACGAGCAGGCGGCCGCGATCCTCCTTGTCGCCATCGTCGGAATGGTGCGGCAACGGGTTCCGCTTCAGCCACTCGACGTCCAGGACCTCCGGCTCGCTCACCGCGCGGCGACCACCGCGTCGGGCGCGGAGGTGATCGGGGCATTCTCCTCGATCAGCGGGGCCGCGAAATTGTAGCGGACGAGCTTGGGTTGGCATCCGAGCGGGTCCGAGCAGTCGAAATCATATTCGCAGACGCCGCAGTTCAGCACCTCTCCCCGCTTGTCGACGGCGAGCACCTGCGCTTCGTCCATTTCTTCCAGGATGTAGCGCAAACAAAGCACCACCACCTGGTGGCAGACGATCAGCACGCGGTGCCCGGAATAATGGAGACTGATCGAATCCAGGGCGCTCCTGAGGCGCAGGATCACGTCAGCCCAACTCTCGCCTCCGGGCGCGCGATGGTAGAATTTGCCGAGCAGGGCGCGGTGCTCGGCCAGGTCCGGAAACTTCTGCTTGATGCCGGCGACGGTAAGTCGATCGAAAACGCCGAACTCGCGCTCCCGCAGCCGCTCGTCGATGATCGGCGGCCGGGTCGCGCCGGCCACGCCGCCCGCTTCGCAGATCGCCTGCGCGGTCTGACGTGCACGGACGTAGGGCGAGGCCAGCATGATTTCCGGCCGCTCATGCTCCGGCAAAGCGGCGAACCAGTGCCCCACCGCGCGGGCCTGGGCGTGCCCAAGATCGCTCAGCGGCACATCGACATCGCGATGCGCGATATCGATCTCGCTGAGCCCCGCCTTGTCCGCCGCCTCGCGCGCGACATTGCCGGCGCTCTGCCCGTGACGGACGATCCAAAGGCGGGAGGGCCATCTTTGCCGCATGGACGGAACAATGAGTGAGGGCGGGAGAGGTTGCGCTCACTCTAGAACCCCCCACGAAGAGAGTAGAGCAGTCCCTCCTCGGCTAAGCGCGCCCGCAATTCATCCGCACTTGTGAACAGATGCCCGTGCATCCCAACGGCACGCGCGCCTTCGACATTGACCAGGCGGTCGTCGACGAACAGCGCATCGGCGGGGTTCAGCCCGAACCGATCGAGCGCGAGATAGTAGATCGCGGGATCGGGCTTGAGCAGCTTCTCCTCGCCGGACACCACGATGTCGCGGAAGCGGCAGAAGAAGGCCTCCTCGCGTGCCCGGAACGGCTGCCAGAAATCGGCCGAGAAGTTGGTGATCGCGAAAAGCGGCACGCCGCGCGCGTCGAGTTCCCCGACGAGCGCGTGCATGCCGGGAACGGGATCGCTGATCGTCTCGCCGAAGCGATCGCCCCAGGCGGAGATCAGATGCGCATAATCCGGAAACTTCTCGGACAATTCGGCCGCGGCCTCGCCGAACGAGCGGCCCCCATCCAGCGTGTCGTGCCAGGCCCAGAGATCCACATCCTCGATATAGCGCATGCGCGCTTCATCGTCGGCGATCTGCCGGACGAGAAAACTGTCTGGATCCCAGCCGTAAAGAACGTTGCCGACATCGAAGATGACGGCCGTCGGCTTAGCCACGTTCTGAAACCCGCATCAAAGTACCACTTTGATGCGCTGGGCTTAGCCCTGGCGCGCCTTGAAGCGACGATTGGTCTTGTTGATGACGTAGGTGCGGCCCCGGCGGCGGATCACGCGGCAGTCGCGGTGGCGCGACTTCAAGGACTTCAAGGAGTTGCGGATCTTCATGGCCGTAAACGCCCGTCTTTCTAAACCAAGCTGAAATGGGAAGCCGCCCACCTAGTCATGAGCGCGGGTCCCGTCAAGCATTCTGCCGCTCTGCAAGCTTGCGCTCCCAGGCGAGCGCATCCTGGACGATGGTGTCGAGATCGGCGCGCTGGGGCCGCCACGGCAGGGTGGCGAGGATCTTCGAATTGTCGGCGACGAGCGCGTCGGGATCGCCTGCGCGGCGCGGCTCCATCCGGCGCTCGATCGTCATGTTGGTGACGCGGTCGACGCTGTCCAGCACTTCCAGCACGGAAAAGCCGCGGCTGTAGCCACAATTCATCACGTGGCTGGTCTCGGGATCGACAATCAGCTTCTCGAGCGCGTGGACATGGGCGGCTGCGAGATCGCTGACATGGATATAATCGCGAATGCCGGTGCCGTCGGGCGTCCCATAGTCGGTGCCGAACACGGAAACGTGGCCGCGCTTGCCGATCGCGGCTTCCACCGCGACCTTGATCAGGTGGGTCGCTCCCGCCGTCGATTGGCCCGAGCGGCCCTTCGGATCGGCGCCGGCCACATTGAAATAACGTAGCGCGCAGTAATTGAGCGGGTGGGCGGCGGCGACATCGGCAAGCATCCGCTCGGTCATCAGCTTGGACCAGCCATAGGGATTGATCGGTTGGGTGCGGGTCTGCTCGGTAATCGGCACCGCTTCCGGGATGCCGTAAGTGGCCGCGGTCGACGAGAAGATGAAGTGGCGAACCCCGCCCTTGACCGCGCTCTCGATCAGCGAGCGGCTCTTCACCGTATTGTTCTCATAATATTTGAGCGGGTTCTCAACGCTTTCCGGAACCACGATCGAGCCCGCGAAGTGGATGATCGCCCCGATCCCGTGCTCGGCGATCAAACTTGCGATCAGTTCCTGGTCGGCGATGTCGCCCTGCGCGAACACCGCGCCTTCGGGAACGGCCCAGCGGAAACCGGTCACCAGATTGTCGATCACCACCACCGGCCAGCCCGCATCCAGCAAGCCCAGTACGGCGTGGCTGCCGATATAGCCCGCCCCGCCCGTCACCAGCACGGGCAGCTTCTCCACTCGTCCGTTCATGATCATCCTTGCAGCAAAGGGGCGACAAGATCGTTTCACCGCCTATACGATGCAGCGGTCTAGCGAGGAGGATTCGGGAAATGAACGCTTTTCTGAGAAGTTCGGCGCTCATCCTGACGATCGCGCTCGCCGCATGCGCACGCGACGGCGGCAGCGGCGGCCAGCAAACCGCGGGTTTGGAAGTGATGCGCACCCATCTCGGCCAGCCGATCGCGCGCGGGCAGATCGCGGTGGAAGCGTCCGATGCGGCCGACGCGACCAGCCCCGAATTCCCGACCTATGCCGCCGCCGTGCGCCAGCAGCTGACCCGGCTCGGCTGGACGGTGCTGCCGAACCAGGGTCAGGGCGAACAGGTGGCGCTCGTCGACGTTTCCGACGCCGGCGGCGCGACCAGGCTCGAGGTCGGGCTGAAACGCCGCTCCGAGGGCAGTGTCTTCTGGCAGGGCCAGGCGACGTCCCAGCCTGGAACCTACGGCTCGGCTGCCGGCCGCGTAGCCGCCGTGCAGACGCTCGCAGAGGCGGTGTTTCGAGACTTTCCCGGAGACTCGGGCCGCACTATCAGGCTGCGATGACCCTTTCCGTTACGAGCGCCTTTGACGGCGGCAACATCCGTCTCGTCGCCATCGACGGCAGCCGTATCAACCTCGAAATCGTCAAGGACAATCGCAGCACATTCTACCAGTGGTTCTACTTCAGGCTGACCGGTGCGGCCGGTCAGCCGGTCGAACTTCGCATCATCAACTGCGCAGAATCCGCTTACCCGCTCGGCTGGCCCGGCTACCGCGCCTGCATGAGCGAGGACCGGGACCGTTGGGAGCGGGTCGAGACCAGCTACCAGGGCGGCATTCTGACCATCCGGGTGACGCCGGCGGCGAACAGCGTCTGGTTCGCTTACTTCGCCCCGTATACGATGGAGATGCACCACGATCTGGTCGCGGCCGTGGCGAGCAATCCGGCAGTCGAATATCGTTCGCTCGGGCAAACGCTCGACGGGCAGGAGATCGACTATTTCAAGCTCGGCCAGGGCCCGGTCCAGGTCTGGTTGTACGGCCGCCAGCATCCCGGCGAGACCATGGCGAGTTGGTGGATGGAAGGCGCGCTGGACAAGTTGCTCGACGATGCCGATCCGGTCTCTCGCCGGCTGCGCAGCAGGGCGACCTTCCACATCGTTCCCAACCTGAACCCGGACGGTTCCCGCCGCGGCCACCTCCGTACCAACGCGGTCGGCATCAATCTAAACCGCGAGTGGCACGATCCGAGCCTCCAGCGCAGCCCCGAAGTGCTCCATGTCCGCAATGAAATGGATCAAACCGGCGTCCACTTCGCGATGGACGTGCATGGCGACGAGGCGATCGCGGCCAACTTCATGGCCGGCTTCGAAGGCATTCCAAGTTTCGCTCAAGGGCAGCAGGACCTGTACAACCGCTACAGCGCCGAACTCGTCCGCCTTTCGCCCGACTTCCAGACCAGGAAGGGTTACGAAGTTGCCGGTCCCGGCCAGGCGAACCTCTCCATGTCGACAGCGCAGCTCGCCGAGCGCTTCGGGGCGATCGCGATGACGCTGGAAATGCCGTTCAAGGACAATGACGACCTGCCCGACCCAGACGAAGGCTGGTCCCCCGACCGCTCCCGCCTCCTCGCCCGCTCATGCCTCGATGCGCTCCACGCGATCATCGACGACCTGCCGTTCCGCCGTTAGTTGGTCACAACCTGCCCATTCCGCTCATCCTGAGGAGGGACTGAGCCCGACGAAGGCCCATCTCGAAGGATCGTTGTTCGTCCTTCGAGACGCCACTTCGGCTTCGCTCAGCGGCTCCTCAGGATGAGCGGTCAAGGAGACATGATGCCCCGCCTCGTCCTGATCCGCCACGGCCAGTCCGCCTGGAACCTCGAGAACCGCTTCACCGGCTGGTGGGACGTCGACCTGACTCCGAAGGGCGAGCAGGAGGCGCGCGAGGCCGGCGAGCTGATGCGCGAGCGCGGGCTCGACTTCGATCTTGCCTTCACCAGCTTCCAGACCCGCGCGATCAAGACCTTGCACATCGCGCTCGAAGCGATGGGCCGGCTCTGGCTGCCCGAGGAGAAGGACTGGCGGCTCAACGAGCGCCATTATGGCGGCCTCACAGGCCTCGACAAGGCTGAGACCGCCGCCCGGCATGGCGATGACCAGGTCAAGCTGTGGCGCCGCAGCTTCGACGTGCCGCCGCCCTTGCCCGAGGAGGGCAGCCCCTGGGACCTCGCCAAGGACGTGCGGTACAAGGGCGTGCCGATCCCCCAGACCGAGAGCCTCAAGGACACGATCGCGCGCGTGCTGCCCTATTGGGAGGCCCGCATCGTCCCGGAACTTCGCGCCGGCAAGCGGGTGCTCATCTCGGCCCACGGCAATTCGCTGCGCGCGCTCGTCAAGCATCTGTCCGGCATCTCCGAGGCGGACATCAGCGGTCTGGAGATTCCGACAGGCCAGCCGATCGTCTATGAACTGGACGAGGGGCTGCGCGAGGTCGAACGCTATTACCTGAAGGATAGATGATCCTCCCCGGGACGGGGAGGTGGCGCGCGTAAGCGCGACGGAGGGGGCTCTGCACGCGCATTGTGGGCCTCGAGACACCCTCCATCAGCCGTCGGCCGGCCCCCACCCCCGTGCGGGAGAGGATCAATCAGTCTCGGCTCTTGGCCCGGCCGATGTTCCGGTCGGCGCGGCGCAGGACATCGTCGACGCTGTCGCCGGCCAGCACCGACGCGATGCCGATCGAGGCGGTCAGCATCACCAGGCTCCCGCCGAGATCGAGCGGCACCGAGGCGATGTAGCGGGCGATGCGTTCTGCCGTGTCGATCGCGCTGTTGTGGTCGAGGTGATCCAGGATCAGCGCGAACTCGTCGCCGCCGATGCGGGCGGCGAAATCGTTGGCGCGGATGAGCCCGCCAAGCAGGCGCGCGACGTGGATCAAGGCGGCGTCGCCAGCGAAATGGCCGTGCTTGTCGTTGACCGCATTCAAACATTCCAGGTCGATGTAGAGCACCGCCGCCTGAGTGCCGTGGCGGCTCGCCTGGGCGGTGACGCGCTCGAGTTCGCGAATGAAACGGCGGCGGTTCGGGAGCGGGGTCAGCGTGTCGGTGTCGGCGATCTGCTCGAGTTCCCCCAGCCGTTCGCGCGCTTCGACGAGCGAGGCGCGCAGCAGCGCATTCTGATCGGCAAGCTGCGCGATCATGGCGCGAGCGTCGGCGCTCACCTCCCCTTCCGGGAAGCGCGGGATGAAGCCTGCCTGATCCGCCATCTGCCTGTCCTTACAAACCGGGTGTTGCGCACAGGCTAGGCGGAAAGGGTTAACGCCGCGCTAAGCGCTCCGTTTGCGCAGGCGAAGGCCGGCGGTTAAGGGGTGGCGCTTCGCCGGGCGGAAGAACAAGCGAATGACAGACGAAGCGCTGGTCGGGATCATCATGGGCAGCCATTCCGACTGGGATACGATGCGCGGCGCCACCGACGTGCTGGACGAGCTCGCCGTTCCCTACGAGACCCGGATCGTCTCCGCTCACCGAACCCCCGACCGGCTTTACGACTACGCCAAGGCGGCCGCGGGCCGCGGTCTCAAGCTGATCATCGCAGGCGCCGGTGGTGCGGCCCACTTGCCCGGCATGGCGGCGGCGCTGACCAGGCTGCCGGTGCTGGGGGTCCCTGTCGAAAGCAAGGCGCTGTCCGGCTTGGACAGCCTGCTGTCGATCGTCCAGATGCCGGCCGGGGTGCCGGTCGGAACGCTCGCAATCGGCAGAGCGGGGGCGACCAATGCCGGTCTGCTCGCCGCCGCCATGCTCGCGACCCAGGACGATGCCCTGGCGGAGCGGCTGGAAGCGTGGCGGCGACAGCAGACGGACGGCGTCGCCGACAGTCCGGAATGATCGTCGCGCCGGGCGCCACGATCGGTATCGTCGGCGGCGGCCAGCTCGGGCGCATGCTCGCCATCGCCGCCGCCCAGCTCGGCTATCGCAGCCATATTTTATCACCCGAGGCGAGCGGCCCCGCGACGGAAGTGGCGGCGGCCTGGACGCGCGGCGACTATGACGATTGGGAGAGCATGCGGCGCTTCGGCGAAGCCGTCGACGTCGTCACCTACGAGTTCGAGAATGTCGACCCGCATACGGTGGCGGGGCTCGCCGGTTTCGTTCCGCTGCGCCCGTCCTGCCTGTCGCTGGATGTTTCGCGCTATCGCCCGAACGAGAAGCAATGCGCCGAGCGGATGGGTGGAGCCACGGCCCCGTGGCGTACGGTTCGCGACCCAGCGGAGCTTGCAGCGGCAGTGGATCAGCTCGGCACGCCCGCGATCCTGAAAACCTGCATGTTCGGCTATGACGGCAAGGGCCAGGCGCGCATCGATCGGCGGGAGGATGCGGACGGCGCCTGGCAGGCGATCGGCGCGCCATCCCCGCAGGACGCGAACAGCGCTCCGGCCATTCTCGAGAAGCGCGTCGACTTTCTTGCCGAGTTTTCCGTGATCCTGTGCCGCGGCGCGGACGGCGCGATCGTCGTCTGGGATACACCCGAGAACGTGCATCGCGGAGGCATCCTGGACACTTCCACCTTGCCTGCCCGGCCAGAGGTACTCGCTCAGGCCTCGGCGGCCGTCGAGCTTGCCAAGGGAATAGCTGAACAGCTCGGCCACATCGGCGTCCTCACCTGCGAGTTTTTCGCCACGGTCGACGGCCCAATCTTCAACGAAATGGCGCCCCGCGTTCATAACAGCGGGCACTGGACCATCGAGGGCGCGGTCACGTCCCAGTTCGAGAACCACATCCGCGCCATCTGCGGCCTGCCGCTCGGCGATGCAGGCCTTGTCGTGCCCAAGGTCCGGATGAAGAACCTGATCGGCGAAGACGCGGCTCGCTGGCGCGAAATCCTGTCCGACCCGTGCGCGCACCTCCACCTCTACGGCAAGGGCGAGACGAGGCCGGGCCGGAAGATGGGTCACGTGACCTGGCTTGGATAGGCCGCACTGCCGCTTCTCGATATGGGTGCTGAAACAAGTTCAGCATGACGAGTTCGGGTCAGAGCAGAGCGGCTAACAATCGCTCCCGCTCAACATCCTTCGGACGGCCGAAAAGGCGGCACATCCCGATCAGCTCCTCCACGCAAGGCACGAAGAGCTCGGTGTCCTCCAGTCGCACCTCCACCCGGCTGCTCGGCACCACCTCGCGCCAGCTCTCGCCGTCATGGACGTGGAAGCCGCCCATCACCTCGACCGCATAGTCGTCCAGTTCCAGCCGGCCGAACACGTCCGATCGGAACTTGTCGTGCATAGAGCCAGGCGCGGCCCCGCGCCCGTGCCGCTCGAGCAACCGTGCGGCATCGGCGCGGCTCATCAGCAAATCGATGTCGCCGACCTTCAGCGGCCCGGCCCCGTGCAGCGCCATGGCCGCGCTGCCGATGATCCACCAGGGGTCGCGCGCCCCGCGGGCCGCCTCGGCCACAAGGCCGAGCGCGGTCGCGAGCACAGGGTCCAATTGTTACCGCGTCCGCGGCGGCATACCGGGGGCCGCTTCCGGCTCCGCCGCGCGCAGTTCCACGGGCAAGCCGAGCTTGGCGAGCTGCGGCTGTACCTTGGCCGCCTCGCCGACCACCACCCAGACGAAATTCTCCGGCCTGATCGCCCGGCGCGCCGCCGCGTCGAGCTTGGCCACGGTCTGGCCCTGGTAGATGCTCGCCAGCGTCTCGTAATAATTGTCGGGACGCTTGTAGAGCACGTTGGTCTGCATCGCGTTCAGCACCGCCGGCGAGGTTTCGAAGCTGCCCGGCAGGCTGCGGATGTTGTTGGCGACGGTGCGTGCCAGTTCCGGCTCGCTGACGCCCTTGCTGGCCGTGAACTCGCGGACATTGCTCATCAGGGCGGCGAGCGAGTCCCCGGTCCGGTCCGCCTGGACCGGCGCGGAGATGATGTAGGGCACCGCCTCGACGCTGCGCTGCACCGTGCCGCGCACGCCGTACGACCAGCCCTTGGTCTCGCGCAGGTCCATGTTGATGCGCGACAGGAAGTTGCCGCCCAGGATGTCGTTCGCCGAGATGAGGTCGACGAGATCGTCGGTGCCACGGAACGGCGTGACCAGCCCTCCATAGATGATCGACTGGGGAGAGCCCGGCCGATCGATCAGCACCACGCGGGGCTTGGCGACCGGAATTTTCGCCGCGAAGCTCTTGGTGCCCTTGGCGCCGGCCGGTTTGGCCCAGTTGCCGAAGCGCTGGTCGAGCATCGGCCGAAGCTGTGCGAGCGGCACATCGGAGACGACGAAAATCTCCAGGTTGTCGGGCCGCAACCAGCGATCCTTGAACGCCACCAGATCGGCGCGCCCAAGCTTCGCGACCGCCGCCGGATTGCCGGAGCCGGAAGTCGCATAGGGGTGGTTCTCGCCATAGAGCAGGCCCGGCAGGGTGCGCTGCGCGATCCCGTTCGGGTCCTTCAGCTCCTGTGAGATCGCGGTCAGCTGCTGCGCCTTGACGCGCTCCACCTCGGCGGGCGCGAAGGCGGCGTTCTTGACGAGATCGGCGAGCAGATCGAGCGATGGCGCGAGGTTGGGGGTGAGCGCGTTCAGCGAAACGTTGGTCCGATCGATGGTCGCGCCAGCCGAGATGTTGGCGCCGAGCCGCTCCTGCTCTTCCGCGATCTGGACCGATGAGCGGGTCGTCGTGCCCTCGTCGATCAGGCCGAGCATCAGAGCCTGCGTGCCGCGCGCGCTGGTCGGATCGGCAGCCTGGCCGGCGTCGAACGACAGCGAGACGAGCGTGGTCGGCACCGCCGTGCGCTGCGCATAGTGAACCTTGACACCGTTCGACAGGGTCGCGTGCTGCACATCCGGAAAGTCGAGGCCGGTCAGCTGGCCGACATCGGGCATCCGGCGCTTGAAAGTGGAAGGGTCCTGCGGCTTCGTCGCCGCCTTGGTCGCCGCGGGAGCGGCGGCGGCAACCGTCTTGGCTTCCTCATAAGCTTCCCGCTCACCCGGAGCGAGGGTCAGCTTGAGCGGCGGGCGGCGCAGCCACTGCTGCATCGCCGCGCGCACCTGCGCCGGACTCGTCCGGGCATATTGGGCGAGCGTCTTCTTGTAGTAGAGCGGATCGCCCGCATAGACCTGCCCCTCGGCGAGCGCGACCGCCTTGCCGCCGAACCCGCCGACCTGCTCGAGGCCGCGCACCCGGGCGGCGACCTCGGTCGTCGCCGCGCGGGTGACTTCCTCAGGCCGGGGGCCTTCGGCGACGAACTGGGCGACGAGTTCGTCGAGGCGGCGCTCGACGAGCGCCGGATCGACGCCCGGCTTCACCGTCGCGGAGACGCTGAACAGGCCCGCGCGCTGGAACGGCGACAAGCCGGCGCTGACCTGGACGGCAATCTTCTCGTCGCGCACCAGCGCGTTATCGAGCCGTGAGCTGGATAGGCCGCCGAGTACCGAGCCCGCAATGTCGAGCGCCACCATCTGCTTGTCGAGTTGCCCCGGCACCGGCCAGTAGCGCGAGACGGTTGTCGCGGCGACGCGATCGCGCATGGTGAAAGCCTTGGGCGCTTTCAGCACCGGCACGCTCGCGGCGGCCGGCACGTTGACCGGCCCGCGCTTGATCTCGCCGAAATACTTTTCGACCAGCGGCCGGGCCTGCCGGGCGTTGATGTCGCCGGCCAGCACAAGCACCGCATTGTTCGGACCGTAATTGTCGCGGAACCACTGCTTCACGTCGTCGAGGCTCGCGGCATCGAGGTCGGCCATCGAACCGATCGGGGTATGGCGATAGGGGTGCCCCTCCGGGAACAGCTCCTCCAGCACCTTGTAGAAGACGAGACCGCCGGGCCGGTTGTCGCCCTGGCGCTTTTCGTTCTGAACGACGCCGCGCTGGTTATCGAGCTTCTCCTGCGTCACCGCGCCGAGCAGGTGGCCCATGCGATCCGATTCCAGGAACAGGGCCCGCTCGATGGCGGCGGTCGGCACCGTCTGGAAGTAGTTGGTGCGGTCAAAGCTGGTGGTGCCGTTATAATCGGTCGCGCCGATCTGCTGCAGAGGCTCGAAGAAGTCGCCCGGGCTGTTCTCCGATCCGTTGAACATCAGATGCTCGAACAAATGCGCGAAGCCGGTCTTGCCTTTGGGCTCGTCCTTGGAGCCGACATTGTACCAGACCGACACCGCCACCACCGGCGCCTTGCGGTCCTCATGGACCAGCACCTTGAGCCCGTTGGGAAGGGTGAAGCTCTCGAATGGGATATCGACCCGGCGGACCAGCTCCGCAACCGGCGCGGCAGGCGCGACCGGCATCGGCCGCGCCATCATCGGCCGGTTCATTGGCCCGGTCTGGGCAAGGGCGATGCCCGGGGTCAGGAACGCGGACGTGACAAGGAGCGGCAGCAAGCGATGGCGCATCAGGAATTCTCCGGGTGTATTGTGCGCGCAACATAGCGCTCGCGCGCCCGGAAGCAAGCAAGGATCGGGCCAGAAAATCCAGTAAAATCAAGGGCGGTATTCACGCTCCACATTGCCGCGGAGCATGGTGGGATCGAACAGCACCGGCTTGAGCTGGTGCCGGACGAACAAGGGCGCCTGATCGGCATAGTGAGGCGAGCCCGGCCGGCTGGACGCCCCGAACGGCTGCATGGAGCGCGAGCGGACCCGCCCCGCCCGATCCCAGCTCACGAACATGATGAAACTGTCGCCGTGCCGCACCTTGGCACGGCCGTCCTTCTCCAGGTCCCACAACGGGGCGGCGCGCAGCACGTCGGGGCCGCCGTCGAGCGGAAGATCGGTCTTGCCCCGGCGCAGCCGCAGCACGGCGCCGAGCGGCGGATCGAGCCGCCCCCAATGCTCGCGCAGATGGGCCGCGGCTTTTTCCAGTTCCTCGCGCGGATCGGGCGGAGCGAGGCGGCGATAATGCTGCCGGTTCGCCGGGCGCATCACCAGCAAGGCGAGCGCATCCGCCCTGCCCCGCCCCTCCAACGTCCAGTCCCAGCCGGCGATCAGCGCCTGCGCCTCCCGCAGCCCGGGATCGCCGCTGAGCTCGAGCGCCGCGATCCGGCGCAGCCAGGAGCCGGCATAGCTGCGGCGGCTGAACGCCGTATCATATTTGATCCGTTCCAGCTCCGCTTCGCTGATCGAGCTGTCGGCTTCCATCAGCTCGATCGAGCGCAGCCCGCGATTGGTGAAGTCCGTCTCGATCCCGAGCAGCGGCGAAAACGCGCTTGGCTGCAGCTCGTCGCCCGGCCCGGCTGCCTGGAATGGCGTGTTGTTGGCGTTGATCAGGTAGCCGCTCGCCGGGTTCACCAGCCGCGGCACCCGATCGAACGGCAGCGAGCGCGTCCACAAAGCGTCCGACCGGTCGCCCGGCAGCAGCTTGTCCCACGCGAAGCCTGGCCGCCGCTCCGGAAACAGTCCGTTGTAGAACAATGCGATGTTCCCTGCCGCGTCCGCATAGATGAAGTTGGTCGCAGGCACCCCCTGGATCGCCATCGCCCCCTGCCACTCGGCGAAGCTGCGCGCCTTGTTGAGCCGGAAATATTGCTCGATCATCTTGAGCTGGTCGGCCCCGGCATAGCGGATCGCGAACGCGCCCTTGTTGTTCACGATCACCGGCCCGTGGACCGACCTGTAGATGGTTCGCGGCACCGGAAGCACCGCCGGCCCCATGTCGACCTTCAGCCAGATTCGCCGCGACTGGAGCGGCAGCCACTTTCCGTCGAACAGGTAACGGTCGCCCGCCTCGTTCAGCCGGAGCTTGTAGACGTCGATCAGGTCCGGCCGGTTGACCGTGTTGGTCCAGCCAAGCGTGCGATTGTGCCCGAGCAGCGGAAAGGGCGAGCCGGGAAACAGCGCCCCGGCAAAGTCCCAGCCTTCCCGGCTATGCACCACCGCCTCGTACCAGGCCACTCCGCCGGTCCAGGGCTGGTGCGCGTTGGAGACGAGCCGCGTCGCCCCGTCCGCCGAGCGCGACGGCGCGACCGCAAAAGCATTGGAGCCTTTCTCGATCTCCGCCGGCCCGGCCGGCGTGACGTTGGGCGCATCATGCAAGGGCGCGCCCCGCTCGGGCCTCATCTCCTCATTCTTGACCAGCGCCTCCAGCACCGTGTCGAGCCCGAAGAAGAAGGGCGAGCGCAGGACAAAACCCGCCGCCACGTCCTTGCCGTCGATCGGGAACAGGCCCGCCAGCCGCGCCTCGCCCGGATGCTTCTCGACATAGCGGTTGAGCCCCGCCGCGTACGCGTCGAGCAATGCTCGAACGTCCGCCGGCTGTTTCAGGTAATCGCGGTCCACCGTCGCCCGCACGTCGAGCAAAGCCGCGACATAGTCCGTCGCCGCCCCGCTCTGGCCGGTCAGCGCGCCGAGCCGGCCGCGGGTCATCGCCATCACTTCTTCGAGCGTCCCGAAATCATCCTCCGCATGAGCGTAAGCCAGGCCATAAGCCACGTCCTCATCACGCGTGCCGAAGATGTGCGGCACCCCGAACCGATCGCGCACGATCCGCACGTCGTAGCGGCCCGCGGGCGGAGGAGCCGCGCGATACGTCCCGATCGGCTCCCACAGGCTCAGCGCAATCACGGCGAGCACCAGGAGCAGCGCGAGCGCGCCGAGCACCTTCCACCGCCGTCCCCTCACCCGCACCATGCCTACTCTGTTGCATGAAGAGACTCGCTCTTTCCAGCACAACGGCACACCTCGTCATTCCCGCCAAGGCGGGAATCCCGCTTCTTTCTGGAGGCGAGCAACAAGCGGGACCCCCGCCTCCGCGGGGGTGACGAGAACCGAGAATGCGGCTAGCGCATCAACGACTTACCGGAGCCCGACCATGCGCCTGATCCCCGCCGCCGCCCTTGCCGCCCTCAGCCTCGCCAGTCTCGGCCAGGCGCAACCGCAGTCGCAAGCGGCCGAACCAGCCTTCACGCCCGAGGGCTTCCGCGCCCATGTCGAGTTCCTCAGCCACGACCTGCTCGAAGGCCGCGACACCGGCACGCGCGGCTACGACATCGCCGCCCGCTACGTCGCCACCCGCTTCCAGTCGCTCGGCCTCAAGCCCGGTGCCGGTGACAGCTGGTACCAGCAGGTCCCGTTCGCGCTCGCCAATCTTGGGAGCGAGGCGCCCCGCGTCACCATCGGCGGCCGCACCTTCACCCACGGCCAGGAGGTGCTCGTCGGCCCGACCGCGCTCGAAGCCAATCAGAGCGTCGAAGGGCCGGTGGTGTTCGTCGGGTACGGGCTCGACAGCCCCGCCAACGGCTTCAACGATTATCGCGGCCTGGACGTTCGCGGAAAGATCGTCGCCACGTTGAGCGGCGTGCCCATGGGCACTCCGAGCGAAATGGGCGCGCATCTCAATGCCGAGAAGGGCCGCATGGCCGAGAAGAACGGCGCCATCGGCACCATCACCATCCCGACCCGCGCCGACCATGAGCGCCGCCCCTGGGCCCGCCGCGTCGAACTCTCCAAAGGCCCGTCGATGAACTGGATCGGCCAGGACGGCCGCGCCTTCTCGCGCGCGCCCGGCATCCGCACCGGCGCGACGCTCGACACGGCCGCCGCCGAGGCGCTGTTCGCCGGGTCGCGCCGATCGCTTTCCGCGATCCTCGATGAGGCGGCACTCGAAGGCGGCAAGCCGAAGGGCTTTACGCTGAAACCGACCGTGAAGATCGAGCGGCAGAGCGAGATCAGCCGCATCTCCAGCCCCAACGTCCTCGCCGTCATGCCCGGCTCGGACCCGCAGCTTGCCAACGAATATGTCGTGCTGATGGCCCATCTCGACCATGAAGGCGTCGACCCCGATCTCCAGGGCGACAAGATCTACAATGGCGCGATGGACAATGCGACCGGCACCGCCACTTTGCTCGAGGTCGCGCGCGCCATGGCCGCGTCCGGCACCCGGCCCAAGCGCTCGATCCTGTTCGCCGCGGTGACGGCGGAGGAAGACGGCCTGCTCGGCTCGGAATATCTCGCGCGCCATCCGGTGGTGGGCAACGGCAAGGTGGTCGGCGTCGTCAATCTCGACATGCCGGTTCTGCTCTACGACTTCCAGGACGTGATCGCATTCGGGGCGGATCATTCCACCCTCGGCCCGATCGTCGCCCGCGCCGTCGGCCAGGCCAACGTCAAGCTCTCGCCCGATCCGCTGCCGCAGGAGAATCTGTTCACCCGCTCCGACCATTACCGCTTCGTGCAGGCGGGCGTTCCGTCCGTGTTCCTGATGACCGGCTTCGGCGCCGAAGGCGGCGCCAAGTTCCGCGACTTCCTCGCCACCCACTATCACAAACCGAGCGACCAGACCGACCTCCCCTTTGACTGGAACGCCGCCGCCAAGTTCGCCCGCATCAACTACCTGATCGCAAACGAGATCGCCAACGCGCCGGAAGCGCCGCGCTGGTACGCTGACAGCTTCTTCGGACAGGCGGTGGGCGGAAGCCAGCCGAGGGCGACACGGGCGCGGTAAGCGCATCGACCACCCAGGAACGGCGCTTTCTCCCTCGCTGCCCCGGACTTGATCCAGGATCGCGCTGAGGCTCTGCACGAATTCTCCTTACCCGCGGCATCAACCCTGCAACGCGCGCCCCTAGGCCAAAGTCCTGAATCGCGCACGAGGGAGTGCTTGCAAATGAGCGTGACGAAGTCTCTGAAAGTCGCTGTCTATGCCGCTGCCTGCGCGATGCCGATCATGATGACCTCCGGGCCAGGAACCGCCCGGGCGGAGACTCCCGCGCCGACCAGTTTCAAGTCCGCAGCCGAGGCCCTTCTTACCGCTTCCTTTCCGGCGGACGGTCCTGGAGCGGCGGTGATCGTCACGCGCGGCGGGCGCACGCTTTACAGCTCCGGACGCGGGCTCGCCGATCTCGAGACGAGGCTGCCGATTACGCCCGACACCGCGTTCAAGCTCGGGTCCATAGTCAAGCAGTTTACCGCCGCGACCGTCCTCCAGCTGGTGGCCGAAGGCAAGATCGGTTTGGACAATCCGATCTCCCGTTTCTTCCCCGATTTCCCGCAGCCGGGGGGTAGCGCCACCATCGGGCAACTGCTCAACCACAGCTCGGGCATCCAGGATTTCAGCAAGATCCCCGGCTTCATGGGCAGTGAGCCGACAATGCGGCCCAACAGCACTGCGGACCTCCTCGCCGTCACCCGAAGCCGCCCCTCCCCGTCGGAGCCCGGTCACCGCTGGGAATATAATAATGGCGGTTACGTCGTGCTCGGTGCGATCATCGAACATGTCACCGGCACGGCCTGGCACGAGGCGATCTCCGACCGGATCGCGCGGCCGCTGGGGCTGAAGTCGCTCACCTATGCGGCGACTGGCGAGTCCGATCCGGCCAGGGCGCGCGGGTACAGCTTGCAAGGCGGGCAGCAACTTCCTGCGCGGGGCGTCCACATGAGCGTCGCCCATGCCGCTGGCGGTCTGGTCGGCAGCGCGCGCGACCTGGCGAAGTGGGCGGATGCGCTCCACGGCGGCCGGGTGGTGACGGCTGACTTGTACCGCGAGATGATCCAACCGGCGCGACTGGCCGACGGGTCGACCCAGCCTTACGGCTTCGGGCTCCGCCTGCAGGAGCTTCGCGGGCGCAAGGCCCTGGTCCATGGCGGATCGGGCCGTGGCATCGACACGGACAGCATCTATCTTCCCTCGGAGGATCTGTTTGTCGCGGTGCTTGCAAACAGCGACGATCCGGCCACGGACCCGAGTACGCTCACCCGGCGGCTGGCCGCGATCGCCCTGGGCGAGCCTTTTCCGTCCTTCACCCGCGCAGATGTGCCCATTGTCCAGGTGGAGCCGCTGTTCGGGAGCTACAGGCTGGCCAGTGGCGGCGCGTTCGAGTTCTTCGGCCGCGACGGCAAGTTCTACATGATGCGCGGCGAGAACCAGATGGAGGCTCTGCCTGGCGGCGACGACCGGTTCTTTTTCGGACCGGACGTGCTGACCTGGGTCAGGTTTGTGCGTCAGGCGAACGGCGCCCATTTGCTGGAGGTGCACGAAGTGAGCGCTGCCCAGCCGGAGCGGGCCGTTCGCGCCGGGCCGCCCACGCCGCCGCTGGCGATCGCTGCGGCGGTGCTGCAATCCTATGTCGGCACCTATGCAACGGAAGGTCCGGTCGTGACGGTCGCATTGGCCGAAAACGGCTCGCTCACGATCGCGCCTGCCGGCCAGCCGCCGCTGCCCATGCGCCCGGTCTCGGAAACGGAATTCCGCGTCGACGCCGCCGGTTTCCGGGTCGTCTTCCACCGGGAGGAAGGCGATGTGAACCACCTCACCCTGCACCGCGGCGCGCGGGAACTGCACGGTCGACGTAGCGGAAACTGAGTTTGGGGCGCTCGGCAGAAAAGCATCTCCCCCGCCGACGCGCCGGGTCCAACTGCAAACTTCCGGGGGCGTGATCACCTCTTGTGTTGCACAAATACAACACTACATGCTCCTTCGAAGGAGAGACAGGGGTATATGAATCTCGAAAAATTCACGGAGCGGGCGCGTGGCTTTCTGCAATCGGCGCAGACCGTCGCCGTCCGCAACAACCACCAGCGCATTCAGCCGATCCACCTTTTGAAGGCTCTGCTCGAGGACGAGCAGGGCATGGCCGCCGGCCTTATCACCCGAGCGGGAGGCAGCGCGGAAGCGGCGCGGCGGGAGACGGACGAGGCGCTCGCCAAGGTGCCCGCGGTATCGGGGAGCGGCGCCACGCAGGCGCCGGGTCTGGATGGGGAGACCTTGCGGGTGCTCGACTCTGCGGAGCAGATCGCGACCAAGGCAGGCGACAGCTACGTCACCGTCGAGCGGATGCTGATTGCGCTTACCCTCGCCACCACGACCAGCGCCGGCAAGGCGCTCGCCGATTCGGGCCTCAAGGCTGACGCGCTCAACGCCGCGATCAACCAGCTGCGCGGCGGTCGCACCGCCGACACGCAGTCCGCCGAGGACCGCTACGACGCCCTCAAGAAGTTTGCGCGCGACCTCACCGACGCCGCCCGCGCCGGCAAGCTCGACCCGGTGATCGGCCGCGACGAGGAGATCAGGCGCACCGTGCAGATCCTCGCCCGCCGCACCAAGAACAATCCGGTGCTGATCGGCGAGCCCGGCGTCGGCAAGACCGCGATCGCCGAAGGCCTCGCATTGCGCATCGCCAACGGCGACGTGCCGGACAGCCTCAAAGACCGGCGGCTGATGGCGCTCGACATGGGCAGCCTCATCGCCGGCGCGAAATATCGCGGCGAGTTCGAGGAGCGGCTGAAAGGCGTCCTCGACGAGGTGAGGCAAGCCGAGGGCGACATCATCCTGTTCATCGACGAGATGCACACGTTGATCGGCGCCGGCAAAGGCGAAGGCGCGATGGACGCGTCGAACCTGCTCAAGCCCGCGCTTGCCCGCGGCGAGCTGCACTGCATCGGCGCGACCACGCTCGACGAATATCGCAAGCATGTCGAAAAGGACCCGGCGCTGCAGCGGCGCTTCCAGCCCGTCTTCGTCGGCGAGCCGACTGTCGAGGACACGATCTCGATCCTGCGCGGCCTCAAGGAGAAGTACGAGCTCCACCACGGCGTGCGCATCACCGACGGGGCGATCGTGTCAGCGGCGACACTCAGCAACCGCTACATCACCGACCGCTTCCTGCCCGACAAGGCGATCGACCTGATGGACGAAGCCGCCTCGCGCCTGCGCATGGAGGTGGAATCGAAGCCGGAGGAGATCGAGAATCTCGACCGGCGCATCATCCAGCTCAAGATCGAGCGGGAGGCGCTCAAGCGCGAGACCGACCGCGCGTCGAAGGATCGGCTCGCCACGCTTGAAGAGGAACTCGCCAACCTCGAGCAGCAATCGGCCGAACTCACAGGGCGGTGGCAGGGCGAGCGCGAGAAGATGCAGGCGGAGGGCAAGCTCAAGGAGCAACTCGACGCCGCCCGGCTCGAACTCGACCAGGCGCAGCGGGCGGGCGACTTGGCCAGGGCGGGCCAGATCGCCTACGGCACCATCCCGCAGCTCGAGCGGCAGATCGCCGAAGCCGAAGCGATCGGCGCGGGCGCGATGCTGCGCGAAGAGGTGACCGGCGAAGATATTGCCGGCATCGTCTCGCGCTGGACCGGCATTCCGGTCGACAAGATGCTTGCCGGCGAGCGCGAGAAGCTGCTGAACATGGAGGCTCAGCTCGGCCGTCGCGTGATCGGCCAGCGGGCCGCTGTCGAAGCGGTCTCCCGCGCCATCCGCCGCGCCCGCGCCGGGTTGCAGGACCCGAACCGGCCAATGGGCTCGTTCCTGTTCCTCGGCCCGACTGGCGTCGGCAAGACCGAGCTCACCAAGAGCCTCGCCGAATTCCTGTTCGACGACCCGCACGCGATGGTCCGCATCGACATGTCGGAGTTCATGGAGAAGCACAGCGTCGCCCGCCTGATCGGCGCGCCTCCCGGATACGTCGGTTATGAGGAAGGCGGCGTGCTGACCGAAGCCGTCCGCCGCCGCCCCTACCAGGTCGTGCTGTTCGACGAGGTCGAGAAGGCGCACGGCGACGTGTTCAACGTGCTGCTGCAAGTGCTCGACGATGGCCGCCTGACCGACGGTCAGGGCCGAACGGTTGATTTCACCAACACGATCATCATCCTGACCTCGAACCTCGGCAGCCAGTATCTGTCGAGCCTGACCGACGACGAGCAAGTCGAAAAGGTCGAGCCGCAGGTGATGGAGGTCGTGCGCGGCCACTTCCGGCCTGAGTTCCTCAACCGCCTGGACGAGATCATCCTGTTCCATCGCCTGGCGCAGGAGCATATGGGCCCGATCGTCGACATCCAGGTCGCCCGTGTCGGCAAGCTACTCGCCGACCGCAAGATCGTCCTTGAGCTCACCGAAGGCGCCCGCAACTGGCTCGGCCGCGTCGGCTATGATCCGGTCTACGGCGCGCGGCCGCTGAAGCGCGCGGTGCAGAAATATCTGCAGGATCCGCTGGCCGATGCGCTGCTTCGCGGCGAGGTCAGCGATGGGGAGGCAATCACGATCGAGGAGGGCGAAGGTCGCCTCGCCCTGCGTTCCGCCAGCGCGCCGGCGGCTGCGGAGCCGGCTGGACTTGAAGCGGCCTAAGCGGCATCGATCGTCTGCATGAGGGCGATCGACGTCAACAGCCTGTTCGCGCGCGCACAGCAAAGCTTCGGCGCGGGCCATGTCGATCGTGCCCGCGCAGAGCTCCTCGACGTGCAGCGCCTCGCCGGCGCTCACCCGGCCGTCCTGCACCTGCTGGCCCTGGTGGAGAAACGCCGCCGCGATCTCCCCGCCGCCCGCGTTGCGTTCGAGCGGGCGCTGGCGATGGCGCCGCGCGACCCGCAGATCAGCAGCAATTTTGCGAACCTGCTCGCCGAACTGGGTGAGCAGGAGAGCGCCCTCGCCTGCTACGGCCGCGCGCTCGAGCTCGCCCCCCATCACCACGAGGCGCGGTACAATCGCGCTCTCCTCCTCCAGAAGCTCGGCCGCCTCGATGACGCCCTGGCGGATCTTGACGCCGTCATCGCTGCGCAGCCCGGGGAGGCCAAGGCCCACTCCGCCCGCGGGTCCGTTCTTCGCGCGCTCCGCCGGCTGGACGAGGCGGCGCGCGCTTACGACGCCGCTCTGGCCCTCGATCCGAAGCGCGTCACCGCGCTTCATGGACGGGCCCGGGTGGCGATGGAGCGGGGCGATCCTGATGGCTCCGACCATTACCGGAGAGCGCTGGCCGTGCGGCCCGACGATCCGGAGCTCTCGCTTGGTCTGGCCGAAGCGCTGGAGGCGGAGGGCCGGCCCGGCGCAGCGGACGTGCTCGGCGGCGTAGTCGCTCGGCACCCGACATGGACCGAGGGCCAGGAATCGCTGGCTCGCATGCGCTGGGAAGCTGGACAGGGCGAGAGCTTCACCCGCGATTTCGAGCAGGCGGTGAAGCTGCACCCTCGGAATCGCGCCTTATGGCTGGCCTATGCGTCCGCGCTCGCGGCCGCGGGCTTCTCCGGCCGGGCGGCCGACGTCGCAGCGGAAGCACGAACGGCGTCGGGAGAAGACCCGAGCCTTCGGCTGCTGGAGGCGATGCATGCTTCCGAAGCGGGCGAGCTGGCCCGCGCGGACCGGCTGTTCGACGAGCTCCCGCGGGACATGCGCGGCCGGAGCATTCTGGAAATTCGCCACCGCGTGCGGACGGGCGACTATCCGCGAGCGCTCGCACTCGCCGATCAGGCGCTGGCCGAGGAGCCTTGGGATATCGGCGCCTGGGCCATGACTGGTCTGCTTTGGCGGCTGACCGGCGATCCGCGCGCGGAGTGGCTGCTTCTGCAGCCTGGCCTGGTCAGCACCCGGGCGCTTGAGCTCACTCCCGAACAAATCGACATGATCGCGCACCGGCTGCGCGGTCTCCACACCACCCGCGCCCACCCGATCGGACAATCGCTGCGTGGGGGGACGCAAACGCGCGGCCGCTTGTTCGAGCGCGACGAGCCGGAAGTCGTACTGCTCCGAGACGCCATACGAGCCGCCGTTGATCGCCACTGGAACGATCTCCCGCCAACCGACCCGCGCCATCCGCTCCTCCGCCATCGCGATCGGCAACCTCGGTTCGACGGCTCCTGGTCGGTCCGGCTCACCGGCGGCGGCTTCCACATCTCCCACATCCACCCCCGCGGCCTGCTCTCGTCAGCCTGCTATCTGGTCGTGCCAAAGGGCGCGACGGAACAGGAAGGGTGGCTTGAGGTCGGCGGCCGCCCTGATGCACTGCCCGTTCCGATCGAGCCAATTCGCCGGATCGAACCCACCCCAGGCCGCCTTGCTTTGTTCCCAAGCTACATGTTCCACGGGACCCGCCCCTTCTCCGCGGGCGAGCGGCTGACAGCGGCGTTCGACATATCGGTGAGCTGACCTTGGCTGTTCAAAGCTGCCGAGACGGCACCCTCGCCATCCCGTGGGGAAAAGAAAGGGGCGGCGAACCGAAGCTCACCGCCCCAAAAAAAGCCCGCCTTAGCTGCTCTTAGAAGCGGATACTTGCCGAAACGAAGAAGTCGCGGCCCAACGGGTCGTAGGTCGACGTATACGTATTGGCCTGCTCCTGGTTGGTGCCGAGCAACGGCGGCTGCTTGTCGAGAATGTTGTTCACACCCATGGCAAGCGTGAAGTTATCGCCGATGTCGAAGGCCGCCGACAAGTCGAACAGGTCGTACGCGCCGATCCGCTCAACCGTGTAGAAGGTCTCGTCGTCGTCGTCACGAACGGCGCTGAGGTGCCGCCAACGGCCGCTAAGAGTAACCGGTCCGTCGATGAGGGTCAGCCGGCTCGTCCACTTGAACTTGGCATAAGGCTCATCGCAGAACGAGATGCCGAACCGACCCCGGCATTCCGTGACCAAATCCGGCGTTAGCGGAGACGGACGGAACCTGTACCGGTCGAGATAAGTTCCGGCGAAGGCGAAGTTGAGGCGCGATTCCTCCCCGCCGATCAGGCTGAACCCAAGCGGCTGCGAATAATCAATCTGAAGATCGATGCCGCGCGTTTCAAGCGACGCCGTGTTCGCGTTCAGAAGGACGGGAAAGAACGGATCGGTGATCTCGCCGCTTTCCGGATCGCGCGCGCCGACGAAGGTCTGGCAGAACGGACTGCTGATATCCTGAACGACGTTATAGCAGATGTCCAAGGTGTTGTTCAGGCCACCGCCGAACACGCTGATCGCATTGTCCACCGTGATGTCATAGCCGTCGATCGCGATGTTCAGGCGCGGGATGAAGGACGGGCGGATCACCGCGCCGAGCGTGTAAGTCTCGCTCCGCTCTTCCTCCAAGTTCGGGTTTCCGCCGAACAGGGCCTCGATCTGCGACTGCGTCTGAACCAGCTCGTTTCCGACCAGCGCCGCGGGCACGCCGGTCTGAATGCAGAGCTGGCGCACCGTCGCGTTGGTGGCAGCAGAGGCCTGCGCGCAGGGATCGGTCGCAGACGGGAAGCCGTTGGACTGACCGCCGAACAGTTCGGACACATTGGGCGCGCGGATGGCGCGCTGATACTGACCTCGAAGCGTGACGTCCCGGATCGGAGCCCAGGTCACGCCCGCGGAATAGGTTTCCACGCCGCCCACGGCCGAGAGCGAGTAATCCGAGTAGCGGAACGCGCCTTCGAGCGTAAGCTGATGGAAGAATGGCCGCTCCGCGATGATCGGAACACGGATTTCGACGAAAGCTTCCTTGACGTTGTAGCCGCCGGCGGTGGCCTGTCCGAAGTTCGGGCCGATGATGTCGCCGCTGCCCGAAACGGGATCGGGACGATATTCGCTGCTGACCGAGCGATACTCAACGCCGGCTGCAAAACCGATGTCCTCGGCGCCAAGGCCGAAGTTGCCGAAAGTGCCGGAGAGCGAACCGGACGCAACCTGAAGCTGCGAGATGTCCGTGTTCGAGGCGGAAACGGTGATTTGCTGCACCATGGCCGGGGTCAAGGTGCCGGGCCCGAAGATGTTGATTGGAGTGCCGACGCCGTTGAGACCATTCTGGAACGCCGTCCGAGAAACGCCGCCAGTCTGAAGCTGTGAGTTCCTCGTCCGCGCAAACAGGTAGTAAGCCTCGTAATTCAGATTATCGGTGATGTCCCCCTTCAAACCGGCGAGAACGCGGAAAGCGTTGCGCTCGTCCTCGTTGAACCGCGAACTGGCCTCAAGCGTGCGGCGGTTGGTATTCAGACGTACAATGCCGTTGTTTTTATTGGTCCCAGTCTCATTGGCATCGATGTCCTGAAGCTGCGCGCAGTTCGCCGCGTTGATGAACTGGCAGGTCTGGGCGACATTGAAATCGAACGTGCCCGTCACCGGAGTGGCGGCCAGGACGGTGGTGACCACGTTGTTGACGTAGGTCACCTCAGTGAACACGTTTAGGGCGTCGTTGATCTCGAACTCGCCATAGCCGCCAAGCAGGAAGCGCTCCTGCGGGACCATGATATAGTTTTCGGGAGCGAAGTTGTACGCATCCGTGACGCTGCTGAATTGCCGTGCGGGTCCACCGGCCACGTCGAACTGAGCACCAGTTCCATTGAAGAAGCCGCGCGGACCGGCTGAACCGGTGTAACGGAAACGGCCGAACTGGTTGGTACCAGAACCGGCGGCACCGAAGCCCGGCTCGCCAGTGGCGCAGCTGCCTGCGTTGGCGCCAGTCTGAATAATCGAGCCGACTACGGTGCCGATGCGCGTGCGCGGATTCACGGTCGCCGGGTCGACGCAGACGTCAATGCCTGTTGCCTGGCTGGTCGAGAAACGGGAGAAATCGCGGTCCAGCTGGAAGATCGGCTCGCGCTTGAAATATTCGCCAAACGCGACGACGCTGCCACGGCCGTCGGCGGTCTTGGCGCCGACCGCCAGGTGCGCTCCGTAGCGACGACCGTCGCCTTCCTCGGTAATGGAGTACTGAGTGCCCGCCTTGAAGCCTTCGAGATCGGTCTGGAGACGGAAGTTCACCACGCCGCCGACAGCGTCCGATCCGTAAACCGCCGAAGCGCCGCCGGTCACCACGTCAACGCTGTCGATCAGGAACTGCGGGATGGTATTGACGTCGACCAGCTGGTTCACATCGTAGAATACGTAGCGACGGCCGTTGACCAGGATCAGGGTGCGGGTGTTGCCCAGACCACGGAGGTCGAGGGTCGCGACGCCGCCGCCCGGATTATTGGAGAAGCCGCCGGTGCTCGGATAAACCTGAGGAAGCTGGTTCAGCACCTGCTCAACATTGACGGCGCCGGAAAGGGTGAATTCCTCATCCTGCACAACCGCGAGCGGACTGGTCGAGGTAAGGTCGCGCCGCTGAATGCGCGAGCCGGTCACGACGATGGCGCCCTGTTCCTCGGCATTATCGGTCTGGTTCTGCATCGCCTCTCCTCCGGTCGCATCCGGAACCGGGGAAGTCGTGCTTTCCTGAACGTCATCGTCCGCCGGCTGCGCCCAAGCCGGGCTGACCATACCGAGCGAGCTGATGAGCAGAGTCGACGTCAATAGCCGCTGCCGAAGATTTGATCGCATTCTAAGTCCCCTAACATTGACGGCGCGCCGTCGAAGCTCCCTCACCGGCCGTCCCTCTGCTGGGGGACGTGTCCGAGCTGTTCATCACGCAGCAAAAGCGGCCGAGCAGCCGATTTCAGGACCGGGAATAGGACACAGCGCGGCGGCAACGCAATCAGGCTCATTGCACAGACGGAACTTACCATCCCGGTGTAGCAAAAAGGTCACAAAGCCGGGGCCCAGCGCTGTCCTTGACCAGGTCTTGCGGGGAGCTTAGCCCCGGGCCTGTGGGAGCATCTCGTTTCGCGCTGAACCCGCGGCTCGACCGTGAGCGGCTTGCCGAGGACTTCGCCCGGCGTGGTCGCCTCCATATACCCTCGTTTCTGGACGCAGACGGGGGCGATCCCCTGCTGCAGCATCTGAAGGCGCGGGACGACTGGCGATTGGTCATCAACCAGGGTGAAAAGCTGTTCGAGCTCGAGCGCAAGGCGCAAGCACAACTCACCCCGGTTCAGCTCGAACAGCTGGAGACGGCGGTCCGGCAAGCAGCTCGCCAGGGCTTCCAGTTCAGGTTCGAGACCATCCGCGTGCCCGATCCGGAGCAGGAGCGGGCAAAGGAAGGGAGCTTGTTGTCTGAACTGGCGATCTTCCTGTCGTCCTACGAAGTGCTCGGCTTCTTCCGCCAGGTGACCGGGCGCCCCGAGATCGCCTTCGCGGACGCGCAAGGCACCGCTTACGGCCCCGGCCATTTTCTCACCGTCCATGATGACGAAGTTGCGGGCAAGGATCGTGTCGC
The DNA here is from genome assembly GCF_036387615.1 of Allosphingosinicella sp. Classification (GTDB taxonomy): domain Bacteria; phylum Pseudomonadota; class Alphaproteobacteria; order Sphingomonadales; family Sphingomonadaceae; genus Allosphingosinicella. The sequence goes on from NZ_DASVTH010000060.1 coordinate 71,072, forward strand.
CGCCTATGTTCTGAACCTGACGCCCGAATGGCGCATCGACTGGGGCGGGCTGCTGATGTTTCACGGCGCCGACGGGCATGTCGAGGAAGCCTACGCGCCGCGCTTCAACGCGCTCAACATCTTCTCCGTCCCCCAGGCGCATAGCGTGAGCTACGTGACGCCTTTCGTCCCCAATCGGCGCTACGCCGTCACTGGCTGGCTGCGGGCCTCGCCAAAGCCCTAGCGCTTGCCAGATTGGGGCAGCTCCATCTAGCTTGCCGGAAATTGGGAGCGGGATGTCGATGATGAAGCGGATCTACGTCGCGGCGCTGGCCGCCGGTTTCATGCTGCCGGCTCCGGCGATCGGCCAAGCGGCGAAACAGGAACGGCCGGCGCTGCTCAAGAACCTGACCGGATGCCGGACGATCGCGGAATCGACCGCGCGCCTGGCCTGTTTCGACCGCGCTGCGGCCGCGATCGACCAGGCGGAAGCGCGCAAGGATCTGGTGGTGGTGGATCGCGATCAGCTCCGCACGACACGCCGAACTCTGTTCGGTCTGACGCTGCCGAACCTTTCGGTATTCGGCGACGACAGCGACACCGAGGAGGGCGTCTCCCGGATCGAATCTACCATCAAGGCGGCATACCCGAATGCTTATGGTCGCTGGATCCTGACGCTGGCGGATGGCGCGCAGTGGGAGCAAGCGGACAGTCGCAGCCTCGCGTCTGAGCCCCGGCCAGGCCGCAGCATCAAGATACGCAAGGCTGCAATGGGCTCCTACCTCGCCAATATCGATGGCCAGACGGCGATCCGGGTTCGACGAATGCGCTAACCGATCGCTCGAACGGCCGCACGTTCCGGTTCGGAAAGAAGCGGGTTCCAGACATCCAGGATCAGGATGGCGCGAGGCTGGTTGCTGTCGTTCCAGGCTTCGTGCTCGATGGTGTCGTCAAATACCCAGGCCTCGCCGGGCCGCCATTCTCGCGTTTCCGATCCGACCCGGAACCCGCAACGCTCCGGAACCACCAGGGGCAGGTGAACTGTGGCCCGGACATTGCTGCTGCCCGTGTGCGGCGGAATCCGCGTCCGCGGCTTCAGGATAGAGAACATCACGGTGGGCGCCTTGCCCGGTATGTCCAGCAACGGAAGGGCTCGCGCAGCCGCTGCAGTTGCCGGGCAACGAGCAAGATTCTCCTGAACCGGCTCGCCGTTCTCCCATAGGAAATAAGCGCTCCAAGCCGGCGAGTGGTTGAGCGCGGCCCATTGATTGGCCGGCACAGAGGCGTCGAAACGTACGTAAGGGCGGGAACCCGTCTCCTCTGCCCAAATCGCCATCAGTTCGCATCGGATCGCCTCCGTCGCGTTCTCAAGCGTCTCCATCCACGGGAAATGCGTGCGCGGGAAGAATTCGAGCGCCGGGAGATAAGGGAAGTGCCCGGCCGTGGGCTGCTGCTGGAACACCCTTCGCCGGCCTGCCAACTGGTCCGCGTAGGCGCGCACCCGGCTTAGATCCTCCTGAGGAAACAGTGCTACGACCTGTTCTAGCGAACCCGACAGTAAACCCGCACGGGCCTTGTCGGCTGCCTCGACCCGCTCGCGCGCGTGCGCCAGGACTTGGAGCACGGGTGCCGGCAAGTCGGTCCGGTCCCCCACCGTCGCCAGCATGGCCCGGTAAACCCGCACCGCGTCTGTGTTGCGGCCCAGCCGCTCCAGGGCTTGCCCCTTCTTGAACAGGGCCGGCAGCAGATAGGGTTCGATGGCGAGCGCCCGATCGAGCGCGGCGATCTCATCTTCAAAGCGGCCTGCACTGCGATGCGCTTCGGCCAGGTTGAGCCAGACCGGAGGGGCCTGCGGACTGAGTTGCGCGGCCCGCGCAAGATGATCGACAGCCGCGGTCGGATCGCCGCCGCCGAGCGCGATCAGCCCGAGCGAATTGTAAGCCGGGGCACAGGCCGGATCGGCCGCGACCAACTCTTCCAGGAGGCGCTTGGCGCCCGTCGCGTCGCCCCGCCGGCGTGCCTCCGCAGCCTGGGCGAGCAATTGCTGGCTGGGCGCCGTCATGGTCCGCTCATCGCCCCGGCAAGCGCCTGGGGGTCGATGCGGGCGTCGCGCCACTTCATGCTCCAGTGAAGGTGCGGACCGGTGGCTCGGCCGGTGGCGCCCACGGTTCCGATCAATTGGCCCTGGCGCACCGTCTGCCCGACCCGCACCGCTTGGCTGGCGAGGTGGAGAAAGGCGCTGTTGAGGCCCCCGCCGTGATCGATGATCAGAAGATTGCCTTCCAGGCTGAAGGAGGGCGGGCCGGCGAGAACGACCACGCCGTCGGCTGGCGCGACCACCGGTGCGCCGGCGCCCGAAGCCACGTCGACGCCGCTATGAAAGGAGGCCGGTTCGCCGCGATAGATGCGCTGCGATCCGAACCGGCCGCTGATCCGGCCACGAGCAGGCCAGATGAACGGCTGGCGCCAGCCGTCACTGGCGGCGCCCACCGCTCGTGCGGCGGCGATGCGGGCGAGTTCGGCTTCGCGACGACGCAGATATTCCTCACTCGGCCCGGCCGGCCGGCGCGCGACGTTGATATGCTCGATGCGCCACGAGCGCGGCAGGATCTGCAAGGCTTGCCGCGCGGTGCGGCCGTCGGTGAGGCGGGCTTCGAGTAATGCACTCTGCGGGGCATCGCGATCGAAGCCGATGACGAAGCGCCGGTCGGGCGCAAGCGGAACCGGCTTCCCGTCCAGCGTGACCTGCGCGGCGCCGAAAGGCGCGACGCCCCGGACCAGCGCTCCCTGCTCGACTTTGCCTTGCAGGATGAAGGGCGCAACCGGGCTCGGGGCAATTTGCGGCGCTTGGAACGCAGCCGTTCCCGTCGCCCCGATTAGGAGCGCAAGCCCCAGCATCCGGGTCATCCCCGTTCTGCCCTGACGGAAGCTTCGACGCCGGCATAGGCTTCCTGGCGGGCGACGCTCCAATAGCGCAGCTCCTCGAGCGGTATGCGCGCCCCCGTGACCGCGCAGATGACATGATCGCCCGGGCTCATCACCCGGTAGGTGCCCGCCAGATAGTGCAGCCGGGCAAGCCGGCCCTTGTTCGACATCAACATCCTGCGCGCGCCTCAGAACAGCTTGGGCTGCTCGGCCTTGGGCGGCATGTAGGCGGGGCGGCGGGAGCGCTCAAGCCCGCCGACCGCTGCGTCGACCTTGCCATCCGCAAAGGCGAGCCGGAGCTTGCCCGCGGTCCGTGCCGCATCGGCCGAGGTCAGGGTCTTGCCCTCGCGATCCTCCACTCGGGCATATCCCTTTTCCAGCGGCTTGTCGGGATGGAGCTGGGCCGCGAGCCGCCACAGGCCGTCCAGCGCGCGCCGTCCGTCCTCGATGCGGCGGGTCACCAATGCCGGAACGAGCCGAACCGCCCCGAGCCGCTCGCGCGACCGCCGCAACCCGGCATCCAGCAGCGAGGGCCGAAGCGCGCCGGCGGCCTGGCCGAGATCGGCGCGGGCATGGCCAAGGCATGCGCCGAGCGCGCGGGGAAGGCGTTCGGACATGTCGTCAAAGCGTTGCCGCTGGGGCGCAAGCAAGGCCTCCTGCGCCGGCAGTCGCCGGGCGGTCGTTTCAAGCTGCTCGCCCGCGCGCTCGATCTTCCGAGCGGCGCAGCGCCCGGCGCGGTGCTCCAGTTCGCGCAGCTGGGCGAGCAGGTCATTGCGCACCGGCACCGCCAGCTCGGCCGCTGCGGTCGGCGTCGGCGCGCGCACATCGGCGGCGAAGTCGCACAAGGTGGTGTCGGTCTCGTGCCCGACCGCCGAGATGGTCGGAATGGCCGAGTCCGCCACGGCGCGGACCACCTCCTCCTCGTTGAACGCCCACAGATCCTCGATCGAGCCGCCGCCGCGGGCCACAATCAGCAGGTCCGGCCGCTGCGACCCAGAGAAGTTTGGCGCGTTGAAGCCGCGCACCGCCGCCGCGACCTGGGCCGCGGCGCCCTCCCCCTGCACCGCCACCGGCCAGACGACGACGTGCGTCGGGCACCGATCGGCCAGACGGTGGAGAATGTCGCGGATAACCGCGCCCGTCGGCGAGGTGATCACCCCGATCAGCTTCGGCAGAAACGGCAGCAACTGCTTGCGATCCGGGTCGAACAGCCCCTCCGCCGCGAGCGCCCGCCGGCGCTTGTCGAGCAGCGCCATCAGCGCGCCCTGCCCGGCCAGCTCCAGCCGATCCACGACGATCTGATATTTCGAGCGGCCCGGATAGGTCGTCAGCTTGCCGGTCGCGACCACCTCGATCCCGTCCTCGGGCCGGAAGCGCAGCATGTTCGCGCAGCCCTTCCAGATCACCGCGTCCATGCAGGCGCGATCGTCCTTCAGGGTGAAGTAGCAATGGCCCGAGCCGTGGCGCTTGAAGCCGGAGATTTCGCCACGCACCCGGACATGGCCGAACGCGTCCTCGACGGTGCGCTTGAGCGACATGGAGAGTTCGGACACGCTCTGGGCGGGCGCATTGTCGCCCCTTGTCTCGGTCGCTAACAGCCCGTCTGCGGCTGGAGGAAGCAAGTTCATGAAGGTTCTGCTCATCGGGGGCGGCGGGCGCGAACATGCGCTGGCCTGGAAGCTTTCGCAATCGCCGAAGCTTTCCAAGCTGTTCGCCGCGCCTGGAAATCCGGGAATAGCGGAACATGCCGAACTGGTCGACATCGATCCGGTTGATCATCAGGCGGTGCTGAGCTTTTGCACCCGGGAGCGGATCGATCTGGTGGTGATCGGCCCGGAGGCGCCGCTCGTGTCGGGTCTCGGCGACGCGCTGAGGGCGGGCGGCGTGGCGGTCTTCGGCCCCGACAAGGCCGCCGCGCAATTGGAGGGTTCGAAGGGCTTCACCAAGGACCTTTGCGCGAGGGCCGCCATTCCCACGGGGCGCTATGTGCGGACCCGTAACCCAGCGGCGCTGGACGACTTTGGCTTACCGGTGGTGGTCAAGGCGGACGGGCTTGCCGCCGGTAAGGGCGTGATCATCGCCGAGACCCGCGCCGACGCAGAAGCCGCATTGGCGTCGACTGAGGGCGATGCCGTAATCGAGGAGTTTCTCGAAGGCGAAGAGGTCAGCTTCTTCGCCCTGACCGACGGAGTCACGGTGCTCCCCTTCGGCTCCGCCCAGGATCACAAGCGCGTGGGCGACGGCGATACAGGCCCGAACACCGGAGGCATGGGCGCCTACAGCCCCGCCTCCGTGTTGACGCCCCAACTGGAAAAGCGGGTGATGGACGAGATCGTCCGCCCCACCGTGCGGGCGATGGCCGAGGCGGGCACGCCCTATTCGGGCGTGCTCTACGCCGGCCTGATGCTGACTGCCGACGGCCCCAAGCTGATCGAATATAATGCGCGCTTCGGCGACCCGGAATGCCAGGTGCTGATGATGCGTCTGGAAAGCGACCTGCTGGACCTGCTCCTCGCCGCAGCCGCGGGTCGGCTCGACAAAGCCGAGCCGCCGCGCTTCTCCGACCGGGCGGCGCTGACGATCGTGATGGCCGCCACCGGCTATCCGGGCACGCCTGAAAAGGGCGGTCCGATCGGCGGGGTGGAGCGGGCGGAGGCGAACGGAGGGAAGGTCTTTCACGCCGGAACCGCTGTTCGAGGCGGCGCCCTGGCCGCCAATGGCGGGCGGGTGCTCGGCGTGACGGCGCTTGGCGCCAGCGTCGCGGGGGCGCGCGAGGCCGCCTACCGGGCCGTCGACGCGATCGACTTCCCCTCCGGCTTCTTCCGCCGCGATATCGGCTGGCGGGAACTGGCGCGCGAACAGCGATGAGAGGTCTTTCTGCGGGGGTCGCGCTGGCCCTGGGCGGCTGCGCGACGCCATCCAACCCGCCACCGTCCAGCGTGGCTTATGCCTGGGTCGCTTTCGACGCGAGCGGCGTCCGGAGCAGCGGCGCTTCGGGCCTGGCCGACCGGGCGGCCCGGCGGCAGCTGACGATCGACGATCCGGTACGGATCGCCTCCGTGTCGAAGCTGGTGGTCGCGCTCGGCGTGATGCGGCTGGTGGAAGCGGGCCAGCTCGATCTCGACGCCGACGTGTCCGAACAGCTCGGCTGGCGCCTGCGCCACCCCAACTATCCGGACGTGCCGATCACGCTGCGGCTGCTGCTTTCCCATCGGTCGGCGCTTCAGGACGAGATCGACTATGCCATTCCGCTCGGCAAGACGCTGCGCGGGGCGCTGGCCGATTCCAACGCGTTCGATCCGGCGCACCCGCCCCGCCTATTTCCGCTATGCCAATCTGAACTTCCCGGTGGTGGCGTCGGTGATGGAGCGTGCGACCGGCGAACGGTTCGACCGGCTGATGCAGCGGCTGGTGATCGCGCCCCTGGGTCTGGACGCGTGCTTCAACTGGCCGACCTGCGGCGAGGCTGCGGTGGCAAGGGCCGTGGTGCTGTACGAGCCCGGCGGGCGGCCAATCCGCGACGATCTGCGCGGACGCCAACCCGCCTGCCCCGTCCTGCCGGCGGCGGATGGAAGCTGCGCGCTGGCTGGCTACCGGCCCGGCGACAATGGCGCGCTCTTCTCGCCGCAAGGGGGCCTGCGCATCTCCGCGCGGGACCTCGCGACGGTCGGGCAGCTGCTGCTCAACCGCGGCAAGCACAAAGGTCAGCGCTTCCTCGGTGAGGCGAGCATCCGGACCATGCTCCACCCCGAGTGGCGCTTCGATGGCGCGAACGGAAAGACGGAGGACGGCTTCTACTGCGCCTATGGCCTTGCTGCCCACAGCCTGCCCGTGCCTGGCTGCCGGGACGACCTGCTCGGACTCGGCCGGCGGGCGACGGGCCATGCGGGCGAAGCGTATGGCGTGCGATCGGGCCTGTGGATCGAGCCGGCGCGCGGCCGCGGCATCGGTTATTTCGCCACCGGCAATGGCGAGCGGCCGGCGCCCGGCCGCACCTCTTTCAGAGCGATCGAGGAGTGGCTCGCGGCGAAGCTCGGACGGTGAGCCCGCGTCAACCGTCTCGAAAGAAGAGGCTGCTAAGGCGGGTGGATGAACGCGCATCTGCTCGCCCTGGCGCTCCTCGCCCCTGCCGCGACTGCCCAGACCGGGCCGGCCCTGCCCTACGACGCAGGCGCGCTCGTCGCTGAGAAGTCGGCGCAGCAATTGCTCGCGGACGCCGAGGCGGCGGTGCTGGCCGGGCGGTACGCGGAGGCAAAGCCGCTGGTGGAGCGGCTCGCCAGCTTCCCGGAATATGCGCTGCAGTTCAACTTTCTCCAGGGCTATATCGCGCTGGAGACCGGCGACGCTGTGACCGCCGAGCAGCGCTTCCGCGCCGCCGCCGCGCTCGCGCCAGAATATACGCGCGCCCGGATCGAGCTTGGCAGAGCGCTGCTTGCACAGGGCAAGCGGGCGGAGGCGGACGAGCAGTATAAGCTCGCCGGGCAGGACCCGAACTTGTCGCCGGAGCTGGCCGCGCTTGTCAGGCAGGGCCGCGCCAAAAGCGCCGAGCGCGCGATCTGGTACCTGAACGTCGATGCCAGCGTGATCGCCGACAGCAACATCAACAACGCCACCGACCTCGACGCGGTGCCGGTCAATTTCGGCGACGTGACCCTGCCCGTCGAGCTCGATCCCGCCTTCCAGAGCCAGGCGGGCCTCGGGTTCGGCAAATCGGCCGCGGGCGGCGTCAAGCTGCGGGCCAGCGAAGCGGTCGCGCTGTCGGTAGATGGCGAGGCCTCCATCGTCGATTATCAGGATGCGGTCGCCGACGACATCTCGCTGCTGCTGGCCGCCGGTGCAGAACTCACCTTCGAAGGCGGGGTCGCGGCGGTTCAGGCCACTCTGTTCCAGCGCGAATATGGCGGGCTGATCGCGAACGAGGGCTTTGGCCTTCGCGCCCGCTACCAGCGCCTGATCGATGCGGACGAGCGGGTGACGCTCTACCTCGACGCGCGCATCTTCGAGTCAGGTTATGGCGAGGCTTATGAGGGCGAGCAGGCGAGCGCCTACCTGGTCTACGAGGTCGTGTTCGAACCGGACCTGTCCGGCAACATCACGCTTTACGGCCGGCGCGAGTGGCTCGGGTTCGACCCTTTCTCCAACTTCGAGTTCGGCAGCTATGGCGGGTTCAACGCCTATCTGAGCGAGCATCTGGCCGCCGGCGTCTCGCTCGGGCTCACACGGGTCTTGTTCGACGATCCCTTCCTGACGCTTTCTCCGCAACCGCGCCGCGACTGGCGGGCGTTCGGCAGCGTCTACATCGCGACGCGAAACCCCGCCTTCCTCGGCATCACGCCCTCGCTGAGCTACAGCTTCAACCGCACATTTTCGAACGTCGGCTTCTACCGCGCCGATCGCCACCGGCTTCGCCTGGGCCTTGCGAAAAGTTTTTGACTCCATTTCGTCCCGAACAGGACTCCGGCCAAAAAACCTGTTCAGAATGGTTAATGAGCGGTGAACAAATGCCGTGCTGATGGATTGCCCGTCCAGCAGGATTCACTGCTGCATTGGAGCAACTCATGAAAAGCAAAGCTTTCTGCCTTCTTGGATGTCTGGCCTTCGTCCCCGCCGCGGCGTTGGCCGCGCCCGCTCCGGGCAATTCCCCGGCGCCCGGCTTCAACTTCCCCGGGCCGCATCCGGGCAATTCGGGACCGGGCAACAAGAATCCCGGCATGGGCAATCCCGGCAACAACAATCCGGGCAACAACAATCCAGGCGCAGGCCCCGGCAACAGCGGCCCCGGCAACGCCTTCAAGACCGGCAACTTCCGGCCGGGCTCCTTCGGTCCGGGCAATTCGGACAAGACGCCGGGCAATGCCGACAACAAGGACGGCCCCGGCAACTCGGACAAGGGCCCGGGCAACAGCGATCACAAGTTCGGCCCCGGCCAGCATCCCTCGCCCGGCGCCGGACCGTTCAATCCCGGCCAGCACCCGCCCAAGTAAGGCGGCGCGCTGAAATGACGGGGCGGCGGGCCGATGCTCGCCGCCCCGTCCTTTGGCTCACTCCAGCGCGCGAAAGACGCCGTACGCGCTGGTCGCGGTGAGCACGATCCCGACCAGCAGCAGCAGGTGATTTGACCTCAAGCGCTTGGCCATGAACGCGCCCAGCGGAGCGGCGACGACGCCGCCAATCAGAAGGCCCACCGTGACGTGGGTAAAGGCTTCCCACCCGAGCGCCGCGATGAAAGTGGCCGAAATGGTGACGGTCAGAAAGAATTCGGCCGCGCTCACCGTCCCGATCACCTTGCGCGGCGTTGCCCCCTGGATCAGCAGATTGCTGGTCACGATAGCGCCCCAGCCGCCCCCTCCCGCCGCGTCCAGGAAACCGCCGACAAGCCCGATCGGAGCGATCACGCGGGGATCCCGTTCGCGCGGCGGATGGCCTGTGCCGCGCCAGATCAGGTAAAGACCGATCAGCGACAGGTAAGCCAGTACCAGCGGGCGCGCGGTCTCAGCGCTGATCTGGGTCAAAACGTAGGCACCGAGCACGCCGCCGATCACGCCCGGAATCACCAACCGGGCGAACAGCCGGAGGTCGATGTTGCGGTGCAACGCATGGCTGACGCCCGACACGCCGGTGGTGAAGCACTCGACCAGGTGAACGCCGGCAGAGGCGGCCTTGGGCTGCACGCCCATGCTGATCAGCAAAGTGCTCGAGATCACGCCGAAGGCCATTCCGAGAGCCCCGTCGATCAATTGGGCGGCAAATCCGATGGCGATGAAAGGAAGCAAGTCGGCAAAGGCGAAGTCCATGGCTGCCCATAGCGCACGGACCGGCGGGCGGGTCCATAGGGTCGCCCGAGGCACGACGAGCCGCATCGCTTTTCGCCCGAAACCTGCCGACTGGCTGGACAGGACCGGCTCGAAAGATCAAAGTAGAGCCAACGCTCCTGGGAGTGGCGCATGCCCGCTTTGGTGAAGTTTTTCGTCGGTTTAGCGGCGGTGATCCTGATGGCCTGGATCAGTCACGGCCCGCTTGGAGGCGGCGCGCGCCTGATCGACCGGCTCGAAGGCGAAGCGCGCGCCGCAGTCGCGAAGGCGGCGCTACCCGGGATCGATGTCCGCCTCAGCCGCGATCCGCTCGCCCGCGACGCGACCCTGTCCGGTCCGGCCAACGAGTTCCAGCGGGAAGGTCAGGGCAGTCTTCCCGGCCTGAACGACCTTGTCGCGGGCGTCGAAGGTATCTCGAACGTCCGCTGGGCAACGCCGCCTCCTTCCCCGGGCAACCAGGCGCGGCTGATGCCGCTGCTGCTCGAAACCATCTTGCTCGTCATACCGCCCTACCTGGCCGGGCTCCTGCTGGCCTGGCTGTTCTTCGGCCGCCGCCAGCGCGAATCCTATCTTTGACCGCTTTCAATGATCCAAGGACCGAGTGACCCATGATGACCGTCGTCGATGCCAACCTGATCCTCTTCGTCATCGCGCTGGCGATCGGCTTTGTGATCGGCTGGTGGCTGTACCGGCGGCCCCGCACCGGCGCCGACATCAAGCTCGAGGTGGACCGCGAGGCGCGGCCCTACCTCGATCCACCTGATCCGTCGCCGAGCCCGCCAGTCATGCTCCGGGAAACGTCGCCGCCGCCCGCCGCGCGGCCGCGGCCGATCCGCGACGGAATCGACACCAATGAACGGCGCGGCATCGCCGATCAGGGCGCGGCCGCGGCCGCCGACGTCGCCGGCCAGATGCTTGGCGTGCGCGCCCATGCCGAGCTGCCGAGCGCGGCCGAAATCCCTGACAATCTTCAGTTGCTGAAAGGTGTCGGTCCCAAGCTCGCGCAGAAGCTTGCCGACCAGGGCATCATCCGCTTCGAGCAGCTCGCCGGCCTCGGCGAGAACGAGATCGCAATGCTGGAGGACAAGCTCGGTCCGTTCAAGGGCCGTCTGACGCGCGACCGCGTGGTCGAGCAGGCGAGCTATCTCGCCCGCGGCGACACGGACGGGTTCGAGGCGCGTTTCGGCAAGCTTGGAGGCGCCTGACGCCGCTACTGCGGCCCGGCGGCAACATGAACGTCCTTAACCCCGCATTGAGGTTCTTTCCGCGCAACCAGCTCGGAACGCTCCGCGTTTTTCAGGCATGCCTCGTTACTTCTTTCACTTCCAGGATGGCCTGGCCCGTTTGAGCGACCCCGAAGGCGTGGCTTTGCCCGACCCCGAGGCCGCTTGGTACCACGGCATGCGCAGCGCGCGTGAAATCATCGACCACGATCTGCGCGTCGGCGACATCCGCCCCGGCCGGCGGCTCGAAATCCTCGACGAGGGCGGGGAGGAAGTCTGGGCGGTGCCGTTCGAGGAAGTGATCGGGCTGGCCGTGTAGCAGGGAACGAGCCCGCATCCCGAGCCGTTCCGACCCGACCCGAGCCTCCCATGGGAGGCGCAACAGGAGGGTCAGACATGAAACGAACATTGGCGTGCATCGCGTGCGCCGCCGGGCTCGCGCTCGGCACGGCGGCGCCCGCCCAACAAACCGGCGCCGACAATGGCGTGGCCACCGAAACGCAGGAGCGGCGGTCCGAGGGGCAGACCGACGACTTCGATCTGAACTGGCTCGGCTTGCTCGGCTTGGCCGGGCTGCTCGGCCTCAGGCGCGCAGGGCGCACCGACCACAACGACCGGCGCTGACGCGCCCATCAGGAGACCAGAACATGCGCAAAGCCTTGATCGCAGCCACCGCTGCCCTCGCCCTGACCGCCGGCGCCGCCAGCGCGCAGACCGGCGAGAACACCACTGACACATCCTACGGCGACCCACAGCCGCAAGAGGATAACGATTTCCCCTGGGGACTGCTTGGCTTGCTCGGCCTGGCCGGCCTGATCCCGCGCAAGAAGGCGCCGGACGTCCACATCGACAACCGCACCAACACGCCGCGCTGAACGCGGTCGAGGGAGCCCGGCCCGGGCTCCCTCGCAACCGCCACCTCAGCCGCCGAGGCGCAGACCGAGCCAGAAGGTGCGCGGAGTTGCGCGCTCGACGATCCCATCGCCCGAAATCCCGGCCACCACCCTTGCCCCCGTGACGTTATCGGCACGCGCCTCGAGGCTGAGCCTGCCGGTCAGCGGAACCCCGCCCGCCAGGTCGAAAGTCAGCGCGTCGGGCAGAAGCTGCCGGTTCAGATCGTCCTCGAACTGGGCTCCGGCATAGCGGCCGGTGATGCTGGCCCGGGCACCTGTGAGACCCCGCCAGGAAAGCGTGCCCGACAGCAGGTGACGAGGTGTCTGGGCCGGCCGAAGACGGTCCAGGGGCGAAGCCGGCCCGCTTGCCCGCACCTCTGCATCCGCAAAGCTGTAGCCGCCCGACAGCGACCAGGCGCCGAGGTCCAGCCGGCCATCCAGCTCGATCCCGCGAACCTCGATCGCGTCGAGGTTGCCGCGCTGGCGATACTGGCCGCCGCGCGCGACGAAGCCGACGCCGGGGAAAGTGCCCGGCCCCGCCCCCAGCGTGACGTTCGCGATCGCCCCCTCCAGCCGGCTGGCGAACACCGTGACACCGACGCGCGCGGTCGAGAGCGGACGGTGGTCGATACCCGCCTCCGCACCGCGCAGCCGCTCGGGCGCGAGCGCCGCGTTGGCGGCGGTCGCGTCGGCACCGACGCGGAACGGCCGGTAGAGCTCGTTCAGGGTCGGCAATCGCCAGCCCAGATACCCGGCGCCGCGCAGCGTAACCGCTCCGCCGGGCCGCCAGGCGAGGCCGGCGCGAGCTGTCGGCTCCCAGCCGGCGCGCTCGCGAAAGGCGGTGTCCGTCAGCGTCGCGCCGGTGGCGAGCACCCGCTCGCGCAGGAAGCCGCCGGGCAGCCGCCAGTGATCGATCCGGGCTCCCGCCGTGATGGTGAGCGGGCCGATCTCACTCGCCGCTTCGGCAAAGCCGCCGAGCGTGGTCGAGCGACCGCCCGCTTCCCGTCCACGCGTCCCAGCGCCGTTCACGAATGCGAACCGCTCGCGCGTCTGCCCGCGTAACGCACGCCAGTCGGCGCCGACCCGGACTTCCACACCCTCGCCGAGCGCAGGCCGCACCTCGATCCGGCCGCCGAGCCCGGTCGACGGAACGCTGTACTGCTCCGACGCCTGCAAGACGGCGGTGCGGGAGGCGTTCACGCTGGCGAAGTCGTTGCGATAATCGCGGGTCTGAACGTAGCCCAGCGCCTCCCAGCGGCGGCCGACCAGCCGCAGCGAGGCATCCGCGCCTGTGGTGCTGTTCGCCGTGAAGGCCGTGCCGCGCTCGCGCTCGTCGCTGAACAGAAGCGCATTCGCCTGCAGCTCGAGATCCCGGCTGAGCGGCGCGACTGCACGCAGCGACAAACTGCCCTGCCGGTAAGGAGAGCGCCGATCCACGGGTCCGAGTTGCCGCTCGATGACTGGCACAAAGCCATCGCCGCGCGAGTAAGCGGCGGAGGCGGTCAGGAAGCCTCCCGCGAGCGCGGCTCCAAATGAGGCGCGCGAGTCCAGGCTGTCGCGGCTGCCACCGGTGACGCTCGCCTGGACACCGGCCAGATCGGCAGGGTCGGCGCTGGCGAGCTCGATGGTTCCGGCCAGCGCCCCCGGCCCGCTGGCGCCCGTGCCGCCGCCACGCACCACGCGCACATAGCCGAGACGCTCGGGATAGTAAGCCGGCCAGTTGATCCAGCCGCCGAACGGATCTGTCTGCGGCACCCCGTCCAGAATGAGCAAGGCTCGGCTGGAGGCATTGCCGCCCAGCGCCCGCAAGGTCACGCCCTGGCTGGTCGGATTGGCCGAGCGCGCATCCGAGCGGCGGAAGAGCTGGAGCCCCGAGACCTCGCGCAGGATCTCGTCGAGCCTGCCGGAGGCGGAGCCGGTCAGCCGCTCGCGGCCGATCACGACGCCGCCATAAGCCTCCTCGCCGAGCGCGCGCGGCAGCCCGCGGCCGGTGACGACGATCTCCTCTTGGGCGAGGGCAGCAGTGGGAAGGAGAAGGGCTGAGGCCGTCAGGAGACGCAACATGGGCGCGGCTTACACAGTTGATAGCTGAAGGGGGAGTAGCGGATCAGCCGAGCGTGAGGCGGAAGCGGTGAGCGTCCTCGAATTCCCAGCGCCGTGCTTCCATCCGGACCGTCGCTTCCGCGTCCTCGCCCCACTGCTCGGCTTGCCAGGCCTCGTCGACCGTCGCGGCCAACCAGGCGGTGTCCAGATCGACTGCCTGCTCATCGAGCGCGAGCGCGATAATCAGCGAGCCGCTGATCGTCACGATCGGCGACAGCGCGGCTAGCCGGAACGGGTCGCGGGCGGAAACGGCGCGGGCCAGCTGCTCGACAGTGCGCTCCGGCTGAGGGCAGTGGATGACCCCGGTGGTCACTTCGAAGTCGATGTCGAACCGGTTCCGCGCCCAGGCCAGCAGAGGGTCCCAGGCCCCCCCCTGACGCCGGACCAGCGGCTCGGGCCCGTCCGCGCGATAGCAAAGCAGGTCGCTTTCCCCATAGCTTGCAAGCCCGCGCGCGAAGGCCTGCGGGTCGGGCGCGATGCGGTCGATGGCGGCGTTGGCGAGCCCGGTCAGCGGCATCGAACGCGGATCCACCTTGTCCCCCTGCGCGCGCCACTCATCCGCGACCGCTTCGGCCAGCGCCGCCGTGGGTAGCCGCAGCGGCCGGCGCGCGGGCGTCTTGACCGGCCGATCGTCGAGCCGGATCTCCCAGCCGCTTTCGGTCCGCGCGGCTGTGGCTTCCCTGTAGAAACGCTTCACGGGCGCGGCGTGCGCCACTTGCGGGCCAGGGCGAGCGGACCCCAGAAACTGGCGACCAGGCCGATCAGCGCCAGCGGCAACCCGATCTCCACCGCGCCCCCTGAGCGGAACCAGTCGCTGTGCCAGAGGAAGAGGCCGAACAGCACCACCAAGGTGCCGCCGATCCGGACCAGGTTGATGATGATGAAGCGGTTGCGCCAGGTGGCCTCGTCGACGCGCGGCGGATCGGGGTTCATCTGAGGCTGCTAACCAGTTCGGCGATCTCGGACGGGTGGTCGGCAATGTAATCCGCACCGGCCGCGAGAAGTTCCTCCCGAGCGTGATAGCCCCAGCTCACCCCGATCCCGAGCACGCCTGCCGCCCGCGCCATCGCCATGTCGTAGCTGGTGTCACCGATCATCACCGTTGTTTCAGGTACGGCGCCTGCTTCGGCCATGGCCGTCTCGATCATCGACGGGTGCGGCTTGGACGGGTGCCGGTCGGCGGTCTGCAGCGTCACGAAGCGGTGGGAGAGGCGGTGGTGATCGAGGCAGAGCGAGAGGCCGCGATCCGACTTGCCGGTCGCCACTCCGAGCAGCCAATCGCCCCGGTCGAGCTCATCGATCAGCTCAGATACACCGTCGTAAAGCGGCTCCTCGACAAGCCCGCGCCCGCGCAGCCGTTGAAACGTGTGCTTATAATCCTCGGCCAGCGCAGCATGCACCTGCGGCTCGGCTCCCGGCAGCATCGCCCGCATCGCCTCCACCAGGCTCAGCCCCACCACGGACCGCGTCCGTTCGGGCGCGGGGACGGGCAGATCAGCCCTGGCGAAGCACTCCTCCATCGCCAGGCAGATATTGGCGCCGCTATCGACCAGGGTCCCGTCGCAATCGAAAATGGCGAGGCGGTTCGTCACTCGACCGTCCGCATCAAGGCGGCCATGCGCGTGTCGCCGCGCTCCGAGAGCGCATCCGCGACGGCGGCCCTGGCTTGCGCCGGCTTGTCCTGCCCGAGCTTGAGGGTGCCTCGCCAATCGGCAATCTCCATCTCGAAGCCGCTGATGGCGCCGAGCAGGGCCTCGAAGCGGGCTTCGCTCATCTTGGCGCGGGTCCACGGCCGCTTGGGCGCGAGCCGCGCTTCGTGCTCGGCGCTGAGATCGTCGAGCTGCTCGACCAGGCCCGCGCGGTCCAGCGAGCGCACCGTGCCTTCCAGCTCGACCGCGACATAGTTCCAGGTGGGGACGCGATCCGCCATGCCGTACCAGTCGGGGCTCACATAGGCATCGGCGCCACTGACCACGTAGAGCGCCTCAGCCGGGCCGGCGGCGAGATGCCGATGGATGGCGTTGCCACGAGCGATGTGAAAGCGCAGGCGATCGCCCTCGAGCAGCGCAGGCGTTTGGACCGCACGCGGACCAGCCGCCGTCTGCGCGAACAGCGTGCCGAAGCCGGCCTGCTGGACGAAGACGGCCATCGCCTCCCGATCCTGCCAGCGGAACTTCGGGTTCGGATGCATCAGCCCCTCCCCCTGCTCCGCCGCTCGCCCTTGCGCTCCTTGCGGCGGGCCTTGGCCGCAGCCGTGGCGGCCTTAAGCTTACCCTCCGGCGTGTCCGAGAACTTCACTTCGTCAAGCGGCAAGTCGCCCTGACTGAGTTCGAAGCCGAGCGTCGCCAGGGTCGCCGCGAAGTGATCGGGCAGGTCGGCGGTGACGTCGAGCTGATCGCCGTCCGGATGATCGATGCGGATGCGCCGGGCGTGAAGGTGCAGCTTACGGCTGATCGCGCCGGTCAGGTAAGCGTCCTGCCCGCCATATTTGCCGTCGCCCAGGATCGGATGACCGATCGCCTCCATGTGAACACGCAGCTGGTGTGTACGGCCCGTGTGCGGGTGGAGCTCCACCCAGGCAACGCGGTTGCCGGCGCGCTCGATCACGCGGTAGCGGGTGCGGGACGGCAGGCCCTGCTCCTCGTCCACGCACATCTTCTCGCCGCCCGTGCCGAATTGCTTTCCGATCGGCAGGTCGACGAAGCCGTCCCTGATCTCGGGGACGCCGACCACCAGCGCCCAATAAACCTTGCGCGCGGTTCGGCCGGCGAATGATCTTGAAAAGTAGGAAGCCGCGCGCGAGGATCGGGCGATCAGCAGCGCGCCGGATGTGTCTTTGTCGAGTCGGTGAACGAGCTTGGGCCGTTGTTCTTCCGCGCCGGGAAGGCCGTCCAGCAGCCGGTCGAGATGCTCAGTGGTCTTCGTGCCGCCCTGGGTGGCCAGGCCTGGCGGCTTGTTGACCACGACACAGGCAGGATCGGTGTAGATTACCATGTCGCGCACGAACGCGATCTCGTCGGGGCTGAGCTGAGGCCGTTCCGGCTTCGCGCGGGGGCGCTCCTCCTTTCCCTCGGCCGGAGGCACGCGAATGATCTGTCCGGCCTCGACCCGGTCGCCGGGCGTCGCGCGCCTGCCGTCGATCCGAAGCTGCCCGGTCCGCGCCCAGCGCGAAACGGCGTTGAACCGCGCGTCCGGCAGGTTGCGTTTGAACCAGCGGTCGAGGCGGATGCCGTCGTCGTCTGCGCTGACGGTGAATTGCCGGACTTCTGCTTCGCTCATCCGCGCCATGTAGCGAGCGCCCGGGGCGCTTGCCACCCGCGGCGGGATCAGGCGCCGTTGTTGGCGATCAGCGCGACTTCGGAGCCGGCGGGCTTCGGCGTGACGATCAGGTAATAATGGCCGCCGTTGCGGGGATTGGTGCCGGCCAGCACGTGATCGCCCTCACGGCGCTGCTGCTCGGCGGAATAGCCGGCGTTGAGCGCGCGGCCGCGGTAGAACTCGAGCACGCGCTCCGGCCTGTCCGCGCTGGCGAAGGTGACCACGCGCATCGAGCAGCCGCGCTCGTTATTCCCAGCCGCCTCCGTCACGCGGGCGTTCGGATACAGCGAGAGGTCGGCCGGAAGCCGCTTGGCCCAAGCCATATCGTAGTTGAAGGGGCCATTGCCGCAGCCTGCCCCGTCGCCGTTCATGAGGCTCAGCCGGGCCTGCTCGGCGGCGCCTGCCGGGCCGTTCTCGGTAGGATACTGCGCCTGCATCGGAGTTTCGGCCGGACGCACCGCGTTCTTGTTGGATTGCTGGGTCAGCGCTGGGTCGACGAGGATCTGATCCTCCAGCGCGCTGGTCATGGCGGGATCGGCATCGTTCCCCGCGATCTGGTTGTCGAGCTTGGCGACCTCCTCGCCCCGCTGGCAGGCGCCGAGCGTCAAGGCGAGGACCGTAACAAGGGACAGTGTGGCTTTGGGCGACATGGCAAACAGCTCCTCACCTGAGGCTATGCCGCAAAACCCCGAGCGATGGGTGAGCGAAGCTGGTTAATCGCCCGTCTCGCAATCACCTGTACCGGCGCGGGACTGCCAGAAGTCAAAGCTTTCCGCCTGCACGCCCTTGATGAAGCGATCCGCCTCCGGTCCATCCCACGGCCCACAATAGCCTCGGCTGCGCGCGCCGCCGGCGACCCACCAGCCCTGGCCGGGAATGCCGTCGCTTTGCCGCACGACGAGTACCGCCAACTCGGGCTCCCCGCGCGCTTCGGCGTCCTCGTCGACAGCCGTCAGGATGGCGCACAGCGCCCGCATCTTGGGCCGGGAGAAGGTGTAGCCGAGCCGCTCCAGCAGCTCTGAATAGGTCAGCGCCGCGCCCGAGCGGGCTGCCGCGATCAGATGCTGGCGCACCTCTTCGGGCTCGGCCAGCGCCGCCATCGGGCGTCAGCTGCGGTTTTGGAGATTGAGCTCCGCCTGCGTGCCGCCGCCCGGGGCGGCCGAGAGGCGCAGATCGAACGGATCGCCGCCGTCCTTGCCGGTGCCTTTGATCCGGAAGCCCGGCCCCTCCTGTTGGACGGAAACCCCGGCGAGCGTCTCGGCGCGGGTCGGATCGCGATACCAGGCGGCCACCTTGGCCGGCGCGTCCGCGCTGGTGAATCGCATCTGCACTTGGCTGCGGCCCTTGCCGTTGTCCTGGTCGGCGGTGACGTTGAGGCCGTTCACCTGAGATCCGGGATAGATGATGTCGCTGTCGCCGCTGATCTGCGATCGCAGCGCCGCCGGAATGTCGAGCTTCATGTCGAAACCCGGCGTGTCGATCGAAATTTCGCCGTCCCGCGCCGCGCTTTGGGCCGGAGCCGCGCCCTCCGCCTTCGCCTCGCCTTCCCGCTTCACGCTCACTTCGCAGCCGGCAAGGAGCAGAGCCGCCGTGCCAATCACCAACACCGAACGCATCGATTCCTCCTGCAGCAACGACGAAGCTTAGCGCATCCGCCAACTCAGTCGAGCCCGCCTTGTGAGCGCCACAAGCCTCCTTTAGGCGCGCCGCCATGTCCGAAGACCAGCATCGCCGCACCCGGGCCGGGCTCCTGTTCGGGCTCGGAGCCTATCTGATGTGGGGCTTTCTGCCGCTCTACTTCAAACTACTTGCGAGCGTCCGCCCGACCGAGATCGTCGCGCATCGCATCGTCTGGTCGGTGCTTTTCCTCGCGGCCCTGGTGGTTCTTTGGAAGCGCTGGCCGGCGGTGCGCGCGGCCGTCAGCTCGCGCATGCTCGGTATCCTCACCGTCACCGCAGCTTTGATCGGAGCGAACTGGCTGATCTGGGTCTGGGCGGTGATGAACGGCCATGTGCTGGAAGGCAGCCTCGGCTATTATCTTAACCCGCTCGTCAACGTGCTGCTCGGCGTGGCACTGCTCGGCGAACGACTCAGCCCCGCCCGAACTTTCGCGGTGGCGCTGGCCGCGGCCGGCGTGGCGGTGCTCGCCTTCGGGGCGGGCGAGGGGCTGTGGATCAGCTTGTCGCTCGCGGTCAGCTTCGCCCTCTACGGTTACATCCGCAAGGTGTCGCCGGTCGACGCGCTGGAGGGCCTGACCATCGAGACGGCGATCCTGACGCCGATCGCGCTCGGCTGGATCCTGTGGCTTAATCGCTCGGGCAGCGGAGGACTCGGCATGGACGGCCTCACGATCGCCTTGCTGGTCCTGGCGGGCGCGGTCACCGCAGTGCCGTTGCTACTGTTTACCGCGGCGGCCAAGCGACTGCCTTACTCCACGCTCGGCTTCCTCCAATATATCGCCCCGTCTATCCAGTTCCTGCTGGCGGTGCTGCTGTTCGGCGAGCGTCTTTCGACCGCTCACATCATCTGCTTCGGCGCAATCTGGATTGCGCTGGTCATCTTCGCTGCCGAGGGCTGGCGGCTCGGCCGGGTAGCGGCGCGGGAGCGCGCGGCGACGCTCTGACTTGCCGAGCTGTGGCAAGGCTCACAAGATGCGGAATGCTGATAATCTAGACCGGGCTGAAATCCCTTGGCAGCTCGCGAAAGTTCTCGCGGGCGCAGATTTCGCCCATGTCGTTCTGCAGAAACGCTTCGCCGTGCAGCGCCGCCGCCCGCTCCTTCGCCGCCGTCCAGGCCTCGTCCTCGCTCGGATGCTTCGTCGTGCTGTCCGGCAGTCCCTCCTCGCGCACGATCCAGCCCCCGTCCTGCTGAACCGCCCAGAAATTGCGTCCGACCATGTCGTCCTCCTCCCCCTTGCTTGCGGCACCCTAATCCATCGGCTGAGAGTAGGACAAGCAGCGGCAACCTCCCGGCCGGGCGGCTCGTTCGCGCTCCGATGCGCCGGCACGGACCCCTTAAGCTCCCCCTTGGCCTGCAGGGACTCGTCGAGCGCACGACTAAGTCCTACCTGGAAGCCGGAGGCAAGGTCGATTTCGCCTATCCGCCAGGTGAGCCGGCGCTAGCCGGCCCTGACTCGGTCTGCTGGCAGGTATTCCGAAATCCCGTCAGCCTGTTCGTGGGTGGAATCGCCGCGGTGATCCTGGAACTTGCCGAGCCGCGGGTACGCGAGGGCGTTTGGGCTCACAGCAGCTTTCGCGGCGCGCCGATCGAGCGGCTGCAGCGTACGGGATTGGCCGCTATGGTCACCGTCTATGGGCCCCGCAGCGTCGCCGAGACGATGATCGGGCGCATCGTTCGCCTGCATGAGGGCGTGAGCGGGACAACGCCGGGCGGTCTCCCTTATAGCGCGAACGACCCCGAATTACTGACCTGGGTACACGCCACCGCCGCGTTCGGATTTCTGCAGGGGTTCACGAACTTCGTCCACCCGCTAAGCGCCACCGAGCAAGACGCCTTCTACGCCGAAGGGGTCGAAGCCGGCCGACTCTACGGCGTGCCGGAGCCGCCGGCTTGCCGAGCGGACATGGCGAGAATCCTCGACTCAATGGCGCCGGAACTGGTCGCATCCCCCATTCTTCTCGAGTTTCTCGGCATTATGCAGCAGGCGCCGGTCCTGCCGCCAGGCGCGCGGCTGCTCCAACCAATGCTCGTTCGAGCGGCGATCAGCATCCTGCCCGCCTGGGCGCGTCGGCAGCTCCAGCTCGGGAAAGGCTGGGACCTGGGACCGGCCGAGGAGCGACTGCTCCGAGCCGCCAGCCGCCTTGCGCAGCGGCTCAGGCTGGACACCAGCCCTGCTGCCCAGGCCTGCGTGCGGCTCGGACTGCCAATCGATCATCTGCAGTCCGCCTGGGCGAAACGGACCCGCTAGGGAATCAGAATTCGTGCCACACCCCGGGCTGGATACGGTGCTCCCCCCAGCGCAGGCCGTCGCCGCCGCCGAACGGACCCTTCGCGAACACGCGCACCGCAAGCAGGCTGCCATAGCCTTGCGGCTGTTGGCGAGGGTTGATCCACCAGCCGGCGCTGGCGTCCCAAAGCTTGATCTCCTCTTCGCCGTCGATCAGCAGCGCGACGCCTTCGTGGTAGATCACCTCGTCGTCGATCCAGTGGCACGAGACGTCGTCGTCCGTCCATTTCTTCAGCCACTGGCTGGTCGCATCCTTGGTATATTGCTGGACGAACTGGGCCGGAAAGCTGGTCAGCCCGCGGGCGGTGAACGCCTCGTGCGCGAGCGCCGCATGGGCGCCACAGTCGAGAGTATCGCGCGACACCGCGTCACACCAGTAGATCGGCCAGGAGGTCGGACCCCACTTATACTTCTGCCGCATCCAGCGCGGCCCGCTGGCGAGGTCGCCGCCATTGAGCTGGGCGAAGTCCATCGCAAGCACCCACTCCCGCGCGACATCGCAGCAGCCTTCCGCATGGTGGGCCAACGCGGAGTGCGGGAAATCCTGCCATTTTGCGCTGCAGCGGGAGCGCCCGCGCGGCTCATCGATGATCAGATCGGAACGCTTTTCAGCCGCGGCCAAATACATAGGACATGCTCCTGTCGTAACCGCCGGCGTCGCAAAAGATCAGAAGGTCGCCGGCGCGCGTCCCTTCCGGGAGCTGGACATTGGCCGCGACAATGTCGTGCTCCATGCAAAGCCGGCCCATGAGGTGTGTCTTGCCGCGCTTCAGCGGCTGCCATTCGCCCGATTGGCCGCACTGTCGCAGCATCCGGTGCGGATAGAAGAAGTACATGGGTAGCTCGGCGATCGAGCCATCGACCACGGCTTCGACGTAATCGTCTTCGTGCTCCTGGATCTCCAGCACGCGCATAGCGAGCGCCATGGAGGGCTGAGCCATCGCCTTGCCCGGCTCCGACGCGATCTGGCGAACGTGAGGGAGCATGGCACGAACCGTTTCGACCGCTTTGACGAACCGATCCTCATCGCCGTCATGAACATCGTCCGGAAACCAGCCGCCGCCCATGTCGAGCAATTCTATCTCGCGCCCGGTCAGCTTCTCGATCGCACGGCACCATTTCAGGACCGATTCGAACAGGTGCCACCATTGCGCGACGCCGACATTGGCGCTCGCCATATGAAAGTGGACCCCGAATGCGGTGTCGGTCGGCAGCCGCTTCACGGCCTCGACGAGCTTGCCGAACGTCTCGGGGCTGTCGAGCGGGATGCCGAACCGGGACCTGATGTTCGGTGTGCGGATCCGAATGCCGACATGCTTCGAGCTCATCTCGCCCGATTTGATCGCGGCGACGCAGCGATCGAGGTCAGCGACGCTGTCACAGAAGACCGCGTGCATCCGCTCCTTCGGCATCATCCCTTCCGGCCACCATTTGCCGGGGCCGTTAAGAATTACCTGATCGGCGCGGAAGCCGACTTCCAGGGCGGATTGCACTTCGGCCAGGCTGATCGCCTCGGCAAGAAAGCCGTTGTCGAGCGCCAGCTTGATCAACCTCTTGTCCGGGTTGGTCTTGATCGAATAGCCGGTGATGACCTCGACCTGGTTGGTGCTGAGCCGGTGCGCCCGCTCCGAAGCAGCCTTGAACAGGCCGGCGGCGGTCGAATCCATGAACAGGAATTGCGGCGTCTGCACCTGGGCGAAGTCGTATGAGTTGAGGTCCGCCATCATCGACTCTGGCACGGGCGCAACCTGCTGCTCGTCCGCACCGTCGTTGATGATCTCGATCAGGTCGGTCTCCGCCTTGTGCATCCGCTCGGCGAGCGAAGGCAGGCCCGACGGATGCTTCATCGAATGCCCAACCGCGCCGGCAAAGGGCTCGGGGAGAGGCGGCAGCGGGTAATCCTTGCGGACCGGCACTTCGAGCACGACCCGGGTGAACTCCTCGCCATGCGCAAGCGATGGCTTGGGAGCGACTCCGGTCGCGCCTGCGACGAGCAGACCCGGCAGGTTGTGCCCCGCAAGCGTCGCGCCATGCACCCATGCAGGGAAACGCGGGTTCATCTCGAGCAGCCAGAGCTGGCCGGCGGGATCGCGGACCATTTCCAGCTCGCCGCCGCCGCTCCAGTTCAGTTCCTTGACCATTCGGCGCAGCGGCCGAAGGAACTCATCCGAAACCTCGGTGACGTCGCCCGCCCAGGTCTTGCCCTCGGGCGTGATGTCCCGCTTGCGCATGCTGACCGCGCCGAGCAGCTCGCCCTGGTAGGCGGCCAGCATGACGGACTCCTCGTAGCCGCTGACATGCGCCTGGAGGTAGAGCTTCTGGGTCGACCAGACCTTGGAGAGTGCGTTGCGGGCGGCCTCGAACACATCCCAGCTCGGCGTGCGCGCGGCATCGTAATAGGGACCCTTCAGCCACACGCGCCAATTATGCTGACGGCAAAAGGCGTGAAGATCCCAATCGCTGAGCTCGGTCGAGACAAAGGTCGGAACCTTGACCGGCAGCCCCTGCGCCGCCTCGACGGCAGGCTTGGTGATCCGCTTCAGCGCCCCCACCGGCGGCGCGAGAAGATTCCGGTGGCCGTCGGGGAAGATGCTCGCGAGCCACATGGCTTCGAGATCGCTTCCCGATATCCAGAAAGCGCCGGAATCGAGCACCTCCCGCACGGAATCGGCGTAGGTGGTCAGGTCAAGCTCGTCCCACGGACGCTGGAGCCAGACATCGTCCAGCTCTCCCCAATGAATACCGGAAACGCGATTCGAGTATTCGACGCCGATCAATGCCGCCTTGGGAAAGGCGGACCGAAGTGACCGAACAATACCGACGCCGGGCTGCGGGTTGCCACCGCAATACAATCCGCTCACATAAACTTTTATCGTCACAACGTATAGCTGTCCTTCAGCCCGGAGCAGGCTTGCAAGAGGTTCGAACGACCTGAAAGAGGTTATGTCCGATTGAGATGTTTGCTACTATTCAGAACGCTATACACTTGAATTAACAGAGGTTAGTATGCCCCAATATTTTTTAATTCCGTTGCGGCTGAACGGAACAGGGCCGTTCCGGTTCCCCGAACGTTACGAAACCGACACGGCCGGCCTGCGCTCGTGAGCCCTCCCGCTGCCTACCCGAGCTACATGGATCTCGATTCCCATATCGATGTGGATCGGCTGCGAGCGTTGGACCTCTATGTGCGGGAGCGAATCGAATGGCGGATCGACGCCGCGCGGGATCTGCAATTCTGCACGGGGCCCTTCCTGCTGAAGGACGCCGCGCCCAGGCTCCCCGGTTCAAGAATGGTGTACCTGTCCCGCTCGGTGCGCGACGAGGACTATTACGATCTGAACCGGACGGAGCTTTGGGAGCCGAGCGACGAAGCCGCGGCATTCCCGGAGCTGATGGATTTCATCGGGACCCTGCCGTTCAAGGGCACGGCCCGGATGATGATCATCTATGACGAGAGCGGCCGAGCCGTTTCAGCGCACCGCGACCATGC
Organism: Allosphingosinicella sp.; assembly: GCF_036387615.1. Classification (GTDB taxonomy): domain Bacteria; phylum Pseudomonadota; class Alphaproteobacteria; order Sphingomonadales; family Sphingomonadaceae; genus Allosphingosinicella. The sequence continues at coordinate 95,782 of NZ_DASVTH010000060.1, forward strand.
CAGCGCGGAACTGTGCCACGAATTCATCTGGTTCCGAACCAATCTCGACAAGCCCTTTTACATGCTGAACCCTGAAACGGGCGAACGGCTCGACGTCGCCGGCCATTCGGCGTGGTTCGACACGGTCAATCAATATCATGGTGCGGACCACACCGGCGCGCTGTCCTTCAGCATCCGGGTAGACGGCGTGTTCAGCGACGAGTTTCGCGCAATGATCCCCTTTCCGGACGTCAACCGCTCGTCCGCGCCGTCGGTCTGGGCGACCGCGACCGCCTAGACACCCTCACTCGCCGCTTGCGTCGCGCCCGGGCATTTGGAAGGGTGGCGACGGAAACTGGCTGTGGGGGGCTTATGGTTTCGAAGAACCTGGTGAGTGCGCCGATGATCGTGCTGGCGAGCGGCTGCGCGGTAGTCGGGCCGATGTACGACCGGTCTTATGAAAAGGCGCCTTATTCGGCCTGCGCCGATCTAACGGGAGGTGGCGCCGCTTCGATCGGGCAGGAGCCGGTGCGCTTGGGCTGCTTCGAGGCGGTAGCGCGCACCTTCTCGGCGGGACAGCAGATCTCCTCCGGCGAGCACATGCTGACGCCGAACGGACTTCGGGTGACCGACGCCGCCGCCTTCCGACTGGCGGCGGGCGAGGGCTGCACCGGTCAGTTCAGCAACTTCGTGATCGACTATTCCGCCCCCGCGGGTGCCACCGCGACGATCACCGCGACCGACGGGCTCGGCCGTCCACTAGGCGTGAAACAGCTCAGGGCGAAACCGTCGTCCAAGGTCGAGCGGCTGGTGGTGCGCGAGATGGGAGACCCGCTGAAGAACCCCGCGGTTGCAGAGATTTCCAGCGTGGATGGGGAGCTGTTCGTCCAAAAGGTGTGCCTGAAAGGCTATTGATCGACGCGGCTCAAGTCAGCTCCTCGGCCGCGCGAAGCACCTCCTCGGCATGGCCGGGCACACTGACCTTGCGCCAGACGCGCTTCACCACGCCATCCCGGTCGACCAGAAAGGTCGCGCGCTCGATCCCCATATATTTGCGGCCGTACATCGACTTCTCGACCCAGACGCCGAACGCTTCGCATGCTGAGCCGTCAACGTCGGTCGCGAGCGGAACCTTCAGCTCATATTTCTCCGTGAACTTGCGGTGCTTGGCCGCATTGTCCTTTGAAACGCCAAGCACCCACGTGCCCGCCGCCGTGAACTGGTCGGCCAGAGCAGTGAAGTCCTGAGCTTCCTTCGTGCAGCCGCTCGTATCGTCCTTGGGGTAGAAATAGACGACCAGTTTCTGCCCGGAGAAATCGGCCGGGCTGACCGACTTTCCCTCCGGCCCCTCCATTTTGACGTCCGGAACCGAATTGCCTTCTTGCAACATGTCAGTCTCCGCCGGCTCGGGCGACCGCGCCCCACAGATCCGCCACCCTCTGCCGCGCCTCCCGATGCGCTGCAAGCAGACTGTCCCAGTCCGGCAGTCCGCACGCTCGCGCAACCAGCGGGCGCGAAGCGGGCGGCGGCTCGCCAGAGCTTGGCAAGACGAGGCGGAACGTGACCAGCATTCGGGTCAGCAGGCGCAAGGCGGGGTCAATCTCGGGTGAAACCAGACCGGCGCCCACCAGATCGGCGAGTGCATCCTCAAGTCGGGGATGCAGCGCGATGCCGTGGCGCAGTTGCAGCGTGTGGACCGCGAACTCCAGATCGACCAGCCCTCCATCGCCGAGCTTGATGTCGAAAGGACCGCTGGCCGGCTTGTGCCGTGCCATGTCGCGGCGCATTGCGACCGCGTCCGCCGTGACCTTGGCCGGGTCGCGCGGCTTGGCGAGCGCGTCTCTCACGACGTGCGCGAGCGCTGCCCGGCCTCCTTCCGACCCATAGACGGGACGAGCGCGGGTCAAGGCCATATGCTCCCAGGTCCAGGCTTGATGCTGCTGGTAGTCGGAAAAGCTGGGCAGCGAGATAGCGAGCAATCCGTCCTTGCCGGAGGGACGCAGGCGCGTGTCGATGTCGTACAATGGCCCGGCCGCGGTGGCGACGCTCAACGCCGCAGTGACCCGGGGCGCCAGGCGATTGAAATAATCGGTCGCGCGGAGCGGTTTTGCTCCGTCCGAGGCGGTCTCGTGGGTGCCGCTGAACAGGTAGACGAGGTCAAGGTCGGAGGCATAGGTCAGCGCCTCGCCGCCGAGCCGGCCAAGACCTAGGATCAGCAGCTCCGATCCGGGCACGCGCCCGTGAGCGCTTTCGAACTCGGCGGCGGCGGCGGCGGTCAGCACATTCACGGCCGCCTCCGCTACGCGGGAGTACCCCTCCGCAACGTCCAGCGGATCCGTCCTTGCGAGCACAAGCTGGGCGCCGAGCGCGAAGCGGCGTTCGTTCACGCGCCTGCGCACGCGGTCCAGCACCAGCTCGTAGTCTTCGTCCACGCGTTCCGCGCGGGAAAAATCCGCCACAAGCTCCTCGACAGCGGGCGGCGGCGTGAATGCCGAGGAGTCAATCAGGCCCTCGATCAGCTCCGGCCGGCGGCCGAGCTGATCGGCCAGAGCCGGTGCATGGCACAGCAGGGTCGCCAGGACCTTGCCGATTTCCGGGCGCGCCTCCAGCAACCGGAAGAAGTTGACCCCGCTTGGCAGTCGCATCACCAGATCATCGAAGCGGTTGATCGCCCGCATGCCGTCCGGCGCGGCGCCAAAAGCTTCGACGAGGCCCGGCAGCATCGCTTCGAACGCCTCGCGCGCCGCCGCCGTCCGCAACGAGCGCGGCTTGCCCGACCGCCATGCCTCGATCCGGCTCGCCGCCGCGCCCGGGTCCGTTAATCCGGCCCCGGCAAGGCGCACCTCCAACCGGTCCCGAGCCAACGGCAAGCTGGTCTGAGTTTCCGGCCCGAGCCCCGTATAGATTGCGGCCACGCGCTCTACGTGAGGGCGCAGGACCGAGAGCAGCTCCTCGCCCGTTTCAAGCCCATGCAGCCGGGCGACATTGTCCAGCGCCTGCCCGTCCTCGGGAAGGCTATGCGTCTGCCGGTCGTCGACCATCTGCAGGCGATGCTCGATCGTGCGGAGCAGCCGATACGCGGCCGCCAGGTCGTCGGCCTCCTCCCGCGGAATACGTCCAGCCTCGGCCAGCGCCGTCAGCGCCGGGAGAGTCGCAGGTTCGCGAAGCGCCGGCTCGCGCCCGCCATGGATGAGCTGATGCATCTGGGCATAGAATTCGATCTCCCGGATGCCGCCGCGTCCGCGTTTCACGTCGTAGCCCGGGCCGAAACCCTGCCCTTCGGCATAATGGTCGCGAATGCGCCCCGTGACCGACTGGAGCTCGGCGATCGCGCCGAAATCGAGCGATCGGCGCCAGACGAACGGGTGAATGGCATCCAGGAAATAGCGTCCGAGTTCCTGGTCGCCCGCAGCGACGCGCGCGCGGATGAACGCAGCCCGCTCCCAAGGGAGCGCGCTCGATTCATAGTGGGAAATGGCAGCGTCGGCCGGAAGCGCGATGGGCGTCACCTCGGGGGAGGGGCGCAGTCGCAGATCGACGCGGAACACATAGCCCTCACCATCTCGCTTCTGGAGAAGTTCGGTCACCTGCTGCGCGACCCGCACTGCCGCCTGCCCGGCTTCTTCACGCGCTCGCCGCGGCAGGGTTGCCGGATCGTAGAGGAAGAGCACGTCGATATCGGACGAGTAGTTGAGTTCGCGGCTGCCGTGCTTGCCGAGTGCGATCACCACGAATCCGCGGGGTTCCGCGCCCGGTGTCCGGCCGCTGATCACCGCCGCGAGCGCTGCTTCCAACGCCCGGTCGGCGAAGTCCGACAAGCTCTCGACCACCCTCTCCAGGGGCAAGGCTCCCGCCAGATCTCCGATCCCAAGCGCAAGTGCGAGCGCCGCTCGTTCCCTGCGCAAAGCTGTCCCTACATCCGCCGTGCCTTCTGCACATTTCACCGCGATCTCAATCGCTTGACCGAGGTTACCCGTATCGAGCGCGCTGCGAACCAGATCGCACCTTTCGAGCTGAAGCTTCAGGAAAGGCGCATGGTGCCGAGCTCGTTCTAGTGCGCGCTTAACCGCCTGGTCACCAATTGTAGCGCTCATGTCACAAGCCGGATCAGTTCCGTTCGGGCGGCGCAACGGTTGCAACCCGAACGCCGCACGGTCGTTCTAACATGCGTGAATACGCTGAATCCAAGAAGAGAAGCCATGATGCATTCCTCCTCAAGGCGATTTGTGAAGGTGGCTCCGCCCACCATTCACGCCGGGGTCGGCAACGCTTTGCGCGAGGCCTTCGCGATGGACGGCGAGCTGCGCTCGCTCAAGATGTTCGAAGAACTGCTCGCCAAGCTGGACTGAGCGGCCGCGAGTTCCCACAAGTTCAGTCGAGATCATCCTGATCGAAAATGCGACCACCCGGGTCGCGATCACGGCTGAGGTCGTCGACTTCGCTCATGATCGTCTGCAGCGCCGTTTTGTTCGCATCGGTCTCATGATCGCGACGTGAGGGGAGCTTGCCATCCGCGAGCAATGCCTCGAGCGCAACGCGGCCGCGCGCTACGCGACTTTTGATGGTGCCAACGGCGCAGCCGCAGATCTCGGCCGCCTCCTCATAGGCAAACCCGCCGGCTCCAACCAGAATCAGAGCCTCCCGCTGCGGCTGCGGCAAATGCATCAGTGCTCGCTGCATGTCGCCAAGCTCGACATGTCGATCCTGGCTGGCCGGCGCAGCGAGCAGCTTGGACGCGGTCAGCTCGTCCCACTCGCCCTTGAAGCGAGCCCGCCTCATCTGCGAGAGGAACAGGTTGCGAAGAATGATAAAGGTCCACGCCCGCATGTTCGTACCGGCTTGGAAGCGCTTTCGTGCCGCCCAGGCCTTCAGCAGCGTCTCCTGAACGAGATCGTCGGCAAGGTCGCGGCTCCCCGAGAGCGAGCGCCCGAACGCGCGCAGATGCGGGATGACCTGCGCGAGCTGGTCCTTGAACTCGTTATCCGGAAGCGGAACCGGCGGTTCGCGTTCGGTCGCTTCGTCGTCGAGCAATGCTGGCTTATCGCCCGCCATCGAGCCCCCAAATGCTTTGAACATCATGATCGGCGCCGGGATAAGCCGGCCCAAACCGTCCCAGCCAACGTATGTGTTAGGAGAAGCTAATCAAGATGATCGCGAACGCGATGATCGTGAGGAGCGTGCCGACAACCAGAACCACGCGCGCGACATGTGGCGTCGTCCCGGCACGCGCTTCGGTCTTGTTGAGATGAGATTCCGGTTCGACCATCGATGCAATCAATCCTGTTTCGATACTTGATGCCGCAACGCCCGCCTTCCGGCGGGGTTCCCTTGGCGTAACGAATGGAACCGTCGGTCAGGCCGGCACGGTAGCGCGATCGAAGAAGAGTGCCTGAGCGATCGCCGCCTTCACCGTTGACCGCTGAAACGGTTTGGTGATGAGGAAGGTCGGCTCGGGCCGCTCGCCGGTCAGCAGCCGCTCCGGGAAAGCGGTGATGAAGATGACCGGCACCTGGAACTCGGCCAGAATGTCTTTGACCGCGTCGATGCCGGAGCTGTCGTCGGCCAGCTGGATGTCGGCGAGCACCAGCCCCGGCCGGCGCGCCATCGCCTGCGAAACCGCCTCGTCGCGCGTAACGGCAACTCCGGTCACGCTGTGGCCGAGATCGCGCACGATCGTTTCGATATCCATTGCGATAATCGGCTCATCTTCGATGATCAGCACTTCCGCGCGAGTCTGGCGCTCGATCTCGGCGAGCGCTTCGGCGACCAGCGACTCCACCTCATCCGGCTCTGCCGCGATCAGATAACCTGCGTCCTCGGGCGTGAAGCCCTCCATCGCCGTCAGGAGCAACGCCTGACGCGACAAAGGCGTGATGCGGGCCAGGCGCGCTTGCGCGATTCCCTGCGCATCGTCGTCTCCGGTCTCGTCCAGGTCCTCCTCGATGTTCGCGGACGACCAGATTGCGTGGAAGGTGCGGTAGAGCCCGAGCCGGGGATCGACGTTGCGAGGGAAATCGTTGGGGGCGGCCACGATCGCTTCCAGGGTCGCGCGCACGAAAGCATCGCCATGTCCCTGGCTGCCGGTCAGGGCACGGGCATAACGCCGGAGAAAGGGGAGATGCGGCGCGAGTTCCTGACCGAGCGACATAATCGTTACGACTCCTATTCGAAATTAAGCGGTCTTGTGATCGGCTGCGTTACGCATTGCAAGTCCGCCCCCAAGAGCGCGGTCAGGTGTGGAAACCAAGTTGGAACGCCCCCGACTGCCCGTTTCGAAAGGGTGGAACCAACGCCGGACTTTTTTGTTTCCAAGCCCGCACGGGCGTCATATCGGCGCTCATCGTGCTTGGCTCCGAGCATCCGGCGAGCGGCGTTCAAGCGCTCTCGCGCAAGGCGTCAGAACGAGAGAAAAGCGGGCGCGGCTCACAAATCCGCGAGGGGTGGACAATTTTGACATTCGCACGTGAAAAGGATGGGGAGCGTCGACCCAGAGCGGAAGTCGGCGGGGAAATCGAAATGACCGGAACACGGGTTACCAGACGCAAAAAGCGGTCGGATTCGCCCGAACTCGGAAGCGCGCTCCGATCAGCCTACCAGCAGACTGTGAACGAACAAATTCCCGACGATCTGCTCGACCTGCTTGGCAAGCTGAACTGAAGGAGCCGGTCGGGAGCAACCGCAACTGCAAACGCGTTCATGCTCCTCTCGCCGCACTCCGGGCGGTGAAACACTGGTCTGAGCGGTTTTAAGATGGACGAGAGCCAAGAGCGACAAGGCTGGATTGCGTCCACCATGACAACGGCGTCCACCGGCGCCAAGATGCTGTTGTTCCTCAGCCTCGGCCTCCTCCCGCTCGGCCTGATCGCGGTTCTCGCGTCGGTCGAAAGCGCCCGCGAGAACAACACGCAAGATTACGAGGAGGTTCGGGCGCGCCTGGAACTCAAAGCCGAGCGCATAAACGGCGTGATCGGGCGCGGGATGCTGATGCTGAAGGGGGCTAGCCTGACCGGCGCGCTTCCGGTCCAGGACGCCGCGCGTTGCGGCGCTATGCTTCAGAACATTGCCGCCTCTGAGCAGCTACCGGGTCGATACGCTCTGTTCTCGGGCGGGCTACCAGTCTGCAAAACGGCTGGTTACCAGGTGGATCAGGCCATCGCTCCTCCGGCAGACCGGTCCGGTGTCGAGATCGCCGCTGACGGCCGCACCTTGCGGTTTGCCGTTATCGACGCAGCTGGGGCGGTGCAGGGCGTCGGCGAAGTTGACCGCGAACAGCTGGCTGCGCTGGTGGAAGCGCCGGAGCTGAGCGAGACCGCCAGCATCTTCCTCAGCGGCGGCGGGCGCCGCTTGCAGCTTCGCGACGGCGTTCGCAAAGGCGCGCTCGGCGGCGAGCTGACCTTTTCTCAACCCGTAGCGGGCGATCGCTTGACCCTCAACATGGTCACCGGTCGCGCCGCGCTCAGCCCGGTTGAATTTCTTGTCATTATTCTGCCGATCTTGATGTGGATCGCCGCAGCGCTGATCGGCTGGCTGATCGTGGACCGGCTGTTGCTGAAGCCGTTGGCGCGCATGCAGCGTGCCGTCGCGGCCTATCAGCCGGGCGATCGCGACCTCGCTTTGCCGGCCAGCGCATCCCCGGCTCGCGAGATCGGCGAGCTGGGCCAGGCCTTTGCACGCGTAACCCAGACCGTATCGCGCCACGAAGCCGAACTTGAAGCCGGCCTGGAGCGCCAGATTAGGCTGGTCCGCGAAGTACATCACCGGGTGAAGAACAACCTGCAAGTCGTCGCTTCGCTGCTCAATCTGCACGCTCGAGGGGCCACGAGCCCCGACGCTTCGGCCGCTTATGCCTCCATTCAGCGGCGGGTCGACGCGCTGGCGGTCGTCCACCGCAACCATTATGCCGAGTTGGAAGACAATCGCGGTGTCGCGCTGAAGCCGCTTCTGTCCGAACTGGGCGCCAATCTGCGCGCCAACGCTCCTGCGGAAGCTGCCAGCATGCAGATCCGGATGTCCGTGGAGCCTGTTTATGCGACGCAGGACGTAGCCGTCTCGGTCGCCTTCCTGGTCACCGAGCTGGTCGAGTTCGCCATGTTCTGCGGCGCTCGCTTAGTCACTGTTGCGATGGAGCAGGTACGGCCGAACGCGTCCTTGTTGTCGATCGAGTCTGAGGCGCTGCAGGGCAAAATAGAATGCGACACGAAGCTCGCCGAGCGGTTTGACCGAATCGTCACGGGCTTGTCGCGCCAACTCCGCTCCGTCCTCACCAAGGATCTGGAAACGGGCCGCTACTCGCTCGAAATTGCGATCGTCGGCCGCGGCGACGGCTGAGCCTCCAGAGTTCAGTCGGGGCCGCTCAGCCTTCCTGCAGCTCTACCTGCTTGATCGTGCCGCCGCTTGGCGGGCGTTGCGTCGCAACCGCCTTCAGCACCTTGGCCGCGTAAACGAGATTGCTGCTGGTGGAATCCCACAGCTTGGCCTCCCCCGGTTCAACGGTGATCAACGCGACGTCCTCCGCGTCCGGACCTTGCGGCAGCCAGGCCTCGCTGAACATCGACCAGAGTTCGCGCAGCTTCTTCCGGTCTTGGCTGGTCCGCGCGATGCCCGAAACAGAAACGTAGGTGTTCTTGTGCTCGTCGCTGAAAGCCACATTAACGGGTGCCGATCCGCCAATCTCTCCCACCTTGGCGTCCGTGCGGGTCACGAAGTAGATCTTTCCTTCCTCGCGTTGCGCGAGGCTCGCCATGGGCCGGCTTACGAGGCGACCGTCCTCCTCGACCGTCAGCATGGCGATCCGCTGCTGGTCGATCGCATCCCAGACCTGGCCTACGTCATCGCGTTCGGTCATCAAGATTCTCCTTGTCGTCAACATGAAGAGGTCGGGCCTTGTCGTCGGCCGCGGCGCGCTTCAGAGTTTCGGCGCTGTCGCCCTGCTCGGCCGCGACGTCGGTGTGGCGCCGCTCATGGGCATGGACGCCGTCTATGTCCGAATGCGGCGTCGATGGAGGCGGTTTTGACATCTGATCAAACTCCTTCGAAGCCTACCAACCGGGTTCGCCGCGAACAGTTTCAAACGGGCGTACGGCCCGCCTTAGAATCTTTCACTTGCCCCAAATTATTCACTGCCGCGCCGGAACCTGATTCCGCCTTCCACGTTATGCTACTCGGATAGCGACCTTTTGCCCCCCCGCTCTCGCTATCCAGAACATGGGCCCGAAAGCGACCACCTCCCCCCCCGGTAGTCGCTTTCGGGCCCAACATTTTCGGGGCCTGTTCCTGACGGGCAGTTCAGCGAGTGTTGTGGTCGCGCAATAGCAGTGTCGCGCCGTGGCGAAGCGGATGGTCGACCGCCAGCCGCGCGACCGATCAACTTGCGCACCAACAACTCACCTTCATGACGCGTTCGGAACCAACTGGAGACCGCACGCATTTACGGGGTGCTTCTATAAGCCGCTCGCTGAGCGCGCTGGACGTGAGGAGAAGAATTATGGTGCGTAAGATCATTGCCATTGTGGCGCTTTCGGGCAGTCTCGCCCTTGCCGCCTGCAACACCGTCCGCGGCGCCGGCGAGGATGTGCAGTCCGCCGCGAACGCGGTCGACAACAAGACCTGATCACACCGATCCACCTGGATTTCCGAAGGGCGTCACCGCTTGGTGGCGCCTTTCTTCTTTTCAGACCAGATCGTCGGGAATGAAGGAATAACGCCGCGCAAAGCGCCGCGCCCGTCCGAGTTGATAAGGGACGACGAAACCCTTGCGCTCATGCGGCTCAACGCCGCTGTTGAAGCGGGCAACATCGCGCCAGCCTTCGAGGCTCATCGGCTCGGGAAGAGCCCCGCCGAACAATTGCCACCACAGCCGCTCGCGAAACTGAGCGATCGTGTCCCCGCTCTCCTGCCAGATGAAGCCCAGTTCCGTGTCCCACTCGAAGCTGCGCCCGTTGATGTTGGCCGAGGAGAGCAGGCAAGCCTCATCGTCGGCGATGAGCAGCTTGGAATGGATGTGGATCACGCCCGAGCCGTAGGCGGTGCCTCGTGTTTCTTCGAACTTCTCTTCGCTGCGCCGGACCGCCTCGTGCTTGGCCAAGGTGAAGAGGCCGATCCGGTTCGGACCCGCCTTGCGCACGAGGCGCCCGAGCGCTTCAGCTTGCAGGTGCTCACCATGGCGGTGGGCCAGGTTCTTCGTCTGGCCTTCAAACGCGATCTCTTCCGGAACATTGGCGATCAGGATGATCACCTCCAGTTCGGGATTGCGACGCATCGCCGCTTCGATCCAGTCGGCTGCGTCTTTTGAGCGAAAGAATTGCGCCTCGATGTAGAGCAGCTTGCGGGCGGAGTTGATCAGGTTTCGGTGCGCGGCTTTGAGTTCGCGCACGAAGTGGTTCGGGCCGATGGCGAACGGAGAGTCGTTCCGCTTCGACTGCGTTCGGGCAAGCTGGATCTTGGCCTGGCCGACGCAAGGCTGAAGCTCCGTCGCGGGCGCGATGTCGTCCAACGGGTCGAGCATCAGCGCGCGGGCGGCGCCGTTTGTCCACTCCTCCACGGTCTCCCGATAGCGCGGCAATTCGGCATTCCACAGCCGCGCGAAATGCTGGGCGGCGTCGGTCACCGCCGGCCCTTCGACCAGCGCGGACATATCGTGCCAGGTCTCGTTGGCGCGTTGGCGGTGGCGACGATCGTCCCAACGCCGCTCGTCCAGATCGAGACCGCCGATGATCGCCTGACGTTCGTCGATGACGACGAATTTCTGATGATAAGTCGCAGGCCAAAGACGCGGCGGCGGCGCAGCCTTCCACCCGGTTGCCCGATCCTCCTCCCAAGCAAGGTGGCGCCACAAGCCAGGCCTGGTGTCGAAGCCGCCATCATCATTGTGGCCGCGCCGAAGCAGCTTCTCGACCACGTTGCGGATGCGACGGCGGAGCAGCGGGCGCAGCAGCTGCCGCCAGCACCAGCCAATCTCGCCTTCATGCTGGATTACGATCAGCTGGAGGCGACCCCGCTCGCTTTCCGCCAGCTTCTCGACGACTTGCCGGATGCGAAGATATGTGTGCCAGGAACCCGCGTGCAGATGATCGGCCAGAACCGGCTCGAAGTCCGCAAGCAGGATGCGTACTTCCACGCCCCGCCTGACGGTGTGGGCAATAAGCGCCGACCAGTCTGCCAGCCCGAGTTCCCGCGCCCGCTCCGATCGGGTGGTTGTGTCGGGATCGAAGATCCGAAACGACAGCCAGACCGAGCGCTTCGCATCCAGCACTCGTTCTTCAAGCGCCGGAAACATATCCGCCGCTTCGATCAGCGGAACGACACGGCATCCTTCCCGCGCCGGCATCGGGTTCGCCCACTCGGGCGCCTCCGCATCTGCGAGCATGGCGTTGCCGCGATCCAAAAACAGCGCCGTCTCATGGACTCCGGGACGGCGGGGATCGGCGTCTGCCACTACAAAAGCTCACTCCCGGCCGGTGCACGCGCGCGACGCCGCTCGGTGAACCAGATGGCGATCAGCGACAATTCGTACAGCAGAATGAGGGGAATCGCGAGCATGAACTGCGAGAGCACGTCCGGCGGGGTAGCAACCGCCGAGATGACAAAGGCGCCCAGGATCGCATAGCGCCGGCCGCGCTTGAGCTGGTCCCGGGTGACGACGCCCGCACGCTCGAGCAGCATCAGCAGCACCGGCAGCAGGAAAGATATCCCGAACGCCAGGATGAAGTGCATGACCAGCGAGAGATAATCGCCGATCGCGGGAAGCGCCTCCTGCTGGATGCCGCCCAGATTGCCCTGATAGCCGAGGAAGAACTCGAACGCCTTGGGCATCACGATGTAGTAAGCGAGCGCGCCGCCGAGCGTGAAAAGGATCGGGGTGGCGACCAAGAAGGGGAGGAAGGCGCGCTTCTCCTTGGAATAAAGCCCGGGCGCGACGAACGCCCAGATTTGATTGGCAATGACCGGGAAGGCCAGGAAGAAGGCCGCGAAGAAGGCGACGCGGACCTCGACGAAGAAGGCTTCGTAGAGCTTGGTGTAGACCAGCTTGCCCTCACCGGGCGGAAAGGCGCGGATCAGCGGCTGGGCGAGGAAGCTCAGGATCTTGTCGGCGAAGTAGAAGCATAGGCCAAACGCAGCGAACAGGGCTCCGAACGACCACATCAGGCGGCGGCGCAGCTCGATCAGGTGATCCATCAATGGAGCGGCGGTCTCGTCCAGCTCTCTCATGACAGCGGCTGCTCGCCCGGCTTGGCGGCCGGGGCCGGGTCGCTTTCCTGCGCGGGCGCTGCAAGCATGACGGGGTCGTGGTCGGACGGGAATTCACGGATGATACGCTCATTCTCCGCGCGCCACTTCTTCTCCATTTCCTCGAGTTCGGATTCACGGATCATCGTGTCGATGCCGGACCGGAAGTGCCGGGCCATGCCGCGGGCGCGCCCGACCCAGTTGCCGACCGTCCGCAAGACATTCGGCAAGTCCTTGGGGCCGATGACGACCAGGGCCACGATCGCCACCACCAGCAGCTCGGTTGAATCGATGCCGAACATTCGAGGCGTCGGCCTCAGCGGCCGATCAGGGCTCGCGGCGCTCGACCGGATCGACGACGCGGGATGCTGCCGGCTGCTCGACGGTGCGATCCCCCTCGATCCGGCGCGGCGGGACCGGATGCTCGTCCTCCTCGGTCATGCCCTTTTTGAAGCTCTTCAGCCCCTTGGCGACATCGCCCATCATGTCCGAAAAGCGTCCCTTGCCGAACAAGAGCAGGATGACGACCCCGACGACGAGCCAATGCCAGAGGCTGAGACCACCCATGCTGCTTCTCCACAAACCTGTCCCCGTTCAATACCCGACGGGAGCTTAAGGTTCATCTAGTGCTCTTGCCTGTCACTTTCCAGTTCGAGCCGCTCCAGCGCAGCCTCGATCGGGTCCAGCAGGCCGGCAAGCTTCAGATCTTCAAGGCCGGGCAGGTCGCGGCGGGATGCGAGGCCGAAATGGGCGAGGAAGCCAGCCGTCGTCACATAGGTGAGCGGCCGGCCCGGTACTTCGCGGCGGCCGGCCGGCCGAACCCAACCCGCCTCCATCAGCACGTCGAGTGTCCCGCGGCTGATCTGGACGCCGCGGATCGCCTCGATCTCGGCGCGGCTGACCGGCTCGTGATAGGCGATGATGGCGAGCGTCTCGACCGCCGCCCGCGACAGCCTGCGCGCATCTTCCCGCTCGCGGCGGAGGAGGTGGCGGAGGTCAGGGGCGGTCTGAAAGTGCCAGCGCCCGCCCCGCTCGACGAGGTTGATGCCTCGCCCCGCATAGTGCCCGGCCAGTTCGGCCAAGGTGGACCGCACATCCACGCCGCCGCCGACGTGAAGTGCGATCTCCGCCTCGCTGATCGGCTCGGCCGCGGCGAACAGCGTGGCTTCGATGGCGCGCAGTTGGTCGGATAGCTCCTTCATGCCGCGCGGATGTACAAGGGCGCGAACGCGTCGGCCTGGTCGAGCTGGAGCTTGCCCTGGCGGGCCAGTTCGAGCGTCGCGACGAAACTGGAGGCGAGCGCGGACCGGCGGTAGCCATCATCCTGCGATGCAGGGAGGAAGGAGCGCAGCTCCGACCAGTCGACACTCAGGCCGAGCAGGCGCTCCACCCACGCCAGCGCGGCCTCCAGCGTCATGACCGGGCGGCGGCCGATCACGTGCACCGCCGGCTCGGCGCGTGCCCGGATCGCGCCGTAGGCGGAAAGAAGCTCGTACAATTCGACGTTCCAGGCCGACTTTCGGACCACGCGCAATCCCTCGGGCGCGCCGCGTGTGAACACATCGCGCCCGATCCGGTCGCGGGCGAGCAGCCGGGCGCCCGCCTCCCGCATCGCCCCCAACCGCTGAAGCCGAAGCTGAAGACGCATCGCCAGCTCCTCCGGGCCAGGTTCGATGTCCGCCTGCTTCGGCAGGAGCAGGCAGGATTTGAGATATGCCAGCCACGCCGCCATGACGAGATAATCGGCCGCGATCTCGAGCTTGAGCTTCTTGGCATCGGCGATGAAGGCGAGATACTGTTCCACCAGAGCGAGGATCGAGATCTTCGCGAGGTCGACCTTCTGGGTACGAGCGAGGGTGAGCAGGAGATCGAGCGGCCCTTCCCAGCCGTCCAGGTCCAGCGTCAGCCGGTCGCCGCCTGCGATTGCCGGCGGGTCGTCAAAGGCCAGATCCGCTTCCACTGGGGCAGACTAAGCTACCGCGGCCAAAACGTGAATCCCTCCCTTGTTTATGCGTAGGCGAGTAGCCGGTCGCGGCGGCTGGCGAGCTCGTCAAAGCTCTGCCCTTCATTCGCGCCCGCCGCCCAGTCCAGCGCGCGGTCGAGGCGAGCGCTCGCTGCTTCACTGATTTCGCCGAGCCCTTCCGCGGCGGATTGCATATCGGCCAGATCGCCGGAGCAATGCAGGACCAGGTCGCACCCGGCCGCGATCGCACCGCTCGCCCGTTCCGCAAGCCCGCCGCTCAGCGCGCCCATGCCGATATCGTCCGAAATGAGCAGGCCGTCGAAGCCGATCCGGCCGCGGATCACCTCCGCAATCACATCCTGCGACAGGGTGGCGCAGGCTTGCGCATCCCATCCGGTGCAGACGATGTGGGCGGTCATTCCGATCGGAGCCCAGGCGAGCTTTCGAAAGGGCTCGAGATCGTCTTCCATCTCGGCTTCCGACGCGGTCACGACCGGCAGCTCGAGATGGCTGTCCGCCGTCGCGCGGCCATGGCCTGGCATGTGCTTGACGATCCCGACGACGCCGCCGGCCCGCATGCCTTCCAGCATGGCTCGGCCGAGTGCTGCAACCTGCATCGGGCAAGCGCCGAGCGACCGCTCGCCGATGATCGAGTGCGCGCCGGGATGCGCGAGGTCGAGCAACGGCGCGCAGTTTACGGAGACACCCACCTCTCGAAGCTGGGCTGCGATTGCACGGCCGTGATCTTGCATCGCCTCGATCGCGCTGATCGGGGCGCGCCTGTAAAGGCGACCGAAGATCGCCGCGCCGGGCAGTTCGGGCCAGACAGGCGGCTTCAATCTTGCGACATGACCGCCTTCCTGATCGATCAGGATCGGAAGATCGGCGCGGCCGCTCAGCTCTCGAAGGTCGTCGGTGAGCGCGCGAACTTGCGCCCGATCGGCGCAATTGCGGCCGAACAGGATATAGCCGGCTGGATCGACGTCACGGAAGAAATCGCGTTCGTCCGTCGTCAGCTGTTCACCCGACAAACCGAAAATCGCAGGCCGCATCTCTGATCCTCGTCATGCCGGACGGGTGCGATCCGGCATCCACCTCTTGGCTCGCTGAAGGAGAAGGTGGACCCCGGGTCAAGCCCGGGGCGACGACAAGGGTTGATCAGTCGCCTCAGTTCACCTCGACGCAGGATTCTCCGGCGACGCGAAGGCGTCCGCAGACGCCCTTCCCATCGCCGCCGCTTGCGCGCAGGCGGTAAAGCGTCTTGCCGCCGCTCTGGACCGGTACGACCGTGTGGGTCATCGGCTCCAGATACTTGAACCGGGTCGAAAGGTTTTTCCAGGCGCTGTTCGCCGAAGCTAGGCTGGAGAAGGCTCCAAGCTGGATGCCGGGCCCCCCGCCGCCCGTCGCTGCCGGAGCGGGTGCCGCTGCGGGACCAGTCGGGCGCGCCGGAGCCGGGCGCGCCGCGGGGCTCGCAACGGCAACCTCGATCTCGCGACCGGCTTTGGGTTGGCCCTGGCCTGGCTGCGGCTGCGGCCTGGGCGTGGAGGTGACCGGCTCCTCAGGAACCGCGCCCATGTCGATCGTGCCCTTCGGGTCCTGACCGGCGCTGGCCGCGAAGGTCGTGTCGCCCTTGCCTTCGACCTGCATGCCGCCCGGCTCATCGGGCTTCACCTTGTAATCCTCGGCGGGCGCGGCGATCAGTTCGCCACCCTCCACCTGCTCTTCGCCGCCGCCGCTGCGGCTGCCCATCCAGAACAGGCCTCCGACGATCAGGCCGATGCAGATGAGGCCGACAACGACAAAGGCGATCAACTTGGCCGCGGAGGGACCGTCGCGATCATCATCTTCCTCGACGGCCTCCAGCCACGGCAGGCGATCGTCGTCGCTGCCGATCGTCGACCCCTTTCCGGCCCGAATGTCGCTCATCAGTGCATCTCCTCCGCTGCGGCGACCCCCATAACAGCAAGGCCGTTACGAATTGTTTGCCTTATTGCGAGCCCGAGTTCCAGACGGGCCCGTGTCAGTCCGGGATTCTGTGCCAATAGAAAACGCCGCGAGGGGTCGTCGTTACCGCGATTCCACAAAGCGTGGAACGCGGCAGCCAAGTCGCTGAGGTAGAAAGCGATCCGGTGCGGCTCGTGCGCGGCGGCGGCGGACTCGATCGTGCGGGGGAACTGCGCGGCGATCTTGACCAGCCCCAGCTCCTCTGGGTCGAGCAGGTCGAGGTGGGCAGGCTGCGACAGGTCCACCTGCTCGTCCGCCGCCTTGCGCAGCAAGGACGAGATGCGCGCATGGGCATACTGGACGTAGAAGACGGGATTGTCCTTGGACGCCTCGACCGCCTTGGCGAAGTCAAAGTCGAGCGGCGCGTCGGCGCGCCTGGTCAGCATGATGAAGCGGACCACGTCCTTGCCGACTTCCTCGACCACTTCGCGCAACGTGGCGAAATTGCCGGAGCGCTTGGACATCTTGACCGGTTCGCCGGCGCGGAACAGCCGGACCATGTTGATGAGCTTGACGTCGAGGGCGACGCGCCCGTCGGTGAGCGCGGTGACTGCGGCCTGGATGCGCTTGACCGTGCCGGCATGGTCCGCGCCCCAGATATTGATGAGGCTGTCTGCCTGCTCCGCCTTTCTGAGGTGGTAGGCGGCGTCCGCGCCGAAATAGGTCCAGCTTCCGTCCGACTTCTTCATCGGTCGGTCTTGGTCGTCGCCGAACTGCGTCGAGCGGAAAAGCGTCAGCTCCACCGGTTCCCAATCTTCGGGCGTTTCGCCCTTGGGAGCTTCCAGCACGCCCTGATAGACCAGTTCCTTGGCGCGGAGCGTGTCAAGAACGCGATCGGCGGCGCCCGAGGCCTGCACCTCGGCTTCGGACGCGAACAGGTCGTGGTGGATGCCGAGCAGGGCGAGGTCGTCGCGGATCAGCTCCAGCATCTTCTCGACCGTGCGCTGCCGGAAGAGCGGCAGCCACTCGGCCTCGGGCGCGGCTGCGTAGCCGTTGCCGAACTCGGCCGCGAACGCCTGGCCGACCGGCACGAGATAGTCGCCCGGGTAGAGACCTTCCGGAATTTCCCCGACATCTTCGCCGAGCGCCTCTCGATAACGCAGCCATGCCGAGCGGGCGAGGACGTCGACCTGCGCGCCCGCGTCGTTGACATAATATTCGCGCGTGACCTCAAAGCCCGCATGTTCGAGCAGGCTGGCCAGCGCGTCGCCGACCACCGCGCCGCGGCAATGCCCGACATGCATCGGGCCGGTCGGGTTGGCCGAGACATATTCGACGTTCACCCGCTGTCCGGCGCCCACTTGGGAACGGCCGTACTCGGCCCCCTCGGCGAGAATGGTGCGCAGTTCCTCCTGCCACACGCCAGGCGTCAGCCGGATGTTGATGAAGCCGGGGCCGGCCATCTCCGCACTCTCGACTTCGTCCAGCGCGGCCAGCTTGGGCGCCAAAAGGCCGGCGAGCGCGCGCGGATTGGTCCCGGCGCGCTTGGCGAGCACCATCGCCGCGTTGGTGGCAAGGTCGCCATGTGAGGCGTCGCGCGGCGGCTCGACCGCGACCGCGCCCCGCTCGATCCCGGGGGCAAGCTGCCCTTCCGCTTCGAGCTGGTCAAGGGCCGCGCCGAGATGCGCGGCAAAACGGGCGTAGAGGGTCAAGGCCGGTCCTGTTGTTTAGGGAACCGGCCGCTTAGACGAACGGTGCTTCAAATTGAAGCGCGACCCGAGCGGCGCGCGAGATGCAGGATCTCGCGGTTTCCGTGTGCATGAACCCCGGCCGCCCTTTCATCCAGCGTCGCGAGCATCGCATCGGCTACCACGCTGGCACCTATCGAAGCGTAGCGATCCAGGCGTCCTTTCATGAATAGGTCGGTCAGCGGGCTCACCGCTATTCCGAGCCGTTCGGCCAGGCGCCGCTCCCGCCGCGCGGGCCGCGAAGCAGGCCAGGACGGAACACGTCGAGCCTAGCGAAGCCGAAATGAGACAATGCGTATTCCACCTCGCCTTTCAGCCCGAGGTAGAAGTTGCGGGAGTGGCGATCGGCGCCGGCGGACGAGACTGTCAGCATCTGCCGGGCGCCCGCGGCTTGCGCGCCCTTGGCAAAGGCGAGCACTGCATCGTGATCGACAGCGCGAAAGGCGGCTTCAGAACCCGCTGCCCGCATCGTCGTGCCAAGCGCCGAAATGGCGACCTGCGCTTCGATCTCGCCGGCGATCCGCGGCCACTCCGCCACTGGCGCGACATGTTCGCGCCAGCCCGCCTGCTCCCGGTCGCTCGGGCGGCGCAGAATTGCGTGCAGTTCGCCGCGCTCACGTTCCAGAAAGCGATCGGCGAACAGGGAGCCGACGAGACCTGTTCCCCCGATCAGAACGACGCGCATCTCAGAAGCCCTCCGGCAGCTCTACGGGGCCGATCAATTCGCGATACCGCCCGATCGCATAGCGATCTGTCATCCCCGCAATGAAATCTCCGATGCGGCGGGTTGCTCCAAGCTCGTCGTACCCCTCCACGCGCCATTGTTCCGGCAGGAGCTCGGGCGTCGCCTTGTAGGCGGCGAACAATCCGGCGAGGACAGTCTTCGCTTTGGCCTGGATCTCGAGGATCGGCGGCGAACGATACATCCTGGCATAGAGGAAGCCTCTAAGCTGCCGCTCCTCCTCCGCGACGGCACTCGTGAAACCGGCGAGCGGTTTCCCAGCCGCGCGAACGTCGTCTGCGATGCGCACCCCGGCTTCTGCAGCCCGCCGCTCCGTCTCCTGCAGCACGTGGCGAACCATCCGGCCGATCTGGTCGCGGATCAGCTCGGGAAGCAGTCGCTGCTCCTCCAGGTCCGGATATCGGCGGCGGACTTCATCCCAGTGACGGGCGACGAACGGCACCTCCAGCAGGTCGTCGAGCGTGAACAGACCCGCTCGCAAGCCATCGTCGATGTCATGATTGTCGTAAGCGATATCATCGGAGATGGCTGCGATCTGCGCCTCCAGGCTCGGCCAGCTTGCAAGGTCGAGCGGGTATCCCGCATCGACCTCGGCGAGCGCCCAGCCTGGTCGCTCGACTGGACCGTTATGCTTGGCAAGCCCTTCCAGCGTCTCCCAGCTGAGATTGAGCCCGTGATGCCGCGGATACGGGCTCTCCAGCTGAGTGAGCACACGTAGCGTGTGAGCATTGTGATCGAACCCGCCGGCCGGCGCCATCGCATCCCGGAGCGCATCCTCGCCCGAGTGACCAAAGGGAGGGTGGCCAATGTCATGGGCGAGGCACAGCGCCTCCGTCAGGTCCTCGTTCAGCCCAAGCGCCCGCGCCAGGGTGCGGCCGATCTGAGCGACTTCGAGGCTGTGGGTCAGGCGGACGCGGAAATGATCGCCGTCCGGAGCGACGAACACCTGCGTCTTGTGTCGCAATCGTCGGAACGGGACGGAGTGGATGATCCGGTCGCGATCGCGCTGGAAAGCGTCGCGCGGCCCGCGGGTCTCCTGCTCATCCAGCTTGTACAAGCGCCCACGCGAACGGGACGGATCGGACGCGTACGGGGCAAGCGGCCTCACCTGGCGGCCAGCTTCACGATCTCCTGCCCTTCCGCGCTGGTCCAGGCGGTGGCGCGCAGGCCTTGGTCGTCAAGCAACCCCACGAACAGATCGGCATCTTGCTGCGTCTTGAACGGGCCTACCAGAAGCCGGCTGCTGGTCGCGCCGGACGGCGTCACCCATGCGGCCTTGTCGCCAAGCAGCTCCGGCGCCCGCCCCTTGAGTCGCTGGAATTCCGCCCTCAGCGCCGCCTCGTCTGGCTTGCCGCCGAGCTGAACCCAGATACGCCGTGGCGGGGCAGGTTTCGGAGGGGCCGAGCTCTTCGCTCCGGGCGACGGCATCTCGGTCCGCTTGGCCAGGAGTGTGGAACCTGCCTCGGAGGTGACTGGCGTAGACGCAGGCGGCGCAATCACCTGCTGCGGGGCCGGCGCTGACGGCCCCGTCGTGGTTTGCGCTGGCGACGAGGCCGGCGTCGAGGGGGTCCCGGCAAGGTCCGTACGCGCTCCTTGAGACGCGGCCGGCGCCGACGGCTCGTCGAGCGCCCGGATCGTCGCCGCTACGCTCGCGAGCCCGGCCAGACGCTCCGGACGCGCCGGCTGCGGCGAAGACTGCATGTTCGAACCGGGCAGCCCGGTTTGCACCTGTGCGGACGGCGCGGCATCGGCCGATCGGAGCGGAGAGGCCGAAGTGGAAGGAGGAAGCCCGATCCCGGCGATCCCGGGAACCGGCGCTTGCGAAGCCGGACCAACAGAGCTGCTCGGTACTGGCGCGGCCGCGATGGCGGTCGGGCGGTCCCCGCTATCGGGGGGACCCTGCACAGCACCCGAGCTTCTCGTGCTCACCGCGATCTGCGGTGAAGAGATGCGCGGGAAGCTGGTGGTCGTCTGAGCCGTGGCGCCGGTGGCAGTCGGAGTCCGGACGGGCGCGTTCGCCCGGGCGGCCAGGCGGGTCCCCTGCGCCCCGCCTGAGGGCTGTGGCGAGCCGGACCTGGCGGTGCCGCTCGGTACCTGCCCTGCACCTGATGGCTGTGCTGCGGACGGTGAGGTTACAGGGCGTCCCGCGAACGCGGGCTGGTTGGGATCGGGCCGCCCGCCCAGTATGATGTTCGGAGGCAGCGCGGCGTAATTCGGCAGTGGCGCCGGCATCTGTCCCGGCGGCGCGTCACCTGGGAAGCGGCCGAAATGGACGGCCATGGCGCGCTCTGCCGGACGGAGCTGGGGCAGGCGCGCGAAGAACGGCTGCATCGCCGCCGCCTGGGCCGGCATCGCGACCCGAACGGCATCGGTGGCTCCGGAAGTGTCGCCTGTCAAAGCCAGCACGAACGCCCGCACTCGGCGTCCTGCGGGACTGTTGCGGCGCACCTGATCTTCGATCGCCGCCAGCGCTCCGCCGCGATTACCCGATATCGCGCGGGACAGAGCCAGCCGGCGGCGCACCTCGTCATTGTCGTTGACCCGCATTGCGATCGCATAGTCGCGCTGCGCGGCGACGGGATCGCCCAGCAGGTCATGCGCCAGGCCCCGGTCGGCCGCAATCACGCCTTCGGGAAGGCCCAGGCTGCGCGCTTCTTCGAGGAACTTGAGCGCGGGCTCAGGCTGTTCCATCGCCAGGAAAGCGGCCCCGATCCCCGCCTTTATGCGGCCGTCGCGCGGCGCGATTTCCTCCGCCCGCGCATAGAAAGTGACCGCCGCTTGCGCATCGCCGAGATCAAGCGCGGACTTGGCCGCGCCGAGCAGGGCGGACAGGCTCCGGGGGGAATCCGCGAGCTCCTTGAGATGCCGGTTGAGAGCGGCGCCCGAATCCTCGACAAAGCCGCCGGGCCCGACCTGAGCGCCCGCCGCTTCAAACGCGATCGCGCTCACCAACAAGACTGCGCCAAGCCGGACATTCCGCTTAAGCTGTTTGAGATTCATGGAGCATAGCTGCCTGCGCGGAGCTGTATCGGCAATGACCGGCGGCGGAACTCTGCGCTGAACGGGTCCGGCAGGACGGCGGGCCGGAGCTAGCGGAATGGAACCTAATGCATCCGGGCGATGCAAGGCAGGAGCGGGAAAGAAAACGGGCCCGGCGAGATGGTCGCCGGGCCCGCATCGTCAGCAGCTGGGCCGCTTACTGGTTGTTCTGGCGATTGAGGAAGCGCGGGATATCGAGCGAATCCCGGCCGCCGTTCGACGCCGGCTGATCCTCGTCCACCTGGGCCTTGGCAGCGCCGCGAGCGATGTTGGACATACGCTCAAACAGCGTGCCGCCTTCCCGCTTCGGCGCGGCTTGAGGAGCCTGCTCCTCCTCTGCCGCGATCCAGCTGCGGGTTCCACCGGAAGACGCGACAGCCTGCTCCGTGCCGACCATATCGCCAGTGTCGAGCAGCAGCTCGTCACCACCTTCGTCCTCGTCGTCGAAGCTGATTGTGGGCGCGGGACCCTCAACAACCTTTGCCGACACCGGCTTCAGGTTGGGCGTCGAGGTCTCTGATAGCACCGGCGCGAGCTTCCCTGCCGGCTGAACCGCGGGAGCCGCTTGGACCGGAGGCGCACTGGGAACCTTGATCGGCGCCGGAGCGGCGGCTGGCTGCGCCTTGGCCGTCTCGGCGGCGCCGCGGCCGTTGCCCGGGAAGGCGAACACTTTGGCCGGCGCGGCAGGCTGCGCGACCGCATCGGCATCGATGCCGGTCGCGACCACCGATACCCGGATTTTGCCTTCCAGATTGTTGTTGAAAGCCGAACCCCAGATGATGTTGGCGTCGGGGTCGACCAGTTCCTTGATGTGGTTGGCGGCCTCGTCGACTTCCATCAGGCGCATGTCCTCGCCGCCGGTGATTGAGATGATGACGCCCTTGGCACCCTTCATGCTGACGCCGTCGAGCAGCGGATTGGCGATCGCCTGCTCAGCCGCCTCGATCGCGCGATTGTCGCCCTCGGCCTCGCCCGTGCCCATCATCGCCTTGCCCATCTCGCCCATCACCGAGCGGACGTCGGCGAAATCGAGGTTGATGAGGCCGGGCATGACCATCAGGTCGGTGATGCCGCGCACGCCCTGCTGAAGGACCTCGTCCGCCATCTGGAACGCTTCCTTGAAGGTCGTGTTCGGGTTCGCGATGCGGAACAGATTCTGGTTCGGGATGACGATCAGCGTGTCGACATGCTGCTGAAGCTCGTCGATGCCCGCGTCGGCCGAACGCGCGCGGCGATTGCCTTCGAACGCGAACGGCTTGGTGACCACGCCGACGGTGAGGATGCCCTTATCGCGCGCCGCCTTGGCGATCACAGGCGCGGCGCCGGTGCCGGTTCCGCCGCCCATTCCGGCCGCGATGAAGCACATGTGCGCGCCTTCCAGCGCCTTGTCGATGTCGCTGATCGTCTCTTCGGCCGCGGCCTTGCCGATCTCCGGACGGGAGCCGGCGCCGAGGCCTTGGGTGATCTTGAGGCCGAGCTGAATGCGCCGATCGGCGTCTGAGGCGTTGAGCGCCTGAGCATCGGTGTTGGCGACAATGAAATCGACGCCCTGAACATCGCTCCTGATCATGTTGGCGATGGCGTTGCCGCCCGCGCCGCCGACGCCGATCACACTGATCCGGGGCCGAAGTTCGTCAACTTCCGGCCGGATGAAATCGATGCTCATGTTACGCTCTCCCCTGCTCGCAACGCCACAATACTGGCCCATTCAGGATTCTTTTTGCACGGCCGATTCGGCCGCTCCAGCGAAAAGTTAATGATTTGGTAATTTTTCTTAATACTGAGTCCTGAAAGCCGCGATCAGCCGTGAAACGACGTTGCCGCCCTCCGTTTTGGGGGCAGGCGCCGAGGCCGGATTGAGGGTGCGCAGGTCCAGTTCCTTGGACGCGGCGAACTGGGCCAAGCCGGCCAGGGTCGTGAACGCCGGGCCGCTGTGCGCGTCGGGCAGGCCGGCCAGCTTGGGGCGCCCGACGCGGACCGCGCGGCCGAGCACGCCTTGTGCATAGTCGGCGACCCCCTTCAGCTCGGATCCGCCGCCGGTGAGCACGACTTGGCGCCCGAACGGTCCTGAGAAACCGAGCTCCTTCAGCGCGTTGGCGATCTCGCCCATCAGATGCTCGAGCCGCTGCCGGATGACCGCGATCAGCTGCGCGCGGGTGACGCGGATCGCTTCCACCCCTTCTTCGGCCGATGCGACCGGATTCACGTCGATCATGTCGTGATTGTCGCGCGGGGAGGTGGTCGCCGACCCGTAGAAGCATTTCATCCGCTCGGCCTCGGCGCGGCGGGTGCCGAAGGCGGAGGCGATGTCGTCGGTGATGTCGACGCCCCCGATTGGCAATGACTTCAATCCGACCAGCATGCCGCCGGCGAATACTGACACGTTGGTCACACCCGCGCCAAGTTCGACCAGCGCGACACCGAGCTCCCGCTCTTCATCGCTGAGGCAGGATTTTCCCGCGGCGACCGGCGAGGCGACGATCGCCTCCACGCCAAGATGGGCGGAGCGCACGCACAGATCGAGATTCTTGACCGGCGAGGGCTCGGCGGCGACGACATGGATGTCGACAGCCAGCTTGCCGGCGTGAAGGCCGAGCGGCTTCTTGACGCCCTGCAGCTCGTCCAGCGTGTAAAGCGCCGGAAGGGCATGCAGGATCATCCGCCCACCTGCGTCCATGCTCTGCTGGCCGACGGTCAGCAGCTGGTCGATGTCGGTCTGCTCGATCCGGCGTCCGCCGATCTCGAGCTCGACGCTGGCGACGCTGCTGACCAGGCCGCCCGCCGAAAATCCAACATAGACCTGCTCAACGCTGATCCCGGCAATGCGCTCGGCCTGCTCGACCGCTTCGCGGATCGCGCTTTCAGTCCGCTCCATGTCCGCCACGAGGCCGCGCTTGACGCCGCGGCTCTCGCGCTGGCCGGTGCCCAGAATCTTGACCGATCCGTCCTCGCCCGGCTCCGCGATGAGCGCGGAAACTTTGGACGATCCGATATCGACGGCGGTGACCAGCCGGCGGGCCGGCGACGAGGTGGGACGCTTGCTCAAATCACTGTCGCCGGATCGACCGGGCCCTGATTGGCGGGGGCCGGAGCGGGCTTGGGCGGCGGCGGGGGCGCCAACTCGGCCGGCACGACGCTGCCGGGCTCGCTCGACACGCGAACGATGAACTTGCCGGGAATGCGCATGTCGAACCGGACCAGGCCTTTACCAAGCAGCTGCGTCAGCTTGTCCATCCGCGCGAAATAGACGAGCGCTTTTTCGGCGCTCTCCTCGCCTTCGGGCAGGGCGAGCACCTCGCCCGAATGGAACCGCAAGTCCCAACGGCGTCCGCCGACCCAGGTGGCCCCGGCGAGCATCGGCTTCAGCTGCGGCGCGGCAGTCAGCAGTCGGGTCAGATCGGTCGTGTGCTGGTTGGCCGCGGGGCCTATTACCAGCGGCAGGTCCGGCATGGCGTCGAGCTTGACGGGCTCGAGCACAACACCGTCGCGGTCGATAAGGGTGAGCTGCTGGTTATGCTGCCAGATCGCCGCGGGCGTGCGCTCCACGATGTCGACCACCAACGTATCCGGCCAGCGACGGGAAACGCGCGCCTCGCGCACCCAGCCGAGCCGCAGCAGGCGCTCGCGGGTGAGCTCGAGATCGACCAACGGCATCGCCATCGACTGCTGGCTCGCCGCCACATAATGAGCCTGGATCGGGTCCATGCGGTTCAGGCCCTTCACCTCGACCCGCTTCACCGCGAACCCAGCCTCTCCGACCGCCTCCCCGGCCGCGGTCCCGACCAGTTGCGGAACCTGGAAAACGGACAGCAAGGCCAGCGCGACGGCAATGATCATGCCGAGCAGGATGTACCAGCTCACGCGCCGAACCGTCTCCGCGGAGACAGGCAGCGCATCGAAAGCACCGGGTTTGGCGCTGCTGCGCGAGGCGCCGCGGACTGGAGCCTTTCCTTTGGGTCGAGAACGCGGGGGCGAGCCGCGGGCGATCTTGGCGGTCACAGGGCTTCCTCCACAATGCGGCTGACAAGCTCCGGGTAGCTCATCCCACGATATCTGGCCTGCTCGGGCACGAGGCTGAGCGGCGTCATGCCGGGCTGGGTATTGACCTCCAGCAGGTACAGGCCCGCGACCCCCTGTTCGTCATCCCAGCGGAAATCGGAGCGCGAGGCGCCCTTGCAGCCGAGCAGTCGATGCGCCTGCAGGGCCATTGTCATTGCGGCATCGCGCACATCGTCCGGGACCGCGGCGGGGCAGACATGCTCGGTCATCCCGTCCGTGTATTTCGCGTCATAGTCGTAGAAGCCGGACTTCGGCTGCAGCTCGGTCAAGGCGAGCGCTTCATCCCCGAGCACGGCGACGGTGAGCTCGCGGCCCTTGATGAACGGCTCTGCAAGGAGCCGCTCGAACTCATTCCATGGTCCTGCGCTTCCGCGTGCGATCGGATTGCCATGATTGCCGTGGTCCGTGACGATCGCGACGCCGACGGACGAGCCTTCGTTGACCGGCTTCAACACGTAAGGGCGCGCGATCGGGTCCGCTTCGAACAGGGTCTCGCTCGCCACGATCTTGCCCTCCGGCATGCGGATGCCGTGCGGCACCAGCACCATCTTGGTGAGCTCCTTGTCGATCGCGATCACCGAAGTCTCGAGCCCGCTATGGGTATAGCGGATGCCCATCAGGTCCATCAGGCCCTGCACCGTGCCGTCCTCGCCGGGCGTGCCGTGCAGCGCGTTGAACACGACGTCGGGCCGAACCGCTTCCAGCACCTGCGCGATGTTGCGGTCCATGTCGATGCGGGTGACGCGGTGGCCGAGGCTTTCCAGAGCGTCGGCCACGCCCGCGCCGGAGGTGAGCGACACCTCGCGCTCGGCCGACCAGCCGCCCATCAGCACCGCGATATGCAGCGTTTCAGCCACCCTTGTTTACCCCCACGCGCTGGATTTCCCATTCCAGGCCGACACCCGAATGCGCCCGAACGCGCCGCCTGACTTCCTCGCCGAGCGCTTCGATGTCGTGGGCGCTAGCATTGCCCAAATTAAGCAGGAAGTTGCAATGCTTTTCAGAGACTTGTGCGTCGCCAATTTGCAAGCCGCGGCAGCCGGCCGCGTCGATCAGTTGCCAGGCCTTGCTTCCCGGCGGGTTCTTGAAGGTTGAGCCGCCCGTCCGGCTGCGCAACGGCTGACTGGCTTCCCGCTCCTCGGCGATACGGTCCATCTCCGCGCCGATCGCGGCCGGATCGCCCGGCACACCTTCGAACAAGGCCTCGACCACGACAGCGCCTTCGGGCGTGTCGCTATGCCGGTAGGTGTAGCCAAAGCGCGCCGCCGGCCAGGTCTCGACCGTGCCGTCGCGCAGCACGAGTGTCGCCTCGATCAAGATGTCAGCCACTTCGCGGCCATAGGCGCCGGCGTTCATCCGCACGGCGCCGCCGGTGGTACCGGGAATCCCGCGCAGGAATTCGAGAGCAGCGATCCCGGCGTCTCGTGCCTTGCTGGCGACGGTGATCCCCATCGCCCCCGCCCCGGCCCTTACACGGTTGCCCGGTTCGATCGTCACCCGCGCAAAGCTCTTGGGCAATCGCACCACGACGCCCGCGACGCCGCCGTCCCGGACAATCAGGTTCGATCCCACCCCGACCGGCATCACCGGGATCGCCGGATCGAGATCGCGCAGAAAGGAGGAAAGGCCGCCGAC
Organism: Allosphingosinicella sp.; assembly: GCF_036387615.1. Classification (GTDB taxonomy): domain Bacteria; phylum Pseudomonadota; class Alphaproteobacteria; order Sphingomonadales; family Sphingomonadaceae; genus Allosphingosinicella. The sequence continues at coordinate 123,116 of NZ_DASVTH010000060.1, forward strand.
GTCCTGCGGCCTCACCAGCCACTCGGCCGGCCCGCCGGTACGGAACCAGATGAAGTCGGCAAGCGAGCCGTTCCGCTCTGCGGCACCTTCGAGGCGCGGAAGTTCGAGCAGGCTCACTTGTTAAGCCTCGCGTGCAGGATGCCGTCCGCCAGGCCCGCCGCCCATTTGGTGATGTCGCCGGCGCCAAGGCAAATCACCATATCGCCCCGGGCGGCAATATCGCGAAGCTGGCGAGCGAGATCGTCCGGCCCGTCCACCGTCTTTGCCGCGCGGTGCCCGCGCTGCTTCAATCCGTCCACGAGCGCCTCCGCATCGATGCCCTCGATCGGCTCCTCGCCGGCGGCATAGACCGGGGCGACATAGACGATGTCGGCATCGTTGAACGCGCCCTGGAAGTCGTCCATCAGGTCGCGAAGACGCGTGTAACGGTGAGGCTGCACGACGGCGATCACCCGGCCACGCGCACCTTCGCGAGCCGCGGCGAGCACTGCCTTGATCTCGACCGGATGGTGTCCGTAATCGTCGATGATCGCGACTCCCTCCACCTCGCCGACCTTGGTGAAGCGGCGCTTGACGCCGCCGAACCGCTCGAACCCGCGCGCGATCACGTCGTCCGGAATGCCTAGCTCGGCCGCGACTCCAATGGCTGCGAGCGCATTCTGCACATTGTGCCGGCCGGGCATCGGCAGTTCGATGCCTTGAACGGCGCGCAAACTTCCGGCGCGATCGCGAAGCGTCACATCGAACCGGTTGCCACCCGGTATCGGCGTGACATTCTCGCCGCGCACGTCCGCCTGGGCCGCGAAGCCGTAGGTCACCACCCGCCGGTCGCGCAGCCTGGGGATGATCGTCTGCACCTCCGGATGATCGACGCACAGCAAGGCCGCGCCGTAGAAAGGCACATTCTCGACGAACTCGACATAGGCGTCCTTGGCTTTGTCGAACGAGCCATAATGGTCGAGATGCTCAGGATCGATGTTCGTCACCACCGCGATCGTACCGTCCAGGCGCAGGAAAGAGCCATCGCTCTCGTCGGCCTCGACCACCATCCAGTCGCTGGAGCCAAGCCGGGCATTGGATCCATAGGCGTTGATGATGCCGCCGTTGATCACGGTCGGATCGATCCCGCCCGCATCGAGCATCGCCGCCACCATCGAGGTGGTGGTCGTCTTGCCATGCGTGCCGGCCACCGCGATCGTCAGCTTCAGTCGCATCAGCTCGGCCAGCATTTCCGCTCGCCGGACAACGGGGATACGCCGCTCGTAAGCGCATTCCACTTCCGGATTGCCGCGCTTGATCGCGGTCGAGGTCACCACGACGGCGGCATCGCCCAGATTGTCAGCCTTGTGGCCGATCGCGACGGGGATGCCTTGTTTGCGCAGACCCTCGACAACATAGCCTTCGGCTACGTCCGAGCCCTGCACCTTATAGCCGAGAATATGCATCACCTCGGCGATGCCGGACATGCCGATGCCGCCGATCCCGATGAAGTGGATCGTGCCGATATCGGTGCCCACGCCTTTCATGCATATGCACCTTGGGGCACGGGACGCAGGACGGCCTCTTCGGCGACGATGTGGTCCGCGGCGGGGTCGCGGCCGGTCCGCTCGACCAGATTGGCGAGATCCTTGGTGGCGTCGGGCCGGCCGACCGCCTTTGCGCGCTCGGCGGCCCGCGCGAGCGCCTCCGGCTCAAGCCCGAGCTTCTGCATCTGCTTGGCTAGCTCGATCGGAGTGAAGCTTTTCTGGAGGATCATGCGCGCGCCGCCCGCCTTGGCCATTTCACGGGCGTTCGAGACCTGGTGGTTGTCGGTCGCCGTTGGCAGCGGGATCAGGATGGCCGGGCGGCCGGCGGCGGTGAGTTCAGCGATGGTGGAAGCGCCCGCGCGAGCGATCACGAGGTGAGACCAGGCAAGCCGATCGGGCAGGTCGGGCATGTAGGTGGCGAGATCGGCCGGGATGCCGAGCTTGGCATATTTGGCGCGGACCTCCTCGATATCCTCGGCCCGGCATTGCTGCGTGACCTGAAGGCGCCGTCTGAAATGCTCGGGGAGGAGCGCGAGCCCGTCCGGAACCACATCCGACAGCACGGTCGCTCCCTGGCTGCCCCCGGTCACCAGCAGGCGGAAGATGCCGTCTTCGGTGAGCGGCGGGAAAGCCTGATCACGAAGCGCCAATACTTCGTCACGAACCGGATTGCCGACAAGGTGCGCCTTGCCGGAATGCTTGGGCGCGAGCCGATCGACCTGCGCATAGGCGGTCGCGATCGCGTCCACCCGGGCGGCCATCAGCCGGTTGACCCGGCCGAGCACCGCATTTTGTTCGTGCACCAGCGTCGGGATGCCGTCCCGCTGGGCAGCCAGCAGCGCCGGGAGAGCCGGATAGCCGCCGAACCCGATCACGGCGGAGGGCCGGAACGTCTCATACATGCGGGAGGCCATCGCCCTCCCCGCCGCGATGTTCTTGAGGGCGCGTATCCAGCCGAGCGGTCCGCCGCTCAAGCGGCCGGCCGGCAGGATGTGGACCGGTACGCCGTCGAACAGGCCGGGAATGCGCGCGCCGCGGTCGTCGGTCACCAGCGCGCAATGGTGACCGCGCGAACGCAGTTCCTCAGCCAGCGCATGGGCCGGGATCATGTGTCCGCCAGTGCCTCCGGCGGCGAGCACATAGTGGCGCGAAATCCCGAAACTCATCTCAGCGAGCGCTCCATTTCACGACATAAGGCGAGCGGTGCAGATACGGATTGCGGCGGGTGAAGGCGAGCAGCAAACCGAAGCCGATCGACAGCGCCACCATCGACGAGCCGCCGTAGGAGATGAACGGCAAGGTCATGCCCTTGGACGGCGCGAGCTGGACGTTGACGCACATGTTGATCACCGCCTGCAGCCCGAACTGGCCGACCAGGCCGGCGGTCGCGAGCACCAGGAACCGGTCTTCCTCGTGCAGCAACTTGACCAGCACGCGGGCGATGATCGTCATGTAGATGATGGCGATCGACAGGCAGGCGATCAGACCGAACTCCTCGCCGATGACGGAGAAGATATAGTCGGTCTGCGGCTCGGGCAGGCGAAATTTGTGGACGCCCGCGCCCGGCCCGGTGCCGAACAGGCCGCCCGCCGTCAGCGTCCGCATCGCGCTGTCCGTCTGGTATGTGTCGACATCCCCGGACGCTCCGAACAGGAATGCGTCGATGCGCACGGTTGCGACATCATAAAGGAAGTAGGCGGCCACCATCCCACCGATCGCGAATGCGCCGAGGATGAACAGGAAGCGCATCGGCACGCCCGCCAGGGTCAGCAGCATCACCCAGGCCCCCGCAAAGATGATCGTTTCACCCAGGTTGGGCTGCTGCATGAGCAGGAGCGCGATCAGGCCCGTGCAGATCCCGGACAGCGGCACCACCGGCAGCGCCTTGTCCTTGTCCTGCAGCGAGAGCAGCCAGGCCATGCTGACCACGAACATCGGCTTCAGGAACTCGGATGGCTGAAACTGAGTAAAGCCGACGCCGATCCAGCGCTTCGCTCCGTTGATTTCCTGCCCGATGATCGGGACCAGGAAGAGAAGGCCGGTGAAAGCGATCGCGCCGAACAGGCAGAAGCGCCTCGCCGTTTCCTTGGGCAGCATCGATACGGCGATCATGACCGGCACCGCGAGCATGATCCACACCAACTGGCGATAGAAGAAGTAGAGCGGCGCGTAGCCGATGCCGCCGCCCGACAGGCGGTTGGCGCCGGCCGGCGAGGCGGCAGCAACGGCAATCAGACCGATCGAGATCAGCACCGCGACCAGCAACAGCAGCACCCTGTCGATCTCCCAGAACCAGCGCCCGATCGGGCTCCGGTCCGATCGGCCGAACTTGGCTCCCTTCGGCTTCCCCCCGGCCGCCCCAACGCCCCCCATCATGTTCATGTCAACGCCTCCACAAGAGCGCGGAATGCCTCCCCCCGCGACTCATAATCCTTGAACTGGTCGAACGACGCGCAGGCCGGCGACAGCAATACTGTCTCCCCGGGCTTCGCCGATGCGGCAGCGGCCCCGACCGCCTGCTCCAGCACCTCGCACTCGCTCACCGAAATCTTGTTGCGCAGCAGCCGGGCGAACATCGGGCCGGCCTCGCCGATCGTGTAAGCGGCGCGGACATGGTCGAGATAGGGCGCGCACGCGTCCAGCTCGTCCGATTTGGCGAGCCCGCCCACGATCCAGTGCACCGCCGGATACGCAGCCAGCGCTGGAGCGGTCGATGTCGGGTTCGTCGCTTTCGAATCGTTGACGAACAGCACGCCGTCCTTCTCCGCAACCCGCTCCATCCGGTGCGGCAGGCCGGGATAGGTGGCAAGGGCGGCGGCGATCACCTCTTCATCAAGCCCGAGCGCCTGGGCGACGGCGACGGCCGCGGCGACGTTCTGAGCATTGTGCGGGCCCTGCAGCGCCGGCCAGCTCGACTGATCCTTGACGTCGGCGGCCGAGACCAGGATCCGCTCGCCGATCAGCTGGCCGGCGACGGCGCGAGTGTAGTCGTCGTCTCTCGCGATCACGGCGACATGCGCGGGTGACTGCATCGCGAACAGCCTAGCCTTCGACGCGGCATAATCATCCATGCCGTCGTAGCGGTCGAGATGATCGGGCGTGACGTTGAGGAGAACCGAGACATCGCAATCCAGGCTCTGCGTCAGATCGATCTGGTAGGACGAGAGCTCCAGCACGTAAACGCCGCCGTCCGGCAGCGGCTTCTGCGCCAAGATCGGCAGCCCGATATTGCCGCCCATCGTCGTCGGAACGCCTCCAGACTTGAGGATGTGGTGCACGAGCGCAGTTGTGGTCGATTTGCCGTTGGTGCCGGTGATGCCGACCACCTTGTGAGGCGGCAGGCTTGCGCGCGCCTCGGCGAACAGTTCGATATCGCCGATCAGGGGCACCTTGGCCTGCCGCGCCCGCTCAGCGATCGGGTGACGGTTGAGCGGCACGCCGGGCGAGACGACCACGCCGGAGAAACCGTAGATCGAAGTGCCCAGCGGATCGGCAACGCGTACCGATGAAGGAAGCGCAGCCCGCGCCTCCGCTCGCTCATCCCAGGCCATCACATTGGCCCCGCTCGCCAGCAATGCCTCGACAGTCGCTAGCCCCGAGCGGGCAAGGCCGAGCACGGCGTAGCTGTTGCCGGAGAAGGCGGGGCTGGTGATCACCTCAGCTTCAACGTCGACAGGCCGGCAAGCGCCAGCACGAAGCTGATGATCCAGAAACGGATCACCACGGTCGGCTCCGACCAGCCCATCTGCTCGAAATGGTGGTGGATCGGCGCCATCTTGAAGACACGCTTGCCGGTGCGCTTGTAGAAGAACACCTGGATGATCACGGACATGGCCTCGAGCACGAACAGCCCGCCGATAATCACCAGCACCAGCTCATGCTGGGTCGCCACCGCGATCGCGCCGAGCGCGCCGCCGAGTGCGAGTGACCCGGTGTCGCCCATGAAGACTGCAGCGGGCGGCGCGTTGAACCAGAGGAAAGCGAGGCCGGCGCCCACGACCGCGGACGTCAGCACCGTCAACTCGGCTGCACCCGCGACATAGGGAATGCCGAGATAGGGCGCGAACACCACGTTGCCGACCAGATAGGCGATCAGCAGAAAGGCCAGGCTGGCAATGATCACCGGCATCGTCGCCAGGCCGTCGAGTCCATCGGTCAGGTTCACCGCATTGCCCGCGCCGACCACCACCAAGGCCGCGAAAGCCACGTAGAAATAGCCGAGATCGACCACGGGGCCTTGCCAGAACGGCACATAAAGGTCCGTGCCCGAGCCCTCGATGATGAAGAAGCAGCCGATCGCGGCCACCGCGAACTCGGCGAGCAGGCGGGTGCGGCCGGACACGCCCTTGTGGTGGCGCTTGGTGACCTTGTCGTAATCGTCGAGGAAGCCGATCAGCCCGAAGCCCACGGTGATGAAGAGGCACGCCCAGACGTAGCGATTTTCCAGGTTCATCCACATCAGCATCGTCAGCGAGACCGCCGTCAGGATCATGAGCCCGCCCATGGTCGGCGTGCCGCGCTTGGCGAGGTGGCTTTGCGGCCCGTCGTCGCGGATCGGCTGACCCTTGCCTTGGCGAACGCGCAGCCAGCCGATGAATTTGGGCCCGATCACCAGGCCGAGCACGAGCGCGGTCGAGGTCGCGCCGCCCGCCCGGAAGGTAATGTAGCGGAAGAGGTTGAGCAGCCCGGGAAAACCCAGCTGTTCTGCGATCCAGAGAAACATCAGTTTTTCCCGCCCGCCAAGGATTCGACGAGGAAGGACAGCCCGACCGAATTCGATCCCTTGACGAGTATCGCGTCGCCCGGCCGGATTGCCTCCCGAAGGGCTTCCAGCGCCGTCGCCGCATTCGGGACATGCGTCATGTTAACCTTCTGGCCAAGGGCTTTTGCGAGCGGCGCCATTTCTTGGCCGACCAGTATGGCCCGCTCGACACAGGCGGCCTCGATCGGCTCGGCCAATTCAGCGTGGAAGTCGTCCGAACCCGGCCCGAGCTCGCGCATCGCGCCGAGCACGGCGATGCGTCGTCCGGCAACCTTCTGAGCGCCAAGCGTCTTCAACGTCGCCCGCATGGAGGACGGGTTGGCGTTGTAGCTTTCGTCGATCACCAAAGCCGTGCCGCCGTCGAGCCGGACGTGATGACGTTCGCCCCGTCCCTTCAGTCCGGCCATGTCGGCGAGCGCGAGCCCGGCGATGGCGAGATCGCCGCCCATCGCCTGAACGGCGCCAAGCACGGCAAGCGAGTTGGAAACCCAATGCTCGCCGGGCTGTGAGATGGTGTAGGTCAGCTCCGCCCCGGGCAGGAGCGCCGTGACGAGCGAGCCGCCGCTGGCTGCCGGCACGATATCACGGGCCCGGATGTCGGCGGCCTCGCCGAAGCCGAAGGTCAACACGGTCGCGGCATGCGGCCGGGCTGCGACGAGCAGTCGATCGCGATGCGGGCTGTCGAACGGCACCAGCGCAGTGCCGCCCGCCTCCAACCCCTGGAAAATTTCCCCCTTGGCGTCCGCAATCGCCTCTTCACTGTCGAAGAACTCGCGGTGCGCCGAAGCGATGGCGGTGACGATCGCGACATGCGGACGGACCAGCCGAGTGAGCGCGGCAAGCTCTCCGGCATGGTTCATGCCCATTTCGAAAACGCCGTAGCGGGCATCGCGGGGCATACGGGCAAGACTCAGCGGCACGCCGGTGTGGTTGTTGTAGCTTTTGACCGATCGGTGCGCCTCCCCGCGAGCCGAACGTTCCAGCGCTGCGTAGAGCGCCTCCTTGGTTCCGGTCTTACCGACCGAGCCGGTCACTCCGCAGATGCGAGCGGTGCTGCGCGCACGGGAAGCGCGACCGAGGTCGTTCAACGCTTCAAACGTGTCGGCGACATGCACGTGTGGCCGATCGATCTCCTCCGACACGATCGCGCCGCCTGCCCCGGCCGCGAAGGCGCGGTCCAGGAAGCGGTGGCCATCAGTCGCCTCGCCCTTCATCGCGATGAAAAGGTCGCCAGGCCCGATCTCGCGAGAGTCAAAGGCGACCCCGGTGGCGGAGAAGTCGCCGTGCACAGCGCCCCCGGTGGCGTCGGCAATCTCCTGCGCGGTCCAGAGCGTCATAGCCCCTCCCCCTTTGCGGGGGAGGGGTTGGGGTGGGGGGTGCGCTCGCGCAGCGAGCGCGCGAAGCTACGCTTCGCACCCCCCATCCAACTGCGACTAAGCCGCTCCGCGACTAAGTCTTCGTATCCTTCCCCCACAAGGGGGGAAGGGCTGATGATGCCTGCCCTCACGCCGCGCACTCCCGCGCCACGGTCACGTCGTCAAACGGCAGCACCTGGTCCCCGACGATCTGGCCCTGCTCATGGCCCTTGCCGGCGAGCAGCACGATGTCGTCCGGGCCCGCCTGTGCAATCGCTTCGGCGATCGCTTCGCGGCGGCCCGGCACTTCGCGCGCATCGGGAGCGCCGGCCAGGATGTCGCGCCGGATCGCGGCCGGGTCCTCTCCGCGCGGATTATCGTCGGTAACGATGACGAGGTCGGACATGCGCACCGCCACGCGACCCATCTCGGGCCGCTTGCCCTGGTCGCGATCGCCGCCGGCCCCGAAGACGGTGATGAGGCGCCCCTTGGCATGCGGCCGCAGCGCCTCGATCGCGCTCTGCAAAGCATCTTCGGTATGCGCATAATCGACATAGACCGGGGCGCCCGCGCGACTGATCACCGCCCGCTCGAGCCGCCCGCGCACCGGTTGCAGGCGACCGACATTGGCGAGCGTCTGCTGAAGGTCACCCCCCGTCGCAAGCACGAGGCCTGCCGCGGTCAGCGTGTTGGCGGCCTGATAGGCCCCGATCAGCGGAATGGTGACGCTCTGGCTGCGGCCGTCCGCCTCCATCGTCAGCTTCTGCCCAAGCTGTGTCGTCTCGCGCCCGACCAGCCGGAGCGTCTCGCCGTTTGCGCCGACCGTGATCAGCTTCAGGCTCCGCGCCCGGCACCGCCGCGCCACTTCCTCGGACTTGGCGTCGTCGGTCCAGACTACCGCCGTTCCGTCCGGCTCCAGCACTTTGCTGAACAGACGCATCTTGGCCTCGAAATAGGCCTCCATCGTGCCGTGATAGTCGAGATGATCGCGCGTGAAATTGGTGAAAGCAGCCGCGTGAACCGGCAAGCCCTCGGTCCGATATTGCGAGAGACCATGGCTCGATGCCTCGAACGCGGCGTGGGTCACCCCTTCGCGCGCCAATCCGGCCATGTTGGACAGGAAGGTGACGATGTCCGGCGTGGTCAAGCCGGTCGTGACCTGGTCGTCCGCGGTGGTGACGCCCAACGTGCCGATCGAGGCGGCATGATGCCCCGACATCCGCCACAGCTGGCGGGTCAGCTCGACGTTGGACGTTTTCCCGTTGGTGCCGGTCACCGCGACCACCGTGCCCGGAAAGGGCGCGAAGAACTTGGCGGCGAGCCGGGCAAAGGCGCGGCGCGGCTCGTCGGCGGCAACATGGGCCGCTCCCTGGACCCGCGCCTGTGGCCGGGCTACCACGGCGACCGCCCCCGATTGGACGGCGCTTGGAATGAAATCCTCGCCGTTGAAGCGGGCGCCCTGAAAGGCACCGAACACAGTGCCGGGCGCGACCTTGCGGTGGTCGATGGCGAAGCCGGTCACCTGGGAATCGTCGTCGACTCCAGCGAGATCGCCCAGGCGCATCGCGTCACTTGTCCTTGTTTTGGACGAAGGGCAGCACTTCAGCGAGATTGGCGTCGCGACGGCTGTCCGGGACGACACCCAGCACCGGCGCGATCCGCGACACGGTCTTGGAGATGACCGGAGCGACGTTCCATCCGGCAGTGCGGAAGCCGTAGGTCTCCTTGATCGCCTTGGGCTCGTCCAGCATGGCGACGATCACATAGCGCGGTTCATCCATCGGGAACACACCGGCAAAGGTCGTCACCAGCAGCGAACGATTGTGATACTTCTCGGCCGAGCCCGTTTTGCCGCCGATCCGATACCCCGGCGCATCCGCCTTGCGGCCGGTGCCGTGAGTGACGACGAGGCGCAGCAGCGCCCGCATCTTGTACGACGTATCCTCGCTGAAGACGCGCCGGCCGGCCGGCACGGGATTGTTCTTGCCGTGCTTCAGCAAGGTCGCCGGACGCCACAGGCCGCCGTTGAGCAAGGTCGCATAGCCGGAGGCGAGGTGCAGCGGCGTCACCGCGATGCCGTGCCCAAAGCCGACCGTCATGGTCGAGACCTCGCCCCAATTGTTGCCGGGATGCAAAGTGCGGCCGCGCTCCTTGAGTTCGATCGAGACCGGCTCGAGGAACGCCATTTTGCGCAGAAATTCCTTCTGGCGTACGCCGCCCACCTGGGTTGCGATCTGGGCCGTGCCGATGTTTGAGGATTCCTGCATGATCTCTGCCACGGAGCAGGGCCGTCCGAAGGGGTGCGTGTCGTTGATCGTGAACCGACCGGCGGAGAGAGCGCCCGGGCAGGGGTAGATCTGGCCGAGGCTTTTCACATGACCGTCGTCCATTCCCATTGCGACGGTGAACGGCTTGAAGGTCGAACCGAGTTCGTAAACGCCGAGCGTGGCACGATTGAAGCGCGCATCCATCGAACCCTGGCCGGGTGCGTTGGGGTTGAGCTCGGGCAGGGAGGTCATCGCCAGCACTTCGCCGTTGTGGATGTCCATGATGATCCCGGCCGCGCCGACCGCGCTGAATTTGGTCATCGCAGCGTGAAGCTCGGCCTCCAGCGCATGCTGGACGCGGGCATCGAGCGACAGCTGGAGCGGCTCGCCGCGCAACGCTGGATTGGACAGGCGCTCGTTGAAGGCGCGCTCCATGCCCGCAGCGCCGTTTCCGTCCAGATCTGTGTAGCCGATGATGTGGGCGGCGAGCACGCCGTTAGGATAGAGCCGCTCCGGCTCGCGATCGAAAGCAAGGCCAGGCTCGCCGAGCGCATTCGCGGCGGCGACCAGCTCGGGCATGGCCCGACGGCGAAGATAGACGAACGTCTTGGTAGAATTGAGCAGGCGGCGATACTCGGCCGCACTCTTGTCCGGCATCAGCTCGGCAAGCTTGGCGGCAAGCACATCCTTGTCGCCGATCAGCTTGGCGGGATGCACGCCGATCGACCAGGCGTTGAACGTCCGCGCGAGGGGCGCGCCACTGCGATCGATGATGTCGGCACGGGCCGGGATCAGCGGGTTGACGGCATTGCCGTTGCCCGAGCGATCCGTGAAGATCGTCAGGAACAGGAGACGCCCGACGATCAGTGTGGTGATGCCGGCGAACACCAGCATCATCATCATCAGCCGCTGGTAAGTGAGCGCCAGCGATGCGCCTCGCTTCGCCGACGCGGTCATCCGCGATGCGGTGGCGGGCGAAAGCGCGTTCATTGAGCGCCCGCCCCGGTCGCGATCTCGCCGGCGGCGCTGTGAGTGGGCTCGGGTGCCTTGGCGGCGGACTTGGGGGCCTTCGGCTCACCAGCCTTGGCGACTGACTTAGTGGGCTTTGCCCGGGCTGCTTCAGCCTTGGCCGCCGGCGCCTTCACGGCCGCGGCCTTGACCAACGTGGCCGCTTTTTCACCGCCGGACACGAACGCGGCCTGGCGCAGCATCGGCTGCGGCTGCGAAGCATTGCGCTCCGCGGCGGCTGCGTAATCGGCCGGGGCCAGCTTCTTGCCGGTTCCGGTCGGGCGCGCGGCGGGCGCAGGCGCGGTGGTGACGACCGAAGCCATCTGCACCTTGGCCTTCTCGTCCACCGTCCTCTCATGCGTCTCGAAGCGGGCGAGCATCATCTCGTTCTCGACGAACTGGGTCGCGGCCGGCGCGGACAAGGCCAGCACCTCGGCATTCCAATGTTCGAGCTGCTGCAAGCGCCCGCGCGTACCGAGTTCGGTTTGGAGCGAGCGTATCTCCTGCTTGGCCGCGATGATCTGGCGCTCGACCTTGGCCAGCTCCGCGCGTTCGGACGCCACGTTCAATGACAGCATGTAGCAGCCAAGCGCGGCGCCACCAACAGCGGCAACCCAACCGACAGGCTTGAAACCACGGGGCATCATTGAGGAATTCCTTCAGGGGCAGGGGACCAGGGGGAAGCGGAGGTGCGGCGCGCGACGCGAAGCGTCGCTGAACGCGCGCGGGGATTGGCTTGCAATTCTGCATCGCCGGGGCGGACGGGCTTGGCGACAGCCTCGAATGTGGGCGCCGGGCCGGTGTTCGCCCGCTCGGGAAGATGGCGCGAGGCAGCGGGGACCGCGCCGCTGCGCTCGCGCAGGAAACGCTTCACAAGGCGGTCCTCAAGGCTGTGAAAGGTGACGACGGCGAGCCGGCCGCCGGGGCCGAGCACCTGCTCAGCGGCTTCGAGGCCGTCCTCGAGTTCGTCCAGCTCTTCGTTGAGGTGAATGCGGATCGCCTGGAACGTGCGGGTGGCAGGGTCCTTCTTCATCCCCTGGTGCCAGCCGACGGCGCGGCGCACGATTTGGGCAAGCTGGCCAGTCCGCTCGATCGGGCGCGCGGCGACGATCGCGCGGGCAATGCGGCGGGACTTGGGCTCCTCGCCGTAGCGATAGATTACGTCGGCGATCTCGGCCTCGTCCGCCTGGTTGAGGAATTCGGCGGCGCTCTGCCCCTCCTGACCCATGCGCATGTCGAGGGGGCCGTCGGCCTGGAAGGAGAAGCCGCGTTCCGCCTGATCGAATTGCATGGAGGAAACGCCGATATCCAGCGCGACGCCGTTTACGGCGGCAACGCCGCGAGAGGCTAGCGCCTGACGCATCCGGGAAAAACGCTCCGGAACAAGCGTCAGGCGCCCCCCACTCTCATCCGCGAGCCCACTCCCCTCGCGGATGGCACTCGGGTCGCGATCGAACGCATACACTCGCGCACCCAAATCCAGCATGGCCCTAGTGTAGCCGCCAGCGCCGAAGGTGCCGTCGACATGCGTCTCTCCTTCGATGATCGCCAGGCCAGCGATCACTTCGTCGAGGAGGACCGGGACGTGGGTGGCGGCGGCGCTCATTGCAGCGGCAGCCCTTTTTCCTCGAGGCGATAAGCCGCGAGATCCTTCAGGTCCTCGTCCCCGCTCTGCAGGGCGACATACGGGTTCCAGATCTCGAAGGTGCCGCCGACCCCGACGAACAGCGCCAGGTCCTCGATCTGGCCCTTCCGACGCATCATCGGCGGCAGGATGATGCGGCCGCTGGTATCGTAAGGCACGTCCTCGGTGACGCCGAATGTACGGCGCGCCCGCGCGAAGTGCGCGGCCGCATCGCCGCCCTGAGCCTCTTCGATCAACCGCTTGCGCTCGATCTCGGCCTGGAGGTGCCGGCCGTAGCCGCGATCATAGGCGGTCAGGCAGGAGTCGACGGCGTGCTGGCCGATAACGATCGCCTTGGCGTCGGAGCGGCGCTCCACCACTCCGCGGATGAACGCGGGCACGGACAGACGGCCCTTGCCGTCCACCGCGTTCAGCGCGCTCCCGTTGAAGAGGTGCTCCAACTCCACTTGGCGATCCGCCCCCTGCACACGGACCTTTCCCGTTCACGAAAGCGCACGCCTGCGCGTTTCGTGTGGCTTTCTGTTCGCCCGAGAAGTGCCCCTTAATCTTGAGACCAGTGGATAACATCAAGCGGCGGGGCAGCAAAGGGTTTTCATGCCTTAATTGGGGATTGCATGCCACAATCAGGGCTGTCTCTGGTAATTCATGGTCTGTTCTAGCTAAAGTTGCACACCTGTTCCTGCGGGATCGGCCTGTGGATAAGTGTGTGCGTGGGCGGCGGCGGCTTACCCGCGCGAGACTCGGGGCAATGCCGGCGATTGCAGGAAAGCCGACCGAGCGCAGACTGAAGCTTTCACTCGCGCCGGCGACGTGGTGCCAGCGTCAGTCCTTAAGAGTGCGCGCTCGCCAGCGCCGGAGAGGGTCGTAGGCGAGCGGCCAGCGGGGCCCGAACTCCAGGTCTGCGTGAAAGCCGACGCTGAAAGGGCTGGCCAGCCCAGGCGCGCTAACGCGTTGCCGCCTTGGCCGTCCGGTTTGCCTGGCTGTTGGAGTCGGCATTGCCGGGCGCTACGCCAAGTTCCGCCAACGGTTCCTTGGGCTCGTCTCCCGCGGCCACGTTCGCGGCACTCGCGTTTCCAAGCTGTCGCTCCAGGCTGTTCGCGGTGATCGGTTCTTCCTCGCTTGGCGACGTGAAGATTGCGGCGAGCAGGACCAGCACGAAAACAAAGGCCAGGCCTGTCAAGCCGATGCGGACACGCTGCATGCCTTCGATCACCCTCACCCCGCCGCCTGTTCGCCAGGAAGGTTAACGGAGGTTTAAGCGCTTGTCGAACCCATCGCACCAACGCCTGACAGCGGAAAAATAAATCGCTTGACGGTCTTTGCTGCGCCCGCGAATTGAGCGGCCCTATGCAGAAGACCCCCTTCATCTTGGCCGCCTCCGCCGCGGCCACTTTCGCTCTCCTTGGGTGCCAGCAGAAGCAGCCCGAGGTCGTTCAAACCAATGTCGATCCGCAGGCCGAAGCGCTCAAGACCGCTCCGCCGGTCGAGTTGCCCCCAGCGATCAAGGCCGCCAAGACCTATCGCTGCAAGGACAACAGCCTGGTCTATGTCAGCTTCCTAACGGACGATGTGACCGCGTTGGCCCGCGACAAGCAGGAAGAACCGCCCGTCGCGACGTTGAAGGCGCCCGCCGCGGGCCAAGCCTTCGTCGGCCAGGGCGAAACCGGCAAGGGCTTTGCACTGAGCGGCAGCGGCGACACTGTAACCTATACGTCGCCGGATAGCGGCACCCAGACCTGCAAAGCCTGAAATCAACTCAAGCCTGGGATATTGTTCAAGGAGCCGGCCAGACCAACGTCTGGCCGGCTTTTTCTTGGGCCTTACCGGACTGACGCCATTTCCGTGGCGCCGCTCTTGGCGTTCAGCGCGGTGACGACCTTGGAGTCACGGCCGTACACGTCGGGATAGCTGATGATGCCTTCCCCTGCCGCAAGGGCGGCGGTGGTAAAATAAGTGATGTAGACAGGCGTGGCGACCGCGGCCTTCGCCTGCACCGTCTTCCCACTCGCCACCGCCTGGTCGATCGCAGCCCGGTCCCATTCGGGGGTGCCGAGCAAGGCGGCCGCGAAAGCCAGCGGATCTTCCGTCCGGATACAGCCGTGGCTGTAGGCCCTGGCAGGCTTCTTGAAATAGGACTTGGACGGGGTGTCGTGCAGGTAGATGGCGTAATTGTTCGGCATCACCACTTTCATCCGGCCGAGCGCGTTGCCCGGCCCGGGCGGCTGGCGGTAGCGCACGCCGCCGTCAGGCGTCTTGACGGACACATAGCCCTTCTTGCCGCGAACTTCAGGCGTGATGCTCTTGGGAACCTCCCACCAGGGATTGAGGATGACGCCGGTCGCAGTTGCCACCAGCTGCGGTGTGGCCGTTTTTGGCGCGCCGACGACGGCACGATGACGGGCGATCACCTGGCCATCCTCCACCAGAGCGACGGTGTAGGCGGGCACGTTGACGATCACGTAGCGGTGGCCAAGGTCGCGAGGCAGCCAGCGCCAGCGGTCGAGGTTGGTGCGCACCTTGTCGAGCAGCTGCTTGTCCTTGGCGGTGCCGAGCAGCGCCTTCAGCTCGGCATATTGCGGATGGGTCGGGAGCAGTGAATTGAGGCTGTCATGGACCGAGCCGTTGTCGATCGCGCGTTTCATCAGCGCGAGCTGGTCGGCGCTGTTCAAATCCTTCTGATCCCCGACGTGCCAGTCCATGCGGGCACTGCCACGGACATGCCCCAGCGCCAGATCTGAGGAAACTCGAAGAAAGGTGTCGGTCGCGGCGGCGCTGAGCGCGGTCGGGTCCCCTGTTTCGATCGCATCGCGCAGACGCTCCGGGTCGTAATCGGCAGCATCGAGACCTTCGTCCCCCACCTGCTGCACGTAAGCCAACAGGTCCCGCGCTGCTTCCGACGTCCAGTTCGGCGCCGCCATTCCTGCCGGCAGCGCGCGCAGCGCGCGCTCCGCCTCGGATATCGGCGCGGCTGGCACCTCGCCAGACGCGACCTGCTCGGCCGTGGGCTTCTCGCCCTTCTCAAGCTGAGCGAAAGCCGGCCCGGAGGCGGCGGCGGCGGTGAGCAGCAAAGCTGCGGCGAGACGCGACATTGGCATACACTCCCTGTAAACCAAATCGGTGCACCCAGCCAGCCTAAGCAGGGCTGACCGGGTCACACCCGATGCGATTTCCATCAAGCGGTTCCCGGAAGCAACAGTCTGCCCCAGCGGGATATTAAGGATGAGAAAAGGTCCATAGACCGAATTTCCGCAGTTTAACGCAGTTTAGGTCCGGGCTGGACTCGGTACGTGCGAACAACGCGCCGAATTGCGGGAACGCAGCCGTCCCGCCGGTGTTTGAAAGCGCATTCCCCAGTATCTGGAAGCACCGGTGTCCGACGAACAGAGTAACGTTCGCATACCGCTCGTCGAAGAGCAGTTGATCACCGGAAAGCGGCGGATCGAGACCGGGCGCGTGCGCGTGCGCACGTTGATCGAGGAGGAACAGCAGACCGTTCGCGAACGGCTGGCGCGCGACCATGTGCAGGTCGAACGCGTCGCTCTCGACCTCGAGGTCGACGAAGTCCCACCGGTCCGGGAGGAAAACGGCGTCACGATCGTTCCAGTCGTGCGCGAGGTGCTGGTGGTCACCAAGAAATTGATCCTGACGGAGGAGGTGCGCCTGAAGCGCGTCACCGCCTTCGAGGAAAGTGCTCAACCCGTGACCCTGCGCGTGCAGCGGGCCGTGGTCGAGCGGGACGAAACGAGCGGGGAAAATGCAACCTTGACCCAAGGAGACTAAACAAATGTCGCGTACCGTCACTGCCATGTTCGACAGCCGATCGGAGGCCGAGGCCGCCCGTTCGCGCCTGACCTCCTCCAACATCGACGCCGACCGCGTCCGCATCATCGACAAAAGCACCAGCCCGACGTCCGGCTCCTATTCCTCGTCCTCCGGCTCGACCGGCGATTTGGGCGGCGAAGGCCAAGGCTTCTGGGCCTCGCTGAAGGACATGTTCGTGCCCGACGACGATCGCCACGCCTACGGCGAAGGCATCAGCCGCGGCGGCTTCCTGCTCTGCGCCCAGGTCGATGAGAATGAGGTCGACGAGGCTTGCCGGCTTCTTGAGGAGAGCAACAGCGTCGACTTCGACCAGCGTGAGCAGAGCTGGCGCAGCGAGGGGTGGAACGGCCAGTATAGCGGCGCGAGCACGAGCGGCTTCGCCGGAACTTCAGCGGCGATGACGGACAGCATGACCGGAAGCAATCCGGACAGACAGTCTTTCGGGGGCCAGACCACCGGCGGCACCAGCCAGTCCTTCGGCACGACCAGCCAGTCCAGCACCGGGCAATCTTTCGGCACCACTGATCGCTCCACTACCGTCGCCGAGGAGCATATCCCCATCGTCGAGGAAGAACTTCGCATCGGCAAGCGCGAGGTCAATCGCGGCGGCGCGCGGGTCCGCTCCTACGTCCGCGAGGTCCCGGTCCACGAGCAGGTCACGTTGCGCGAAGAGCATGTCAGTGTCGAGCGGCGGCCCGTCAACGAGACGCTGCGCGCCGGCGACCTCAATGCTGGCGATGCGTTCCAGGAGCGCAACATCGAGATGACGGAAACCGCCGAAGAGGCGGTCGTCGCCAAGCAAGCGGTCGTCAAGGAAGAGCTCGTCGTTCGCAAGACCGCCGAGGAGCATGTCGAGAATGTTGAGGATACGGTTCGTCGCACCGAAGTCGATATCGACGAAGGCCTGAGCGGCTCAGAAGATCGTTCGGCGTTCGGCAGCTTCGGCGGCGGAACCGCCGGGACCACCGGCGGCACCGGAACCGGCTCCACAGGCCGGACCGACACCGATCTGGAACGGACCGACCTTCAGGATCGCAGCCGGGGCTTCTGATCTCCGACTGAATGGAGGAAGGGGCGGCTGGCGACAGCCGCCCCTTCTGATTCAGACCAGTTCAGGCGCCTAGAGTGCGCCTTCCTGCTGCTTGAGGCGATGCTGGAAGCTCTTGCGGAACTTGCGCAGCTTCGGGGCGATCACCGCCATGCAATACGAGTTGCGCTCGCCTTCCCGCGCGAAATATTCCTGGTGATAGTCTTCGGCCGGGTGCCATTCGGATAAAGGCTCGATCGTGGTCACGATCGACTTGTCCCAATCCGCTTGCGCACGGACGATCGCGGCGCGCGCCGCCTGCTCCTGCTCGGGCGAATGCGGGAAGATCGCCGAGCGATATTGCGTGCCGACATCGTTGCCCTGGCGGTTGAGTTGCGTCGGATCGTGCGTTGCGAAGTAGATGTCCAGGACGTCGTCCAAGCGGATCATATCCGGATCGAACGTAATCCGCACCGCCTCCGCGTGGCCGGTGTTCCCGTCGCAGACCTGCCGATATGTAGGGTTTGAGACGTGCCCGCCGATATACCCGCTCTCGACACGCGAGACGCCGACCACATCGTTGAACACCGCTTCGGTGCACCAGAAGCAGCCACCGGCCAGAGTTGCGGTTTGTTCAGCCATTTGTTTCTCCAATCTTCTGTCATCCAAAGATAGGAACTGAAAGGGCATCCCGAAACAGCTGCGGCGACCCGCCCGGCCCGGCGGACGCGATCAAGGTGGGCTGAGCGGCTCAAGTGCAGCCTGAACGCCGAGCGTGAGCGCCTCGGCGAGGCTTCCCACAGCAAGGCGGTCCATCATATTGGCCCGGTGCATCTCGACCGTGCGCAGACTGATGTCGAGCCGACGCGCGAGCAGCTTGTTCGACAAGCCGGCCATCAACCCCCTCAACACCTCGAGCTCACGAGCGGAAAGCGCGCCGATGCGAGCCTTGGCCTCGCGCTTGCTCGCGGCCTGCTCGCCACGATCCTTTAACAGTCCGAACGCCCGATCGAGGCTACCCAGGAGGACCTCCTCTTCGAACGGCTTTTCTAGGAAATCCACCGCGCCGAGCTTCATGGCGCGGACGGCGACGGGGATTTCCCCATGGCCGGTCATGGCGATCACCGGCCAAGGCACCTCACGCTCAGCAAGCGCGGTCATGACCTGAAAACCATCCGTTTCCGGCATGCGCAGGTCGAGCAGGATGCAGCCGTCCTGAAGCTCTCCAAGGCTTTCGAGGAAATCCGCCCCGCTGCCGAAGGGACGCGATTGGATGCCTGCCGCCCCGAGCGTGAAGCTGATCGAGCAGCGCACGTCGCGATCATCGTCGACCACGTGCACACATTTGTTATTCAAGGGAAATCCTTCACCGCCTCGTCGCGAGGCGCAGCTGAGATCGAGTTTCGATCGCGCATAATCAAGCGCGGATGCAAATCAATCCCGGCAGCGGCTTTCCTTCCATTGCCGAGCCGCTAAAGGCGGCCGCCAAGGAGTTCCGTCGACGTGTTTCGAGAGTTGGAAGCTGCGTGCAGTTCAGAAAAGTCTGCCGCTCCGGAGGCGCCCGCCGGCACCGCCTTGCCATGGGTACAGACCCGTCCCGGCCACCCCTATTTCTTCACCGAGGATGGCCGCCCCTGGACCCCGATCGGGCAGAACGATGCAATCAGCTGGGTCGAGTTCGAGAGCCTGTTCCGCCGCCGCGACCTAGTCGCCGTCGAGCGGCACCTGCGTTGGCTGAAGGCGCATGGCGTCAATTGCCTGCGCCTGATGCTCGAATATGCGCAGGTCCGGCACCGCTACATCGAAAAGCCGACCGGGCGGTTCGTGCCGGCGATGGTGCAGCTGTGGGACGATCTGTTCGCGCTTTGCGAGCGGGTCGGCATGCGCATCCTGCTCACGCCCGTGGACACCTTCTGGACGTGGATCCACTGGCGCTGGCACCCGTGGAACAAGGCTAATGGTGGGCCGCTTGCCCACCCCTCCGACACCCTGCTCTGCGCCGAGACCCGCGACGTCATCAAGGGTCGGCTGGACTTCGCCGTGCGGCGCTGGGGTGGCTCGGGTGCGTTGTTCGCCTGGGATTTGTGGAACGAGATTCACCCAGCGCAGGCGCGCGACACCGCCGATTGCTTCGGCGAATTCATCCGCGATCTGTCGAGCCACGTTCGCAAGTTGGAAATGCAGCTTTACGGCCGCGCCCATCCGCAAACGGTGTCGCTATTCGGGCCGGAGCTATGGTTGAAGCCGCACCTGGAGCTGCGCGAACCGATTTACCGTCACCCCGACCTCGATTTCGCTTCCATCCACATCTATCAGCAGGGCGCGATCGACAAGCCGAGGAACACGGTGGATGCGGCGCGGGCCATGGCAGACATCGTCGCCATGTCCCTAGGCGAGATCCGCGACCAGCGCCCGTTCCTCGACACTGAGCACGGCCCGATCCATAGCTTCAAGGACAAGCACAAGACGCTGCCGGCCCCGTTCGACGACGAATATTTCCGCCACATGCAGTGGGCCCATCTGGCGAGCGGCGGTGCGGGCGGCGGCATGCGCTGGCCCAACCGCAAGCCGCACACGCTGACGCCCGGCATGCGCGAGGCGCAACGCGGCCTGTCCGAGTTCCTGCCGCTGATCGACTGGAACCGCTTCGACCGGCGCTGCTGGAACGATCGGATCAGCGTGTCGGCCGCCAAGGTGGACGCATTCGGCTGCGGCGACGACCGCCAGGCCCTCTTGTGGGCGATGCGCAAGGACGTCCGCAAGGACGGCACGCTCGATCCGGAGGCGACGCCAAGGCAGGTGGAGCTTCGCTGCCCCGCTCGGTCGGGCGAGCATCAGGTCACCTTGTTCGACACGCGTCGCGGCAGGGTCGTCGGGCAGCGCCGCCTTACGAGCAACGGCGATGACCTGCACATCGACGTGGAGCTCCGGACCGACCTCGCAGTGGCGGTTCGCCGGATCTAGACCGGCATCCGCTGCTTGACCTTGCCGATCTCCGCCCAGGGATCGTCCACCTTCCGCGCACGCTCCGGCGCGGTGCAGATCGTGAAGGCCTTCGGGTCGAGGCCGTCTTTCACCTCGGCCCACTCGACCGGCATCGCGACCGGCGCGCCGGGGCGGGAGCGGGTGGAGTAAGGCGCGACGGCGGTCGAGGTCGGGTCGTTGCGGAGATAGTCTATGAAAATGCGGCCGGCGCGCTCGGCCTTGGATATCTTCAGCAGATAACGCTCGGGTGCATCCGCCGCCATCTCGCCCGACACCTTCTTGGCCCAGGCTTTCACCTCCGGCCAGGGCGTCACCGGCTCGATCGGCAGGACGACATGCAGGCCCTTGCCGCCGGTCGTCTTGACGAAGCTGGTCAGGCCGAGATCCCCAAGCCGCTCCCGCACCTCCAGCGCGGCTGCGATCACGTCGGTGAAGGTCAGGCTCTCGTCCGGATCGAGATCGAAGATCACCCGGTCCGGCTTGTCGAGCACATCCAGGGTCACGCCCCATGGATGGATCTCGAGCGTACCCATCTGCACCATGGCGACCAGGCCGGCCGCGTCCTCAATGTAAAGGTACGGATCGTCGAACCCAGGCACGGTCACCGGCTTCAGCTGCGGCAACACGCCCGAGCCCGCGTGACGCTGGTAGAAGCACTTCTTCTCGTGCCCGACCGGACAGCGAACCATCGTCACCGGCCGCCGCGCAACGTGCGGCAGCATCCAGAGCGCGATCGCCTGGTAGTAGTCGGCGAGCTCGCCCTTGGTGATGCCCTGCTCGGGATACAGTATCTTGTCCGGGCTGGTGAGTCGGACGCCTTCCACTTCGATCTCGCTCACTTGCCTGTCTCCAACGCCGCCACGAGCGCGTCGGCACGTGCTTCGCCGTGAAGCTGGTCCATCCGGCATTGCTCCGGCGCCTTGTCCGGCCTCCAGCGCAGGAACTTTGTGCCGTGGCGGAAACGGCGGCCGGTGACATGGTCGTACCGCACTTCCGCGATCAGCTCAGGGCGAAGCGGCTGCCATTCGGTCGATCGCTCGGTCGCCCAGCGGCTCGGCCCGCCCGGCGCGTCGCCGGTGAAGCCGGGCGCCTCGATCAAGCCTTCGAGTTGGCGCGTGAGCCGCTCCTTCTCGCCCGCTGGAATGGCCGATGTGAAGCCGACATGATCGAGCTTGCCCGCATCGTTGTAGAGCCCGAGCAGCAGAGAGCCGACCTGCCCGCCTTTGGCCGCGTACCGAAAGCCGCCCACCACGCAGTCCGCCGTGCGCATGCACTTGATCTTGAGCATCGCGCGCTCGCCTGTCTCGTAGCGGCCATCCGCGCGCTTGGCGATCACGCCGTCGAGATCGCTGCCGACCCGGTCGAGCCAGCCTTGCGCGGCGGTCCGCTCCTTCGTGAATGGCGATAGGAGCAACGCTGGGTCGTCCTGCGCGGCATGGAATTGCTCCAGCGTCTCGCGACGGTTCGCGAGCGGCCGATCGAGCAGGCTCTTGCCGTCAAGCCCGGCAAGGCAATCGAACAGCATCAACTGAGCCGGCGTTTGCCCGGCAAGCTTGCGGATCCGGCTCTCGGCCGGGTGCAACCGCATCTGCAGCGCTTCGAAGTCGAGCCGGTCGCCGTTCGGGATCACCAGTTCGCCATCCAGCACGAAGCGGTCCGCGCCGAGCCGGGCAACCATATCCACCACTTCCGGGAAGTAACGGCCGAGCGGCTTGCCGGCCTTGGACTGAAGTTCAATTTGGTCGCCGTCGCGAAAGACGATGCAGCGGAAGCCGTCCCACTTGGGCTCGAAGCGCCACTCCGCCCCCTCGGGAAGAGCGTCGACCAGTTTGGCCTCCATCGGCGGCAGCCCCGGCTTCACCTCCAGCCCGTCGAACGGCATCAGCGCTCCTTCCGGATGTGAGACGATTTTTGGCCAGCGCGGTTCCTGCACCCGCGCTGCCGACAGCAGGACGCCAAGCAGACGTTAACGTTTGCGCTCCTACATGCGCCAAAATGCGTCAACCCTGCGGCGAGACTGCGGAACCGGGTGCCCAGTTCATTGAGAGGTCAGAACGGATCGGGTATGAAGATGTGGCAGTCGGGAGGATCAATGACCGTATCTCGTAGGCATTTTTTGCGTGCCGGCGCTGTTGCCGGTGTTGCGGCCATCAGTTCGCGCCCGCTTCTGGCGCAGGCGGTGGCGCCGCTGGTCCCGCAGATCGACCCAAGGCTCAGGGCCAAGGCGCTGCTCGCGCTCGCCGCCAATCGCAACCGCATTCCGCTTCACGACGTGATCGGCATTGCCGACTTCAACCGCGCCTCGCGCGAGCCGCGCTTTTTCATCATGGACCTGCGCAGCGGCATGGTCACCGCTCACCTGTGCGCGCACGGCCGCGGCTCCGATCCGGCGCACAGCGGCTGGCTGGCTCACTTCTCGAACGAGTTCGGCTCCGAAGCGACCTCATCCGGCGCTTACCTGACCGGCGACGCCTATTTTGGAAAATATGGCCACTCGATGCGCCTGACCGGGCTCGACTACAGCAACAACAATGCCGATGCCCGTGCCATCGTCGTCCACAGCGCCCCCTATGCGGAGCCGAGCATGGTAGAGACGTTCGGCAAGCTTGGCCGCAGCGAGGGCTGCTTCGCCCTCCCCGGCATCAGCCACGCCGAAGCGATGACGCGGCTAGGCTCGGGCCGGCTCCTCTACGCCGACAAAGTGTGAGCGGTCCAACAGGTCGGCGAGTGTAAACCCGTCGCCCCGGACTTGATCCGTGGCTGGGCTTCTTCGTCGTCCAACGGGAAATAGCCCGGCCCGGATCAAGTCCGGACGGACGGGTACGGCTAGTCTGCTCAGGCCATCTCCCCCTGCTTCGAAAACTCAGCCATCCGCCGCTGCATTTCTTCTTCCGGAACATCCTCGACATGGGTGGCCAGCGTCCAGCTGTGGCCGAACGGATCGGTGATCGATCCGGAGCGATCGCCGTAGAATTGATCCTGGATCGGCTGTTCCACCGTCGCCCCCGCCGCGACCGCCTTGGCGAAAGCCGCGTCGACATCTTCGAGATAGATCATCAGCCCGCAAGTCGCACCGCCCCGTGATTTCGGCCCGAGCTTGCCGTAATCCGGCCACTCGTCGGCAAGCATGACATGGCTGTCGCCTATCTTGATCTCGGCATGTCCAATCTTGTCGCCCATGGGCAGTCGCATCACCTCGGTCGCGCCGAGCGCCTCGCCGTACCAGCGAATCGCCTCCTCGGCGCCGTCGACGATCAGATAAGGTGTAACGCTATGATACCCATCGGGTTTGGCCTGCACGCTCATGTCTGGCTCCTTGCGATGTAGAACAAATCGTGAATTAACTTACACCAGCCCTGCCCTTCGACAAAGTGCAAACCATCGCCTAATCGCCGCGCCATGACCATCACGCCGCAGATCGTCGCCGAGCATGGCCTCAGCCCGGAAGAATATCAGCACGTGCTGCACGCCATAGGCCGCAAGCCGAACCTGACCGAACTCGGCATCTTCTCGGTCATGTGGTCGGAGCATTGCTCGTACAAATCCTCACGCATCCACCTAAAGAAGCTGCCGACCAGCGCGCCCTGGGTGATTCACGGTCCCGGCGAGAATGCGGGCGTGATCGACATCGGCGACGGGCAGGCGGCGATCTTCAAGATTGAGAGCCACAACCACCCGTCCTACATCGAGCCTTACCAGGGTGCGGCGACCGGCGTCGGCGGTATCCTGCGTGACGTCTTCACGATGGGCGCTCGGCCGATCGCCAACATGAACGCGCTCCGCTTCGGCCGGCCGGATCACCCGAGGATGAAGCACCTGATCGCCGGCGTGGTCGCGGGGATCGGCGGCTACGGCAATTGCGTCGGTGTCCCCACCGTCGGTGGCGAGGTCAATTTCCACCCGGCCTATGACGGCAACATCCTGGTCAACGCGATGACGGTGGGCATCGCCGATCAGGACAAGATCTTCCTCTCGGCGGCGTCCGGCGTGGGCAATCCCATCGTCTATGTCGGCTCCAAGACCGGCCGCGACGGCATCCACGGCGCAACCATGGCCAGCGCCGACTTTTCCGAAGACAGCGAGGAGAAACGCCCCACCGTGCAGGTCGGCGACCCCTTCACCGAGAAGCTGCTGATCGAGGCGTGTTTGGAGCTGATGGCCTCCGACGCCATCGTCGCGATCCAGGACATGGGCGCGGCCGGCCTCACTTCCTCCTCCGTGGAAATGGCATCGAAGGGCGGCGTCGGCATCGAGCTCGACATGAACGCGGTGCCCTGCCGCGAGGAGAGCATGACGCCCTACGAGATGATGCTGTCGGAATCGCAGGAGCGCATGCTGATGGTGCTGAAGCCCGGCCGCGAAGCCGAGGCGGAAGCCATCTTTCGCAAGTGGGAGCTCGACTTTGCGGTGATCGGCCGCGTGACCGAAACCGGCCGCATGGTGCTGACCTTCAACGGCCAGGTCGCCGCCGATATCCCGCTCGCGCCGCTGGCCGACGAGGCGCCGCTCTACGACCGCCCGGCGCTCTCACCGGACGAATACAAAGTGTGGGCGCAAGTGAAGCCGCTCGGCGAGGTGCTGGAATCCACCGACATCGCGGCCGACCTGCTGAAGCTCATGGCATCGCCCGATCTCGCCTCGCGCCGCTGGATTTGGGAGCAGTACGACCACATGGTCGGCGCGAACACGATCCAGCGTCCCGGCGGCGACGCCGCGGTTGTCCGCGTTCACGGCAAGGAGAAGGCGCTCGCCATCTCGACCGACGTCACGCCGCGCTACTGCTACGCTGACCCCTATGAGGGCGGCAAGCAAGCGATCGCCGAATGCTACCGCAACCTGTCGGCGGTCGGCGCGACGCCGCTTGCCGTCACCAACTGCCTCAACTTCGCCAACCCGCAGCGGCCGGAGATCATGGCGCAGCTGGTCGGCTGCCTGGAGGGCATGAGCGAGGCCTGCCGCACGCTCGACTTTCCGATCGTGAGCGGCAATGTCAGCCTCTACAACGAAAGCAAGGCGACCGGCGGCGGCAGCGCGATCCTGCCGACGCCGGCGATCGGGGGCGTGGGGCTACTCAAGGACTGGAGGAAGTCGGCGACCGTCGCCTTCAAGGCGGAGGGCGAGGAGGTGTGGCTCATCGGCGCAAGCAACGGCCATCTCGGCCAATCGCTTTGGCTGCGTGAGATTGCCGGTCTGGAGGACGGAGCGCCGCCCAGCGTGGATTTGCTTGAGGAGCGCAGATCAGCGGCACTCGTCCGCGAACTGATCGCGGCAGGCGTTATCACTTCTGCTCATGACGTTGCGGACGGAGGAATCCTGGTTGCATTGGCCGAGATGGCGCTGGCCGGAAACATCGGCCTGGAACTCGCTCCGGTAATCGAAATGAGCGGCGTCAACGGCTGGTTCGGCGAGGATCAAGGCCGGTACATTCTCACCACGAAATCCGATAACACCACGCTGATCGACGCAGCGCAGGAGGCGGGTGTCTGCTTTGCTTTGCTTGGCCATACCGGCGGGGATCAGATACTCGGATTGGACCGCCCGCTTGCCCTCGCCGATCTGCGCCGTGCTCACGAAAGCTTCTTCCCACACCTGATGGGCGGCGAAGCCGCCGTCGCGTGAGCGCCTAGAAAACAGAAGAGCGCCCGGGTCAGGCCCGAGCGCTCTCCTGCCACTGCTGAGGCGTTAGTTCTGCATGTCGTAGATGCGGACGACCGTCTGGGTGCGTGCGTCGATCTGCACGACGCGCCCGTCGACATAGCGGTGATAATAGCCGCCGCCGTCGCGGAACTGGCCCTGATATTGGTAGGGCACGGCCGGAAGACTGCCGCGGACCCGCTCGCCGACGCTCAGGCAATTGTCGCCGGCGCCCAGGATGGTGCCGAGGATCCCGCCAAGGCCGCTGCTGCGGGTCCGGCAGACCTCGTTGACCTCCTCATAAGGGCCGCCCTGACCGTAATAGCCTTGATTCTGACCGCCATAGCCCTGGTTCTGGCCGTAATAGCCGCCCTGACCGTAGCCCTGGTTCTGATCAGAATAGCCGCCCTGATTGTAACCCTGGTTCTGACCGTAGTAATTGTCATTCTCCCAGGCGGCATATTGCCCGCCGGCACCGCCATCGGCCGCGCGAAGCTGCTGGCGAACGTAGCGGATGCGTTGCTGAAGGTCCTGCCGCTCCTGCTGCGTCAGGCCATTCATGCTGTACTGCCGCTCGAGTTGGCGAAGCTGGCGCAATTGCGGGCGGATGTTCTGCGCTTCGGTGCGCGAGATCAGGCCCGACTGGATGCCGGCCTCAAAGCGGCTGTCGAGCTGCGCGATCCGGTTCTGGACGCCGACGGCGCCGCCGGCATTGACGTTGCCTTGGTAGCCATAGCCATTCTGCTGCGCCGGATAATTATTCTGCTGATAGCCATATTGAGCGGCCGCCGGAGCCGCTGCCCCGATGGCGGTGGCCGCCGCCAGGGAAAAGATAAGCTTCTTCATAACAAATACTCCACAACGCCCCGTCCGCTTGCCAGCAGAACGAACGAGTCGAGGGGATGTGCCATCAGCGCCCCAGCGGCCGCCTCAGCTTAGCCGCCTTGCGCTGACGATGCGCACCGGATCGGTCAGCATTTGCCCCCGCATTGCTCCCCGCCCGGCGTTGGCGGTGGCCGGGCTGGACAGGATGGCCCGCACCGTATCCATGCCTTCCACGACCCGCCCGAACGCGGCGTAGCCAGGCTTGCCTCCTTTGGCGTCCATCGAAGGCATGGCCGATGTCAGTATGAAGAATTCGCCCATGGCTCCGGCGCCTTCTTCGCTGCGCGCCATCGAGATCGTGCCGGCCTCGTGCCTGAGGCCGGTCTTGCTGGTCGGCTCGTGAGTGATCGGCGGCAGCATCAGCCGATAGTTGCGGCGGATGCCGCCCTGGATGAAGCCGCGCCCGGGCGCTCCCTTTGTGGGAGCGGCGCGATAAAAGCTGGTGCCGTCCAGCCTCCTCTCGTCGACGTAGCGGACGAAATTGGCGGTCGTGATTGGCGCGCGTTTGGCATCCAGCTCGAGAAGGATCGGCCCCGCCCCGGTTTCCAGCCGCACCCGGACGGTGTCGGGCAACGGCTCGGCTTTCGGCAACTTGTCCCGCGCTACACTCGGCGCCGGCGCAAAGTTGTTCGAAGGGGCCGGCGCGTCGGAAGGCGAGGACTCTGCGCAACCGGTAAGGATCAAGGCGGCGAAGCAGGCCAGCCGGCCCGGCGTTGCGGCGAAACCGAATGAGCGACGGCTCAACTTGTCAGTCGCTCTCAGGCGGAGCGCCTGCACGAATTGAGAAGGGCAGGAAGCGGCCGTGCCGGCCCACTGCGGCACGCAGCTGGGGGTCGGCGCGAAGCGCGGCATGGCGCTCGTGTATTCGGCGGCCATAATCACTTTGCATCGGGACCGCGTCGCTGTCCTGCATATATTGGATCACCTCTTCTCGGGCGTTTTCGTCGGCGGCGGCCGCAAGGAGAACATCTCGCGCCGCTTCCGGCTTATTCAGACAAAGCAGCAATGCCGCCAGTTCCACCGGGCGCGCGGCGCTCGCAAACGCCTGGGAAATGACAGCCCCCTCAGCTCTGCCGAGTTCGTGAAGCAGACAGGCACGCACCTGCTGCATAGCCGCCAATGCATCTGAATTGACCTCTCCTCCGCGATCTCGCGCGTCGGCGAGGGCGGCGTCCATCGCTGCGAGGCCTTCGGCGGCTTTGCCCTCGTAGAGCAAAAAGCGCGCGCGGTTTGCCGCAATGTTGAGAGCATTGGCGTCCGAGCCGAGTGGCCAGACTGCAGCGGCCTTGTTGAAGAGGGAGGTGATATCGGCCCAGCGACCCTCGCGGGCAAGCGCATCGGCCAGCAACGCCGCCATGAACACCAGATCGTAGTCGCGGGCGCGATCGATCTGACGATCGAACAGGGGCGACATTTCTCGAATGAGGGTCCGGTGATGGCCGGCGCTCCGTAGCGCCCGTGCATAGGCTAGAGCGGACTCATGGTCCTTGCTGGCCTGCCATTTGGCCCGGCTCTCCCGCAGATAGACCAGCCACTGCTCCTGCAACTGCGGACCGGCCCAACGTTCGATGTCGGCCCAAAGCGGCTCATATTTGCGATCAACGAGGAGGGAGCGGCTGTGCCCCGGGCTGAGCAGCTTGGGAACCAGGCTCTTGGCGCCAGACAGATCGCCAGCCTCCATGCGCGCGTCGATTGCGCGAAAGGCCAGGCGCGAACGGGCGTCGAGGCTGCCGCCGAGCCAGCCGATTTCAAGCGAACGCGCGCTGAGCAGCCCAGCTCTGCGCCGGTCCCGCTGACCGTCCAACCGGCTGAGGATATTATTGATCTCGTATTCCTGGATCTTTGCGACGATCGCCGGATCGAGTCGGCTTGCGCGGATCAACAGGTCGGCAGCCTCGCCAGGGAGATCGTCATAGGCGTATATCGCCGACCCGAGCAGCAGCGGCCCGCTATAGTCGGGCAGGAGGCGAATACTTTCGTCGATCGCCTCTCGCGCAGCGGAATTCCGCTTCATTTCCTCAAGCAGCCCGGCGCGAAAATATTGCACGAGGCCGCGCAGCTTGGTCGGGCGCGCTGTTCTGACGAGCAGGCTGTCAAACTGGCGCAGCGCCGCCTCTAGGCTGGGCGGCTTGCGCTCGAGCAGGGCAGCGTTCATTTCGTCAAGTGCGGGCTTCTCCTCCGGAAGCACAATCGCTTCGGGCCGCGGGAGCAATTCCGCTGCGGCGACGCTGCCGATACATGCCAATATCGAAGCGAGACACAGCGGCAAAAGTCGCGGGCATGCGGTCAGCGGCCGAAAGACTGAACTCGTGCAAATCACCTCCTCATCCTGCCGGGCTTTGGCAGTTGGGACAAGCTCGGTTGCTGCAGGTGCGGGCGCCTCATGCCGGCCAGCGGGCATGCGGGCTGACGGTGCACGAGGAACTTCGCTATCGTGCGGAGGTGACGAAAAACGTGCGCCTCTTCTCCTACGGCACGTTGCAGCTTCCGCAGGTCCAGCGCACCACCTACGGCCGCTTGCTGGAGGGAGCGCCGGACGCGCTGCCGGGCTTCGTCTTGGAGCCGCTTGAGATCGCCGACCCGGAGGTTGTTCGGATCAGCGGCGAGCGGGTTCACCAGATCGCGCGCCGCACCGGCCGCCCGAGCGACCGCGTCACTGGCACCGTCTTCACCCTCACGCTAGGTGAGCTTGCCGACACCGATGCGTACGAGGTTTCCGCTTACACCCGCATCCTCGTCCGGCTCGCGTCGGGCGAGGATGCGTTCGTCTATGCGGCCCGGCTCAGTTAGAAGAAGCCGGGCACCTCGCGCTGGGCCGCGTTCGGGCGATCCGGCGCGATCAGTTCGCGTTGACCTTCACGCACGCTTTGCCCGGTGATGCCGCCGGATGCGATGCGCGTGCACGGACGTCCCGCCAGATAGTCGAGCGCCGTGCGGATCGAACCCTCGGATGGATCGCCGAGCTGGCGGCTGGGGTCGTCGGGCGCCTGACAGGTGGCCTGCATGACCGTCGCCAGGCCGTCATAATAATCGCCCTGCCTGGCGGCATTTTCCGTCTTGAAGGCAACCACGCGCAGGCGATCGTCGCAGGCGGGCCGATCGAGCGCGATCTGACCAACCGGCTTTCCGAACGTGTTGGTTCCGATCAGGCCGGCATTGGTGCCGAGGTACGGAATGAACGAGTTGATCACGAGCTCGCTCGCTGAGGCGGTTCCGCGCGTGCCGATGAAAGCGATCTTGGTGGCCCCGATGGACTGCGGCTTGGGATCGAAGAAGCGGGTGTCGTTGTTCTGCGACTTCTCCGGACGGAAAGTCGTGAAGCTGAACACCTCCTGGCGCGAGCGGTTGGCGCCGAGCAGATCGCCCATCAGCTCGGCGGTCGATACAAGGCCGCCGCCATTGTAGCGGAAGTCGATGATCACCTGGGTGATGCCCTGGGTTCGGAAGCCTTCGAACGCCTGGCGAAGCTGCGGATCGGCGGTCGAGATGAAGGTGCGCAGGTTGAGATAGCCGATGCGCCGACCGGCATCGTCGATGATCCGGGCGCCATAGCGCGGAGAGACCGGCGGGATCGAAAAGTCCGTCTTGGTTACGGTGACTGTGCGGGTGCCGCTCGCATCAGCAATGCGCAATACCCGGGTCGTTCCGGCGGTGCTCGGCCCGAGTGCAGGACTGATGCTGCCTTCCGCGGCGACGATCTCGGTCACTGGCCGCAGATTGGCCTCGCTGGTGCCGACCGCGAGAATCTCGGTGCCTCGGTCGATGCCGGCTGCCAGCCCGGGAGCACCTTCAAAGGCCTCGACCACGAACACGCGTCCTGCTGCCGCGTCCGTTGACAGGCGGATGCCGAAGCCCGCCGTCTGGCCCGAGGAGAAGAAGGCGTTCTCCTCCTGGATCGAGGTGACGAAGGTGAAGAAGCGGTCGCGGCGCTGCGAGCGCGCGGTGGCCGTCAGCGAGTCGACATAATCCTGAACCGTGTTGAACGGCGTCGGATCGAAGCTGGCCGGCAGCGTCTCCGGGAATAGATACCACTCGCGCAGCTGCGCCGCGGCCCAGTTCTGCCGCTCGCGAAGGGAGCATCCCGCGGTGGGAGTCGGGCTTGGCGACGGGGATGGCGAGGGCGCAGGCCCGCTGATTGGCCCCGGGCTAGGGGACGGCGAACCGCCGCCTCCACCCCCGCCGCACGCGCTGAGCAGGGCAAGCGCGCTCAGCGCCGCTCCAAAGCGACCAGCCTTCATCCGTCTTCTCCAATCTTTTCAGCTGCCTAGCAGAGCATGGGCGCAGAATCAGCCGATATTCTGGATATGCACAACCTGAGCTGAACGCAGGCGCGCCGTCAACCAGCCAGGGCCGGTCAGCAAGGTTGACCCCTCCACCCGCGCACGGCAGGGCAGGACCCATGGCCAAGCTGCCCACCCTCGCAATCGTCGGCCGCCCCAATGTCGGCAAGTCGACCTTGTTCAACCGCCTGGTCGGCAGGCGGCTGGCGCTGGTCGACGACCGCCCCGGAGTGACGCGCGATCGGCGGGAGGGAGACGCCACCCTGCTCGGGCTCGACTTCCGGGTGATCGACACCGCCGGCTATGAGGATGAGGATCCCGAGACGCTCCCCGGCAGGATGCGCGCGCAGACCGTCGCGGCCGTGCGTGAGGCCGACGCCGCGCTGTTCCTGATCGATGCCCGTGCCGGCGTGACCCCGCTCGACGAGGAGATTGCGCGCTGGCTGCGAAGTGAAACAACCCCGATCGTGCTCGCCGCCAACAAGGCCGAAGGAAGAGCCGGCGAAGGGGGGATCATGGAAGCCTATTCACTCGGGCTGGGCGAGCCGATCGCGATGAGCGCCGAGCATGGCGAGGGCGTGGTCGACCTGTTCGAACATATCCGCCCGTTCGTCGAGCGCGAGGACGGAGGCGAGGAAGCGGAGGACGCGCAGGGCCCGCTCAAGCTCGCCATCGTTGGCCGCCCGAACGCCGGCAAGTCGACCCTGATCAACCGCATCCTGCAGCAGGAGCGGCTGATCACCGGGCCGGAGGCGGGGATCACCCGCGATTCGATCGCGATCGACTGGGAATGGCGCTCGCCCGATGGCGAGACCCGCCCGGTGCGACTGATCGACACCGCGGGCATGCGCAAGAAGGCCAAGGTGGACGACAAGCTGGAGAAGCTGTCGGTCGCCGACGCGCGGCGCGCGGTCGATTTCGCAGAGGTGGTCGTGCTGCTGCTCGATGCGACACGCGGGCTGGAGGCCCAGGACCTGCGCATCGCCGACAATGTGCTGCAGGAAGGCCGGGCGCTGATCGTCGCGATCAGCAAGTGGGATGTCG
>NZ_DASVTH010000061.1:0-122781 GCF_036387615.1 Allosphingosinicella sp.
TCTTGAGCTTTTCTTCAGTTCCCGCGATTGGCCAACGTCCAATCTCTGAGGCTGTGCGACCACAACCCACACACCACCGCGTGGGTCGGTCCAACTGGCACACGCCATTGCAAGGAGAGGGTGGCTCTTGCATTATAGTGGCCAACCAGATTGCCGTCGCGTCCGCAACCGCAAGTGATGGGATGTAGATGGGCTCACAACATTGACCAACCACAGACCATTATACCAGCGGATCAGGAGCAAGATTGTCGCACTGATCCTGGACGGCCGTGCTAAAGAAGGGGACCTACTTCCCTCTGTTCGATCCTTGGCAGCCGATCTCGGCGCAAACCCCCTCACCGTTGCAAAAGCGTATCAGACACTCCTGGAAGCGGGCTTTGTGAGGGCAAGGAGGGGTATCGGTTTCGTCGTTGCCGACGGGGGCACCAGCAGACTGAGGCAGAGCGAAAGGGTGAAGTTCACGTCTGCGGAGTGGCCAGCGATCCGGGCTGAAATGGAGCTGCTTGAACTCGATACAGAGGCTTTGGTCACACGGGCCCTAGAAGATCGCCGGTTGCGTGCTCCCGGCGTGCGTCACCCAAAATGACTGCTGACCTATAGCCGCCCCGCGAGCGCCCGGTGTGGGTGGAAAGCAGACGCTCGACGCAAGCTTCGACTGCTGCCAGCTCGTGGTCGCTCGGCAAGCACCCACAAGAACCTCGCCACTTCACCGTGTTCCCGTTCGCCGATGATCTCCTCACGCCTGACGAGGAAACCCGCTTCCTTCAGCAGTCGGAGGTTAGTGGGCGCATCAAAGTGGCTGAAGAACATCACCGCGCCGTGCACGGCATCAACGTGGAAACTGAATCCGGGCCGAGTGGCACTATGGTCCGGGTGGGTATCGTTCGTGCCGGAAACCTAGGATGATCTGGATCGGGAGCCAAGCGAGGCACCGTGCTCTTTCGTTTTAAGTGACCCTGGCATAGGTGGCGTTAGCCTCACCGGCTCAAGGCCCGCTTTGCCCCTTTTTCGCCGGAAAGCAGACTGTCCGATCCCGGCCACAAGCAGACGTGGGGCAGGGGCGTCCGCTATGCGCCAAAAGCAGTCGTTTATGGCTGGGCAGCCCCGAAAACCCGACCTCTGTTCGGGCGAGACCAAGGTCCGTCTACGAGCGGCGCCGATTGAGCGCCCAACGTAAGGGCCCCGACTCGCCATATCGAGGTAAACGGGAGCTTCGCGCCCGCACAAGGAAGTCGCGCGCTTGAAGCGCCGGGTGCTAGGCCATGGGCAGTGTGTGGCATGGGATCACGTATGCGTCCGCGTCGCTTAGCGTCACGCAGAGCTGGGGCACGACGTCCTCGACCGGGCAAGCCACGAAGACCAGAACACGCACAGTGAGGGCGAAGAAGGGCGCGCCAAACATGATGTAGACGAAGCTGGGGCTGTTTAGCGCGCCCCTCATCTCGACGTGCATCCGCGGCGCGAGCAGGGGCCAAGCGGCGCGATGGCCAAGATGCGGCTGAATGCACGCGAAACGTTCGAGTAGGAATGGCTCGCTTTGTCGAACCTTAGCATAGGCACTCACCTCCAGACGAGAAGCGATATGCGGGAGCGACGTTGCCGCTGAATTTCAGGCCGGTTTCGCTTTGTTGCAGCCCTGAAATGCCGGTCAATCGACCTAGAATCAGCAAGCGAGGCGCCATCCGCCACCACGCCGCTGCTCGCCCACTCCCCATTCCATTAGTTCTTCACGCCCGTGAGATTGTCGGCCGAGTTGCGGTCGATGTAGAAATTGTACGGATCGATGCCCGCATGAGTGGGCTTCTTGTCAACCGCGAATTTCAGCAGCTGCCGGCCTGACCGGATCTGTCGGCGCTCCATCAAGACGACGTTCCGCCGATCGAACGCGCCGCTGCCGGGCTCCGCGGTGAACAAGCCGATCTCGATGTGCTCGGCGAGCGGGGTTTCCTTCTCGGCTCCTTCGGAGTTGGCGTAGAATTTTCGCGCTTCGACCGGCACGCTGACCTCCCATTTTCCGTCCGGACGGCGTCTCGCCTCCGGATCCGCCGTCTTGAGGTCGTAGAGCGTGATGCGCTCGAAAAGATCGGTGATGAGCGCCTGATCCTCCGGCGTCTTCGCCTCCTTCCGCAATGCCGCGACGAGGTCCACCGATCGGGCATAAGGCGCGCTCTTGAACTTGTACCTGTCGAGCAGGCTCCTGAGCGCACGGTTCACGGCGGCCTCACCAAGTCGCTCCTGGACGAGGTACATGGCCAGCGCGCCCTTGTTGTACATGAGATATCTCTGGTGCCCGACCCTGACGAGCGGGACCTCCTCCAGCTTCTCCCAGGCGCGGCCGGAGAGATAGCTATAGAGCTGCATGCGCAGCTGTCGCCGGATCTGATCCTCGCCATTCACCTTACGCATCACCATGATCGCCGAATATTGAGCCAGCGTCTCAGTGAGGAGCGTTCCGCCCTCCATGTAGGCGGGAGTCAGCTGATGAGCCCAATATTGGTGCGCTATCTCATGCGCCACGAGGCCGGCGACATAGTCGAGCGCATCAGGTGAGCTGAGTTCGGCGAGGAAGCCGAGCGTCTCGGCGTTTGGGATCGTGTTCGCGAAGGCCTGGGCGTAGTTGTAGCTGTAGCTGGGGAACTCGATAACGCGGGCCTGGTCGAACTGGTAGGGTCCGAAGTTGGCCTCGTAATAGGCGAGCGACTTGTCCAGCATGTCGAGCATCCGGTCGACGTTCCAGGCGTGACCGGGATGATAGTAAACCGAGAGATTGATGTGTCGGTAGCGCCGGTGCCGTTCGGCATACCGGGCAGACTGGACCGCGAAGGAGCTGCGGATCGGAGCATCCGAGACGAAGCGCGAAACGCGCCGGCCGCCTCGTGTGACATCCGACACCTTCTTGCCCGGCGCGAGGGGCGTCTGGTCGGCCGAGGTCGACAGAGTGATGTCGGCCGTCGTCCACGAGCGCTCGCCGGATGCGGTCTTCACCGCCGGGAGATCGTCGAGCCTGGCGAGGCCCCGCAGGGGCGGCAGGCCATGCTTGCGCCGCGCCGCGGGGCTGATCAGCTTGGGCTCGCCGTTCATGCCGACGACCGGCAGCAGCTCGTCATTGCTGAGGAAGGTGCCGTTGTCGACGATCCTGGTGCTTGGCGCGCCGTTCGGAAAGCCGCGGTGCCAGCGCTGCGCCTCGAAGGTCATCGTGCGGGTCTCGCCCGGCGCCATCGCCCGGTCGAGGCGGAATATGCGATAACCGTATTTGCGATCCTCGAAGATCAGGCGGGCGCCCGAAACGGCGGCGGCTACCAGCTTCAGGTCGCGGTCCCGTTGCAGCACGTGCACGTCCGCTACCGGCCGGTCCTCGACGTTGCGCAGCAGATAGGCGCCCTTCACCGTCGCCCGCCGCTCCCCCGGATAAAGCGCGACCTCGAGCTTCACGTGGGAAATGGACGGCTGCGGCAAACCGTCATACTTCATGTACTTCCGCTCATACCCGGCCCAATAGGCCTCTTCGGCTTCGGGCGCCTCGTAGCGGTTGAGGATGTTGGTATTGTAGAAGGCGTAGGCGCCCGTGGCCGCAAAGGTGAGCAGCGCGACGGCCGCGACGAGCCGCGGCGCGCCGGTAAGCCGCCTCGCCGCAAGCTTCAGCCTCGGCTTCAGCCGGAGCTCCGTGCCGCGCCTCCACAGGAGGTGCGCCGCGACCAGCAGAAGCACCGCCATCGCGCCCCAATAAAGCCGGAACACCAAGGGCCCCTCCCACAAGGAGGTGACGCCGTCCATGTCGCTGTAGTGGATGGGCGGCCGGCCGGCATAGTTGAGCAGGTTGTGGTCGGGCGTGAACCCGGTGAACTTGGCCGCGACATAGAGCACCATGATCCCCCAGCCGATGAACTTATGGGGGCTTAGCGCCTGCACGAAGACGGCGAGCGCGGCCGCGAGCATCGCATCCCAGGTCATCGGCAGCACATACCAGAGAAGGTACGTGCCGATCTCCACCCGGCCGAAGCCGAGGGAGAGCTGGGTCACGACGGCGGCCGCCACGCTCGCCACGAACATCGAGAGGAGCACGATCGCGATCGCCGCCGTCTTCGGCACCACATAAGCCCAGTTCGGATGGGGGGCCGCATCGACGATCTCGTGCATCCTGCGGTCCCGCTCGCGCCAGACCAGCTCACCGGCATAGATGATGACAACCACCACCGGCAGGATGAAGAATATCTCCTCGAGCTCGGGGATCATCGTCACGGTGAGCGGGTGGCTGGGCCGTCCGTCGGGATCGCGCTGCGTGATCAGCACGAACAGGGCCGTGAACGTTGCCCAGAGCATGAGGATGATGAAGGCCGGGCTCTTCAGCACCTGCTTCATTTCGAACCGCGTGCGCACCGCCAGCAGGGCCCAGGCGGCGCTGCGGCCGTGCTGCGGCGATGGGAGGGGACGCAGCGAAGGGGCCTCGGCAGAGTCTGCCGCAGCTTCCAGGTCCGCCATCCTCTGCTTTCTGCGCCTGCGCCGCGAGATTTCGCCCTTGCTGGCGAAGTTGAAACCGAAATAGGCGATCGCCAGGAACAGGACTGAGATGCCGATCCACAGCAGCCGGTTGTAGAGCAGGGTCCCGGAAAATGCAGGGAGCAAGGCGTTGCGTTCCGGGGTCGTCCAGTAGCGCGTCGCATCGTCGAACGCGCGGTTCGCGAACGGCTCCGCCATCCCGAAAGTATGGATGAGCTCAGGATTGTTGCCGAGCAGGCTGAGGAGCGTGAAATAGAGGGCGAGAAAGCTGATGAGGCCGACATAGGTGCCCATCATCGAGCGCGAGACCGTCGCCAGCGTGAAGAAGATGGAGGCGGTGATGAGCACGTTCGGCAGCGCGATCAGGAAATAGGCGTAGAGATGATCACCGATGCGGTTGGGACCGACCGTTGCAGGGTCGACCCATGGCATCAGCGCTCCTAGCCAGATGCCCGGAGTGACGAGCGCGAGGCAGAGCGTCACGATCGCGAGCGCGCCCAGGAAACGCCCAAAGAGATAATCGAATTTGGTGATGCCCGTTGAACGCAGGATCGGCCCGAACTCGGTCTCGTCGTCGCGCAGGACGATGTTCGACACAAACACGGTCGTCGCGAACATGAACAGGCACGAGATGATCGTGTACTTGCTGATCACCTCGTAGCTGGAATTCTTGAAGACCTTGACGTCCTCTTCGAGCCCCATGCCGAGCGCCAGCGAGGCGAAGGGTATCAGGAAGACGGCTGCCGCGGTCATCCACAGCAAAGGGTTCTTGAGCAGGTAGCGGAACTCGAAGGCGGCGATCCTGGCGAGCATGTCGGAGCTCCTCAGGCGGCGCGGCGCGATTGCGCAAGTGTCGAGAAATAGACGTCGGCAAGGCCGCCCTCGAGCGTGGCGAAGCCGTCGCCCGGATCGCTGTCCGAGAGGATGTGAACGATCGTCTGCCCGGCGAATAGACGCGTCGAGATCACCGCGTATCTCTCCCTGCACGCCTCGAGCTCGGCCCGGTCGATCCGCTTCATCCAGATCCTGCCCCTAGTCGCGCGGATGAGCTCGGCCGGTGCCCCTTCGAGGCGGATGCGGCCGTCCGCGATCACCGCCATGAGCGGGCAGAGGTCGGAGACGTCCTCGACGATGTGCGTGGAGAGGATGACCACAACATTCTCGCCGATCTCCGCGAGGAGATTAAGGAAGCGGTTGCGCTCCTCCGGGTCGAGCCCGGCGGTCGGCTCGTCGACGATGATTAGCTCGGGGTTGCCGATCAGCGCTTGGGCGATGCCGAAGCGTTGCCGCATTCCACCTGAGAAGGAGGTGAGCGCCTTTCTCCGGACGGGCCAGAGGTTGGTCTGCTGGAGCAAAGTTTCGACTGTCGCCTTGCGGTCGGGGGTCGACGCGATGCCCTTCAGCGCCGCCAAATGGTCGAGCATCTCCCAGGCCGAGACCCGGGGATAGACCCCGAAATCCTGGGGCAGATATCCAAGCGTCCGCCGCAGCTTCCCCGGCTCCCTGACGACGTCGATGTCCCCGAAGCGGATACTTCCTTCGGTCGGCGTCTGAAGGGTCGCGACCGTCCGCATCAGCGTCGACTTGCCCGCGCCGTTCGGGCCAAGAAGACCGTACATCCCGCGCGGAATGGAAAGCGTCACGTGGTCGAGCGCTCGCGTTCCGTTCGGATAGACATGGCTGACGCCGTCGAGTTCGAGCATGGGTGATTATTCTCCCTCATCACGGGAGGGGGTGGATCAACCATGTTGCCCGAGAATTTCGCGACGTTTCCGTTTGTTGCAGGTTTGAAACAACAAGCGCGTGCCGCTGCTCAGGCGACCTCGTATCAACTATATTTGACGGAGCACCCATAGGCGCGGCTCGTCGGCACGGAGACGGGCTCGCCGGCCTTCAGCTCCCTGAGCGCGGCTAGGACATGATTGCGGGGGCCTTTGTCCGCCTCGCTCTTAGCCGGAGTGTCGATGCCGCCGCTGATCCCTCCGCGATAAACGAGCGCCCCGGCCTTGTTGACGACGTAGAGGTGCGGAGTCGCCTTGGCCCCATAAGGCCTTCCGACCAGCCCCTCGGGGTCGAGCAAGTAGGCGGTCGGCTGCGCTCTTTGCGCCGCAACGTAGGCCTTTGCCTCGGCCCCGTTCATATGGCCCTGCCTCCATGGCCCGCCTGAATTGATCGTCAGCCAGACAACTCCGTCGGAGGCTGCGGCGGCCTGCGTCTTCTGCATGGTGCCGCTCTCATAGTGCTCCTTCACGGTCGGGCACTGGGGATTGTTCCACTCGAGCACGACAGTTTTGCCGCGGAAATCTGCAAGGCTGACGGCGCGGCCATCCGCATCGGTGGCGCGAAAGTCGGGCGCCGCCGTCCCGATAGGGAGATCGGCGAGAACCGGGGAGGCAGCTGGAATGCCGAACATCTGGAGGTACGACAATGCGGAAGCACCCACCACACCGGCAGCTGCAAGCGTAATCTTGCTTCTCCTCCTCATCTTCATCCTTCCAGGAAGCCGCCGAAGCCGAGGAGAGCAGCGTGACTCAGTCACGTTACAGCAGAATTTCGAAGCGTTTCGCTTTGTTGCACCGCTGAAATAGTTGGGCAACGCGAGAGGCGGAGAAGCAGGCATGAACGAAGCAGGTGTAGAGCAGGCGAGTCTCGTCCTGCTCGTCGACGACGATCCGGACATACGGCAATTGATCGGGGACTTCCTCGCTCAGCACGGTTTCCGCATCGCTGCCGCTGGCAACGGTGCCGAGATGGATCGGCTGATCGCTGCCGAGCGCCCAGCGCTCGTTGTGCTCGACCTCATGCTTCCAGGCGAGAACGGCCTCGCCATCTGCCGCCGCCTGTCGGCCGTGCGAATTCCTGTGATCATGCTGAGCGCGCTCGGGGAGGAAACCGATCGTGTCGTCGGGCTCGAGCTCGGCGCCGACGATTATCTTCCGAAGCCGTGCAGCCCTCGCGAGCTGCTCGCTCGAGTACGCGCCGTCCTGCGCCGCCACGAAGGCGTTGAGCCCTCCAAGGACGCAGTCTATCGCTTTGCGGGCTGGTCGTTTGACGCCCGGCGGCGCGAGCTCAGCTCGCCGGGTGGCGTCGTCGTCGCGCTATCCTCCGGCGAGTTCCGGCTGCTGAGCGCCTTCCTTGAACGGCCGCTACGCGTCCTCAGCCGCGACCAGCTCCTCGACTTTGCCCGCGGCTCGAGCGCCGAGGTGTTCGACCGCGCGATCGATGTTCAGGTCAGCCGCCTCAGGAAGAAGCTTGCCGACCAAGGCGGCGCCGATCTCATCGTCACCGTACGCACCGAAGGCTATATGCTCGCTGTCCGGCCGGTGCTTCGATGAGCCGCCTCGCACGCGCTCCGCTCTTCTCGCAGACGCTGGGGCTGGTGGCGGCGACGGCGCTGGCGGCCCAGCTTACTACCTTTGCAGCCGTGGCCATCATGCCAATGCCGCACAGCGCCTTCACTCTCGACGAGGTCGCCGACACGTTGCGCGGCGCGCCCCCGCCGGATGACGGGCGCGTGAAGCTGTCGGTCGAGATCGTCAACGCGCCGCCGCCGG
This sequence comes from Allosphingosinicella sp., assembly GCF_036387615.1. Lineage (GTDB taxonomy): Bacteria > Pseudomonadota > Alphaproteobacteria > Sphingomonadales > Sphingomonadaceae > Allosphingosinicella. The sequence continues at coordinate 8,052 of NZ_DASVTH010000061.1, forward strand.
GCTGGGAGCAAGACGACCGACGCGAGCGGCGCTTCCGGCTGACGCTGGCGGAGCTTCTCGGCAGGCCGCTGGCGGATCTGCGGGTCGAGCAGCAAATGCCCATTCCCGGGGGAATGTGGCTGCTGCGTCTCAACCAGCCTACGCGCCCTGACGCTGAGCTTCCGACGCGCCCCTACGAACGCGGAGGCGCTACGTCCTTCGAGGATGCGGCCGTGGCGATGCGCCTCGCGGACGGCCGCTGGATCGTGGTGACCGATCCGGCCGAATGGGGTGGGATCAGCGCTTTCCTACTGACCTGGCTTGCGGCCAACGCACTCGTCCTAGGTGCGCTCGCCTGGAGGTTCACGCGGCGGCTGGTCGCGCCGATCCGCGCCTTCGCTGATACCGCCGAAGCCGCCGGCCGTGGCGATCCAGACGCCACCTTCGCGATTGCCGGGCCGCGCGAGGTGCGCAAAGCGGCGCAAGCCCTGGCCGAGATGCAGGGCCGCATACGCGGCGCGTTGGAGGAGCGGACCAAGCTGCTCGCCGCCATCGCCCACGATCTGCGCACGCCGCTCACGCGCCTGCGCTTTCGTGCCGAATATGCCCCTCCCGAGCACCGCGACCGGATCGTGCAGGACATCGAGCGGATGGATGCGATGATCGGCGGAGTCCTTGCATTCGTCCGCGGCGAGGAGCGGATCGAGCGGCAGCGGCTCGAATTCGCCGCGCTGGTCCAAGCGTCGGTTGACGATTGGGCAGATTCGGGAGCCGACGTGATTGTCACCGAGGCCACCCCCGTTCAGGTGGACGCCGATCCGCTAGCCTTGCGTCGACTCGTCTCCAATCTCCTGGAGAATGCCGTCAAATATGCCGGCAGTGCCCGATGCCGCGTCTATGGGGACGGCGCCGATGCGCTGCTGCTGGTTGACGATGACGGGCCTGGTATCCCCGAGGAGTCGCTGGAGCGCGTTTTCACGCCGTTCGAGCGGGGAGACGCGACGCGGGATCCTGCAACGGGCGGCGTCGGCCTGGGGCTTGCACTCGCTCGCGGGATCGCAAGAGCGCATGGTGGCGACGTGTGGCTGAGCCGACGTCAAGGCCGAGGCCTCAGCGCGCAGGTACGACTTCCGGCTGCGGGGCTGTGACGCAACAAGCTTGCCGTGGGCAACCGCTACGGTGTCCGAAAACGTCGGCCTGGTACTGAAGTTCAAGAGGTGTTTTCATGGACAATAAGGTCAGTCCGTTGCTCGCTCCGGTCGTCGCGCTCGTTATCTGGACTTTGATAATTCAGATCTGGATGTATGCGACCCGTCTTCCGGCGATGAAGCGCAAGGGGATATCGCTGAAAGGTCGTGTCGGCGGCAAGCCCGGCATACTGGACGGAGTGGTCGAGGATCATGTCCAGTGGAAGGCTCACAACTACAATCACCTGCTGGAGCAGCCGACGCTCTTCTACGCCGTTGCTATTTCGATGGTGCTTTTACACGGACACGGCGACAGCGTTACGAACATCGTGCTCGCCTGGGCTTATGTTGTCTTCAGGATCGCTCACAGCTTAGTCCAAGTGACGGTAAACGTGATCCTGTACAGGTTCGTGCTGTTCAACCTTGCATCGATCGTTCTGCTGGGCCTCGCCATACACGCGGCAATCCACGCATTCTAAACAGAAGCGGATATGCACCGAAGGCGAGCTTACCGTTCGCCGTAGAGTGCCTGAAGCCAATCGAACGGCGCTGAACGCGAGCGGCCGCTTCGACCATCCGACTGACCGGAACCGGTCCTTCCGCTTGCGGCCAGACTCCGCCATTCCGATAAGCGCAAGCGTCAGCCGCTTACTGACGCCGGCTTAGGTTCACTACCGTTGACCGGGCCTACAAGTCCACCTAACGTTCGTCACGCGAGTTTGCAGAGGGCGCGCCGATGACGAAAGCAATTGCTTACTATCGCGTCTCCACCGCCAAGCAGGGCGCATCGGGGCTCGGGTTGGATGCGCAGCGATCCGCGGTGGAAACGCTCTGCGCCAGTCGAGCCTGGCAGATTATCGCCCCACCTTTCGTCGAGGTTGAGAGCGGAAAGCGCGATGACCGGCCCGAGCTGCTCGCCGCCATCGAACGTTGCAAGGTGACAGGCGCAGTCCTGGTTGTTGCCAAGCTCGATCGCCTGAGCCGGAACGTGGCCTTCCTGGCGACGCTTCAGGACAGCGGCGTCCGGTTCCTGGCCGCGGATATGCCCGAGGCCAATGAGCTCACCATTCACATCATGGCGGCAGTCGCTCAGGCTGAACGGAAAGCCATTTCGAAGCGCACCAAGGAAGCCCTGGCGGCGGCCAAAGCGCGTGGACAGAAGCTGGGCAACCCAAACGGCGCTGCTGCCCTCCGTCGCGCTGGCAAGGGCTCAGTAGCAGGAACCGCGGCCGCTCGGGCGAATGCCGATGCGCACGCAATGCGCTTGAAACCCGTTCTGGAGCGGATGCGAGGCGAGGGCCGCAACTCGCTTGGTGAGTTGGCGAAGGCGTTGAATGATGAAGGTATGGTCACCCCCCGCGGTGGGCGATGGCACTCATCATCGGTTCGCAACCTACTCGCTCGACTTTCGCCTTGAACGCGGTTCTGGCGGAGTGAGTGGGCTACGGCGCAATCGTGCGACCGTTGATGAACGTCCAGAATTGGCCGAAAGCGGAACGTCTGCTAATACGGCGGAGGGCATCAAAGCGGGCCTGTGCTGACCTCCGGCGCGCGCTTCAATCTCAGTCGTTGCTCAGAGCTCCTAGTTTTCATGAGAGAGCTCCTCGATCGGCGTGAGGAATTCCAACCTGAGCGCTGCCCCCCGCTCTGTCGGAAGTAGGCGCGCGTCACCGCCCTCCTTGCGCATTATCTCGCGGGTTAGGTGAAGGCCAAGGCCGCATCCCTCGCCGGTCCCGTTGCCGCGGGTGAAGGGCTCGAACAGATGCGGCAGCAGCGACGGCGGTATGCCGGGGCCCTCATCGGCAACCTCGATCGTGCCCTTCAGGCCCACCGCGACGCAGATCTTGCCGGTCCCGCCACCATAGGTGATTGAATTGCTGATCAGGTTAGTCAGCGCTCGTACGATCGCGTGCTCGTCGCCAATTACCGTCACCGGCGTTTCCGGCGCGTCGAGCGAAACTTCGTATCCTGACCTGATCGCCATCGGGGCGAGATCGGCAAGCACGTCGCGGGCGATGGCGACTAGGTCGACCGGGCTGCGCTGATCGCTGGACAATGAAAGGCGCTCAAGGTCGAGCATCTGCGCAACCAGGCGCGTAAGGCGTCCTACGCCGCGCCGCAGATCCTCCTTTGCAATCTCATCGGCCAGCGCTTCGACGCGCAGCGACACCACGGCCAGAGGCGTTCGAAGTTCATGCGCCGCGTCGGTGATGAAGCGCTTGCGCCGGGCTAGCTCGGCCGCGAGGCGATCGAGCGTCGCGTTGAAGGCGCGGACCAACGGCAGCAACTCCCTCGGGGCCTTCCGCTCGTCGACCCGGCGTCCGGGATCGTGCGGAACGACCGCACCGGCTTCGGCGGTGAGCGGCTGGATCGCACGAGTGAAAAGCGGCAGTGCAGCGCCCATCGCGACCAGCCCGAGAAGGCCGATGATGACAAGCGCGACCACCACGCTTTCCGGCCCAAACAGGCGCAAAGAGTCGATGGGTGTGAGCGTTGCCGAGTTCACCCCTCCCGCCGCCAGAATGAGTGCGTCGTCGCCGCTGCCGATGCGCTCCAGCTTCGCGCTGGCAACCTCCGAAGGCACGCCGGGGACGCGGAAGCGGGCGCTGTCAAAGGGATCCCGAGAGCGATCAAACAGGTGGAGAGCCGCAGGCGGCACGGTACCGAAGGTGAACGAGCGATCGCCACGACGGGCAACCAGCCACATACCCGGGTTCCGTGCCGCAAGCTGCGCGAAGGCGCCGTCGTCCGGGAGCTTGAACGAGCCTCCTGCCTCGGTCAGCTCGTCACTCGCGAAGGTCATGGCTGTATGGGACCCGGCATAGGGTTCTACTCCAACGTCGAAGGCGCTCGAAAAGACAAGCATCGCCAGGAAGGCGGCGAACACTGCGACGTAGATCGACATGAAGATCAGGGCGGCGCGCAGGGCCAGCGAGGGCGGTGCCTTCAGCATGGCTGAAGCATGTAGCCGACGCCCCGGATCGTCAGCAGCTCGACGCCGGCCGCGGCGTCCTCGAGGCGCCGGCGCAAGCGGGACACGACTGTTTCAAGGGCGTTGGCCGTGAAATCTCCGTCGAAGCCGTAGAGCTCCGATTCGAGATGCGACCGCTGGACCACGCGTCCGGCCCGCCGCACCAGCAGTTCAAGCAGGGCGAGTTCGCGGCGCGGCAGGGCAAGCGCGCGGGCGTCCACCCAAATCTCTCGCGTGGCTGGATCGAAGAAAAGGCCACCCACTTGGATTGCCGTGGGCGCGCCTTCTGTTGCCGGCCGCCTGCAGGCAGCCCGGACGCGGGCGAGCAATTCCTCAAGCGCGAACGGCTTCACCAGATAATCGTCGGCTCCGGCGTCGAGGCCCTCGATCCGATCGGCAATGTCGTCGCGCGCCGTGAGGAAAATGATGGACGGCGGCGACGGCCGGGATTTTGCCGCCGGTACGAGGCCGATCCCGTCGCCGTCGGGTAGCCTGCGATCGAGGAGGACCAAGCGGTAGCGGAGGGTGATCACCGCCTCGAAGGCGTCGGCCAGCGAGGAGACGTGATCGGCTGGCCAGCGCTCGCGCTCAAGCGCACGCATGATCTCGCGCGCAAGGGCGGGTTCGTCCTCCACCAGCAGAATTCTAGAGCCCTCGGACACTCCCGGCACCTACAGCGCAACCCTGACTGGAACCTGACAGAAATGGATTGCCGCGGCCAGAAAGGCGTCAGCCGGCGCCGCTACTCAGCTGGAGCGAGGGAACGGGCATGCGTCGCGCCTCGACCGCAGCTTGCCGGGGGAATGGTTCGAAATGCTCGATCTTCATCGTGTCAGCCACGTTTATGCCAATGGGACGCGCGCGCTCGACGAGGTCAGCCTGTCGATCCCGCACGGCATGTACGGGCTGCTGGGGCCGAACGGGGCCGGCAAGTCCACCTTGATGCGCATCGTCGCGACGCTGCAGACCCCGACGCGGGGGAGCATCCGCTTCGATGACATCGACATCATCGCGGAGCCAGAGAAACTGCGCCGCAGACTCGGCTACCTGCCGCAGGATTTCGGGGTCTATCCGCGCGTCTCCGCCTACGAGATGCTCGACCACATGGCGGTGCTGAAGGGGATCGTTTCCCCCGCGGACCGGCGCGAAACGGTGGAGCGGCTGCTCAACCAGGTCAATTTGTGGCCGGTGCGGAAGAAGGCACTGGCGGGCTTTTCCGGCGGAATGCGCCAGCGTTTCGGCATCGCGCAGGCGCTGATCGGCGATCCCGATCTCATCATCGTCGACGAGCCCACAGCCGGCCTCGATCCGGAGGAGCGCAACCGGTTCCTGAACCTCCTGGCCGGGATCGGCGAGGAAGTGGTGGTTATTCTTTCGACGCACATCGTCGAGGATGTCGCCGACCTGTGCCCCCGCATGGCCGTCTTCGCGGCAGGGCGCATCCGTCTCGAGGGCGCGCCGTTGCAGCTGATCGAAGCGTCGAGGGGCCGCATCTGGAAGAAGACGATCGAGCGGAAGGCGTTCGACAGCTATCGGGACCGCTACGAGCTCATCTCCAGCCGGCTCGTCGCGGGCCGCACCGTTATTCACGTGCTCTCCGATGGTGATCCCGGCAACGGCTTCATCCCTGTGGAGGGCGACCTTGAGGATGTCTATTTCTCCACCCTCGCGCACTCGCGCCGCGCCGCCTGAGGAATGACGTCCATGCTCCTCAAGATTGCCGCCTTCGAGCTGCGCTATCAGCTCAGAAGCCCGGTGTTCATCACCGTCGCTACGTTTGCCTTCCTCATCCGCTTCGGCGGCATGAGCGTTGAAAGCCTGTCATTCGGCGGAGGCGGCAACATCCTCCAGAACAGTCCTTATGCCCTCAGCATCGCTCAGCTCCTCACCTCGATAGTCTTCTGCTTTGTGGCGGCCGCCTTCGTTTCGGTTGCTTTCCTGCGCGATGACGAAACCGCCTTCGGCCCAATCATTCGCTCGTCGCGCATCGGTAAGGCGGACTATGTCCTCGGCCGCTTCCTCGGCGCTTTCACGCTCGGAGCCCTGGTGATGGCCATGCTTCCCCTGGGCAGCTGGCTGGGTACGCTGATGCCGACCGCTAGCTCGGAGGCGATCGGACCCAATCACTTCGCCGCTTATGCTTATGCCTACGGGTTTTTCGGGCTCCCGAACGCGCTGATCGTCTCTGCGATTCTGTTTGCCGTCGCGGCCTGGACGCGCTCCGCTATGGGAATTTACCTCAGCGTGATCGCCATCATCGCGCTCTACCTCGGATCGCAGTTCTTTTTCGCCACCCGCCAGCTCGAAACCGCGCGCGCCTTGGCCGATCCGTTCGGCGTCGGCGCCTTTCAGCAGGCCATGAGCTACGCCACCGCGGCGGAGTTGAACGCGGGGTCAATCGCGCTCACCGGGCCCTTGCTGTGGGGCAGGCTGCTCTGGGTAGGCTTTGCGCTCGCCCTTCTGGCGCTGACCTATTCCCTATTCCGTTTCTCGGAAAAGGGCATGTCGCCCCGAAAAGTGGCCAGCTTTCTCATCCAGCAGGCGGAGAAGCAGGCACCGGCTCACGCGGCGGCCGGAGTGACCGCGCTAGTTGACCTGCCGATGCCGCGCTTTGAGGGCCGGACCGCCCGCGCCCAACTCGCCGCGCGCGCGCGCATGGAAGCGCAGCATATCTTCAGGAGCCCTTCTTTCTTCGTCCTGCTCCTTATCATCCTGTCACTGACCTTGATGAGCCTCTGGTTCGCTGAAAATCAGTTCGGGCAGGAATCCTATCCGCTCGCGGCGCTGGTCATTCCGCAGATCCACGAGGTTCTGGGCGACTTTTTCCCGATAATCGCCATTTTCTTCAGCGGCGATCTCGTCTGGCGCGAGCGCGAGCGGCGCGTGCACGAGATCATCGATGCGACGCCGCTGCCGACCTGGGCCTTGATGCTTTCCAAGGTCTTGGGCCTCATGCTCGTACTCCTGGCAGTTCTGCTGGTCATTTCCGCCGGCGCGATCTTGGTTCAGCTGGTGCGCGGCGGCGTGCCGCTGGAGCTCGGGAAGCACCTTCTCTGGTATATGCTTCCCGGTGCGGCCGACGCGGTCTTGATCGCCGTCCTCGCGGTATTCGTCCAGGCGCTCAGCCCGAACAAGTATATCGGCTGGGGCATAATGGGGCTCTACCTCGGCGCGCTCATGTTCGGCGGCATGCTCGGCCTCGAGCATCACCTGTTCGTCTACGGCAGCATCCCGGCAGTGCTGATGTCCGACATGAACGGGATTGGCATCTACTGGGAGGCGGCCTGGTGGTTCCGGTTGTTCTGGGCTGCGATGGCGGCGCTGCTGCTGGTGGCGGTGCATCTCCTTTGGCCACGTGGCACCGACAGGAAGCTGAAACCGCAGCTTCGCCGTTTGCCCATGCGCCTCAAGGGGCCCGCTGGGATCACGGCGGCGGCGGCCGCAGCGGTGCTGACCGCGTCCGGCGCTTGGATCCTCCACAACACCGCCATTCTCAACGAATACGAGATTTCCGCGGAGAAGGCGCGTGACCTTGCGGACTATGAGAAGCTTTTCGCGCGCTACGTAACCCTCCCGCAACCGACGGTTCGGCACGTCGAACTCAATGTGGCCCTCCATCCGAGCGACATTCGCCTCGAGGCGCATGGCCGGTACCGGATCGTAAATGAAACCGCACGTCCGATCGAGCAGGTCCATGTGCGCATGGTCGACAGCCAGAGCGAGTTGGCCGGCGTCGATCTGCCGGGAGCTCAGCTGGAGAGGAATCACGTGGCGTCCGGTTATCGCATCTACCGCCTGAGCCGGCCGATGCTGCCAGGGCAATCGCGCGACCTGCTCTTCCACGTCCGTAGGCAGCAGATCGGCTTCCGGACTTCGGGGGCGGACCAGCGGCTCGTGCCAAACGGCACCAACCTCAACAATTTCGAAGTTGCGCCCCGCATCGGCATGACTCGTGACAACCTGCTCGAAGATTCGGCTGCGCGTCGCAAGCACGGCCTGCCCGCCGTGAGTGGCCTGGCCCGGCTCGACGACATGTCGGCTACGGCCAGGAACCGGGGCAACCAGAGTTGGATCACGGCCGATATCACAGTCTCGACCTCGGCCGAGCAGACCCCGATCGCGCCCGGCAAGCTGGTATCTGACAGGATACGAGACGGTCGGCGAACCGCCCGCTTCCTGTCCGACACGCCGATCCTGGACTTCTATTCGATCCAGTCGGCCCGCTACGCCGTAAGGACGGTCAGCCACGAAGGGGTTCAACTCGCGGTGTACCATCATCCGGCCCACCATTGGAACGTAGAGCGGATGCTGACTGCCATGCGTGGAGCGCTGACCTATTACCGAGACGCATTTGGGCCATATCAGTTCGACCAGGCACGGATCATTGAGAGGCCGGCTTATGGAGGCGGCGGTCAGGCATTCGCTAATACCATTGCCATGTCGGAGACCCTCGGCTTCACCACCGATCATCGCGGCGCGCCGGAGATCGACGTACTGACCTTCGGCGTGGCGCATGAGCTCGCGCATCAGTGGTGGGCGCATCAGGTGATCGGCGCCCATATGGAGGGCGGCGACGTGGTCACCGAAACCCTTGCCCAATATTCGGGCCTGATGGTGATGCGAAAGCTGTCGGGCGGAAACAGCATCCGCCAGTTCCTGAGGTTCCAGCTCAACCGTTATCTGACCGGGCGCCTCCTTTCGGGGAAAGAGGAGCTGCCGCTCGCGCGCGAGAATGAGCCTCACATCGTCTACGGAAAGGGCGCTCTCGTCATGTACCTGCTTCAGGAGCGGATGGGCGAGGATGCGGTCAATCGCGCGCTCCGCCGCTTCGCTCAGAGGTTTCGGTTCGCGGGACCTCCCTATCCTCGCTCTACGGACCTCATCCGGCTGCTGCGCGACGAAGCCCGCACTCCCGAGCAGCAGGCGCTTATCACCGATATCTTCGAGCGGATCACGATTTATGATCTCAGGGCAGGTGATCCGATGGCTGTGCGGCGCACGGACGGCCGCTGGGACGTGACTGTGCCGGTGACGGCGCGCAAATACTATGCTGACGGAAAAGGTAATGAGCGGGAGGCTCCGCTGAACGAGCAAATCGAGATCGGCTTGTTCACGGCCCACCCAGGCGCCGAGGCCTTCAACCGGTCCAACGTCATCCGCATGGAGCGCCGGCCGATCCGCACCGGAGCGCAGGTGCTGCGCTTCGTCACCCCTGTGAAGCCGAGCCATGCCGGTGTGGATCCGTACAACTTCTACATCGACCGCGAGGACGATGACAATGTCGGCTCGGTTAAGTGAGGCTGGGAAACCTACTCTGCGCGTCAGCCGCCCAAAATCTCATTTCGTGAGACAGGGACGCAGCGCATGGCGTCCTGCAGGACGAGAACGAAGCCGCGCCATTTGACCCTAGATTACGGGTTTTCCACTAGGCTTACCAGCACGACTAGCAGATGCGGCCCATCATAATCCGAACGTCCGCTCTTTGGCCCTCGCTCTGTCGGTCAAAGTGTCCGGACGTGGCGCTAAGCGGACGATTGGCTCGGCGCGGGCGAATATCCGCAATGGGTCAAAACAGACATTCGTTAGGTCGCCCTCAGCGCCCGCAGGAGCCCCGCTGCGGCTCGTCTGAGACTCACAGCCTCATCGCTCCAGCTGCCATGCTTCCAGGCGCCGTTAGCGGCTCCTTGTGGCGCTCCTGAGCCTTTGCCCCCGTGCATGCGGCAGACCCGCTGCCCCTTCAACGCCGGAGATAGGCAGGAGACCTTCTGCCGCGTCTGAGCTTGGCAGCGCGCTGCTTGCGCCATCGCTGACAATCCTGCTGTCCATGGGTGCATGGGGTTGGCCTCCATTCTCTTCCCCTCCCCTGTGCACATGCACATGCTGGTGCTGGTGGATATGCTTCTCATGGCTGACCTTGATGTTCTGGCGGCTGGTTTTGCGGCCTCGCAACTTTACGAGCGTCTCGCTCTGAATGGCGAACGTCCGAGCCAGCTTGGCTGCCACGGCGGCCATCCGAGGATCAGCGCAGGCGTAGGTCTGAAGAGCTCGGGCCGAGACACCCATCATCATCATGTGAACCGCAACCATCTGTGCCGCCAGCGCAGCTTCCATCTCATTGCGGGGCTGGATGCCAGCGATCATGTTCAGGATCATGTTGAGCTGGCACTCGTCAGGGCACCATTCGCCGCCGCCGGCCTCGTCTGGATGCCAGTTCTGCTCACACAGCACCACCAGCTGGTTGAGGAAGGTAAGTGCGTTAGCTTCAGAGCGCGTGCCGAACGCATCGCAGACCATGGCCTGCCAAGCTTCTGTGTCCCTGTGGGGAGAGGCAAGTCGGTAGCCTCGCTCCGTCACCTTCTCGACTTCAACCTCGATCGCCACTCCGGGATTGGCATGCCGCTTCCTGTGGCGCTCGCGAGCTTCTTCAGCCGGTTGTTCCAGGTGCGCAGGCATGGCCGGCTTTTGCGAAGCTTTGCGCAGCCGGCGGAGAGGAACTGGTCGGTCGTGAGTTCGCATACTATTGTTCCCGAAGGTTCTGCCCCGAGCGCGCTAGCGGGCCCATTGACCTTACTCGATAGCGGGAGGGGCAGAGGGAAGAGGGTGTAGGTTTCTTATTGGTGTTCATTTCTGCCCACCCTTAAACCTGTAGCGAGCGGGTCCACGGTGACGGCTCGCCGGGGTTAACTCCACAATCTCGCCGAGCTCGATCAGCTGCTTTCGCGCCGCTGCAAACCGGTGCCTGCGCCAACCTCCCGCGGGCATAGTCTCGTGCATCCCATTGGCTACGACGAACTCGCGACCCCAATGGTGCCGCCTCAGGAGAGCCAGCAGCAGGAATGCGTCGGGATGAGTGTGTAGTAGGCCGTCAACCTCAGCGGTGTCGAAGACGACGCGACCGCCCCTGCCATACCAGTTTGTGCCTGTAATCTCCTTGTCCCAGGCGCTGGCGACAACCTTAAGCACCTCGTGGGCGGGCAGAGGCTCGTAGAATTCGGAGCGGTTAATTCGCACAGCTTCCTCCATCAATTCGGAAACGTTCGCGGCTCTATGAGCATGCCTCATGCAGTGTCGCCACAGTGTGTCATTCCTGCGTCCAGCCTCAACCTGGCGCCCGCTGTCTGTCCAGCCGAGTGGAGCGAGCGGCGCTTCGGTGCGCCGCATCGTCGGCAAGTGCGCAAGATCGTCCAGCCCACCAGCTATTATTTGATAGGCTCCCTTTTTGCCTCGTGAGGGCGGGGCGACGACGAACCCATCTCCGAGTATGTCGATCGGTCGAGCTGGATCAGGGCGGACCTTCCGCGGCTCGCCATTGTGACGGTACCACGCTTGAAAATTGCCCGAGCCGCTCATGACCACGAAGGGGCTAGGGCCCACCTCGCTCATGGCGTCCGCGAGCAGTCGCTCGTCCGGAGCATCAACATCAAGCACAGTGATGCGGCTAGGTCGGCAGGCGAACCCAAGTGCTTCTGCGGCCGGAAACTTGCTGACGTACTCCCGCGATGCTCGGAGTCCGCACTTGAGGTATCCCCGGACCGCCGGGCGCTTTCCCCGCACCGGGAATGTCGGAATGCCGCGCTCAGCGTACCGCGGCTGCCACTCGGCGAACGCGCTCACAAGTCAGCCGCCGGCCGTTGAGGCCGAAGGGTCTGTGGGGGCGCAGCCTGGCTGTGCTCGGGCTCAAACCTGCTTCGCGGGCAAGAACATATCGCGTTCGTCGGACATTCGTCGGACGCTGTGGTAAGCAGAAAATCAGAAAACGGCGAAAAAGTTGGTCGGGGAGAGAGGATTCGAACCTCCGGCCCCTGCCTCCCGAAGACAGTGCTCTACCAGGCTGAGCTACTCCCCGACCGGTGCGTCCGGCCTTGCGGCCGACCGGGAGACAGGCGGCGGGCTATACGGGCGCGGCCAGCCTCGCGCAAGCGCGGTCTGGCGGCTTCCCGGCCTAGCTCCTGCACAAGCCAAGCATCTCCTCCACCGCGACGAATTTCTCGCGCGGGCTGCCGTCGCGGGCGCGCGCCGCCTCCGCCGCTTCGATGCGCTGCCAATCGGCGAAGGTGATGACGTGAACCCCGCGGCTCGCGAGCAAGTCGTCGAGCCCGGCCCCGCCCGGCTTGTCGCCGCCTGAGCCGGCCAGGTCGGCGGCGATGCGTTCGGCCACCTCGATCCCGTCAGGGCGGTTGGTGCCGATCGTGCCGGTCGGCCCCCGCCGAGCCCAGCCGACGCAGTAAAGTCCGCCGCCGATCACTCCGCCCTGGTTGCGGAACCGGCCAGCGGCTTCATCATAGGGGACCCCCTCGATCGGCGGAGTCTGGTAGCCGATGCAGGGGATAACCAGGCCACATTCAACCGTGTAGATTTCGCCGGTACCGGTTGCGCGGCCGTCAGGCTCCAGTCGGGTTCGCTCGATGCTCAGCCGTTCGACGCGCCCGTAGCCCTCGATCGCGACCGGGCGGGCGAAGAAATCGAAATGGATCGTCTTGGGCTTACCCGATGGCGGGGCGGCGGCGAAGTCGCGCAGGTGCGCCACCGATTTGCGCAAGCCCGGGTCCAGCGCCGCATCGGCTTCGGACGAAGGCAGGTCGGCCGGATCGACTTGCGGGCGCGCGGCTTCGAGATGGCCGAGTTCGCCCAGCTCCTTGGGCGTCATCGCGATCTGGTGAGGCCCGCGGCGACCGAGCACATGGATGGTCCGGATCGACGATCTTTCCAGCGCATCCAGCGCGTGGCCGACAATGTCCGATCCCGCGAACTCGTCGCGGGTCTTGGACAGGATGCGAGCGACGTCCAGCGCGACATTGCCGTTGCCGACCACGGCGGCGGCCGCGACATCGAGCGGCGGGGCAAGCCCGGCATATTCCGGCAGGCCGTTATACCAGCCGACGAAGGCCGCCGATCCGATCACGCCGGGCAGGTCGTCGCCCGGGATGCCGAGCGGCCGGTCGCGCGGGGCTCCGGTGGCGACGATCACGGCGTCATAAGCGGCGACGAGTTCGGGCACGCTCACGTCGCGCCCGACCAGCACGTTGCCGAGGAAGCGAACCTTGCCGCTCAGCGCCACTTTCTCGTAGCGCTTGTGGACGGCCTTGATCGACTGGTGGTCCGGGGCGACGCCGAAGCGGATGAGGCCGTAGGGAACCGGCAGCCGGTCGATCATGTCGATCCGGATCTCGTCGCCGAGCAGCTTGAGAAGCGCCTCCGCGCTGTAATAGCCGGCCGGCCCGGTCCCGATCACCGCCACATGCCGCATCAGCCGAACTCCCGCTGTCCCTTTCGGATGCTAGCGGGCACGCGCGCGCCGGGCAAATCGCTCAGCCGCTTTTCCCGCCGCTCTTGTCCTCCAGCATCTCACCCCCCTTGGAGCGAAGGTATTTCTCAAGCGGGCCCGCCATCATCGCGAGCAGCGGCGGCAGCATGAGCTCGACATGAACCTTGCTCTCCTGGACGTCGAGCGTGCCGCTGACCGTCTGGCCCATCGCCACCACGTGAAGATGGAGCCGGTCGCCCTCCCATCGCGACTCCACCTTGGCGGCGCCGCCCGGAATATGCTCGGGCAGTTTGCCGATCCCGTTCTGCATCCGGCGCTTGGCCTCATCCCGGCCAAGCTTGTGCGGCATGTCGACTATGAAAGGCTTGTTCATGGTCCGGCTTTAGCGGCCCGGCATGTGGCCCGGCAACAACAGTGTCACGCAATCGTCGCCGGTTCGGGACCAACCTATTTTAACTTCTCTGAAAAAACCTACTCTCCCAGTGGGAGCGGCCCGGGGGAGAGCCGCATGGGGAACATGCCATGACCAAGATCACCAAGCTGCTGCTGCTCTCGACCCTGTCGACGTTCGCGCTCTGCGCGCCCGCGGCCGCGCAGGAGACGAACGCCGATCCCGCCGATCCGGCTCTGGATGCGGTCGAGACGACCGAGCAGGACGTCGTGCCGCAGGAGACGATCATCGTCACCGGCACGCGCCGGACCGACCGCGTGGTCGCCGACAGCCCGGTGCCGATCGACGTCATCTCCGCCGAGGCGCTGACGCAGAGCGGGTTCACCGACACCAACCGGCTGCTTCGCGAGCAGATACCGTCGTTCAACTTCCCGCAGCCCTCGATCACCGACGGCACGGACGTGGTTCGTCCCGCCAGCCTGCGTGGCCTGTCGCCCGACCAGACTTTGGTGCTCGTCAACGGCAAGCGCCGCCACACGACTGCGCTCCTCAACATCAACGGCTCGGTCGGCCGCGGATCGGCGGCGGTCGACATAAACCTCATCCCGACCATAGCGCTGAGCCGGGTCGAAGTGCTGCGCGACGGCGCCGCCGCACAATATGGCTCGGATGCGATCGCGGGCGTGATCAACTTCCAGCTGTCCGACCGCAGCGAAGGCGGGCGCTTCACCGTCAATGTCGGCCGCTATGAAACCCGGGTCGAGGGCATCGAGGAATTCACCGGACTGGCGCTCGGGCCCAATGGCCAGCCGCTGCTCGGCCCCGATGCCAACCGCAACGGCAACGGCGACATCTTCCAGACCACCACCACCGGCCGTGACCTCAAGCGTTCGGACGGCAGGACGATCACGCTCGCCGGAATCGTCGGCGTGCCGCTGGGCGCCGAGGGCCACCTCAACATCTCGGCCGAATATCAGGACCGCAATCCGACCAACCGCACCGGCTTCGATCCGCGGCGCCAATATGCTCGCATCGGCGGCAACGTCGATCCGCGGGAGTTCGATTTCGATCGATTCAGCCACCGCTACGGCGACGCTGGGACCAAGGACCTGAAGCTGTTCGCGAACGCCGGCCTGCCGATCGGCGACGCCGTCGAACTCTACAGCTTCATCACCTATGGCGGCCGGCAGGGTCAGAGCGGTGCTTTCTACCGCCTGGCCAGCGATGCGCGCAACGTGCCTGCCATTTACCCGAACGGGTTCTTGCCGCTGATCAATACCGACCTTGAGGATTACTCGATCGTGGCCGGCGTCCGCGGCGAGGTCGGCAACGGCTTCCGCTACGATCTGTCCGGCAGCCACGCCCGCAACGAGTTCGATTTCTTCATCTCCAACACGCTTAACCGCTCATTCGGTGCGGCATCGCCGACCGGCTTCGACTCCGGCGGGCTTCGCTATGGTCAGGACCTCATCAACCTAGACGTCAGCAAGGACCTCGCGATCGGCTTCTTGAAGAGCCTGACCGCCTCTGCGGGCGTCGAATATCGCAAGGAACGCTTCCGTATCCGTCCTGGCGAGCCGGCGAGCTACGGCAGCGGCGGTATCGCTCTGCAGCCGCTCGGCGCCCAAGGGTTCCCGGGTTTCGCCCCGGTGATCGGCGGTCAGGACGTCGCGGGTGAGCGCAGCCGCGACAACGTCTCCGCCTACGTCGAGCTGGACGCCGACGTGACGGAGGCTTTCACCCTTCAGGTCGCCGGCCGGTACGAGGATTATTCCGATTTCGGCTCCGACATCAACGGCAAGATCGCGGCCCGCTTTGAGCCAGTCGAAGGCATCGCGCTGCGCGGCGCCGCCTCCACCGGCTTCCGCGCGCCCTCGCTCCAGCAGCAATTCTTCGCCGCCCAGGCGACCAACAATGTGGGCGGCGTGCTGCTCGAAACCGTGACGCTTCCGGTCGACAACCCGATCGCGATCTCGCTCGGCGCGACGCCTCTCGATCCCGAGACGTCGGTATCCTACTCGGCAGGGCTCGTCTTCACCATGCTGCGGGGGCTCAGCGTCACGATCGACGCCTACCAGGTCGAAATCGACGATCGCATCGTGGTGACCGACAACCTGACCGCCAACCGCAGCGCGACCGCCACCGATCCGGGCCGCTCCATCGCCCGCATCCTGGACCAGGCCGGCTTCAACACCACCAACGCTGCGCGCTTCTTCGTGAACGGCATCGATACCCGCACCCGCGGCGTCGATGCGGTGGCGACTTATCGCACCAGCCTGGGCGATCTCGGCCGCGTGTCGCTGACGGCCGGCTTCAACTACAACAAGACCAAGATTCAGGATGTGCTGGCCGCTCCGGGTCCGCTCGCCAACATACCCAACCTCGTGCTGTTCGGGCGTCAGGAGTCGATCCGGCTTACGCAGGGCCAGCCCAGGACCAAGATCAACTTCGGGCTCGATTACGACTGGCAGTGGCTCGGCTTCACCGCACGCACCAATCGCTACGGCAAGGTGCTGGCGGCCGGCACCGACCAGTTCGGCGACGTCGAGCTCGAGGCCAAGTGGGTCACCGATTTCGAGATCCGCGCCCAGGCTCTGGACAAGGTCGAGTTCGCGATCGGCGCCAACAACGTGTTCGACGTCTACCCGACCAAGGTCCCGACCGGTCTCGGCACCGACCCGGTGACGAATGCGGCCCGCGCCTATCCGGCGACCAATTATGTCGCGCCGTTCTCGGCCTTTTCACCCTTCGGCTTCAACGGCCGCTACATCTACCTGCGCTCGGCGGTGCGCTTCTGATCGCCTGATGGGGCGGCTTGCCCTTTGGGCGATGCTGCCCCATCAGGCGGGTCCGACCGGATAACAAGGGCCAGACGATGGCGAGCCCCGAAGGCGCTAAGTCAGAACTGAAGCGAATCCTGGCCCAGTCGCGCGCTGCTTTCATCGCAGTCGCGATCCTGAGCGCCGTGCTGAACATCCTGGTGCTCGGCGGCTCCATCTTCATGATGCTGGTCTATGACACGGTCCTGCCCAGCCGCAGCGTGCCGACGCTGGGCGGGCTGCTGATCATGCTGATCGTCGTCTACCTGTTCCAGGGCGTGCTGGACGTGATCCGCGGCCGCATGCTCGCCCAGATCGGCGCCACGGTCGATCGCGGCCTCGGTTCGCGCATCCATCAATTGATCGGAAAGATGGCGCTCAGGATGAAGATGCCGGGCGATGGCCTGCAGCCGGTGCGCGACCTCGACAGCGTCCGCTCCTTCCTGTCCGGCGCCGGTCCGTCCGCGCTGATCGACCTGCCTTGGATGTTCTTCTTCATCCTGATCCTGTTCCTGCTTCATTACTGGCTGGGGATCACCGTCCTGGTGGGCGCGCTGATCCTGATCGCGCTCACCTTCGCGACCGAGCGGATGACCAAGGAGCCGAGCAAGCAGGCGACGGCGCTCAACGCGCAGCGCCAGGCGGTCGCGGAATCGACCCGCCGCCACGCCGAGGTCGTGCAGGCGATGGGCATGGGCGGCCGGCTCAACCAGACCTGGGTCTATATGAGCGACCAGAGCCTGGCCGCACAGCAGAAGCTCACCAACGTCGCGGGCACGCTCGGCGGCAGCAGCAAGATCCTGAGGCTCCTGCTGCAGTCTCTGGTGCTCGCGGTCGGCGCGCTGCTCGTGATCAACAACCAGGCCACGGGCGGCATTATCTTCGCCAGCGCGATCCTTGCCGCGCGTGCGCTGGCGCCGGTTGAAGTCGCGATCGCAAACTGGAAGGGCTTCGTGGCCGCACGGCAAAGCTGGGCCCGGCTCCAGGAGATGCTCGGCCAGATGCCGGACGACGACGTCCAGCATATCCTGCCGCCGCCCACCGCCACTCTTTCGGTGGAAGCACTCTCGCTCGCACCCCCGGGCGCCAACAAGCTGACCGTCGACGGCGTGACCTTCGCGGCCAAGGCCGGCGAGGCGATTGCGGTGATCGGGCCGAGCGGCTCCGGCAAATCCACCCTGGTGCGCGGGATCTGCGGGATTTGGCGGCCGATCAGGGGGAGCGTGCGGCTCGACGGGGCGACGCTGGACCAGTGGGCGGGCGACGATCTTGGCAAGCATATCGGTTACCTGCCGCAGAATGTTGAGCTGCTCGACGGCACTGTGGCGCAGAACATTGCCCGCTTCGATCCGGCCGCGCCGTCGGAAGCGATCACCGCGGCCGCCAAGCTCGCCGGCGTGCACGATCTCATCGTGCGCCTGCCCGACGGCTACGAATCGCAAGTCGGGAACGACGGCTCGAACCTGTCCGCCGGCCAGCGCCAGCGCATCGCCCTTGCCCGGGCGCTCTATGGCGATCCGTTCCTGATCGTCCTCGACGAGCCCAATTCCAATCTCGACGCCGAGGGCGAGACCGCCCTCGCCGAGGCCGTCAACTCGGCCCGCAAGCGCGGCGCGGTCGTGGTGCTGGTCGCCCATCGCCAGACCATCCTCGCGGTGGTCGGCTCGATCCTCTACATGCGCGACGGTCGGGCGCTGGCCTTCGGCCCCCGCG
This sequence comes from Allosphingosinicella sp., assembly GCF_036387615.1. Taxonomy (GTDB): domain Bacteria; phylum Pseudomonadota; class Alphaproteobacteria; order Sphingomonadales; family Sphingomonadaceae; genus Allosphingosinicella. Next base: position 26,377 of record NZ_DASVTH010000061.1, read on the forward strand.
ACGAGGTGCTGCGCAAGCTGACGGGAACGGAACCGCCCAAGAAGATCGCGGCGAGCGTCGCCACGGCCGAGGCCGCACAGGCGCCGTCCAAAAGCTAAGCGGCTGCGACGCCCCGCGGAACAGGGCAAACTTCCCGTTCACCACTTCCTCTAACAAGCCGTAAACGACGACTTCTCTAAACCGGCTCACAACGGCCCAGTGCCGATTTCCTGTGAGGGTTTGAGATGAGCGTTTCGAAATTCCTCAGCCGCCTACAGCACCACGAGTCCGGCAACGTAATGGCGATCTGCGCCGCGATGATGCCGCTGCTGATGGGATCGGCCGCGCTCGCGATCGACGCAACGCAGATCGCCTTGTGGAAACGGCAGCTGCAGCGGTCTGTGGATTCCGCGGCGATCGCCGGCGCCTATACGCTGACGCAGAACGGCAGCAACGGCCAGGTGGAACAAGCCGTCGACGACGACCTCGACGAGAATCCGCATCCGCCGATTACTAATCAGACGGTGGTTATCGCCCCGGCGTCGGGCTTCCAGCAGACGGTAAGGGTCGCGCTCACATCCCAGCGGACCCTGCCCTTCGCCAACATCTTCACGAACACGCCGACCACCATCGCCGCCGACGCGACCGCCGCGATCGTGACCGCGGGCAATTATTGCATGGTGTCGCTTTACAGCGGCCCCGACACCGGGATCGACATCAGCGGCAACGCCACCGTGACTTTGGGGTGCGGGATGATCGCCAACAGCCGGTCCAGCGAGGCCGTTACGGCCAGTGGCAGTTCGTCCGTCACCGCGAGCCCGGTTGGCGCAGTCGGAGGCCTGAACGGCGGCACGCAGAATTTCGAAGGTGAGACGGTCTTGCTGCCCTACACGGCGCCGCAAGCGGATCCCTACGGCTATCTGCCCGATCCTGAGAAGCCCGAAGGGAAGGACTGTACCGGCAACGCGCCAGTCGGCGAGATCATCCCGGGGGGCAGCTGCTACGCGTCCTGGAACGTCGGCAATGGTGAAACGCTGCTGCTCGGGCCGGGAACCCACTACATTTACGGCGGCGACTCAACCTTCCACGGTACGGTCAAGACGGTTGCCGTTGACGGTGTCGAAGGCGCGACCGTCATCATGACCGGGCCGAGCGGCAAGGCCGGCGACATCAAGATGAACGCGCAGGCCAGCATCCAGATCAAGCCATCGCAAAGCGGCACCTACAAGGGCATCACCTTCTACCGGGATCGCCGTGCGGATTTTGTCGAAATCAAGATGAACGGCGGCGCCGACGCTGTTTACACGGGCGGCTACTACTTCCCCTCGGCCGACCTCTGGTTCAACGGGAACGCCAGCATCACTTCCAATTGCCTGCAGATGGTCGCCCAGAAGCTGACGTTCCGGGGCACCTTCGATCTCGCCAATACGTGCGCCGATGGTCCGAACAACGGCAACTTCCGTCGCCGGCTCGTCCGGCTTGTGGAGTAGTCCTGATGCATCTCCCCCCTCAGCGCCTGCGCCGTCTGTTCAACGATGAGCGCGGCTTGACGATCGTCGAACTCGGCTTGGTCGCGCCGTTTCTCGTGCTCCTGCTCGCCGGATGCATTGACCTCGGCCGCGGCCTGTCGGAGCGTTACGCGTTGCAGCAGGCCGCCCACCGCACGATCGAACTCGCCAATTCGATGACGCTTGCTGCCGACAAGGATGCGAACGAGATCGACTTCGGCCCGCTGAAGGCAGAGGCGGCCGCCGCCGCGGGTGTGCCGGAGTCGGCTGTAACGCTTACCCGCTGGGTGGAGTGCAACCGCGTGGTGAAGGAGGCCTACAACATCGTGTGTCCGCCAGGTGAAATGGTCGCGCGCTACATCCAGCTCGAGATCGTCGGCAAGTATGTGCCTATGCTGAAGCTCGCCCATGTCTATCCTCTCACCGACGCCAATGGCGAAGTGACCATGACGGTAGAAGCAGCCGTGAGGATCCAGTGATGAAGCTCCTGTCCCTCCACACCGATCAGCGCGGCGCCTCCGCAGTCGAGTTCGCGATGATAGCGCCGGTCCTGTTCTCGATCATGATCGGGGCCGCCCAGATGGGCGTGCTCTTCTTCGCCAACACCGGCCTCCAGCATGCGGTGGGGGAAGGTGCTCGGGTTGCGATGATCTTCCCGCGCCCGACCGACGCCACGATCAAGGAGTCGGTCAACAACGCGAAATACGGGCTCGATCCCAATTATCTGGTTGGGGATCCCCTCATCACTTATGAAGACGACGGAGGCGTTTGTGCCGCCGTGATCAGATGGAGCTACAATGTTCCGCTGAACTTCATCTTCTATCAAACGCCAGCGGTGACGCTGGAGCATGAGCGCAGAGTCTTTCTCCAGGGCGGTACGGCGGGTGCACTCACCTGCGACGCAGCCGGAACACCGACCGGCGGCGGCGCTGGCGGCTCTGGCGGCGGCACGAGCAGCGGCGGCGGCACCACCACCGGAGGCGGCACGACCAGCGGAGGGACAACCACCGGCGGGACAACCAGCACCAGCAGCGGCGACACCGGCGGGACGACGAGCACAAGCACGGGCGGCACAACCAGCGGCGGGACGAGCACAACGAGTGGAGGAAGCACGACCAGCTCAGCCAGCTCCACCAGCGGTGGATCGACCACGACCAGCAGTGGAAGCACCAGCTCAACGAGCACCAGCTCGACCAGCACCAGTTCGTCCAGCAGTGGCAACAACGGCAGCAGCGGCAACAATGGCAGCAGCGGCAACGGCAAGGGTTCGGACAAGGTCAAGGGCAAGTAAGCGGCCCGCCCTTCGCCTGAACCGCAATAGTCAGGGCTGGGCCGTGTTCCCGCCCCCGCCCGGCAAAGCCTTGGGGATCGCCGTTCCGGCGGCCGACGGCTCGCTCGGCGGGTTGCGCAGGAAAGCCCAGGCCGCCAGTCCCGCGATCAAGGCGAGGAGGAGCAGCAGCATGACCATGTTGCAGCCGCGGCCACGTCGACTCGGCGGTGGAACTTCAACCACTTAGCGCTCCCTAATGCGTCGCCGGCCAACGGCTTCCTGTCGCGGGAGTTCCGGGTGCTCGCGAAACGATCATGGCGCGATCGCCAGCCCATCTCCTTGCTTGCCGGACTTGAATCGGCGCAACACCCTGCCGGACGCGAACTCGACCTCGGCCACCTCGTTCCGCCCGGTCTCGGCGGCGTAGATCCGCTTGCCGTCGGCTGAAAACAGGATGGTGACCTGCTGCGCCGCATCGCTGCCGCTGACCTGCACTTCGCGGACCGCCTTGCGGGCGCGGGCGTCGATCACCGTCAGGCTGCCGCTGCCCAGGTTGGAGGTGACGATCCAGCGCCCGTCCGGGCTCGCCGCGACACGGATCGGCACCGGCCCTGTCTTAACCTCGGCAAGTTTCGCGAACGTCCGGGTGTCGAACGCCTGCACCCGCGCGCCGTCGAGATCGGCGACCCAGAGTTCGCCGCCAGCGCGGGCCAGCGCGATCCCTTCCGGCTTTCCGCCCACCGCCAGGTCCCGCAGCTTGGCGCCGGCAGGCAGGTCGATCACCGACACGGTGCCGGCCGCGATGTTCGCGGTGTAGGCGCGGCTCCTGTCCGGCGAGACCGCGACCATGTGCGTGCCGGCCTGCCCGGTCGGCACGGCCGACACGGCATCTCGCCGCCGGGTGTCGATCACCGTCAGGCTCTGGCTGCGCTCGGTGGTGGCGACCAGCCGCCCGTCCGGCAACCAGACCAGCCCGTGCGGCCCCTGATTGGGCGCGAGCTCGACCGTGCGAAGCTTGCTGCGCCGCCGCACATCGAAGATGTCGATGCTCGACCCGCCGTAAGCAACCACCGCAGCTTGCCGCCCGTCCGGAGAAACGGCGATTTCGTGCGGCATCCGGCCGGTCGGGACGCGCGCCAGCTCCTTGCCGGTGCGCAGGTCGATGAAGCTCAGCGTGTCCTCGCCCTTGTTGCCGACCAGCAATGTCTGCGCCGCCGCCGCGCCGCAGGCGAGCGCCAAAGCCAGCAATGCTCCACCCAGCTTGAACCGCATGCCCGTCTCCCTCGTTGACAAGGCTATGCTAGGCCGCCCGCGTCCACAGGCAAGTTCTCCGCGCCGCTCCCGGCGGGCGGGCCGCGCCGTCGCGCTGGCGGTGGTGGCTGCGCTTGCGCTTGCTCGCCCGGGCGCCGCGCAGGAGCAGGCAGAAGGGCAGAGCAAGGCGGATTACCATGCATGGCTCGCCCGCGAGCCCGCCGCCCGCGCGCAGCTGCTCGCCTTCAAGCAGTTCCTGGAGATGCGCGAGGTGGATGGCGTGCTGCCGACCTGGCAACTCGTCCGCACCGCCAGCCGCTGGCGCGAGTGCAATGGTCCACGCTTCGAAGTCGCCCCCTTCACCGAGTGGAACAACGTCGCGCGGACTTTGCGCTTCATCAAACTCCATGTCGAGCCGGTGGTCGGCGATGTCGAGGCCATGTCCGGCTATCGCAATCCCGAGCTCAACGCCTGCTCCGGCGGCGCGAAGGAAAGCGCCCACCGCCGTTTCTTCGCGGTCGACCTCGTGCCGCTGAAGCCGATCGGCCGCGCCGGCATGATCCGCAGCCTGTGCGCGATCCACGCCTGGCGCGGAGCCGGCTACGATGTCGGCCTCGGCTTCTATCAGGGCCGGCGCTTCCACATCGATTCCAAAGGCTTCCGCAAATGGGGCCCCGACGGCAAGGGCGCGACCAGCCCCTGCGTGACTGGGATTTAGGCCAACCCTCCCCCCGCAAGGGGGGGGAGGGCTCAGGCCTCAGCGCGTCGCCTGCGGGGCGGCCGCGCTCGGATTGGCCGGCAGCCCGCCGAGCTGCGTCACCATGTCCTTGTAGGCGTCGAGATAGGCGAGCACGAGCACCTGGCCGATGTCGGTGTCCTGGTAGCCGCCGCCGGCGATCCCGCCGAAGCCGCCGCCCCAGAAGCCGCCGGCGCCGCCGCCGAAGCTCCAGTCGGACTTGCGGGCATAGCCCTCGGTCATTCGCTCCTGCTCGGTGGTGCGGCTGTTGACCAAAGTCAGCAGCACATTGGCTTCCTTCTTGTTGACGCTGATGTTGCCCGCGATCGCACCGAAACCGCCAAGCCCGCGGCCGAGACCGCCCAGCACGCCGCCGAGGCCGCCGCCACCCGACCGCTCGTTCTTCGAAACGATGTCCGGCACGATGAAATAGTCCGCGGCCTTGACCTGGCCGCGGCCGATGTTGGAGCCGCCCTGCAGCTCGCCATTGTCGGCCAGCGCGCGTTCGATGTTGCGGCTGGCCAGGCCCTTGTTGCGGTCGACCAGGCTGAAGCAGCCCGACTTCATCACGAACAGCTTCAGCACCGCCTCCGGGCTGCCCAGGCCCATCGCCTGCCACCAATTATTGTCGGGCTCGACGATCGAGATCGTGCCGAGCTTCTTGGCGCAGACCGGGATTTCGGCAACGCCCCGCTCCTGCGCCTTGCGGCCGGACGATTTGCCCTGCGCCGCGGCCGGCGAGGCGGAGATAACCAGCGCCGCAGCGGCGGCGGCGAGAACAGCGAGCTTCTTCATAAGTCCCCCATGGACGAAAGAGTGGCGCCCGGCTCCTTGCCAGGCATGGCGGCCCGCTACGCCGCCCTCCTCTCCCTCGCCCGCCGGCTGCGTTCGGCGCGTCCGATCCTGCGGCGGAGTCGCCGCCGGCGCGACGGGCGCCGCAGCTTCGTCGACGAAACCGGCTTCAGCCGCGGCCGTCACTTGGATGCCTGACCCGGTTGGCCGCACCCGCCCCCTCTGCTACGGCGCCGCGAAACACCCCCGAAATTGAGCGAAATGACTGAGCTTTCACGGATACGTAATTTTTCCATCATCGCGCATATCGATCATGGGAAGTCGACGCTTGCCGACCGCCTGATCCAGCGGACGGGGGGGCTGACCGACCGCGAGATGTCGAGCCAGGTGCTCGACAACATGGACATCGAGAAAGAACGCGGGATCACCATCAAGGCGCAAACGGTGCGGCTCGACTACCGCGCGCAGGACGGGCTCGATTATGTCCTGAACCTCATGGACACGCCGGGGCATGTCGACTTCGCCTACGAAGTCTCGCGCAGCCTGGCCGCGTGCGAGGGCGCGCTGCTCGTCGTAGACGCGGCTCAGGGGGTGGAGGCGCAGACGCTCGCCAACGTCTACCAGTCGATCGAGCACGACCACGAGATCGTGCCCGTCATCAACAAGATCGACCTGCCCGCGGCCGAGCCCGACAAGGTCCGCAAGGAGATCGAGGATATCGTCGGCCTCCCTGCCGACGACGCGGTGCTCACCTCCGCCAAATCCGGCATCGGCATCGACGAGGTGCTGGAGGCGATCGTCACCCGCATCCCGCCCCCCACCGGAGACCGCACGGCGCCATTGAAGGCGATGCTCGTCGACAGCTGGTACGACCCCTATCTCGGCGTCGTCATCCTGATCCGCGTCATCGACGGCGCGATCCGCAAGGGCCAGAACGTCAAGTTCATGGCCGGCGGCACCGAGCACCTGGTCGACCGCGTCGGCGCCTTCCGCCCCAAGATCGAGCAATTGCCCGAACTCGGCCCCGGCGAGATCGGCTTCATCACCGCCCAGATCAAGGACATCTCGGAAACCCGCGTCGGCGACACCATCACCGATGTGAAGAAGCCCGCCCTGGAAGCCCTGCCCGGCTTCAAGGAAGTCCAGCCGGTGGTCTTCTGCGGCCTGTTCCCGGTCGACGCCAACGACTTCGAGAAACTCCGCGAGTCGATCTCCAAGCTCCGCCTCAACGACGCCAGCTTCAGCTTCGAGATGGAGACCTCGGCCGCGCTCGGCTTCGGCTTCCGCTGCGGCTTCCTGGGCCTCCTCCACCTCGAGATCATCCAGGAGCGGCTCACTCGCGAATATGATCTCGATCTCATCACCACCGCGCCGAGCGTCGTCTACCGCATCCACCTCACCCACCCCAATCCCGACGGCAACAGCCTGATCGAGCTCCACAATCCCGCCGACATGCCGGATCCGAACCGGATCGCGGACATCGAGGAGCCGTGGATCGAGGCGACCGTCTACGTGCCCGACGAATATCTCGGCCCCATCCTCAAGCTCTGCCAGGATCGCCGCGGCATCCAGAAGAACCTGACCTATGTCGCCGGCCGCGCCCAGCTCACCTACGAGCTGCCGCTCAACGAAGTGGTGTTCGACTTCTACGACCGGCTGAAGAGCATCAGCCGCGGCTATGCCAGCTTCGATTATCACCAGATCGGCTATCGCGAGGGCGACCTCGTCAAGATGAGCATCCTGGTCAATAACGAGCCGGTCGACGCGCTCAGCATGATCGTCCACCGCGGCACCGCCGAGGCCCGCGGCCGCGGCATGTGCGAGCGCCTCAAGGACCTCATCCCCCGCCACCTCTTCAAGATCCCGATCCAGGCCGCGATCGGCGGCAAGGTCATCGCGAGAGAGACGATCGCGGCGCTGAGGAAGGACGTCACGGCGAAATGCTATGGGGGGGATATTTCGCGCAAGCGGAAGCTGCTGGACAAGCAGAAGGAGGGAAAGAAGCGGATGCGGGAATATGGGAGCGTGAGCATCCCGCAGGAGGCGTTTATTGCGGCGCTCAGGATGGGTGAGGAGTAGCCTTCCTTTTCCGCCTGCTGGACGAGCACGAAATGAGGGCGGACTCTCGATCCGGGGGATCGGGGAAGCCGCCCTCATGGGAAGAAGCGGATGCGAGAATATGAGCGTGCAGGTACCGAGCGAGGCGTCGATTGCGGCGATGCGGATGGGGCGGAGTAGGTTTCAGGAGGAACTAGCGGACCCGAGCGCGAAGGGCTGCCAGCTTGGTGCTGGCTCAGCCTAACCGGCAAAAAAGCAACGTTCGAACGGACATGCTCATTGGCTCCAGGTGACCGCAACACTCAGAAATGGCGGTGCTTTCGCATTGACATGTGAAGCCGTTTCAGCGGAGTTTGAGCTCCAGGGGAGAAGGCCGATGATCAGTAAACAGATCGAATACATCGACATCGATAATCTGCTTCTCGATCCACAAAACCCGCGAATAGGTCGACGAAACCGCCTGCAGCCAAAGTCTCAAGACGCACTCTTGAAGTTGATGATTCCCTGGACGCTGGATGAACTCGTCGACTCTTTTTTGAAGGCAGGTGGATTTTGGACCCAAGACGCTCTGATAGCTATCACGAGCAGTGATGAAACTGGCAAATTAGTCGTAGTGGAGGGTAATCGTAGATTAGCGGCTCTTAAATTGATGAGGTCGGCCGTGAGAGGAGAAATCGAGCCTCCGAAGTGGCTCCGTGAGCGCTTGTCAGGCACCAACGTTAAGGAAGATGCCGAGTTTTTTACTTCGGTTCCGTATCTTATGGCTGAGACTCGAGAAGACGTCGATGCATACCTTGGGTTTCGACACGTGAGTGGCATCAAAGAGTGGGCACCAACCGAAAAAGCTGAGTTTATGACTCGGTTGATCGACGAGGAGAACAGTACATTTCGTGATGTTGCAAAACAGATTGGTACACGAGCTGACATTGTAAAGCAAAACTACGTTGCCTATAAAATATTACTGCAGATGGAGAACGAGCTTGATCCAGAGGAATGGCAGGAGGTGGAGGAAAAATTCTCTGTTCTGTTTCTATCGCTCAGGTCGGCCGGAGTTAGGCATTTCCTCGGTATTGACCTGAGGAATCTCAACGAAGGAACGCACGATCCGATCCCGGAGAGTCATAGAGGGAACGTCCGAGAATACATCGCTTGGCTCTTCGGAACTAAGAAGAGCGGCCCTTTAGTGAAAGATTCTCGACACGTTGATCGTTTCGGAGAAATTCTTGCTGAACCTAAGGCTGTGGAATATCTTCGCAGCCAGGATGAGCCACAGCTGGAGTACGCCTACGCCTACACCAAGGCGTCTGTTGATCTTGTGGCAGAGCCTCTCAAGGAGGCGGCGAGAAGCATCCGGTTAGCCTTGCGCGCCATTCCAGGCCGCGAAGACGATGAGATCTTACAGGAGGAGGCTTGGCCGGTAACAGAGGGCGGTATAAAGCTTGCTCTTGTATTTAACGGTGCCTACCAAGCGCGGGCTCAGGAACTTCTCGGTGCAGCTTGAGCTGCCGAGCGCTGGATACGGGTCAGCACGCAGACCAACTGCCCGAAGGAATGAACTTTTCTCTGACTGGATTGAGGCCCAAGCATTTCTACTCGAATCGGCAGTTTCGAAACCTTGGCTCGTCGAACGATTAGATGGAAGCAAGCTCGTCAAGAATGAAGCTGACGCATGGACTCTGGTCAGTGACTGTTTTGCGCTGTGTCGCCAACGGCGGAAAAGTATTGGAGCGCCGTATCCGTTCAGTATAGCCGGTGACGCACTGGAGTACTCCGGTGAGGGTTCGGCGTACACCTTCTGCCTACTGGCCTCGCTGCCTGAGCAATTTGTCGAGCTGAGGGAGGGCTACCCTGCTACGTTTCGCGACATATTCGAGGCCGTAGTCGCTGAGTCGCTCCGCTCGTCGTTTCCCCGGTGGGACGTGCTTGAGACCGGTTGGGCTAAAATCGCAGAGGAAGGTCGGAAACAAGCGATCCGATCAATTGCAGATTTCGCTCGTGGGAAATTCCTAGACGAAACGGTTTTTAAGCAACCCAAAGATGCGCAAGTCGATGTGGCGCTTCGCCGGGCTTTCTCTGACGAGCGACCTTCATTTCCAGTGATAATGGGCCAATGCGCTACTGGTGTCACAGATTGGAAGGACAAAGCAATTCGGCCGAACTTGGACAGATGGCAGAAGGCTGTCCAGTTTAGCGCCACTCCCACCAAGTTGTTTGCTGTTCCGTTCGCTTTTGATCATGAGACCTTCTGGTTTGCGGCCACTGAATCCAGCGGGTTGGTCTTGGAGCGAACTCGAATCACGGCTGCACTCGGAGCGATCCCTGCGCAGCTGGCCGGTCAGATCTCTGCGTGGCTCGAGCAGGCTAAACCGCTGATTCCAACTCTCGAGATGTAAGCCCGCGAGGTCGGGGACCTTTGCCCGGCCCCGGGTGATCCAGGTGATTCCCCGCGAGCTTCAGATATTGCTTTGGAACGGGAGCGACGTTCGGCAGGACAGGGGTACAGCCCTGCCGGCCCAGACGGACCCAGCGCCGATCCTCTGGCTCCCTGCCGAAAGCATCCAGAAGAGACCGACCGAGGGCCTCAGCGAGGATCGGAGGCACCGCGTTACCAATTTGCCTGTGGCGAGAGGCTCGATCCCCAGAGAATTTGAAAGTCGGTGGAAAGGATTGGAGGCTTGCCAATTCCGTGGTGGAGAGGAGCCTGTTCTCCCAATGGAAGGGACCTGAATTCTGCGATGGACTCGCAACGATAGTCGGGGCTGGAAGACCGGGATCGATCTTCTGTAGGAAAGACCAGTACCGCGTCCGCCAGCCGAAAAGGGGAAGGCCGCCTCCTCTGGCTGTGTGCCAAAGGTAGTTCTGCCCGGGCGGAATTGATGGCAGCAGATCAGACCACCGACCTCGCGGCGTCAGTTCGGGCTCATTTTCGAATTTGAACGAGGTCAGCCCGCCTAAAGCGTCCCAAGTGGTTCGGTAAGGTTCAAAACCCTGTCCGTGAGTGGGAAGGGGAAACTTGTAAAGCTCCGCCCCAGATCTAACCCCAATAGCGAAGAAACGTTTACGGTGCTGCGGCACGCCGAAGGCGGCTGCATCTATAATCTTCCAGCTAAGATCATAGGAGATTCCGCGAGTTCTTAATTCATCTAGCTTGGCGACAATCCTATCGAGTCCGCCGAAACCTTTGAAGCCAGGAACATTTTCGATAAGAAATCCCTCGGGCTTCAATGCTTCAACGCAGGAAAAGAAGTCATCAATGCTAGTAGCTCGTGCGTCTTCAAACCCCCTCGCCGCCTTCGTGGTCCAAAGAGCTGATTTGGAGAAGGGCTGACAAGGGGGGCCTCCAACTACGAAATCAATCTGCCCGAAGCTCGCGAGATCACCGTCAGAAAGAGCGTCCACTCGCTTCTGGATCACTCTGTGCTCGAAGTTTCGGCTAAGCGTTTCGCAGCAGTCCCGATCCACTTCAACGCTAGCGGCAATAGAGAAGCCAGCGGATTGGAGGCCCTGATCTAAACCGCCTGCACCGGCGAAGAGACTGAGGCACTTCATGCTGATGTGAGCTCCGAAACGCCGGAGTCGCTGTCAAGAGAAAAGCGGCAGAACGAGTCCGTCCCTTGGGGAGCTGAGCCCTCCGCAATCCTGCGCTTAGGCTCGGGCTTCGCCTTGTCCTCGGCTATCGCAAGCGATAGCCTTGGGGCTCAGCCGCAAGGCGCGGGAGTGAATCCCGCGCCGTCGATCGCGCTTCGCGCGTCGGCCGAGCGTCCGGCTCTCTCGCCTAGCGCGCTGGATCGCTGCGCGATCGCACGCTAGGCTCGGGCCTACCGCTATGTGCAATCGCTATCGCGTCACCGCCAAGCAGATCGAGATCGCGCAGCGCTACGGCGTCCTTCGACAGGCTCAGGACGGTCGGACCAACTGATCCCCGAGCCCCCCGGATCAAGTCCGGGGCAGGCTAAGACGCTGCCGCTCCTTCGACTGGGCTCAGGATAAACTGAGTTGTTCCCGAAGCGGAGCGGGTGGGTGCTGCGCAAGGAGGAGGGCGTGCGGCGGCTGGACATGATGCGGTGGGGCATTCCGCTCCCGCCCACCGGCAAGCCCGTCACCAACGTGCGCAACCTCGCCAGCCCGTTCTGGCGATCGATGCTGAAGAGTCCGGCGCGGCGCTGCCTGGTGCCGGTGACCGACTTTTGCGAATGGTCGGGCGAGAAGGGGGCGAAGCAGGAGCACTGGTTCTCGCTGCCGTCCAAGCCGATCCTCAGCTTCGCCGGCATCTGGCGGCCGACGCCGGAAGGGAATGCCTATGCCTTCCTCACCTGCGAGCCCAACCCGCTGGTCGCGCCGATCCACGCCAAGGCGATGCCGGTGATCCTCCACGACGAGGATTACGACCGCTGGCTGGACGGCGAGGTGGACGAGGTGTGTTCGCTGGCGACGCCGTTCCCGTCGCAGCTGATGGCGGTGGGTTAGGGGCTGGTCAGGCGGTGGGGCCGTCACGGGAGTAAATCCCGTGACGTCGGACGTGTCCTCGCCGCTGGCTCGGCACGCCGGCCGGCCGGCAGCGTCTCTTCGCCTATGGTCCGGCGTCGCTGCCGCGTCGGCGGTCATAGGCTCGGCGCTGCTCGGCTTCCCACTCAACCTGTTCCTTCGCACCCTTGGCGTGGCGCTCGCGGAACTGGCGTTGCTGCTCGTCGTGGCTTTGCGGCTGACCGCCGTAGGTGGCCTCGAGCGGTTCGGTGCTGAAACGGCCGTAATCGACAAGGCGGCCGCGGGGCGGGTGTTCGGGGCGGACGGGCTCGCCAAGCGCGGCCCATTGGAGGCGGCGCGCTTCGCCCAGGATCCGCGACAAGGGCGTTTCGGCGATGTCGATCAGGGAATGGCCGTCGGCGCGGAAATCTGCGAGCAGCTTCAGGGCATCCTCGCTGAGCAGATCGAGCGTGGTTTCGAGCCAGGTCATCTGGCGGAGGTAGAAATCCGTCTCGACAACCCGGCCGTCGAGTCGGGCGCGCCGCTCGGCCTCGACCTTGATCAGGTATTTGCGCAAGATGGAATCGAGCCATTGGCGGCGCTGCTGCGGCACCTCCTCCTGCTCGGGCGGCGCGGCGGCGGGGCGCTGCCGGGCGCGGGAGGCGGCGCCGCCCCAGCCGCCGAGCGAGGGCGCCCAGGCCGCATCCTGATCCTCGACGACCTGGAGGCCGGCGGCGATGCGGCGGCTGCCCCTGTCGCGCGAATAAGCGGAGGCCGCGTCCCAGGCGGCGTTGAAGCTCTCGGCTCCCGATGCCTTGCGCAACTGTTCGGCGCCCCATTGCGCCTTGCCGACGGCGGCGGCGGCGCGGCGCGGCGAGCCGGTGAGGGCGAGCGCGTGGATGAAGCCGCGCTGGCGCTCGGCTGTCCAGCCATCCACGCGCTCCGTCTTGCGCGGCACGGGGGTGAAGGCGAGGAGATCGTCGAGCGGGTCGGAGCAGGGATCGAGGGGCGGTTCGGGGGTGGGTTCGGAAGCGTTCATGATTCGCGGAATGAACCACAAGGGTTCGCTGTAGGACAGCAGTTTCTCCGCGCCTGGTGTGCAGCTGCTTGCAACGCGGCGCGGACAGCGCGCTACAGCGCCCGCACGGGCGCGATGCTCTTGACGATGGTCACGATCTCCGACTGGCGGCTGCAGTGCATCTTCTGCGACAGGGCCTTGAGCTGGCTGCGCACGGTCGAGACCGCGACCTGGCGGTCCTCGGCGATGAGGCGGACATCGTCGCCGTCGGCGATGCGCTTGGCGATCTGCGCTTCCGCCTCGGTCAGCTGGAACAAGGAGCACAGGTGGCGCAGCAAGGCGGGATCGGCACCGTCGGCCTCGCCCAGGATCAGGAGCGCGTGGCGCGCCGCCCCGTCCGCCCGCACCGGCGCGACGGTGGCGATGCGCGCCCTGCCCTTGCGCGCGCGCAGCTGGACGGCGGAGGCGGAGGGCGAGGCGGCGCAGGCGAGCTGCACCGCCATGCGCAAAGCGGCGCCGGAGCCGGCGGCGGCGGCCTCCACCTTGCGCTGCGGGGCTTCCAGCACGTCGCCGGACCGCAGCGCCGCTTCGCCTGCGGCATTGGCATAGACCAGGCGACCGTCGGCGCTCACCAGCAGGGCCGGTTGGGCGAGCGCGTCCATGGTCGCCTCGATCGAGCTCAAGCGGCGGTGGAGCGCCGCGAACTTGCCGCGCACCGCCAGCATCCGGCGCAGGTGCACGCCGATCTCGCCGAGCGCGGCGACGTCGGCTTGGGCGAAGGCGGGCTGGGTCTTGCCGCGCTGCAGCGCCACCATCCCGTTTCCCCACTGGTTGTGGACGCGGACGCCGAGGCAGCGGAACGTGTCGTCGCCCATTCCGCGAATATATTCGTTGTAGAACAAGCTTCTCTCGAACTGTTCGTCCGATACGAGCTGGTCGAGCCTCATCGCGTGGTTGGGCGGCTGGAGTTGCGCGGCGGCGCGCGCCCAGGGATCGTGAGCGGCATAGTTCAGCGCATAGTCGGCGAGCTGGCTGTCGGTGAAATAGCCCGAATGGCTGAGCACCTCGGCAGTGCCGTCGCCGTAATGCCAATGAAGAAGCGTCGACCGCGCATCGAACGATCGAGCAAGCCGTTGGCACAGTTCGGAAAGGGCATGATCATCGAGTAAAGCGTCGTAGATCTGGTCTGGCGTTATGTGGCTTCCCTGCATCTGTTCTGTTCTCGCTGGGCTGAAACACAGATCAGGCAGAAGAACACGCCATGACAGGCGCCATACCTCATTTGGGGGATGCGAATCGTCAAGAAGAATTTACCCTTAAGCTCTGATCTTCGAAGATTTCTGCTGAAGCCCGCAAAGTCGGGCACGGCAAGGGGCCGCGAGGATTGCAAGCGCCGGCTGGGAACCGGCTTGATACGGGGGAATACAAGATGAAAAGCAAGCGTTTGCTGGCGGCCCTGGCCGTCGCCTCAATGGTGTCTGCGTGCGCGAGCGTCCCGGCCATGCCGGATGTCGCCCAGATCTCCGATCCGGCCGAGAAGGAGCTGGCGATCGCCAAGCTTCAGGCGGTTGCGCCCAAGCCGCTCGAGGGCAATGGCGGCAAGTTCATGTCGCCCTTCACCAGCGACGGCGTCACCGCCGAGTGGGTCACCAAGGCGATGAAGGTCAAGGCGAGCGGCGAACTCGGCCAGGCGGCCGGGCAGATCGCAGGCGACCAGCTGCTCAGCAACATCCCGTTTGCGGGCATGTTCGCGGGCGAGGCCACCAAGAAGCTCGCTCGCGACGCGGCGATGAAGTCGATCGGCGGCGAGGAGTTCCTCAAGTCGAGCAGCGATCAGTCGTTCGATACGCTCGAGGACATGGCGGGTTACATGTACGCATACCATGCGACCCACGCCGACTATGCGGCGATCGTCGAGGCGGCCGCCGGCATCTATCCGGAATTCGGCCCGCTTTATTACTCCAAGTATCCGAAGCCGCAGGCGCCCAAGAAGGAGAAGAAGGAAGCTGAAAAGACTTCCTGATCGATCCTCTGCGTCTCCACTGCTTTTCGGGAAACCTGACATGAGTCGTATCCTTGTTTCAGCCGGCATCGGGCTTGTTCTCCTGTCCGCCGCCGGCCCGGTGGAGGCGCAGCGGCGCCGGCAGCCGCCGACCGTCTACTCGAGCCCGGATTCCTCCGGCGCGGTCAGGGGGGTCGGGACGGAGTCGCAGGACATCGTCTCGATGAGCGATCAGATGATGCGGGACCTCCTCACGGTCCCGCAGCTGATGAACGCATCGACGCCGCCGCGGGTGATCATCGACCCGCAGTTCTTCCGCAACGAAAGTTCGGAAATCATCGACAAGGCGCTGATCACCGATCGCCTTCGGGTGCTTCTGGTCCGCGCGGCGGGCGGGCGCATGCGCTTCATCGGCCGCGAATATGCCGACGCCACTCAAATGGAGCGAGATCTCAAGGACCAGGGCATCGTCGATGTCGGCACCACGGGGCGTACCCGCGCGATGGCGGGGGCTGATTTCCGGCTGGTCGGCCGGATCGGCACGCGCGACGCGGTCAACCCAGCGTCCGGCGTCAAGGAACGCTACAGCATGTACACGTTCGAACTGCTCGATCTCGAATATGGCGAGCTCGTCTGGTCGAACCTCTACGAGTTCAAGAAGGCGACCCAAGACAACGTCGTCTACCGCTGAGGCTCAGACATGCGCGCGCTTCTTCTTGCTCTTGGAACCCTCGCCGCTGGGTTCCCGACGTCGGTCATCGCGCAAGCGGCTGCCGAGCCGACCGAGTATCTCGCAAAGCTCCAGTCGGAAGGCGACCGGAACCGCGTGCTGAACCAGATGGAGATCGGCACGCGCTATTTCTGGGCCGAGCGCGACGATCTCTCCGCGGCCGCCTTCAACGACGCGATCGAGAAGATCGAGACCGTGTTCAAGCAGGACCCTGGCGCCACCAAGGCGCGCAGCCTGTGGTACGAGGAGGGCTCGAAGAGCTTCAAGGGCGAGCCCTATGAGCGGGCGATGGTCTATTATTATCGCGGTCTCGGTTATCTGCGCGCCGGCGATTACGAGAATGCCCGCGCGGCATTTCGCCAAGGCCTGATGCAGGACGCCTTCGCCGAAGAACTGCAGGACCAGGCCGACTTCGCGCTGCTGCTGTATCTTGAGGCGTGGGCGTCGCACCTGAACGGAGACGCGGACCTTCGCGACGAGGCGATGAAGCGGGTCAAGGCGATCCGCCCGGACGTGCCGGACATCGGGGCGGACCACGACACCCTGGTGCTGGTCGAGACCGGGACCGCCCCGCGCAAGCTGGGTGACGGCGCCAACCACAGCTATTTCGTCTATCGCCGCGGCAAGGGCTTCAAGGAGAACAAGGCCGAGCTGCTGCTCGGCTCCGAGCCGCTCCGGCTTTACCCGATCGAAGACGTCTATACCCAGGCCAGCACCCGCGGCGGGCGCGCGATCGACAAGATTCTCGACGGCAAGGTCGAATTCAAGCGCACCACCGGCAGCGTCGGCTCGGGCCTCGCGCAAGGCGCGACGATGTTCTCGGCGATGGGAGGCGGCGGCGCTGCTGCCGGCGCGATCGGCGCGGTCGGCGCAATCGCATCCTTGATGTCGGCCAACGCCAAGCCCCGCGCCGATACCCGGCAGTGGAGCTCGCTGCCCGACACGGTTCACGTCCTGACGCTTGCATCGGCGAAAGCCGGCAGCGCGCCGGTGGTGGTCAAATATTATGCCGGCGAAGAGCCCGGCGCCCGCGAGGATCAGCCGATCACGTTCAAGGCTGATCCCAAAGGCAAGCGTCTGGGCCTGCTCCGGTCGCGCTAGGTGTAAACAGGGGGAAGAACATGCGTAACCATTCGAAACTGACAATGGCGGCCCTGATCGGTGCGGCAACGCTCGCAGCCGGCTGCACAACGCCTGCGGGCCCACCTCCCGAGGGCGGATACAGGATCGACAATCAGAACGTCACCCGCCCGACCCTTAACACCGTCCGCGTGATCGACGGCAGCCTGGCCCAGTATCGCGACCGCCAGTACAATGTCCGCTCGGTGCTGGACGTCGAGAACATCGTCGTCAGCAACACCGGCACGGGCCTCAAGCGTATCAGCGTCGAGCTTCGCAACAAGGCGCAGGTCGAGATCCCGCTGGAAGTTCGCACAAGCTGGTACGATCCCTCGGGTCGCCCGGTCGATGCCGCCGCGTCCTGGAACCGCCTGTTCGCCAAGCCGATGTCGATGGCGCTCTACGAGCACGTCTCGAGCAGCCCGGCCGCGCAGCAATATTATGTCGAGGTCCGGGCGGCCCAGTGAAGCCCCGAAAGGTCTTTCCCATGCGCAAAGCGCTCGCCCTGTTCTGCATCTGCCTGCCCGGCGCGCTGTCGGCGCAGGATCGTCCAGGCCTCCCGCCGGTCGGGCCAGGGGAAGTCCGGCCCGGCCTGCCGGATGTAAATCCCAGGCGCTTCGATGCCGATCCGCGAGACAATCTGCAGGCTGCTTTTTCAAGCTTCGGCGCCTGGTACCGCGGCAACAATCGGCCCCGCATCCTGCTCTTCTGGAACCGGCAGCTGAGCGACGAAACGACGACGCGCTACCGTGATCGCACGCGCGGGTCTGAGATCACGGTGGCGCGCCCGGGCGCCGTCGCATCCGCCTACGACCAGGTCAGTGAGCAGGAGCGGACGACCGGCAAGACCTATTCCGAACTGCATCCGGACGATGACGGCGAGTTCGAGACCGGATTCCTATCGGCTTTCGCCAGCGCGGGCGCGGACATGATCGACCGTTCGGCGCTGATGCGGAAGGTCTCCACGGGGCATGGGCAGGGCGACCGGTCCGACCAGCAGTTCATGGAATCGATCGCGCTGGAACAGGGGATCGAGTATCTGGTCGAGGTGCTCCCCGACTACCGGGCATCGAGCAAGACCGGCATGATGTTCACGGTCAAGATCACGCACTTGCCGAGTTCCGCGGTGCGCGCACAGTTCCGTTCGGAAGGCCGTCCGGAGGCGGGCCCGGAGCGGCTGGTCGCCCGAGCCGGCGGCTTTCGCCGGGAGCGCGACGAGCGACTTTCCAGTGAGAACGTCGCCGAAGCCCTCGCGGCGGAGACGATGCGCCGGTTCCGATAGGCCGGTTGCCGGACTAGCCGGCGCCTCCCGTCCAGCCTGGAACAATGCTGCTCAGCCGAGCTTTTCGGGATCAGCATCGCGCCGGGATGCAAGTCCGGGACGATTCCGTTAGGCGCTGATTTCACGAATCAATCATCAGGCGGGCTTTCCTTGATCGAAGCGGTGGAAAAGGCGGCAACCGGGATCGTCGGGCTGGACGACGTGACCTGCGGCGGGTTTGCGCGCAAGCGGCTGTTCCTGCTGGAGGGAAGCCCGGGGACAGGCAAGACCACGGTCGCGACCCAGTTCATGCTGGCCGGCGCGGCGGCGGGCGAGCGGGGACTGTATATCACTTTGTCGGAGAACCGGGACGAGCTGGAAGCGGGCGCTGCCTCGCACGGCTGGAGCCTCGAAGGGTTCGACATCTTCGAACTGCTGCCGCCGGAAAGCCTGCTCGATGCGGACCAGCAGCAAAGCCTGCTCTACTCATCCGACCTGGAGCTGGGCGAAACCACCAGGCTCATCATGCAGGAGTTCGAGCGGGTCCGGCCGGACCGGGTGGTTCTGGACAGCTTGTCCGAAATCCGGCTGCTGGCGCAAAGCTCGCTGCGCTATCGCCGGCAGATCCTGGCGCTGAAGCATTATTTCGCGAGGTCGGGCGCAACCGTGCTGATGCTCGACGATCTTACCGCGGAGGCCGACGACAAGACGATGCACAGCGTCGCGCACGGGGTAGTCCGGCTGGAGGAGCTGTCCCCCGAATATGGAGCGGAGCGTCGGCGCATGCGGATCGTGAAATATCGCGGCCAGCGTTACCGCGGCGGTTATCACGATTTCTGCATCAAGACTGGGGGCGTGAGCGTGTTCCCGCGACTGGTTTCGGCCGAGCATAAGCGGCCGGTCAATCGCGAGGTGCTGGGGAGCGAGTCGGCGGAGCTGAACGCGCTTCTCGGCGGCGGCGTGCATCGCGGCTCTGGTGTGCTGGTGCTGGGGCCTGCCGGGACCGGCAAGTCGCTGCTCACGCTGACCTTCATCGTCGGCGCGGCCAAGCGTGGCGAGAAAGCCGCGATGTTCGTGTTCGACGAGGAGATGGGGCTGCTGTTCGATCGCGCGATCGGGCTCGGCATCGATCTGCAGGCGATGGTGGATGCGGGGCAGCTGAGCATCCAGTCTGTCGACGCGGCCGAGTTGTCGCCGGGCGAGTTTTCGGAGCGGGTGCGCGCTTGCGTCGAGCAGGGCGGCGCGCAGACGGTGGTGATCGACAGCCTGAACGGGTACCAGGCGGCGATGCCGGAGGAGCAGTCGCTGATCCTCCACATGCACGAACTGCTGCAATATCTGAACCGGCAGGGCGTCTCGACTTTCCTCACAGTGGCGCAGCATGGGCTGGTCGGCGACATGCGATCGCCGGTGGACGTGACCTATCTGGCCGATACGGTGATCCTGCTGCGCTATTTCGAGGCGCGCGGGCGGGTGCGGCGGGCGATCTCGATCGTCAAGAAACGCACCGGCGCGCATGAGGATACGATCCGCGAGTTCCGGATCGACGGGCGCGGCATCACCATCGGCGAGCCGCTGGTCAATTTCCATGGCGTGCTGCGCGGGGTGCCGCAGCTGGTGGGCAAAGACGAGCTACTGCTCGAGGCGGAGCCGAATTGACCAACGCGTCCGAACGAGCGCTCATCGTAGCCCCCCAGGGGCGCGACTGCAGGATCGCCGGCTCGGTGCTCGGCGAGGCGGGGATCGAGAGCGTCGGCTGCCGAGACGTTGCATGTCTTCTCGACGAAATGGCGTCCGGCGCGGGCTTCGCCCTGATCACGGAAGAGGCGTTGCTCACCGCCGATCTGCACGCCCTTGCCGCCTGGATCGATGCACAGCCGGAATGGTCCGATTTCCCCTTCGTGCTGCTGACGCAGCGCGGAGGTGGCCTTGAGCGCAATCCCGCCGCGGCCCGTCATCTCGAGACGCTGGGAAACGTGACTTTCCTGGAGCGGCCGTTTCACCCGACGACATTGGTCAGCCTGGCTCGCGCCGCCTTGCGCGGACGCCGGCGGCAATATGAGGCGCGCGCAAGACTGCTCGACCTTCATCAACTCGCCGCCGATCTCGAACGGCGGGTCGAGGAGCGGACCGCCGCGCACGACGAAGCGGTCGCACAGCTTCACGAAGTTCAGAAGCTCGAAACCCTGGGCCAGCTTACCGGCGGCGTCGCGCATGACTTCAACAATCTGCTGACGCCGATCACCGGCGTGCTCGATCTGTTACAGCGACGCTATGGCGACAGCGACGCGCGCTCGGCCCGGCTGATCGCAAATGCTCTGCAGGCGGCTGATCGCGCCAAGACACTGGTGCAGCGCCTGCTCGGCTTCGCGCGCCGGCAGGCGCTCGAGAAAAGGGCGGTGGACGCGGCTGCGCTGCTCGACGGCATGCGGGATCTGATCGCCAGTTCCGTCGGCCCGACTATCGAGCTGCAAATCCGGCACGAAGCCGGACTGCCTTCGGCTCTGGCCGACCCCAATCAGCTCGAGCTTGCGATCCTGAACCTGTGCGTCAACGCCCGCGACGCGATGCTGGAGGGGGGAACCTTGACGGTTGTGGCGGCACAGGTCGCGCTTGGGCCGCAATCCAACCCGAAGCTCACCCCTGGACTGTATGTGCGGATCTCGATCATCGACAGTGGCCAGGGCATGAGCCCCGAGACGCTGGCCCGCGCCGTCGAGCCGTTCTACTCGACCAAGGAAACGGGGCGCGGCACGGGGCTTGGGCTCTCGATGGTGCATGGCCTGGCCGGACAGCTTGGCGGCGGCTTCGCGCTGGCGAGCGTGCTTGGACAAGGAACCCGCGCCGATCTCTATCTGCCGGTGGCGGACGAGAAGGCGCCCCGCGACACCGGCAAGAACCGCGGGCCGTTGCTCGCCGTCGGCCGCTCACTCTCGATCCTGCTCGTCGACGACCAGGAGCTGGTGCGGGAAGGAACCGCGGAAATGATCCGCGACCTTGGCCACCAAGTGGTCGAGGCCGGCGGCGGCGCGGAGGCGCTTGCCAAGCTCGCCGCCGGCTTCGCCGCCGACGTGGTGATCACCGACTACAAGATGCCGCGGATGGATGGAGCGGAGCTGGCGCGCCGGCTTCGGCGCGACTACCCTTCGATCCCGATCCTCCTCATTACCGGCTATACCGGCGCGACCGAGGATACGCTTCACCTGCCCCGCCTGGACAAGCCGTTCGGCCAGGCCGACCTCGCTTCGGCGCTTGCGGCCCTGATGATGCCGGACGCGAAGGTTGTCAGACTGCCGGTGACGCGGCGGCCCTGATCGAGCGTCGGACCACCGGACTGGTCGCAACTGGCGCCATTCCCGAATTCGTTTGCGCTTTGCGGGGCAAGCGCCCACGCCTTCGGTTTGCGCTCAGGACATGCTTGGGCATACCCACGAAAGGGAACCCCATGAGCTCATCCGAGGACTATCAGGCAAAGGCGGCCGAGGCGTTGGTGCAATTGGGCGAGGCCAAGACCGAGGCGGAGCGGGTGCGCCTGCGGCGCGCGCATGGTGTCTACATGAAGCTTTCTACGCACGGCGCCGAAGCTGCCGAGCGGGCCGCAGCACGCCCGCCCAAGCGGATCGTGCCGGAAAAGGCAGCGCCGCCAAAGCCCGGCCCGAGCTTTCGTCTGAGCTGACCCGGCACGCTCGGGCCGCGCATCATCGGCCCTGACTCGCAACCTGCGGCGAGTGCGGCAGTTCTTCTCCCACCAGCAGGAGAGAAGAGCATGGCGGACGAGTTGAAGAAGGGCGACAAGGTCAAGTGGAAGAGCCATGGCGGCGAAGCGCACGGCCATGTCGAGAAGAAGCTGACCTCTGACACCAAGATCAAATCGCACCAGGTCCGCGCATCGAAGGACGACCCGCAATATCTGGTCAAGTCGGACAGTGGCAGCGGCGTCGCGGCGCATAAGCCCGATGCGCTGACGAAGGAGTAGGCGCTACCTCCAGCCGAACGTGCGGCGCTTGCGAAGCGTCAGCGTCGGCCAATCGCCGCGTTCGACGGTGAAGGCGAGCGCGAGGCCGTGACGGCGATAGGCGGCGAGCACCGCCTCGGCCTGGTCGCGCAGCAGCCCGGCGAGGATCAGCCGCCCGCCCGGCTCGACCGCTCTGGCGAGGGCCGGGGCGAGCTCGATCAAGGGCGCAGCGAGGATGTTGGCGATCAGCAAGTCGTAAGGCGCGCGCGCTTTCAGCCGCAGGTGATCGAGACCGGGCGCGACAACGAGCTCGAGCCGGCCGCGGGCGCGGCCGAGCGGGACGCGGTTGATCGCGGCATTCTCCGCGGCGACCTCGATCGCGACCGGATCGATGTCGGACGCGATCGCGCGGGCAGCGGGCCAGAGGCGGAGCGCGGCGAAGGCGAGCAGGCCGGTGCCGGTGCCGATGTCCGCGAGGTTGCCGAAGCAGGCGCCGCTTTCCTTCAGCCGGGTGAGCGCGAGGAGGCAGCCGGTCGTGGTCTCGTGCTGGCCGGTGCCGAACGCCCGGCCGGCGTCGATCTCGAGCGGAGATGCGTTCGGCGGAATGCTGTCGCGGTGTGCCGGCGTGTGGACGAAGAAGCGACCGGCCTGGATCGGCTCCAGCCCCTGCTGACTGAGCGTCAACCAGTCCTGCTCCTCGACCGGCTCGACGCTGGCGGGCGCGCGGGTGGCGGAGGGCACGAAGCTGCGCAGCAGCATCACCGCGGCGCCATCCGGCTCGGTTTCGAAATAGGCATCGAGCCGCCACTGCTCCGCCCCGTCCTGCTCGCTGGTCATCAGCACGGGCGGCGGATCGAGCGCGGCGAGCTGGGGCAGTTCCCCCGTCAGCGCTTCCGCTTCCGCCTTGGTGCACGGCAAGGTGAGCTTCCAGCTCATCGCGCCGCTTCGCTCGCCAGCCGATCGTCGAGGCGCTTGCGGGCGGCCTGCGCGTAGGCCGCGCAACCGCCTCGGTCCACCAGGGGCGCCCGGCCGGCCAGGCGCGGGAAGAGATTGCTGGCGCTCGGATGAGGGGTGATCAGGATATCGCAGTCGAGCCGCGCCACTCGGTCGAAGGTCGCCCGGAACGGCGCCACCCGCTCGGGATGGTCGGTGAAGCGGTAGCCGTCGGCCGACACCGGCGTGAGGCTGTCCACAAAGGTGACCGTGCTGCACCGGCCCGCCTCGCAGACCCGCCAGCTCCAGCTGGTGCCGCCGTCCGTGTGGCCCGGCGTGGCGTGGGCGGTGAGCGCGATCGGGCCGAGCCGCACCGTCTCGCCGTCCGCAATGACCCGATCGACCGCCACGCCGGGCATTCCGGGGATGGCGCCTGCTTGCGGATCGCGCGGATCGACCTTGCCGCTCTCCAGAACGGATCGCGCTTCTGCTCTTGCCACCAGCTTCGCGCCGCTCAACTGCTTGAGCGCCGCAAGGCCGCCGGCATGATCGAGATGCTCGTGGCTGTTGAGAAGATAGCGGACGTCGCGCGGGTTGAAGCCGAGGCGGCGAATGTTGGCCGCGATCAGCGGCGCCGCATCCGGTGGGCCGCCGTCGATGAGGACATGGCCTTGGCGGGAGGTGACCAGCAGCGACGTGATCCCGCACGTGCCGACATAGTAGAGGTTGCCGATGATCCTTGCCGGCGGGGCCGGATCGCTCCACCCGTCCCGCCCGGCGCAGGCCGCGGCAAGACTCGGGGCGATCGACCCGCTCGATTCGGCCGCTACCGGCGGCGGGGCGGCGCATCCGCCGACGAACAGAGAAAGGCCGAGTGCGACCGCTTTAACGGACATAGCTCGCGCCATTGACGTCGATCACCGCACCTGTGGCGGAGGGGGGCGCTTCGACGGCCAGCCAGCGGACCGTTTCGGCGACCTCATCCGCCCCGGCCACGCGGCCGAGCGGAATGTCGGCGAGCAGCTTGGCCCCGCCGCGGCTTTCCAGATAGTCCTCGGCCATGCCGGTCATCGTGAAGCCGGGGCAAACGGCGAAGGCGAGGATGCCCTCGGCCGCATAACCTCGTGCGATCGACTTGGTCATGCCGATCATGCCGGCCTTGCTCGCCGCATAATGCCAGTGCTGGGGCGAGTCGCCGCGATAGGCGGCGCGGCTGGAGACGTTGACGATTCGCCCCCCGCCCTGCTCACGAAAGTGAAGGACAGCGAGCCGACAGAGCGCGGCCGAGGCGGTGAGGTTCACCTGCATGGTACGCTCCCAACCGGCCAGCCAGCCGGCATCCCCTTGCTCGATGGGGGTCGCTTCGAAGATGCCCGCATTGTTCACCAGCACGTCGATGCGCCCGTCCAGGCGCCCCATCGCTTCCCACCAGAGCGCGGTGACCTTGTCCGGGTCCGACAAGTCGGCCGCAACAGCGCCCTCGCCGCCGCGGGTGGAGTGTCCGACCACGTTGTGGCCCGACAATGCGGGAACGATCGCGGCGCCGATGCCGCGACTGGTGCCGGTTACGAGAATGTTCGCCATGGCCCGGCCCTAGCCTCGCCCGCCCGAGGTGGGAAGCGTTGCAAAGTTGCGCGGGCGGTATAGATGGGAAACGATCATTCGGGGGGATCACGACCATGAACCGCAATCCTTCGCGTCCCATGTCGCCGCACCTGACGATCTGGAAATGGGGACCGCACATGCTGGTCTCCATCCTGCACCGCGTCACCGGCGCCGGCTTGTCGGTGGTGGGCGGCGCGATCTTCGTCTGGTGGCTGGTCGCGCTGGCCAGCGGGCCGGATGCTTACCGCAGCTTCACCGACCTTGCGACCAGCTGGTTCGGCATCCTCGTCTTCGTCGGCCTGACCTGGGCGTTCTGGACGAAGGCGTTCGGCGGCATCCGCCACCTCGTGATGGACATTGGCGCCGGGTTCGAGATCCAGAAGAACAAACTGTGGTCGATCATCGTGGTGGCCCTGGGCATCGTCTTCACAGGGCTGACCTGGGCCTACATCTACTGGAGGGCCGGCGCATGAGAATGGGAAGCCCGATCGGCCGCGTGCGCGGCCTGGGATCGTCCAAACAAGGGGCGCTCAACTGGTATCATGAGCGGCTCTCGTCCGTGGGTACGTTGCTCCTGTTCGTCTGGTTCCTGGTCTCGCTCGCCCGCATGCCGAGCCTCGATTATCAGGCGACGGTGCGCTGGCTGTCCTCCCCGCTCGCCGCGGTGCCGATGGTGCTGCTGATCTACACGACCTTCTGGCACGCCAAGGACGGGCTTCGGGTCGTCGTCGAGGATTATGTTCACGACGAGGGCGGCAAGTTCTTCTGGCTGGCGCTGATCAACTTTCTGTTCATCGTCGGGGGCGCGCTTGCCATCTTCTCCGTGCTGAAGATCGCCTTCACGGGGGGAGCCGCCTGATGGCCGACGCTTACAAGATCATCGACCATATCTACGACGTGGTCGTGGTGGGGGCCGGCGGCTCGGGCCTGCGCGCGACCATGGGCGCGGCCGAAAAGGGGCTCAAGACGGCTTGCGTGACCAAGGTTTTCCCGACCCGCAGCCACACGGTGGCGGCGCAGGGCGGCATTGCAGCGAGCCTCGGCAACAACACGCCCGATCACTGGACCTGGCACATGTACGACACCGTCAAGGGATCGGACTGGCTGGGCGACCAGGATGCGATCGAATATATGGTTCGGGAAGCTCCGGCCGCGGTCTACGAGCTTGAACATGCAGGCGTGCCCTTCAGCCGCAACACGGATGGCACCATCTACCAGCGCCCGTTCGGCGGCCACATGCAGAATATGGGTGAAGGGCCGCCGGTGCAGCGCACCTGCGCCGCGGCCGACCGCACCGGCCATGCCATGCTCCATTCGCTCTACCAGCAGAGCCTCAAGTACGACGCTGATTTCTTCGTCGAATATTTCGCGATCGACCTGATCATGGAAGACGGCGAGTGCCGTGGCCTGATCGCGCTCTGCTTCGAGGACGGCACCATTCACCGCTTCCGCGCCCAAGCGGTGGTGCTGGCGACCGGCGGTTATGGCCGCGCTTATTTCTCCGCGACCTCCGCGCACACCTGCACCGGGGACGGCAATGCGATGGTGCTTCGCGCCGGTCTGCCGCTCCAGGACATGGAGTTCGTCCAGTTCCACCCGACCGGCATCTACGGCGCGGGCGTGCTGATCACGGAGGGCGCGCGCGGCGAAGGCGGCTACCTGACCAACTCGGAAGGCGAGCGCTTCATGGAGCGCTACGCTCCCTCGGCCAAGGACCTGGCTTCGCGCGACGTCGTCTCGCGCTCGATGGCGATGGAGATCCGGGAAGGCCGCGGGGTCGGCAAGGACAAGGACCACATCTTCCTGCACCTGGATCATCTCGATCCCAAGGTGCTGGCCGAACGGCTGCCCGGCATCACCGAGACGGGCAAGGTGTTCGCGGGCGTCGACCTCACCCGCCAGCCGCTGCCGGTGGTGCCGACAGTGCACTACAACATGGGCGGCATCCCGACCAATTACTGGGGCGAGGTGGTGACGCTGAAGGGCGGCGATCCGGACGCGATCGTGCCCGGCCTGTTCGCGATCGGCGAGGCGGCCTGCGTATCGGTGCACGGCGCCAATCGGCTCGGCTCGAACAGCCTGATCGATCTGGTCGTGTTCGGCCGCGCGACCGGCCACCGCCTGAACGAAATCCTGAAGCCCGGCGCGGCGCAAAAGCCGCTTCCGCGCGGATCGGAAGAGATGGCGCTATCCCGCCTCGACCGCTTCCGTCACGCCAAGGGCGGCAGCCCGACCGCCCAGATCCGCGCGGCCATGCAGAAGACCATGCAGGCGGACTGCGCCGTGTTCCGCACCGAGGAGACGCTGCAGGAGGGCAAGGTCAAGATCGATCAGGTCAACGCCCGCATCGCCGACGTCCACGTCACCGATCGCAGCCTCATCTGGAACACCGACCTCATCGAGACGATGGAACTCGACAATCTGCTCGCGCAGGCGGTGGTGACCATGCATTCGGCCGCCAACCGCAAGGAAAGCCGCGGCGCCCACATGCATGAAACCTATCCGACGCGCGACGACGTGAACTGGATGAAGCACACGATCGCGTGGTTGAACGACGGGGAAGTGACGATCAACTACCGCCCGGTCCACGAATATACGCTGACTGACGAGGTGAGCTACATCAAACCGAAGGCTCGGGTTTATTGATGGGCAGCACGACCGTTCCCGCCTTTCACAATGGCAACGGTCAACGTGTGGAGCGCCTCACGAAAGCTGCAAGCAATCACTACAATCAGAAAGTCTATGAACTGTCATGTACGCGGTGCGGATCGCATTACGGCGCGAATGGGTGTGACATTCACATCCGTCGCTGCCCGGATTGTCAGAACGGACAACCGGGGCTGACGTTGTGATTGCTGCGTTGTAGGAAATGGCGATGGCACTCTGGACAGTCTGGGCTAATTACGCCGCCGAGGAGCGGGTCTGGTACGCTATGCAGAGCGACATCCCCGGCCTGTTTATCGACGCGGAGACAATTGAGGAGTTCGCCAGGAAGGCCGGCGAGCATTTGCCCGACCTGCTTGAAATTCACGCCGACGAGTTCGGGGACAAGTCGCAGCTTGAAGGCCCGCACAGAATTCGGATCGTGGCGTTTCATGAGCGTGAGTTCGCGGTGGCGGCCTGAGCTTGGTTCAGGGCTACACAGCGGAGCTGAAGCGCATCCTGCTCGCAAATGGCTGCCGCTTTGTTCGGGCCGGCAAAGGCGACCACGAAATCTGGCTCTGCCCAGAAGCTAAGAGGCCGTTCGTGGTGGATGGCAAGATCATGTCGCGAGCGGTCGCCAATGCCGTTCTCAAGCAGGCCGGGATCAAGGAAAAGCTCTAGCGCCTCCCGCCGCCGTGCTTCGCGTGACTGCACGTCCGAGCGTGACTATGAGCACCGCTCATGAGCACCAGCAACGATAACCTCACTGCAGACCGGCCGACCTTCGTCACGCATCTGGAATGCTCGATGACGGGCGAGCGCTACGAGGTCGACCGGCTTAACGGGCTTTCGAGGGCGGGGCGGCCGCTGCTGGTGCGCTACGATCTGGATCGCGCGCGGGAGGAGATGAGCAGGGAGGCGCTCGCCTCCAGGCCGCTCGACATGTGGCGGTGGCGGGAGATCCTGCCGGTTCGGCGCGTCCAAGACATTGTCAGCCTTGGAGAGGCAGCGACGCCGATCGTGGCGCTCACTCGGACCGGCGAGAAAGTCGGCGCGGCGAACCTGCTGGTCAAGGACGAGGGGCGGCTGCCGACGGGGTCTTTCAAGGCGCGCGGGATCGGGATGGCGGTGTCGATGGCGAAAGCGCTCGGCGTCGCCAAGATCGCTATGCCGACCAACGGCAATGCCGGGGCGGCGCTGGCGGCTTATGGCAGCCGCGGCGGAATCGAGACGATCGTTTTCTGCCCGGACGACACGCCGGAGATCAACGTGCGCGAGATCGCGCTGCAGGGTGCGCGCGTTTATCGGGTGAACGGGCTGATCGACGATTGCGGCAAGATCGTCGGCGAGGGCGCGGCGCAGGGCCATTGGTTCGACATGTCGACGCTGAAGGAGCCGTACCGGATCGAGGGCAAGAAGACGATGGGGCTGGAGCTTGCCGAGCAGCTCGGCTGGCGCCTGCCGGACGTTATCTTCTACCCGACCGGCGGCGGCACCGGGCTGATCGGGATGTGGAAGGCGTTCGGGGAGATGGAGGCGCTTGGCCTGATCGGCCCCGAGCGGCCGCGGATGGTGGCTGTGCAGGCGGAAGGCTGCGCGCCCATCGTCAAGGCGTTCGAAGACGGCGAGGAGCATGCGCCGCGCTGGGAGGATGCGTCCACTGTGGCGGCCGGCATCCGCGTGCCGAAGGCGGTCGGCGACTTCCTGATCCTGCGGGCGGTGCGGGAAAGCGGCGGCTTTGCCACGGCGGTGTCAGACGAGGAGCTGATGCGCGGCGTGGAGGATGCCGCGCGCGATGACGGCTTCCTCCTGTGCCCGGAGGGCGGGGCGACCCTCGCCGCATGGCGAAAGGCGGTCGAAGGCGGGCTGGTAAGCAGCAGCGACACGGCCCTGCTTTTCAACTGCGCCACCGGTCTCAAATATCCGATGCCGGACCGCTCATCGGTGCTCGACCGCCACGGCCGGATCGACTTCGCCGCGCTTTGACGGCCGCTAGGCGGCTTCGCGGCGTTGGCGGAGGAGCGGCAGCACGAGCAGGATCTTTGCCGAAATCCAGTCGATATCTGTGCGGAACCGCCGAAGCAGGGCGTCTTCGTCCAGACCGGCGACTTCGCTGATCTGTGGCGCGGAGAGCGAGAGGCGAAGGGTTGCCGTCCACGCGCCCCCTTCCCCGCGCGCACAACGCACCGGCTGGCCGACATGGCAGGTCTCGGCCGCGATCATCCGCTCCCAAGGTTCGGAGAAATGCTCGGACATGTCGGTGTAGAGCATCGCGTAGATCGCGCGTGCATCCTCGATGTCGAGCGGGTGGCCGGTCTCCGGGTGCCGGAGGGGAATGCGAAAGGTGTGCAGCATCGTGCGGTCGAGCGGCTGAAGCTCCTCCTCATTGGCTCGGTCGCGTTCGGGCAGGAGCTCGAGCGGGCCGTCCGCGGGGAGATTTCGCAGGACGCTATCGAACGCCGCTATCGCCTTGCTGACCACCTCCTTCGGATAGGCCAGCAGGCGGGACAGCTCGAACAGGCCGCACTCCAGCCGCAGTAGAAGGCCGAAGTTCGTGACCTGGGGCAGCACGGAGTCCATCGCGCGCCAGCCGGCCGGCATCTCGCCACGGGCGAAGAAGCCGCCAAGACCTTCGGGGACAGGCGCAGTGCCCGACATGCGCGCACCGATCCGTGCCGGCACGAGGGCGAAGGCGCTGAACGGCGGGCCGCCGATGAACTTGGAGCCGGTGACGAAGACGATCGCGTCGAGCGCCAGATAGGCGCCGAGCATTTCCGGCGAGATGCGGCCCTGGCAGGCGTCGACGATCACGTCGAGCTTGTCGCCGAAGCGGCCGACCAGCCGCTCCAGCACCTGCGGAGAGGGCGCGATCAGCCCGGTCTTCGAGCGGTGCACGACGTGGAGCAGCGGGCGCTCGCCGGCGGCGATGGCGCCGGCGATCACATCGGCGAGGGCGGCCTCGCGCTCATTTACGTCGCGAAGGCCGCCGTCCTGGTTGCGGACCTTGACGGTCTCAAGCCGGATCTGCCGCTGATCGAAGCCGGGCACCGGCTGGCCCGTATCGACAGCGAGGCCGAGCGCCGTATGCGGGGCAAAATAACGCCCCTGCTGGGCGTGGAGGCAGCCGCTGCCGACCTCGTCCACCTCGACGATGATGTTGCAGATCGGGCTGCCGCCGCCGAGCGCGGTTGCGAGGACCAGATATTCGAGATCGGTCCCCGACGGCCCGAAGGCGATGTCGACGGAGCTGTCGAGTTGGTAGAGCAGGCGCAACCGGCGCCGGGCGTCTTCCAGCGCATCGGCATAGACGTCGGCAATGGCTCGACTCCGTGAGGCCTGGTGAAGCTGGAAGTGGAATGCGCGGGCTTGTGCGAACGCGCCGGCCGAGACGGTGCTGGCCGTCGAGGAGGCGTAGCTGATCGCCGGCATCGGCTTGGGCGCGCAGCCGTAGGAGTTGAGGCCACTCTGCTCGTCGAGCGTAATCCGCGCGTCACCGCCCAGCGCCATCAGCTCGCCCGTCGTCAGGCTCAAGCCGCCATCGTCCGGCTGAGAACCGGAACCGCCGGTGTCCCGGGTTATGTTGTCATCGGAGCCGCCCGCCAATATGGCGAGCTTTTCGGGGTGGCTGGTCATAACCCTATGTAGCGCCCGACCACGCCGGTTCAATCGATCGGAGACTGCATGCCCCTCCTGCGCCCGCTTCGCATACCCCAGAATGCGAAGAACAACCTGCGGGTGATGTTCATCGCCAAGCACGCCAAGAGCTCGGGCGACAGACACCAGATCGACGGCAACCATGCCACCTACCATCACGAGATCGGCAGCGTGCTCGGCGGCATCTTCGCCAATCTCACGATCTGCAACCAGTTCGAGGAGCTGTTCGAGAAGCCGGAGGTCGACTTCATCTTCTCGTTGCTCAATCGCGGCGGGTTCCTGAATTCGGAGATGCTGGCGCCGCTGCTGGCGACCCGCCACGGCATCCCGTTCCTCGGCGCCTCGCCGATCCTGCGCGGCCTTGCGGACGACAAGCACCTGATGAAGATGGCTGCACGCTATCGCGGCGTGCCGACGGCCGACTGGCAGATCTTCCGCCGCGGCGCACCGATCGAGCCGATCACGGCCTGGAGCGCGGACCGTTACGTCGCCAAGCCCAACGCGTCTTCGGCAAGCTGGGGCGTAGCGGCCGCACGTTCTTGGGATGAGCTTCGGGCGGAGATCGACCGCATTCATGATGAAGGCCACGATGCGCTGGTGGAGCCTTTTCTGCGTGGCATCGACGTAGAGCTGCCGGTGTTCGGGCGGGAGGGAGCCGAGATCCTTCCGATCATGACCTTCGAGCACGATCCAGACGTGCTGCGCACCTATGGCGAGAAGCGCGGCTTCGAGGATTCAGGGGCCCGGCTTGTGCCGATGGTTGAGGGACCGCTTGCCGATGAACTCCGCGCCTACACGCGCAAGCTGATCCCGGAGCTCTGGCCCTTCGATTACGGTCGCTTCGAATTCCGGGTGAACCGCGACACGGGCGAAGTGCACTTCCTCGAAGTGAACCTCCAGGCCAACATCTGGTCGAAACGCGTGATCGGCCAATCGGCGGCGCTGGCCGGGCTCAGCCACCCCGACCTCATCGAGACCATCGTGTGCCACAGCCTTGTGCGCCAGGGACTTGTCCGCGCGGAGGATGTTCGTGCCGGCTGATGCGGGGCGGCCGTTCACGGCGATCATCCTGGCGGCGCAAAGGAACGGGAAGCTTGACCCGCTGGCCGCTGAGGCTGGGGTCACCCATAAATGCCTGGTGACGATCGTCGATCGGCCGCTGATCGAATGGGTGATCGAGGCGCTCACGCCGGTGCCCGGGCTCCAGCGGATCCGGATTTGCATCGAGCCGGAGGCGATTGCGGCGGTTCGCGCCGTGCGTGGCGCATCGGGCGAGCTCGGCATTCCGGTAGACTTCGTCGCCTCAGCCCCGACGATAACGGACAGCGCCTATGCATCGGCGCAGGGCGTTGATCCTCCGATGATCCTCACTACCGGAGATAATGTGAACCTGACGCCGGCGGCGGTTGAGCGCATGCTGGGGGCGGTCGCAGACGGAGCCGATGTCGCTGTCGCGATGGCGAGCCGGCCCGCCGTCCTTGCCGCCCATCCCGAAGGGCAGCGCCGCTTCTACGAATTCTCGGACGAGGCTTATTCCAACTGCAATCTGTACGCGATCGGCAGCCATGCGGGGTTGAAGATGGCCGAGACTTTCCGCGAGGGCGGTCAGTTCGCCAAGAACCGGGCGAGGCTGGTCAGCGCCTTCGGCTGGTTCAACATCCTCCTGTTCCGCTTCAAACTCCTGTCCCTCGCTGGCGCTATGAAGCGGCTGTCCGCCCGCTTCGGACTCAGGATCGCGGCGGTCGTGCTGGAGGATGGCGGTCACGCGGTGGACGTGGACAACCGCCGGACATATATCATCGCCGACATCATATTAAGAGAGCGCCTCGCGCGGAACGGATCCCTCGGCCATTGAGCGGCGGCCCGCTTCCCGTTATCCAGCTTGAGCTAGGGGGGACCTGACCATGGCCGAATTCGCGCTTCCGAAGAACAGCAAGATCAAGGGCAAGGGCCGCACCTTCAAGGCGACCAGCCCCGGCCGGATCAAGACGTTCAAGATCTACCGCTACGATCCCGACAGCGGGGAGAACCCCCGCTACGACACTTTCGAGATCAATCTCGACGAATGCGGGCCGATGGTCCTCGACGCGCTCATCAAGATGAAGAGCGAGCAGGACCCGACGCTGACCTTCCGACGCTCCTGCCGCGAGGGGATTTGCGGCTCCTGCTCGATGAACATCGCTGGCCGCAACGGCCTCGCCTGCACCACTGCTATCGAGGATTACAAGGGCGACGTCCGCATCACGCCGCTGCCGCACATGGATGTGGTGAAGGATCTGGTGCCTGACTTCACCCACTTCTACGCGCAGTACGCCTCGATCGAGCCGTGGCTGAAGACGGTAACCCCCACCCCGTCCGGCAAGGAACGGCTGCAATCGCCGGTCGACCGACTGAAGCTCGACGGGTTGTACGAGTGCATCCTTTGCGCCTGCTGCTCTTCCTCCTGCCCGAGCTATTGGTGGAATTCGGACAAGTTCCTGGGCCCCGCCATCCTGCTCCAGGCCTATCGCTGGCTTGCCGACAGCCGTGACGAATTCGCCGGCGAACGGCTCGACCAGCTCGAGGACCCGTTTCGCCTGTATCGCTGCCACACGATCATGAACTGCGCGAACGTGTGTCCGAAGGGCCTGAACCCCGCCAAGGCGATCGCCGAGACCAAGAAGCTGCTGGTCGAGCGGGCGATCTGAAGGCTCGTTCCCGGTAAGCCGGTCGAGCTATGCACCCCCTTATCGTCCACCAGCCGGACCCGGAGCATCCGGGCTGGTGGACGTGGGACGTTTCCGGCGAGGAGCGGTATAACGCGACCATCGGCAGGTTGCTGGTGCGGGCGGACGGTCCCGGGCGCGCGCGCTGCCGGATGTTTCCCGGCACGCTGCAGAGCAACCTAGGGAATGTGGTTCATGGCGGCGCGATCCTGACCTTTATCGACATGGCGCTGTTCGCGGGCGGCAAGCTCGCCGGTATTTCGGACATCTCGCATTCGGTGACGCTCGATCTGGCTTGCCAGTTCATCAGCCCCGCCGAGTTGCGCATACCGCTCGACTGCACTGTCGAGCTGCTCCGGGAGACGGGCCGCCTCGCCTTCATGCGCGGTCTGGTCGAGCAGGAGGGGCGCACTGTCGCCTCCTGGTCGGGCACGCTGCGCAAGGGCGGCGAGCGGCGGTGATCAGCCTGCTCTCGCGCTACCAGCAGATGGTCGCGGCGGGTGAGCTCAAACCCGACGAAGACCAGCGCCGCGCGGTCACGCAACTCGACCGGCTTGAGCGCGACATGGAGCGGGGCGGCAAGCCGAGCCTGTGGTCGCGCTTCACCCGGCGGCGGACCGAGCCTGTGCGGGGCGTGTACATGTGGGGCGGCGTGGGGCGCGGCAAATCGATGCTGATGGACCTGGCCTTCGAGGAGATCGACGTTTCGCCCAAGCGCCGCGTCCATTTCCACGAATTCATGCTGGAGGTGCATGAGCGGCTTCGAATCGAGCGCGGGCGCGAGAAAGGCGATCCGATCCCACCGGTCGCCGAGGCAGTCGCAAGTGGAGCCTGCCTGCTCGCCTTTGACGAGATGGTGATCAACAACAGCGCCGACGCGATGATCCTGTCGCGGCTGTTCGGGCAGCTGCTCGACCGCGGCGTCACGGTCGTCACCACCTCCAACCGGGCGCCGCGCGATCTCTACAAGGACGGGCTCAATCGCGAGCATTTCCTGCCCTTCATCGATCTCGTCGAGCAACGGCTGGAGGTCGTGTGCCTGAACGGGCCGACCGATTACCGACTCGAGCGGCTCGGCGGCATGGCGACTTGGCATGTGCCGAACGGACCGGAAGCGACGCTGCGGCTGAGCCAGGCCTTCTTCCGGCTCACCGACTATCCGGTCGAGGATCGCGGCAACGTGCCGAACGAGGCCATCCCGGTTCAGGGCGGCCGCACGTTGCATGTGCCCAAGAGCCTAAAGGGCGTCGCCGTGTTCTCGTTCAAGCGGCTTTGCGCCGAAGCCAGGGGCGCTCCGGATTATCTGGCTATCGCGCGGCGCTACCATACCGTCATCCTGGTCGGGATCCCGAAGCTCGGCCCGGAGAACCGCAACGAGGCCGCCCGTTTCGTGACGCTGATCGATGCGCTGTACGAGCACAAGGTGAAGCTGCTGGCCGCTGCGGACGCAGAGCCCGGCCAGCTCTACACGCAGGGGACCGGCGCCTTCGAATTCGAGCGCACGGCTTCACGACTGATGGAGATGCAGTCGCGCGACTATCTCGCCACGGGCCATGGGCTCGAGCAGCTGGCCGCCTAAGCGGTTGCCCGTGACCTCCTCCGGGTCTAAGCGGGCCGCATCTTGACGGCTGCGCGCCGCCGCAGCCTCGCCACTGCTCAACACGAGGGGTTAGAGTCCGTCATGGCTCGCAAAAAGATCGCGCTTATCGGTGCCGGCAATATCGGCGGCACGCTTGCCCACCTTGCCGCGCTGCGCGAGCTTGGAGACATCGTCCTTTTCGACGTCGTCGAGGGCGTCCCGCAGGGCAAGGCGCTGGACCTGGCCCAGGCGGGGCCGGTCGAAGGCTATGATGCGGAGCTCAAGGGCTCGAACGATTATGCCGACATCGCCGGCGCGGATGTGTGCATCGTCACCGCCGGGGTCGCGCGCAAGCCGGGCATGAGCCGCGACGACCTGATCGGGATCAATCTCAAGGTGATGAAGGCCGTCGGCGAAGGCATCCGGACCCATGCTCCGGACAGCTTCGTCATCTGCATCACCAATCCGCTCGATGCGATGGTGTGGGCGCTGCGCGAATTTTCCGGACTGCCGCACGAGAAGGTGGTCGGCATGGCCGGCGTGCTGGATTCGGCGCGCTTCCGTCATTTCCTGGCCGAGGAGTTCAAGGTCTCGGTCGAGGATGTCACTGCCTTCGTGCTCGGCGGTCATGGCGACACGATGGTGCCGGTGGTGCAGTACTCGACCGTGGCCGGCATCCCGATCCCCGACCTCATCAAGATGGGCTGGTCGACGCAGGAGAAGATCGACGCGATCGTCCAGCGCACCCGCTCCGGCGGCGGCGAGATCGTGGCTTTGCTCAAGACTGGTTCGGCTTATTACGCGCCGGCGACGAGCGCGATCATAATGGCCGAGAGCTTTCTCAAGGACAAGAAGCGCGTCCTTCCCGCCGCCGCCAACCTGACTGGCCAGTACGGCATCAGCGATCTTTATGTCGGCGTGCCGGTGGTGATCGGCGCGGGCGGCGTCGAGCGGATCGTCGAGATCGAGTTGGACGAGGCGGCGCAGGCAAATTTCACGGTATCGGTGGACGCGGTGAAGGAGCTGCTTGAGGCGTGCAAAGCCATTGATGGGAGCCTCGCATGATCGCTACACGCATCGGTCTTGCCGCCGTCCTGATGGCGACCGCGCAAGAGGCGTTCGCTCAGTCGGTCACCTTGACCGTGGACGACGGCCGCCCTTTGGTCGTCGGTGGATCGTCCGACCTCGGCGCCGCGCTAACTGCAACCTCGTTGGCGCCAGTAGCGGTGTCGGCCGAGTTCCGCCGCCTCTGCCTTTCTGATCCCGCCACCGCGGGGACGCGTGTCGCGGGTTCAGTTTTGGCTCTCGTCAGCGATGACGCCCTTTTCGCGGCTGAAGGCAAGCGGGGCGAGGCCCGAGTGGCTCGCTGGAAGAGCCCTTCGGCTGAACTGGCAGTCTGGACAGGCGACGACGCGAATCTGAAGGGTCGCCCGATCGCGATGCCGAGCCGGGGCTCTACGACAACCGGCCCCTACGGGCCGTTTCGAGCGGATGGAACGCAATGCAACCTGGTCGTCATGCTCACTGACCTCGCCGCTGCGCAGGCGTTAGCGGCTGCTCTCACCGCTGCGTTCGGAACTCCCGGGAAGCTTGTTTCTAAAAAATCATTCGCTGACGGCTTCTGGCAAGTCGCCGGTACAAACCCGATCGTTCGCATAAACTTCACTGCGCCCTCGGTGCGCGGCGGGCCGCAGCCCGTTCACCTGTCGGCGCAGGTTATGAAGAAGGGAAAACGTTGAGCATCCTCGTCAACGCCAGCACGCGCGTCATTACCCAGGGCATGACCGGTGAGACCGGCACCTTTCATACGCAGCAGGCGCTCGCTTACGGGACCAAGATGGTCGGTGGCGTCACGCCCGGCAAAGGCGGGCAGACGCATATTGGATTGCCGGTGTTCGACACCGTTGCCGAAGCGGTCGAGAAGACCGGTGCCGATGCAAGCGTCGTCTATGTGCCGCCGCCCTTCGCCGCGGATTCGATCCTGGAGGCGATCGATGCCGGGGTGCCGTTGATCGTAACGATCACGGAAGGCATTCCGGTGCTCGACATGGTCAAGGTCAAGCGCGCGCTGGCGGGGTCTAAGTCCCGGCTGATCGGGCCGAACTGCCCGGGCGTGCTGACTCCGGGCGAATGCAAGATCGGGATCATGCCGGGCAACATCTTCAGGAAAGGCTCGGTCGGCGTTGTCAGTCGATCGGGCACGCTGACTTACGAAGCGGTGTTCCAAACCTCGAACGCCGGGCTGGGCCAGACGACTGCGGTCGGCATCGGCGGCGATCCGGTGAACGGGACCAACTTCATCGACGTGCTGGAGTTGTTCCTGGCCGATGACGAGACCAAGTCGATTATCATGATCGGGGAGATCGGCGGCGCGGCCGAGGAGGATGCGGCGCAGTTCATCGCCGACGAGGCCAAGCGCGGCCGTTCCAAGCCGATGGTCGGCTTCATCGCGGGCCGCACCGCGCCTCCGGGACGCCGCATGGGCCATGCAGGCGCGATCGTGAGCGGAGGCAAAGGCGGCGCCGACGATAAGATCGAAGCCATGGAGCGGGCTGGAATCCGAGTTTCTCCGAGCCCATCTGAATTGGGGACGACACTTTCAGCGCTGCTTAAGGGTTGACCTGACATTGCTCCTGCGAAGGCAGGAGCCTAGCATCAGCGTGGTCACTGGGCTCCTGCTTGCGCAGGAGCACGGAAGGGTAACATGGACAGCTTGGGCGAGATCGAACAGGAGCAGGGCCCGAGTTGGGCGCGCGACAATTGGCCGCTTAGCGATCTGGACGATCTGAACGCCGGCCTCGACCCGACCCGCATGACAGTCGAGAAAGTCGCGGCCAAGGTCAAGGAAAGCGCGGCCGGCGCCGGCAAGTCGGACGCGGAGATCAAGCAGGCGGCGGACGATTCCATCCGCGCGATGATGCTGATCCGCACCTATCGCGTGCGCGGACATCTCGCTGCGGATCTCGATCCGCTCGGCCTCGCCAAGCGCGAACTGCCGGCCGACCTCACGCCCGAGTTTCACGGTTTCACTGGAGCCGCGCTCGACCGCCCGGTCTATCTCGGCGGCGTCATGGGGTTTGAGACCGCGACGGTTCGAGAGTTGGTGGCCGTTCTGCGCCGCAATTACTGCGGCAAGATCGGCCTTGAATATATGCACATCAACGACCTGGAGGAGCGCCGCTTCCTCCAGGAACGGATGGAAGGCAAGGACGCCGCGATCAGCTTCACGCCCGAGGGCAAGCTGGCCATCCTCACGAAGGTGATCGAAGCCGAGGAATGGGAGAAGTTCCTCGCGCGCAAATATGTCGGCACGAAGCGGTTCGGTCTCGACGGCGGCGAATCGATGGTGCCGGCGCTCGAGAGTGTCATCAAATATGGCGGCCAGCAGGGCGTGCGCGAGATCGTGCTCGGCATGGCCCATCGCGGGCGGCTCAACGTGCTCTCCAACGTGATGGGCAAGCCTTACCGCGTGATCTTCAACGAGTTTGCGGGCGGCTCGGCCAATCCGGAGGATGTCGGCGGATCGGGCGACGTCAAATATCACCTCGGTACGTCGAGCGACCGCGAGTTCGACGGCGTCAAGGTCCACCTCTCGCTGGTGCCGAACCCGAGCCATCTCGAAGCGGTCGATCCGGTCGTCCTCGGCAAGGCGCGCGCGGTACAGACGCTGCGGGGCGATCCGGAGGGTGATCAAGTCCTTCCCGTGCTGCTGCACGGCGACGCGGCATTTGCAGGCCAGGGCATCGTCGCCGAATGCTTCGGCTTTTCCGGCCTGCCGGGCTACGGCACCGGCGGAACGCTGCACTTCGTGATCAACAATCAGGTCGGTTTCACGACTTCGCCGCAGTTCGGCCGGTCTTCGCCCTATCCTTCGGACATCGCGAAATCGGTCCAGTCGCCGATCTTTCACGTCAATGGCGACGATCCCGAAGCGGTCACCTTCGCGTGCAAGGTCGCGATCGAATATCGGCAGTGCTTCAATCGCGACATCGTGATCGACATGTGGTGCTATCGCCGGTTCGGTCACAATGAGGGCGACGAGCCGAGCTTCACGCAGCCGCTCATGTACGCCGCGATCCGCCAGCATCCGCCGGTCAGCGCGCTCTACGGCAAGCGGCTGATCGAGGAGGAGGTCATCGATCAGGCCGGCCTCGACGGCATGGTGAGCCAGTTCACAGCGCTGCTCGAAGGCGAGTTCGAGGCCGCCAAAGCCTATCTGCCCAATAAGGCGGACTGGTTTGAGGGCCGCTGGGCGGGCCTTGGTAGACCGGGTACTCCGGAAACCGAGCGTCGCAATGTCCAGACTGCGCTGGCCCCTGACCGAATGCGCGACCTCGGGGAGGCGCTCACGGCGGTTCCGGCCGACCTCACTCCGCACAAGACACTGCTCCGCATTCTCGACGCCAAGCGCGAGATGTTCGCCAGCGGAACCGGGTTCGACTGGGCCACCGCAGAGGCGCTCGCGTTCGGATCGCTGCTGCAGGACGGGTTCGGCGTGCGCCTGTCCGGGCAGGACAGCGGCCGCGGCACGTTCAGCCATCGTCACGCGGTCTGGGTCGACCAGACCGACGGCCACAAGTATATCCCGCTGTGCGGGATCGAGGGCGGGCGGTTTGAGGTGCGCGATTCGCCGCTCAGCGAATTCGGCGTGCTCGGCTTCGAGTATGGCTATTCGATCGCCGATCCGCGCACTTTGGTGCTGTGGGAAGCGCAGTTCGGCGACTTCATGAACGGCGCGCAGACGATCATTGACCAGTTCATCGCTGCCGGCGAGGCCAAATGGCTGCGCGCCAGTGGGCTCGTCATGCTGCTGCCCCACGGCTATGAAGGGCAGGGTCCGGAGCATAGCTCGGCGCGGCCCGAGCGCTTCCTGCAGCTTTGCGGCGAGGACAATATCCAGGTCGCCAATTGCACGACGCCAGCCAACTATTTCCACCTTCTGCGGCGGCAGATGCTGCGCGAATTCCGCAAGCCGCTGGTGCTGATGGCGCCCAAGTCGCTGCTTCGACACAAGCTGGCGACGTCCGTTGCCGCCGATTTCACCGGCGACAGTCACTTCAAGCGCATCCTCTCCGATCCCGCCCAGCCGCGGGACGAGGATGTCCGGCGGCTGGTGCTCTGCTCGGGCAAGGTCGCCTACGACCTCATCGAAGCGCGCGACAAAGCTGGGGACAGCAGCACCACGATTGTACGGATCGAGCAGCTTTATCCCTTCCCGTCCGAGCCGCTCGTCAGGCGCCTCCAGCGCATGACCAACCTCGAGGAAGTGATCTGGGCGCAGGAAGAGCCGCGCAACAACGGCTACTGGACCTTCGTGGAGCCGTTCGTTGAGCAGTGCCTCGCCGTTGCCGGCGTTCGGCCGACGCGCCCGATCTACGCCGGGCGCCCCTCTTCCGCCTCGCCCGCGACCGGGCTTGCCAAGCGGCATGTGGCGGAGCAGGCATCGCTGATCGCGGCAGCGCTCGGGCACCGGATCGAAGGCGCTAAGGAAATGGCCGCCGATGCCGTGCGCAAGGCCGGCAAGGCGGCGAGCTGATGGCAAGGGAAGATCATGTCGACTGACGTTGTGGTGCCGACGCTCGGCGAATCGATCGCGGAAGCGACCCTTGGCCAGTGGCTCAAGAAGCCCGGCGACCCGGTCAAGGCGGACGAGCCGATCGCCAGCCTGGAAACCGACAAGGTTGCGGTCGAGGTGCCTTCGCCCGTGGCGGGCACGATGGGCGATCAGGTGGTGAGCGAAGGCACCACGGTGGCCGTGGGGGCGCTGATTGCGCGGATCGAGAATGGGGCGGGTGCTGTTGCGCAACCCGCCGAGGCCATGCCGGCTCCCGCCGCAACTCAGGAGCAGGCTGTCGAGGATGATCCGGCGCTCTCACCCTCGGCGCGCCGCGCGGTGATCGAGCGCGGTCTCGATCCATCGAAGATCGAAGGAACGGGCAAGCACGGCCTCGTCACCAAGGAGGATGTGCTCGCCGCCGCGGCCAAGGCGCAGCCCTCAAGTGCTCCTGCGAAGGCAGGAGCCCAGGATCCGGCTCAGAGCCGGGCTCCTGCCTCCGCAGGAGCACAGGGCGGTTCCGCTGGGCCGGAGCGCCGCGAAGAGCGCGTGCGTATGACCCGGCTGCGGCAGACGATCGCCAGCCGGCTCAAGGAAGCGCAGAATACCGCCGCGATCCTCACCACCTTCAACGATGTCGACATGAGCGCGGTGATCGACGCGCGCGCGCGCTACAAGGACCTGTTCGAGAAGAAGCACGGCATCCGGCTCGGCTTCACCGGTTTCTTCGTGAAGGCCGCCGCGCTCGCCGCGCGCGACGTGCCTGCGGTCAATGCCTCGATTGAAGGCGACGAGATCGTCTACCACGATTATCTCGACGTCTCCGTCGCGGTCAGCGCGCCGAACGGCCTCGTCGTCCCCGTGATCCGCAATGCCGATCGGATGAGCTTCGCCGAGATCGAGAAGACGATCGGCGACTTCGGGCGCCGCGCCAAGGACGGCACGCTCAAGATGGACGAGATGCGCGGCGGCACCTTCACCATCTCCAACGGCGGCGTGTTCGGATCGCTGCTGTCGACGCCGATCATCAACCCGCCGCAATCGGCCGTGCTCGGCATGCATCGCATCGAGGAGCGGCCGGTGGTCAAGGACGGCCAGATCGTCGCCCGCCCGATGATGTACCTGGCGCTCTCCTACGATCACCGCCTAATCGACGGGCGCGAGGCGGTCACCTTCCTGGTCCGGATGAAAGAAGCTATAGAGGATCCGACGAGGCTGCTGATCGACCTATGAACTGGCGCGAGCATATCCATTCGGACCCGGAAATCGGTCGCGGCAAGCCGATTTTTCGCGGCACGCGCTTCAAGGTCGAATTCGTCCTGAAACTCATGGCGGCCGGTTGGACGTATGAGCAGATGGCGGAAGAGTATCCGGGCATCTTACCAGAGCACCTTCGCGCGGCAGCTGCCTTTGCCGCCGAGATGATGCGTGACGAAGAGTATGTTGCGATTGGGCAGGCGCAAGCGGCTTGAAGTTCCTGCTCGATGTGCACATCGGCACCAGTTTTGCGCGCGCTTTGGTCGAACGTGGGCATGATGTAGTCAGAGCCGCCCTCGACTATCCCAAGTGGGGCGATGAACGGCTTCTGGAATTCGCCGTCGCCGAGCAGCGGATCGTGGTCACTCAGGATAGCGACTTCACCGACCTCGTATACGCGTTCGGCAAGCCCGCGCCGCCTTCGATGCTATATATCCGCTGCGAGCCTGAACAGCTGCCCAGTATGGTCGGCCGAGTTCTCGAAACCCTCGACTCCGGCCGGTTCGATGACCACATGAGCGTCATCCGCCCGGATGACACCCGCTATCGTCCCCTGCCTCGAGAGAACAAGAATGCCTGAATTCGACTTTGACGTGATCGTGATTGGCGCTGGGCCGGGCGGCTATGTGGCGGCGATCCGGGCGGCGCAGCTGGGCCTCAAGACGGCTTGCGTGGAGAGCCGGGAGACGCTCGGCGGGACCTGCCTAAACGTCGGCTGCATCCCCTCCAAGGCGCTGCTGCACGCCTCGGAGCTTTATGCGGAGGCCAGCAATGGATCGCTCGCCAAGTTCGGCGTCAACATGGCCGGGGTGACGCTCGACCTCGACGTGATGCACGGCGAGAAGGCCAAGGCGGTCAAGGAGCTGACGGGCGGCATCGCGTTCTTGTTCAAGAAGAACAAGGTCGAGTGGCTGAAGGGCCACGCGGCGTTCACCGGGCCGAACACGCTTGACGTCGCGGGCAAGGCGGTCACCGCCAAGAACATCGTGATCGCCACCGGCTCGTCGGTCACTCCGCTTCCGGGTGCCGATATCGACAACGAGGTGGTGATCGATTCTACCGGTGCGCTCGCGCTGCCGAAGGTTCCGGGTCACCTGGTGGTGATCGGCGGCGGCGTGATCGGGCTTGAGCTCGGCTCCGTTTGGAAGCGGCTCGGCGCTAAGGTGACGGTGGTAGAATATCTCGACCAGATCCTGCCCGGCATGGACCGCGAAGTGCGCGCCGACGCCACCAAGATCTTCAAGAAGCAGGGCTTCGAGATCCGCACCTCGACCAAGGTCACCAAAGTCGATCGCAGCGGCGCCGGCGCGACCGTCACGATCGAGCCGGCCCAGGGCGGCGCGGCCGAGACGATCGAGGCGGACGTCGTGCTGGTGGCGATCGGCCGTCGGCCCAATACCGAGGGCCTCGCGCTCGAGCGCGTCGGCGTGCAGGTCAACGATCGCGGCATGATCGAGGTCGATCACAGCTTCCGGACGAAGGTGCCGGGCGTGTGGGCGATCGGCGATGTCACCCCCGGCCCGATGCTTGCCCACAAGGCCGAGGACGAGGGCATCGCGGTCGCCGAGAACATCGCCGGGCTGACCGGCATCATCAATCACGAGGTGATCCCCGGCGTCGTTTATACCCATCCGGAGATCGCGTCGGTCGGCAAGACCGAGGAGGAACTCGAAGCCGCGGGCATCGCGTACAAGGCGGGCAAGTTCCCGTTCGCCGGCAACAGCCGCGCCAAAACCAACCGCGACACGGACGGGTTCGTCAAGATTTTGGCCGACGCAAAGACCGATCGCGTGCTGGGCGTCCACATCATCTCCAGTCTTGCTGGCACGATGATCGCGCAGGCCGCGCAGGCGATGGAGTTCGGCGCAACCAGCGAGGACATCGCCTACACCTGCCACGCGCACCCAACGCATTCGGAAGCGATGAAGGAAGCGGCAATGGCGGTGACCGGCAAGCCGATCCATATCTGATCGGGTGAGACGGCGGAGGCGCTAGGCGTCGAAGCGAGCGTGCTGAGCTCGGGGATGGCTGCGACACCAATCCTCGATCATGCGGGGATGGCTGTCCTCGATCCCATTCACCCGCACGAAGCTCGTATACTTCCCTCGCTCGGCCCAGGTTCGGTCGAAGACGAGCAACTCGGGCACCGCCATCATGGCGCCGGCACGGTCTAGTGCTGCTTGCACCAGATGCTTGGTTTGCTCGAGAATGTCGTCGCGGATGGCGACGGTAAGGCTTTGCCAATCGAGTTCCGGGGCTGGGGAAGGGCTTTCGTCCGCGGCGTCCAGCTTGAGGTAGAAATGTGGGCCGCCGCGACGGTCCTCAAGGTCCTTGCGCCAAGGCGACCATGCCTCGGTCACCGAGAGCTGGAAGCCGGGACGCGCCGCCAGATCGTCGACCCACCGCCGGTTGTTCGCCTCAGTCCAGTTCAGCTTGCGAAAGCGGGTGACCTCGCCAGCTTGGTCGTCCTTCCTGGCCACCACGGGATCATATTGCCTGGAGAGCAGGAAGCAGCGCTCAGGGAGCACCGCCACCAATGCGTCCAGCGTCGGGAACAGCTCGGGCCAGCGGCGCCAGAGCTGGGACGCGCGAGGCGGATCGCGCTCAAATAGGCAGGCCATCCGATATTTCTCGCCGCTTACCAACCGGCGCAAACTCCCGAACATATCGCTAAGCCTCTTGCAGACGATCCGCCGGCAATAGGCGATCAGTCTCACG
This sequence comes from Allosphingosinicella sp., assembly GCF_036387615.1. GTDB lineage: Bacteria > Pseudomonadota > Alphaproteobacteria > Sphingomonadales > Sphingomonadaceae > Allosphingosinicella. The sequence goes on from NZ_DASVTH010000061.1 coordinate 71,168, forward strand.
ATCAGGTTACCGCGGCTCCCCTCGACTTAGCCGGCGACGGGCGGCTAGGCGTTCACGATGTCCGACCCGCTGTCGATCCTCAAGTCCACTTTCGGCTTCCCCTCGTTTCGGGGTCGGCAGGAGGCTGTGGTCGCTCGCGTCATGGCTGGGCAGCATACGCTCGCGGTCATGCCGACCGGGGCGGGCAAGTCGCTTTGCTATCAGGTGCCGGCGCTCGCCCGGCCGGGAACCGCGCTCGTGATCTCGCCGCTGATCGCGTTGATGCACGATCAGATCCGGTCGGCTTCGGGCTTTGGCATTCGCGCCGCCGCGCTCACCTCTGCCGACGACAATCGCGAGGAGACGGTCGCGCGGCTCCGGGGCGGTGATCTCGACCTGATCTACGTGGCTCCCGAGCGGGCTTCGGGAGAGGGCTTCCGCAACCTCCTGAGCTCCGTGCCGCTGGCGCTGGTCGCGATCGACGAGGCGCATTGCGTGTCGGAATGGGGGCACGATTTTCGTCCTGATTACCGGCTGCTCCGGCCGTTGCTGGATCGCTTTCCGGACGTGCCGCGCCTCGCTCTGACCGCCACGGCCGACAAGCAGACCCGCGCCGACATCCTGGTCCAGCTCGGAATCCCGGAGGATGGCCTCATTCTCGCCGGCTTCGACCGGCCGAACATCCGCTACCATGTCCGTGCGCGGGAAGGCGTCGGCGCGCAGCTCAAGTCGCTGCTCGCGGAGCAGCCTGGACCGGGGATCGTCTACGCGACCAGCCGAGCGGCGACCGAGAAGCTCGCCGAGCAGCTGGGCGGCGCCGGGCGCCGCGTGCTGCCCTACCATGCCGGGCTGGACGCAAGCGTCCGCGCCCGCAACCAGGCGGCGTTCGTCGCGTCCGAGGACATGGTGATGGTGGCGACGATCGCGTTCGGCATGGGCATCGACAAGCCGGACGTCCGCTTCGTCGCCCATGCCGGCCTGCCCAAATCGATCGAGGCTTATTATCAGGAGACCGGCCGCGCGGGGCGCGACGGCGATCCGGCGGAGGCGCATCTGTTGTGGGGCGCGGACGATTTCTCCCGGGCACGGCGGCGGATCGAGACGGAGGTGCCGGAGGATCGCCGGGCGGGCGAACGCCACCGGTTGAACGCGCTCGCGGCCCTGGTCGAGACGCCGAGCTGCCGCCGCGCGCTGCTGCTCCGCCACTTCGGCGAGGAGCCGGCGCAAGGCTGCGGCAATTGCGACAATTGCATCGCCCCGCCGGGGACGATCGATGCGACGGAGGCGGCGCGGAAATTGCTCTCGGCGGCGTTCCGGACCGAGATGCGGTTCGGGATCACGCACTTGACCGAAGTGCTGGCGGGCAATGACAGCGAGAAGGTGCGCAGCTTCGGCCACCATCGCCTGTCCGTGTTCGGCATCGCGAATGCGGACGAGCTTGCATTGATCCGCCCAGTGGCGCGGGCGCTGATGGCGCGCGATGCCTTGCGCGCAGACGAATATGGCGGACTTTCGTTCGGTCCGGGTGCGAAAGCGTTGCTTAAGGGCGAGGAGAAGCTCGAACTCGTCCTCCCGCCCAAGCGCCAGCGCAAGGCCCGGCGTGATCGCGACGCAAACCCGGACGGCGATCCGTTGTTTGACGCCCTGCGCGCCTGCCGCCGCGATCTCGCCAAGCAGGCCGGTGTGCCGCCCTACGTCGTGTTCCACGACAGTACGCTGCGCGAGATGGCCGAACTCAAGCCGCAGAGCATGACCGCGCTCGGCCGCGTCTCCGGCGTGGGCGCCGCCAAGCTGGAGCGCTATGGCCAGGCTTTCGTGGATGTCGTGAGAGGGTTCGCGTGAAGCAGGTGGACGAGCACGTCTTCGTGGCGGGACAGATCAGGCCGGAGGATTTGCCCGGCATCAAGGCCGCGGGCGTGACCGCGATCGTCAACAATCGGCCGGACGACGAAGAACCGGACCAGCCAAGTACGGCCGAGATGGCGGTAGCAGCGCAAGCGGCGGGACTGAGTTACCAGCACATCCCCATGGCCGGCGGGCTCAGCCCGGCGCTGGTGGAGGAGATGGCGAACGCGTTGGCCGAAGCGGAGGGCCCGCTGCTCGCCTTTTGCCGCTCTGGCACGCGCTCGACTTACTTATGGGCGCTGGCCGAGGCACGGCGAGGCGCGGATGGCGAGGAGCTGATGCGCAAGGCGGCAGCGGCGGGCTACGATCTCACCCCGATCGCGCGGTTCCTCTAGTCGGGAGCTCACTCAGAGGCGCTCGCCATCACGCGCCGGGCTGCTCCAAGATCGTCCTCGTCAACCATCAGGCGCACCGGGACCACACCGTCCAGACCGCCCCAGTTCATCTCCGTGTCAAACAACACCGCGTCGATCCCGTCCGCCTCCAGCGCGGAGCGGACCACGCTGGCTTCGAACGGATTGTAGAAGCGGGCGAGCTCCACCAACGCCACTACCAGGGCACCACGTCGCCAGCGGCCAATTCGTCCGCGCGCGGGCTGCGGCCGAGGATCGCGTTGCGGTGCGGGAAACGGCCGAAGCGCTCGATGACGTCACGGTGCTTGCGGGCGAATTCGAGCTGGTACTTGTCCTCCAGGCTGCTGAAGAGCGCGACCGAGCGCTGCTGGTCGTCCAGATCCTCGCTATGCTGAAAGGGCATGTAGAGGATGCCGCGCTCGGCTTCGGACAATTTGTCGTCATAGCCGAGCGCGATCGCTTCCCTGGCAACCGCGAGCCCGAGATGATCCGTCGCGAACTGGTCGGCATGGCCGCGGAACATGTTGCGCGGGAACTGGTCGAACAGCACCACGGCCGCCAGTGCCTCGCGCGGCGAGCCAAGGAAGGCCGAGGTGGGAGAGCCCTGCTGCGTCTCCCAGAGCTTTTGAAAGCGCTCGCGTACCTGCGCGTCGAGATCAGGATCGGCCTTGAACCACCTGTCCTTGCCCAGCCCGAACCAGAAGCTCAGGATCTCGTCGACACAGGGCTCCGAAATCATGCGGCGGTGCCGCCAACAGTCAGTCCCTCCACCAGCAAGGTCGGCTGGCCGACGCCCGCGGGCACCGATTGCCCGCCCTTGCCGCACACGCCGATGCCTTCGTCCAGTTCCATATCGTTGCCGATCGCGGCGACCTTGGTCAGCACGGTCGGACCATCGCCGATCAGGGTCGCGCCCTTGATCGGCGCCGCGAGCCTGCCATTCTCGATCTTGTAGGCCTCGGTGCAGCTGAACACGAATTTGCCGCTGGTGATGTCGACCTGCCCGCCGCCGAAGCTCTTGGCGTAGATGCCGTTCGTGACGCGGGAGAGGATCTCGCGCGGATCATCCTTGCCCGCTAGCATGAAGGTGTTGGTCATGCGCGGCATCGGCGCGTGGGCGAAGCTTTCGCGGCGGCCGTTGCCGGTCGGCTCGACGCCCATCAGGCGCGCGTTGAGGCGATCCTGGATGTAGCCGACCAGGACGCCATCCTGGATCAGGGTGTTGCACTGGGTCGGCGTGCCTTCATCGTCGATCGAGAGAGAGCCGCGGCGCTCACCCAGCGATCCGTCGTCGACCACCGTGACGCCAGGAGCGGCCACCCGCTCGCCGATGCGGCCGGAAAAAGCGGAGGTGCCCTTGCGGTTGAAGTCGCCCTCAAGGCCGTGGCCGATCGCCTCGTGAAGGAGCACGCCCGGCCAGCCATTGCCGAGCACGACCGTCATCTCGCCCGCAGGCGCGGCGACCGACTCGAGGTTCACCAGCGCCATGTCCAGCGCGAGATCAATCGCTCGGTTCCACACCGCGGGCTCAAACATGTTGTCGTACAGGTAGCGACCGCCAAGGCCGTGGAAGCCCGCCTCGCGCCGGCCATTCTGCTCGGCGATGATCGAGACGTTGAGGCGGACGAGCGGGCGTACATCGTGCGCGACGAACCCGTCCGGGCGGACAATCTCGATCACGCTCCACGATCCGGCGAGCGAGACCGAAACCTGGGCGACGCGCGGGTCGCGAGCGCGGGCGGCCGCGTCGATCTGCTGGCACAGCGCCACCTTGCGGGCAAACGGGATGGCCGAGAGCGGATCGGAATCGGTGTAAAGCGTGGCGTTTGTCCGCCGCGGCGGAGCGGCCCGCGCCCCCCTGGCGGGATCGAGCACGCTCATCGTCTCGGCCGCGCGCCGGATCGCGGCTTCGCTGATATCGTTGGCGTGGGCAAAGGCGGTGGTCTCGCCGGAGACGCCGCGCAGGCCGAACCCCGCCTGGGTGTTGAAGTCAGCCGTCTTGAGACGCCCGTCATCGAACGCGAAGGATTCCGAGGCGGTATATTGCAGGTAGAGTTCGCCATCGTCGCAGGACGCAAGGGCCTCCGCGGTAAGGCGCTTGGCGGAGTCCGGGTCCAGCGCGTCGGCGCGGTAGAGGAAGCGGCGGGGGTCGGCGGAGAGGGTCATGGGGCGGATATAGGACCGGGCCCCACCGTTCGTCACCCCCGCACCAACTCGTCACCCCGGACTTGATCCGGGGTTCATCTTTTTAGGGGCGAGAAGAAGGAGGTGGATGCCGGATCAAGTCCGGCATGACGAGGGCGAGGGACGCCTAAGCCTCGCTCTGCCCCTGATCCATCGGGCTGCCGGCCAAGATGAAGCGCTTGTCGCAATAGCCGCAGTCGACGAAGCCTTTCTCGTCAATCTGCATGTAGACGCGCGGATGGCCGAGCGCCGGGCTGATTTCGGTGGCGCCGTCGCAGGCGACCCGGGGCGTTTTCACAAAGCTGATCTCGGGCGTGAAAGGATCTTCGCTCGTCATGCGGGAGCGACTAGCAACGCGCAGGCGTCGGCACAATCACCGCATTCTTGCAGTGGCGACCGGCGCGGTTACGCGGCGCCGATCGCCTGACGCGTGACAAAGCCCGCCACACCTCGCCGGCCGAACTCGCCGACTAACCGCAAAGCGTGACCGCAATCTTACTCGCCGGGCGGTGTAAGCCGCGCGTGTTTTGCCGGGACGGGCACGAGCGGCTATGCGCCGACGATGACTGACGCCGCTATTTCGATCCGCGATCTCCACAAGACCTATTCCGGCGGCAAGCGCGCCCTCGAGGGGATCAGCCTGGAAGTGCCGCGCGGCGAGATTTTCGGGCTGCTGGGCCCTAATGGCGCGGGCAAATCCACGATCATCAACATCCTGTCTGGCATGGTGAACAAGAGCGGCGGCAAGGTGACGATCTGGGGTTTCGACATCGAGGAACATCCTCGAAACGCAAAGGCCTCGATCGGGATCGTGCCGCAGGAGATATTGTTCGATCCTTTCTTCACGCCCGCAGAGACGCTCGACCAGCAGGCTGGACTGTATGGCGTACCCAAGGCGTCCCGGCGAACCGCCGAACTGCTCCGCGCCGTTCGGCTGGAGGACAAGGCGGACGCTTATTCGCGCACTCTGTCCGGCGGGATGAAGCGGCGCCTGCTGGTTGCCAAGGCGATGGTGCATTCGCCGCCCATCCTGGTGCTGGACGAGCCCACCGCCGGGGTCGACATCGAGCTTCGCCAGCAATTGTGGAGCTATGTTCGCGAACTCAACCGGGACGGCGTCACCATCGTCCTGACCACCCACTATCTCGAAGAAGCGGAGGAACTCTGCGATCGAATCGCCATCATCAACCGCGGCCGATTGATCGCGAACGAGACGACACGGACCTTGGTCGGCATGGCGCAGGAAAAGGCGGTGGAGGTCACAGTCGACCGCGACCTGGACCAGGTGCCGGACGCGCCCTGCTTCGACAAGATCGAACGCGTCGGCGAGCGTACGCTTGCGATCACCTACCGCAAGGATCGGGTCAATGCGGGCGAGGTGCTCGCCGCGCTGGGCCGCAGCGGGCTCGGTATCGTCGACGTCTCGACGCGCGAGGCGGACCTGGAGGATGTCTTCCTGAATCTCACCCGGGCATCCGACGCGAATGGGTGAGCACGTTTATGACGTCGTCATCGTCGGTTCCGGGGCGGCAGGGCTCAGCGCAGCTCTGAGTCTCGCGCCGCACCTGCGGATCGCGGTGCTGGCCAAAGGCGCGCTTTCGGCCGGATCGACGGCCTGGGCCCAAGGCGGCATCGCGGCCGTCCTGGAGCCGGGCGACTCGTTCGAGCGGCATATCGAGGACACCATCTTGGCCGGGGCGGGGCTGAACGACCGCAAGGCAGTCGAATTCGTCGTCGAGAACGCGCCCGCCGCTATCGAGCGGCTCTCGGCGCTCGGCGTACCTTTCAATCCCGGCGAATCGGATCGCTGGCACCTCACACGCGAAGGCGGCCACAGCCACCGTCGCATCGTCCATGTCCACGACGCGACAGGCTGGGCGGTGCAGCAGGCGCTGGAGAAAGCGGCCGCCACTCGGTCGAACATCAGCCTGGTTCCGAACAAGGTCGCGATCGATCTGGTGACCGGCCGTCACGTCGTGGGCGGCAATGGGCGCGAGCGGGTCTGGGGCGTCTATGCGGTCGATCGCGAGTCGGGCCGCGTCGACACCTACGCCGGACGTTCGACCATTCTTGCGACGGGCGGCGCCAGCAGGGCGTGGCTTTACTCGACCAACCCACGCGGGAGCACGGGCGACGGAATCGCCATGGCCTGGCGGGCAGGCTGCCGCGTGTCGAACATGGAATTCAACCAGTTCCACCCGACCTGCCTGTACAATCCCGAGGTCAAGAACTTCCTGATCACGGAAGCCATGCGCGGTGAAGGCGGGCGGCTCCGGATTCCCGGATCGGGCCATCGCTTCATGCCTGACTTTGACGGCCGCGCCGAACTCGCGCCCCGCGACATCGTCGCCCGCGCGATCGATCATGAACTGAAGCGGCTGGGCCTCGATCATGTCCATCTCGACATCAGCCACCGCGACCCGGATTTCATCCGAGCGCATTTTCCGACCATTGCCGCGCGCCTCGCGGAACCGGACATCGGCATCGACATCACCCGCGAGCCGATCCCGGTCGTCCCGGCCGCCCATTATACCTGCGGCGGCGTAGTCGTGGATCTTGCCGCGCGGACAGATCTCGAAGGGCTCTACGCCGCGGGAGAGGTCACCCAGTCCGGCCTGCACGGCGCGAACCGGCTTGCATCCAATTCGGTGCTCGAATGCCTGGTCTTCGGCCTTGCCGCCGCCGAGGACATCAATGGCGGCTGGGGCGACCTCGAGCGGTCGCCGGCGATCCGGCCATGGGACGAAAGCCGGGTCACGCATTCCGACGAGGAAGTGGTCGTGCACCACAATTGGCGCGAGATCCGCCGCTTCATGTGGGACTATGTCGGCATCGTCCGCACCACCAAGCGGCTGGAACGCGCCTTGAACCGGGTGAACCTGCTCCGGCAGGAGACGGAGGATTATTACGGACATTTCCGGATCACGCCGGACCTGGTCGAGCTTCGTAATCTGGTCGAGGTGTCGGGCCTGATCGTCAGGTCCGCGCTTGCCAGAAAGGAAAGCCGGGGGCTGCACTATACGCTGGATCATCCGGACATGCTGCCGGAAGCGGTGGACACTGTGCTTTCGCCGTAGAGTTCACTTCGTCATGCCGGGACTTGATCCGGCATCCACCTTCTTTGCGTGCCCAGCCTAAACATCGCCCGGGATCAAGTCGGGAGTGACGAACTCAAGAACGCCTTCACCGCGGCCCTGAACTTCGTCGGCTGATCGAACATGATCATGTGCCCGCTGCCGTCCACGCGGACCAGCTTGGCATCGCGCTTGGCGCGGTAGGCGGCTTCGTAATTGCCCTGCACATAGGCGCGCTGATCAGGGTTCGGGATCGCGTAGATCACGGTAAGCGGCGCCCTGATGCGGGAAAGTTCGCCGCTGAGGTCAGTCACCGCAAGCTCGTGAGTGGCGCGGGCGACCACGTCGGCGTCGCTGCGCCGGTCGGCCGGCTGGGGCCCGCCGAACATCTCCATGACAGACTCGACCATGCGGCGCCCATCCGGCGTCGCGGTCAGCCCCTGGAGGGCGTTGGCAAGACCGCGCACGCCGGACGCAGTGGAGCCGACGAAGCCGGCCGGCTGCGGAGTCATGTCGACCACCATCACCCTGCCGACCTGCGCCGGATGGCGCGATGCGGCCATCAAAGCGACGGTGCCGCCCATCGAATGGCCGATTAGGGCGGGGCGCTTTAGCCTCCTAGCGGCGATGTAGCGGGCTAGCTCGTCGGCGACGCCGCTCACCACCCGGCCCTGCGCATTGCCGCGGACCGGCGCGCCCGCAAAGCCTGCGACCTGGACGAGGTGATAGCGATAGCCAGGCACCGCCGCGACCGTGCCGTCCCAGACATCACGCGAGGAGGCGAGGCCAGGGAGGAGGATCACGTCCGGGCCGCTGCCGCGAACCTCGACGGAAAAGCGGGTCGGCTTGAAGGCGGGCGCGGCTTTCACCGCCAAGGCGGGCGCGATCGCGCCGGCCGGGACTGGCGAGGACAATGACGCCAAGCCGCCGACCAGAGCCGCCGTTGCGCCGGCAAGAAGAAGTGGTTTCAACATTGCTGATCGTTAGCTTCGGGCGCTTGAACCGAAGCTGACAGGGCCGAAGCCACTCCCACAGCCGGGAGGGTTAGGCTAGGACCGGCCGATGTCCTCCCATCTCTACCTCGTCGATGGCTCCAGCTACATCTTCCGCGCCTACCATCGCCTGCCGCCGCTTACGAACCGGCATGGGCTCAACGTCGGGGCCGTTTATGGCTACACGACCATGCTCTGGAAGCTGGCGGAGTCCTTGCACAAAGCGGACGGGCCGACCCACCTCGCGGTGATCTTCGATGCGGCCGGCAAGACCCACCGCGACGACATGTATGGCGAGTACAAGGGGAACCGGCCGCCGCCGCCCTCCGACCTGGTGCCGCAATTCCCGCTGATCCGCGATGCGACCCGCGCCTTTTCGCTGCCGTGCATCGAGGAAGAAGGGCTGGAAGCGGACGACATCATCGCCTGCTATTCCTACGCCGCGCTGGCCGAGGGCTGGAAGGTAACGATCGTCAGCTCCGACAAGGATTTGATGCAGCTGATCGACGACGGCCGGCTCGACATGCTCGACACGATGAACGACCGTCGGATCGACCGCGCCTATGTGGTCGAGAAGTTTGGCGTCGGGCCCGAGCAGCTGGGCGAAGTGCTGGCGCTGATGGGCGACAGCGTCGACAACATACCGGGCGTGCCCGGGATTGGGCCCAAGACCGCCGCGCAGCTTATCCAGCAATATGGCGATGTCGAAACCCTGCTCGCCCGCACCGACGAGATTACCAAGCCCAAGCTCAAGCAGAACCTAATCGAGCATGCCGAGGCAGCGCGGATGTCGCGCGAGTTGGTCAAGCTGGTCTGCGATTCTCCGCTGCCGCAGCCGCTCGGGCAGCTTGAGATGAAGGGGATTCCTGACGGGCCGCTGCGGGAGTTTCTGGAAGACCAGGGCTTTCGCTCCTTGCTCGCTCGCCTCAACGGCACCAGCCAGGTCCGGGCGCCCTCGACCGATCCGGCTAAGACGCCCGTTCAGCGTGAAGTCCGGCCCGAGCCGAAGATCGACCGCTCGCTTTACGAGACCGTGCTGGATGAGGCCGTGCTCGACCGCTGGATTGCCGAAGCAGTTTCGCTCGGCCGCTTCGCGATCGACACGGAAACCGACTCCCGTGATCCGATCCGCGCCAAGCTGGTCGGGATCAGCATGGCGACAGAGTGCAACCGCGCCTGCTACATCCCGCTCGAGCATGGCGGCGACGATCTCCTCGCGGAGCGCCCGGAACAGCTCGCGGCGGGGCTGGTTCTGGGCAAGCTCAAGCCCCTGCTGGAGGACCCGGCGGTCCTGAAGATCGGCCACAATCTCAAGTTCGACTGGGTCGTGCTGGATCGTCGCGGGATCAAGGTTGCGCCGATAGACGACACGCTCGTGATGAGCTTCGACCTCAATGCCGGCGGGCTCTCCAGCCACAGCCTCGACGATCTCGCCAAGGAGCATCTCGATCACCAGTGCCTGAGCTTCAAGGAGGTGTGCGGATCGGGATCGAAGCAAGTCTGCTTCGACAAGATCACGCTGGAGCGGGCGACCGAATATGCGGCGGAGGATGCGGACGTCACCTTGCGGCTGTGGAAGCGGTTCAAGGCGCGGCTGCCGCACGAGCGGGTCACCCGTGTTTACGAGCAGGTCGACCGTCCGCTGATCCCCGTGGTCGCGCGTATGGAGCGCGAGGGCGTCAAGGTCGACCGCAAGGAGCTGGCCAGGCTTTCCGCCGAGTTCAACGAGCAGATCGTTGCTCTTGAAGAGCAGGTGTGCGCCGAAGCCGGCGCGAAGTTCACGATCGGCAGCCCCAAGCAGCTTGGCGAGATCCTGTTCGACAAGCTCCAGCTGCAGGGCGGGCGCAAGGGCAAGTCGGGCGTGTGGTCGACAGACGTCAACGAGCTGGAGCGGCTGTCGCGCGATGGGGTGCCGATCGCGAGGCTGGTGCTCGATTGGCGTCAGCTGACCAAGCTCAAGAACACATACACCGATGCGCTCCAGCAGCAGATCAATCCGGAAACGGGCCGCGTCCACACCTGCTACAGCCTGTCGGGCGCGCAGACGGGCCGGCTCTCCTCGACCGACCCCAATCTGCAGAACATCCCGATCCGGACGGAGATCGGCCGCCGCATCCGCGACGCCTTCGTCGCCGAGCCCGGCTATCTGATGCTCGCTGCCGACTACAGCCAGATCGAGCTGCGCCTAGCCGCGCACATGGCCGACGTGCCCCAGCTGAAGCAGGCCTTTGCCGACGGCGCCGACATTCACAGCATGACGGCGCAAGAGCTGTTCGGCGAAGTCACCCGCGACACCCGCGCCAGCGCCAAGACGATCAACTTCGCGATCCTATACGGCATCTCGCGCTGGGGCTTGGCCGGCCGCCTCTCGATCACCGCGGACGAAGCGCAATCAATGATCGACCGCTATTTCGACCGCTTCCCTGGCATCCGCGACTACATCCACACAACCCTGACCAGCGTACGCGAGACCGGCTTCACGACGACGCTGTTCGGCCGCAAGACCCACTTCCCCGGCATCCGCAGCAAGGTCCAGCACGAGCGCCAGGGCGCCGAGCGCGCCGCGGTCAACGCGCCCATCCAGGGCACCAGCGCCGACATCATCAAGCGCGCCATGGCCCGCATGTGCCCAGCGCTGGAGCGCGAGGCCCTGGGCAGCACGCGCATGCTGATGCAGGTCCACGACGAACTCGTCTTTGAAGTCCCCGAAGCAGATGCGGAACGCGCCGGCGCGGTGATACGGGGGGTGATGGAGAATGCGGCCGGGCCGGCAGTCACGCTCAGCGTCCCACTCGGCGTTGATATCGGTACCGGGACGAACTGGGGCGCGGCCCATTGATTGCACGCGAGCTCCGTTACATGTAACCTGCCGGCCATGAACAAGGCTGAAAGGATTAGCAGCCGCGAGCGCGTTGCGAGACGCCGAGCAGCACTGCGGGCGCGCGGCTTGCGGCCGAAGCAATTCTGGTTGCCTGACGTGGCGTCGCCGGAGTTCATCGCTCAAGCCAGCGCCGATGCTAGAGCGATCGCGGCGAGCGAGGACAGCGCCGAGGCTCAGGCCTTCATCAACTCGGTCATCGACGATGTTTGGTCCGACTTGGAACGTTGATTGAGACGCGGCGAAATCTGGACCTCAGCCGGCGGGAGTGCCTATGCCGGCAAGCCCCGGCCCGTTCTGATCATCCAGGATGATTCCTATGCCGATACAAATTCGATCGCAGTTTGCCTGATCACGACCGAACAGATTGCGACCTCGTTCATTCGGCCGCCGCTGGAACCTGACGCGGAAAACGGCCTTAACGAGAGCTCTCGCGTGATGGTCGACAAAATCGCTGCGGCACCCCGTTCGGGGTTGCGGAAACGGGTGGGCCGCGTCTCCGATGGGCAGATGCGGGCTGTTGAGGACGCCCTCATGACTTACCTGGGAATGGCCCGGTGAGCGGGGCAACGAGCTCCGGCGATCAGGACATTGCCGCGCTCGCGAAGGGTGGGCGGACGAACTTCTTCGGGTTTCTCCTGCGTCTAGCGGCTCGCCTCCCCTTCCTGTTCATCGCAGGACGTATCTACGGGGCGGAGGCGCTCGGCCGTTTCGCTTATGCGGTGCTGATCGTCGAATTTGCGGCGCAGTTGGCGACGCTGGGACTCAAGCGGGGCCTTGCCCAACAGCTCTCCTCGACGGACAAGCCGCATGTTTGCGTGGTCTGGGACGGAATGCTCGTCGCTCTGCTTGCCTCCGGCGCGGCGACCATGCTGCTGCTGCTTTTCCCGCAGGCGATGTTCCCCAACAGTCCAGTGCGGGGTCTTGAGTGGCTGCTGCCGCTGATCGTGTTCGCGATCGCCGGATCGGACGTCGCCCTGGCGGCGCTCGCCTACCAGCATAACGTCAAGGCAACGGTGACTGCGCGGGCGATCGTCGAGCCGTGGACGATCAGCATCGCCGCATTCCTGCTCTCCTACCTGTCGTCTCGCGACGGGCTGATCATCGCTTATGTGCTGTCGATGGTGGCGGCGCTCGCCGCGTCGCTGTGGCCGCTCTACAAGGCCTATGGCCTGCCGAGCGGGTGGAAGCCGCAGCCGGGGCAGCTTTGGGCGCTGGCCCGCCGCAACACGCCGCTTGCCGCGGCGGACGCAATCGAATGGGCCTCGCGGCGAATCGACATCGCAATCCTGGGGCTGTTCTTCTCGCCCGCTGTGGTCGGCGTCTACTATGTCGCCCAGCAGGTCGCGTCGCTGCCTCAGAAGCTCAAGACCAGCTTCGATCCGATCCTGGGGCCGGTCATCACCCAGAAGCTGGCTGAGGAGGATCGGCCGGCGGTCGCCAAGCAGGTGCGGCAGGTCGGGTTCTGGATCATCGCCGCCCAGGTCGGGGTAGCGCTGGCGCTGGGAATACCGGGCGAGGCTGTGATGGGCCTGGTCGGGCCCAATTTTGTCGGCGGAACCGGCGCGCTCGCTTTCCTGCTCGCGGCCGAGGCGGTGGCGGCGACCGCAGCCGTTTCCGAGGCGGCGCTGGTCTATGTCGCCCGCCACCGCAACCTGATGATCTCGCTCCTCGCGATTTCCGTTCAGGCGGCGCTCTCGGTCGCGCTGATCCTCGGGATCCGAGCGGTTCAGCTGCCGGCCTGGCTGGTCGAGCGCCTCCATCTCGCGACAGATCGCCTCCCGGACAGCTTCGCAGCGGCCGGCCCGGCGATCGGGCTCATCGTTGCGCTCGGCATTTCCTCCGTCCTCAAGGCGCGGCTGCTCAGCCGGCTGCTCGGCGCGCCGGTCCAGGGCTGGCGCTGGCCGATCGTCTGGGCAGCCGCGGCCGCGATCCTCGTCGGCTTCGGCTTCACCCAGCTCCCGCAGACGCTCGAGTGGCTGGAACTCGCAGCCGGCATTCCCGCGATCCTCCTTGCCTTCGGGCTGGTCATCTGGAAGCGCGGCTTCACGCACGAAGACCGCGTCCTCTTCCGAATGGGCAAGCGGGGGAAGGCCGAGCCTAGTCTTCCACCTCCGCCAGGGGCTTCACCGCCGGGCCGTTGAGCACCTGCCCGTCGGGCGCGAATTGCGAGCCGTGGCACGGGCAATCCCAGCATTTCTCGAAGCCGTTCCAGTGCACTATGCAGCCGAGGTGCGTGCAGACCGGAGAACGGCGGATCACCGTGCCGTCCTCGGCCTTGAAGGTGGCGACCTGCTTCAGGCCATGACGAATGAGGGCGCCTTGACCGGGCTGGAGCTCGTCTTCCGACTTGAGGTCGCCGGGCCCGATATATTCCGCGAAGTTCTTCACCGCGCCCGCCTGCTCGCGGATGAACTCGCCGATCGACGAGGTCGAGTTGAAGGATTTGCGACCCGGATCCAGCACGGGCGCGAAGCGGCTGTCCTCGCCGATGATCAGCGGCATGATGGTGAGGCTCCCGGCCACTCCGTTGGTGATGCCCTGGCCTGAATCGCCCGTGTGGATGTAAATATTGGTATTGCCCGGGTTGCGGCCGGAGAAGGGCATGAAGTCCATCGGCTCCATCACCATCCCCGACCAGCGATAATCGGCGCGGGTGAAGCTGGGATAATGCTCGCGCGTCCAGTTTTCGAGATCGTCCAGCCGCTGGTCCATGTCGTGGGCCTCGCCGGATTTGTGATCGCCGCCGCCGACGATGATCAAATCCTCCGTCTCGCTGAGCGGCTGGATGCGGACATAGTGATACGCCTCGTACGTGTCCCAGACGAGCGCGTCGGGTACCGAGCCTTTCGGCACCGGGCCGGCGACGACATAGGTGCGGTCCGGAGTCTGCTTGGGGTGAATCGCGACCTTGTTGTTGGTCGGCGAATTGGTCGCGAACACCGCGGCCTGGGCGCGGATCACCGGGCCAGCTTCGGTGGTGATTTCGACGCCGCCGTCCTTTTCCTCGTCCCCGACATGGGCAGTGTTCGCATAAATGCGCCCGCCGCGCGCCAGGATGGCCTTGGCGAGCCCGCGCAGATATTTGGTCGGGTGGAACCGGCCCTGATAGGGGAAGCGCAGCGCGCGGCCGGTGTCGACGCCGGGAACAGGCGCGCGATCGACCCATTCGACGTCAACGCCGATCTTGCGGCATGCCTCATATTCCTCGTCGAGTTCGCCTTGCGGCTTGTCCGCGGGCGCGAACAGATAACCATCGAGCCGCTGGAAATCGGCGTCGATGTCCTCGTCGCGGCAGATCGCCTCGATCCGGTTCACGGCCGCGACCTGGCTGTCGTGGTAGATGCGAGCCTCGTCCTCGCCGCGGACCTTGATCAGCTCTGAGTAGAAATCGTCCAGCTGGGTCGCGAGGTGGGCGGTGGTGCGAGCGGTCATGCCGTTACCGATGCCGCCGCGATCGATCACGATCACCGAGCGTCCGAACCGGGCCAACTCGTACGCGGTGGACAGGCCGGCGATGCCCGAGCCGATGACCACCACATCGCATTCGGCGTTGGCTGTGAGCGGCGGCGCGTCGATGACAGGGGTGATGTCCATCCAGCAGCTGACACTGCGCTCGTCGCCGACGTTCATTGCTTCACCTCCGCTGCCTGAACCCACCGAGCCGCCAACGGGCCGTCCGCGAAATGAGTTCCGGCATGAAGGACTAACCCGTCCGAACTCGATGAAGCCTTCGCATCAGGACCCTGGCTGGCCGAAAGGTTCGGAAGGTTCATAAAGTTCAGCCTCCCTGGAGCAGAAAATCTCCGGCCTGCGAGCTTGTCTTCGGCTCCGAGCCGATCCAGCGGCATCGACCGCCCGGCCGAGCGCGCGGCATTGCAGAGAACGCACCGCCGATCGACAAAACGCGCTATTGACCGGCACGGGTCGGACGGGGTGAAAGACCACGAATTCGCGAAGCCCGGCGGTGGAGGGGTGGGGCGAATCGCTCATGGCTAAGTCCATGCTGGATGACCGGCGCTGTAGGACAGAGGGTATTTGCAGGCCTTGCGACGATGGCGGCACAGACGATGACGACATGAAGAAACGTTCAGCTGGGCCAAATCGCCCCGAGACCACCGTGGTCGGCCAGTAAAAAGCGGCGGCCAAGCAAGGGTTATCAGGAGATTGGGCGTGTCATACTCGCCCACGAAGTGCGCTGGCGTGGAAAGGAGCAGCTTTTGGTCGCTTTGATTCGGTCATAGCGATCGATGATTTTCGATGCCTGTCATGGCTTGGATCCGGACTCGATACAGGGGGCATCGTTGACTGTCGCGTATGAGCACGCGTTCTCGGTTTGGCTTAATGCCGAAAATGTCTCACCCCCGTGAACAGCATCGCCAGCCCCGCCTCGTCCGCCGCGGCGATGACCTCGTCGTCGCGGATCGAGCCGCCGGGTTGGATCACTGCGGTGGCTCCCGCTTCGACTGCGGCGAGGAGGCCGTCGGCGAAGGGGAAGAAGGCGTCGGAGGCGACCGCGGAGCCGATCGTGCGGGGCTCGGGCCACCCGGCTTTCCCGGCGGCGTCGCGCGCCTTCCAGCCGGCGATGCGGGCGGATTCGAGGCGGTTCATCTGGCCGGCGCCGATGCCGACGGTAGCGCCGCCCTTGGCGTAGACGATGGCATTCGACTTGACGTGCTTGGCGACGGTCCAGGCGAACAGGCAGTCGGCCAGCTCCTGATCTGTCGGGGCGCGCCTGGACACGACCTTGAGCGCATCCGGCCCGACCCGTCTGTTGTCACGGGTCTGCACGAGCCAGCCGCCGGCGATCGTCTTGAGCGTGAAGCCGCCGCGCGCCGGATCGGGCAGATCGCCCGTGAGGAGCAGGCGCAGGTTCTTCTTGGCCGCGAACAGACGGAGCGCCGCTTCGTCCGCGTCCGGGGCGATCACGACCTCCGTGAAGATGGTGGTAATCGCCTCCGCGTCGGCGGCGGTGAGGGGCCGGTTGACCGCGACGATCCCGCCGAATGCGGAGACCGGGTCGCACTCGAGCGCTGAACGATAGGCCTCGAGCAAGGTGCCCGCGACGGCGACGCCGCAGGGATTGGCGTGCTTGACGATCACGCAGGCCGGATCGCCGTCGCGGAACTCGGAGACGAGCTCCAGCGCGGCGTCGGCGTCGTTGTAATTGTTGTAGCTGAGCTCCTTGCCCTGAACCTGCCGCGCCTGGGCAATGCCGCGCGCGGTGGGCCCGGCATGGCCGTAGAGGGCGGCCTGCTGGTGCGGGTTCTCGCCGTAGCGAAGCACGGTAGGCGCTTGCAGGACCATCGGCAGCGTGGCGGGGAAGAGTTGCTGCTGGTCGGCGAAGGCGAACCAGGAGGCGATGGTGGCGTCATAGGTAGCGGTGGCGGCAAAGGCCTTGGCGGCGAGACGCTTGCGAAGGCCGAGCGGGGTCGATCCGCCCGCTTCGTCGAGCGCCGCGATCAGCTCCGGGTAATCGGCGGGATCGGTGACGATCGTCACGAACTGGTGGTTCTTGGCCGCCGAGCGGACCATCGAGGGGCCGCCGATATCGATATTCTCGATGATCTCGCGCCGCTCCGCCCCGCGCGCAACGGTCTGCGCGAACGGGTAGAGATTGACGACGACGAGATCGATAAGTCCGATGCTGTGCTCGGCCATGGTTGCAACATGATCCGGATTGTCGCGCGCGCCGAGCAAGCCGCCATGCACCTTGGGATGGAGCGTCTTGACGCGCCCGTCCATCATCTCGGGAAAGCCGGTCAGGTCCGAGACGTCGCGGACCTGCAACCCGGCCTCGCGCAGGGCCTTGGCTGTGCCTCCGGTCGAGACGAGCTCGACTCCGTGCCGGGCGAGCGCGTGGCCGAGTTCGGTCAGCCCGGCTTTGTCGGAGACGGACAGCAAGGCGCGGGTGATCTTTACGTCAGACATGAGGCAGTCCCGGTGGGGCGTTCGCCTCCCCCTCTACCGTCATGCTGAACTTGTTTCAGCATCCATCTTGGTGACGGCGATGCGGGTGAGAAAAATGGACCTTGAAACGAGAGTTCAGGGTGGCGGGCACATCACGCCGCCCGCTTGAAGTGCCAGCCGATCGTCATGCCGTCGGGCGGGGTCTCGCCGGTGATGACGAGCTGAGTGCTCGGATGTTGACGGGCTGAGCCGTCGATCCAGAGGCTCTCGTCGATGGCAAGCTGGCCGCCGCGGCAGCGGAATTGCCAGACATTGCCGCCCTTGACGCGGAGCAGGGCGCCCTGGCCGTCGGCGGTGCTGGTCACTTCTACGCCGGGAGCAAGGTGGAAGCGGACTGCGAACGGGACTGGGTTGCCGCGACGCTTGCGGCCTGCGGCGAGCAAGACGTCCTCGCCTTCAAGCTCCAGACCGTTGGCGGACAAGGTAAGGCGCCGCTGGTGAGTGAGGGCGAAACGCTTGCAATAGCCGTCATGGCTCGCTTCGACTGTGACTACGCCGCCGGCCTCGTCTCGGGCGAGCTCGACCTGGCTCACGCCTTTGCCGAGGCTGCCGTCTTCCAGGATTGCGGTCGAGTTGCGGTCGCCGAGCGTGAGGGTCGAGTGGGCGGCCGTGTTGCGCAATGCCTGGTTGAGCCCGTGTGAAAGCGCGGTGGTGTCAATGCCAGCGCCGCCGCAGTTGACCACCAGTCGGTGCATGCCGTCGCTGAGTTCGAAGGCGAGCGTCGACGCGCAGCCCCCTTTCAGGGCACGGGCCGGCGGCGGTGGGGCGGCGTCGAACACCATCACGCTGTGCTTGGCCGCCATGCGTTGATAACCCCAGCCCCGCGCCTGGCGAAGCGGGCGGGCAGTCACGCCCGAGCCTTCCACGGCAGCGGCGACGCGGCGGCGGCTCAGCATATTGCCGCCTTGCCAGCTCGACAGAGCCTCGTCCCCGAGCGTCGCGGCGAGCAGCGCGGCAACCGAGCCGGCCAGGGCCTCGCCGAATTCGCCAGGCATTTCCTGCCGGCCGGCGATGTAGGCGGCGCGAAGCTGGCCGAGCAGCTCGACGAGCGCGAGCTGCTCCATCGGAGACCGGCTGGTGATCCCGCCATCTTCGTGCAGAGCGGCGGCGAGCGCCCGGGACAGACCGGCCTCGCCCTTGCCCAGACGCGCCGGGCCGCCCTGGATGACGAGCGCGGACGCGATGACCCCAATCCAGGCGGTGATGCGCGGCAGGCCCGGCGGCGCCTTGTCCGCTCCGCGATCCAGATATCGCGCGCCCCGCGCGAGCGCGTTCAACACGGCCGAGCGGTGCACGAGATCCTTGCGGGACAGGATGTAGGGCGCATAGGCGGCCCAGAAGAGCACACGCTTGCCCCACAGATCGGCCCGCCAGGCTCGTTCGGTGACCTGATCGGCGTGGAGTGCCAGCCAGCGCTGAACGAGATGCTCGGCCAGCCGCGCGCCCTTCTCGCGAGTGGCGGCCGCGGCGAGATCGCGCAGCCAGGCGAAACTTTGCAGATAGTCGGACAGCTGGGGCGAGAAGCGGGGATCGGCGAAGTCGAGCCCCTTGATCGGGTAGCTTTCCCGTCCATGCTGGAGGACGCCGGACAGCAGCGCTTCGCCGACCGCCTTTTCCCCCGCGATCGGGTCCTTCGGAACCGCGAGCAGCTTCAGTGGACACCGGCCACGCAGGCGCATGCCCTGGAACGGCGCGCGCCAGGCGAGGCGGTGAAGCTGGTTCGCCAAGCGTTCAGCGAACGACATCCCCTGAACGTCGCCGGCCCGGATCAGCCGCTTGCCGGGCTCGATCTCCTGCCCATCATAGGTCCGCACCTTCTCCAACAGGCTCATTCTTGCCCCCTCAAGCGCCTGATATTGTCCGCGTAAGCGCCCTGCCCCCCACGGAAGGTCGCGGTGCCGGCGACCAGCACATCGGCGCCGGCATCGACCGCGCGCCGCGCCGTTTCCCGGTCGATGCCGCCGTCCACCTCCAGGTCGATCGGCTTTCCGAGCTTGTCGATCTGCTTGCGGATCGCCTCGATCTTGCGCAACTGGCTGTCGATGAAGCTTTGCCCGCCAAACCCGGGATTGACGCTCATCACGAGCACCAGATCCAGCTCCTCCAGCAGGTAATCGAGCATCTTGGCCGGCGTGGCGGGATTGAGCGAAACGCCGGCGCGCTTGCCGAGCGACTTGATCCGCTGGACGGTTCGATGGAGGTGCGGCCCGGCCTCCGGATGCACCGTGATCGTATCCGCGCCCGCTTCGGCAAACGCATCGAGGAACGGATCGACCGGCGCGATCATCAGGTGGACGTCGAACGGCTTCGAGCTGTGCGGGCGCAGCGCCTTCACCACCGCCGGTCCGATCGTGAGGTTGGGCACGAAATGGCCGTCCATGACATCGACGTGGATCCAGTCGGCACCGGCCGCGTCGATCGCGCGCACTTCCTCGCCCAGCCGCGCGAAGTCCGCGGACAGGATCGAGGAGGCGATGCGGACGGGTTGCTGCACGAGCGAACGTTAACCGGCAGCGAGTCGCGCGGCAAGGAAGCCGGCGAGTTCGCTTCAGCTAATTCTTGTCAACCGGGCGATGAAGAAGCCATCGGCCCCGCCCTGCTCGGCAAAGGTGCCGGGCAGGATGCGGACGGTCCCGTTGTTCGGGCGCATGCCGGGCGGCAGTTCTTCGGGCCGGACAGGATCGAGCGCATAATCCCCGCGTGAGCCAAGGACGGCCGAGAGCACCTGCTCCCCTTCTTCGGGTTCGAGCGAGCACACGGAATAGACCAGGGTTCCGCCGGGCTTCAGCCAGCCGGCGGCGCGGGCCAGCATGGCTTTCTGTCCCTCGGCCAGTTCACGGATGGCGCGGGGACGAACACGGTGGAGCACGTCCGGGTGTCGCCGGAAAATGCCGGTCGCCGAGCAGGGTGCGTCGAGAAGGATCGCGTCGACCTTCTCCGGTGGGCTCCATTTCATCAGGTGGGCGGTGCGGATTTCGGCGTGGAGGCGCGTGCGCTCCAGGTTCTCGCGAAGTCGCGCCAGACGACTTTCCGAGGCGTCGATCGCGGTCACCTGAAAACCGGCGGAGGCCAGCTGCATCGTCTTGCCTCCCGGGGCCGCGCACAAATCCAGCACCCGGCGCCCCTCGCCCGCGCCAAACAGTCGCGCCGGAATTGAGGCTGCGATGTCCTGCACCCACCAATCGCCGCTGCCGTAGCCGCTAAGCCCGGCCACCGCCGTGCCCCGGGCAAGGCGCAGATGACGGGGCATGAAGCTGACGCCCTCCAGGGCCTCAGGCGCCTCATCCTGTGCCAGGACAAGGTCGATCGGCGGGGGCACGCCAATGGCGCGCGACGCTTCCCGAACCACGGCGCTTCCCCAGGCGACCTCCCATCGCTCGGCAACTGCCGATGGAAGGGCTGGAACTTCCGGGAGGGTCGGGTTCCGACGCATCAGCGCGCTGAACACGCCGTGGACAAGCCTGCGCGGGCCGCCATCGACCAACGGAAGGACCGTCGAAATGGCGGCGTGGTGGGGCGTCGACATTGCGAGCGCCTGGACCAGCGCGATGCGCAGCGCGGAGCGGGCCTTGGCATCATCCGGAAGCGGCTTGGCCGTCGCGCTGTCGATCAGGGCATCGAGATCGACGAGGCGGCGCAGGGTCTCTGCGGTGATCGCATGTGCGAAGGCCTTGTCGTCCGGCCGCTCCAGGTCGCGCGTCGCCGTGTCCAGCGCCGCCTCCAGCGGCAGGCCTTTGCGCAGCACCGCATCGAGCAGTCGCAGGGCGGCGCGGCGAGAGCCGGTGCCCGCTGGTTCCTGGATCTTCATCTTGCGCCAGCCCTTCGGGCTTCCGAGATGATGCGGCAAGCGATTAGGAGGGAAAGAAGTGGCCGAACGTCCAGCCCAACTCAAGCCACCCGCCAACTTGTCCAAGAGTCCGCCGGTGCCGGAGCCCGGCCCAGCCCGCGAGACCGACGAGCATGGCGGTCCAAAGGGCCAGGAGCCGACCCGTTACGGCGACTGGGAGAATAACGGCATCGCCTGGGACTTCTAAAGGCCTTCCGCCCGAAGCGGACGCGCCAGCAGGCGTTCCACGATCTCATCGACTGCGGACCCACCATCGAGGAGATCGCTCACCGCCTCGACGATCGGCATGTCGACGCCTGCCTCTCTTGCGGCGCGGCGCAGCACAGGAGCCGTATGAGCGCCTTCCGCCACCGTGCGGCGATCGGCCAGGAGTTCGCTGGCGGAGCGGCCTTGGCCCAAGCCCACGCCGAGACTGAAATTGCGCGAGCTGGTGGACGAGCAGGTGAGGACGAGATCGCCCAGCCCCGACAAGCCCGCCAGGGTCTCCGCGCGCGCGCCGCGGGCCAGGCCAAAACGGGTCATCTCCGCGAAGCCGCGGGAGATGAGGGCGGCACGCGCGTTCTGGCCGAGGCCGCGTCCCTCCACCACGCCGCAAGCGATGGCGAGCACGTTCTTGACCGCACCGCCGATCTCCGCGCCGACGACGTCGTTTGAAAGATAGGGGCGGAAGGCGGGTCGGGCCAGCCGCGCGCGAAGTCGCTCCCCGATTGCGATGTCCTGGACCGCAAGAGTGACGGCGGCGGGCATGCCCGCCGCCACCTCGTGGGCGAAGGTGGGGCCGGACAGCACTGCGATCGGCGCGCGCGGCTGCTCCTCGACAGCAACCTCGTGCATCAGCTTCGTGGAAGCCTCCTCCATGCCTTTCGCGCACAGGATCACAGGTGTCTGGATTTGCGGGAGGGCAGCCAGGGTGGCGCGGAGATGCTGGGCAGGGGTGACGGCGAGAAGCGCATCGCAGGTGGCGAGCTCGGCCAGGTCGCCGGTTGCACGGACTTGGGTGGTCAGCCTCAAGCCCGGGAGAAAGGTCCGGTTCTCGCCGTGCTCGTTGATGTCGGCGACGACCTCCGGCTCGCGCGCCCAGAGCAGAACCGGTTCGCCCCCCGCCGCGGCCACTTGGGCAAGCGCCGTGCCCCAGGCGCCGCCCCCGATCACGCCGACCTTCATGCCTTGACGCCGGCGCCGCGCGCCCGCTCGGCGTCAGGATCCAGCGGCCAGCGGGCACGGGCGGGCGCATCGAGTTCATCGACCAGCCCGACTTCGAAGCGCAACGCGCCCGCCCAGGCGATCATCGCGGCATTGTCCGTGCACAGCCAGAGCGGCGGCGCGACGAAGGGAAGATCGCTGGACGCCGCAAGCCGGGTCAGGGCGGAGCGCACCGCGCCGTTGGCCGCGACGCCGCCGGCTACGACCAGAGCCGTCGCGCCTTGCGCTTTGGCAAGCGCGCGCTCCGTTCGATCAACCAGGCAGTCCACCACCGCTTGCTGAAACGAGGCGGCGATGTCGTTCGCGGCGTACTGGCCGGAATCGCGCGCCCGCAGGACGGCGCCCTTGAGCCCGGCGAAAGAGAAATGCGGCTCCGCCGAGCGGATCAGCGGCCGCGGCAGCGGCACCGCTCGGGCATCGCCGGACACGGCGGCTCGCTCGACGGCAGGCCCGCCGGGGAAGCCAAGACCGAGCAGCTTTGCGGTCTTGTCGAACGCTTCCCCCGCCGCATCGTCGATCGTGGTGGCGAGGCGCCGGTATCGGCCCACGCCTTCCACGAACAGCAACTGGCAATGGCCTCCGGATACAAGCAGCAGCAGATAGGGAAATCGAAGATCCGGCTGGCTCAGCATCGGCGAGAGCGCGTGACCTTCCAGATGATTGAGCGCGATCAGCGGCTTGCCCGCGGCCAGCGCCAATCCCTTCGCCGTGACAAGGCCCACCATGACGCCACCGATCAGGCCTGGGCCGGCCGTTGCGGCGATCGCGTCGACCTGATCGAGGCCGACTCCGGCGTCCGCCAGCGCGCCTTTGATCAGCTCCGGCAGTATCTCGACATGAGCCCGCGCGGCGATCTCCGGTACCACGCCTCCAAACGGCCGATGCGCCGCCTCCTGCCCCGCCAATCGATGGGCAAGCACCTCCCGGTCGGAGGTGACCAGTGCCGCCGCGGTCTCGTCGCAGCTGGATTCGATGCCGAGGATCAGGCTCACCGCCTTTCCTCTATCGACGCTTGCCGGTAGGGCAAGCGCCGCATGATCAACCCCGTCCGCATCGGCACTCGCGCCTCTCCACTGGCCTTGAAGCAAGCGCGCATGGTCGCGGAGGCGCTCCGCAACGCCCACGGCTGGGGGCCCGAATGGATCGAGATCGTGCCGATCACCACGACCGGTGACGTCATTCAGGATCGGCCCTTGGCCGAGGTCGGCGGCAAAGGGCTCTGGACCAAGGAGCTGGACCGCGCGCTGGCCGAGGGCCGCACGGACTTGTCGGTCCACTCGATGAAGGACGTCGAGACGATCCGGCCGGAGGAACTGGTGATCGAGGCGATGCTGCCGCGCGCTGACGTGCGCGACCGACTGATCGGGGCGGAGAGCATCGACGCGCTGCCCCATTGGGCCCGGGTGGGCACCTCGTCACCACGGCGCACCGCGCAGCTGCTGTCCCGCCGGCCCGACCTCAACATCGTTTCCATCCGGGGCAATGTCGCGACACGCCTGCGCCGGGTCGAGATGGGCGAGGCGGACGCGACCCTGCTGGCCGCCGCCGGACTGGAACGGCTCGGCCAAGGCAGCGTCGGAACGGTCATCGACGACATGCTCCCGGCGCCGGCGCAGGGCGCGATCGGGATCGAGGTGGCGGCTGCCAACACGCGCGTTCGCAAGCTGGTGAGGGCAATTGACGATCGGCCCACTCACATCTGTGTCGCAGCCGAGCGGCGTCTGCTCGAAGGCTTGGGTGGCGGCTGCCGCTCTCCCGTCGCCGGCCTGGCCACGCTGGACGGGGAGGCGATCCTGCTGAGGGCGGAGATTCTGACCAATGACGGCAGCGAATTCGAAGCAGCTGAAATCGGTTTCTCTGCGGAAAACCGGGAGGCGCCGCTCTCGCTCGCGCGTCATCTGCTGAAGCAGGCGTCCCCTGCCCTGCGCGCGCTGTTCGACGGAGAAGCATCGTCCTGCTGATCCTGCGGCCGGAGCCCGGCGCCAGCGCGACGGCTGGCCGGGCCCGAGCGCTCGGGCTGGAGGCGATCGCCACTCCTTTGTTCCAGGTGCGACCGGTCGAATGGACCGCGCCCGACCCGTCGAGCTTCGATGCGCTGCTTCTGACGAGCGGGAATGCTCCAACCTATGCCGGCCCGCCGCTGCAGCTTTACGGTGCTCTGCCCTGCTACTGTGTTGGTGAGGCGACCGCCTCCGCTGCTCGCGAAGCGGGGCTCGACCGGTTGAGGGTAGGCGCACGCGATGGCGTGGCCCTGCTCGAGATGATGGCGACCGACGGCATCCGCACCGCGCTGCACCTCTGTGGGCGCGATCACCTCCCGCTCACCCACCCGTTCATCCGACTGGATCGCCGCATCGTTTATGCTGCCGAACCAATCGCGGAGTTCGCCCCCGACACGCTTCAGGCGCTCGCGGCAGGTGCGCTGCCCTTGATCCACTCGCCACGAGCCGCCCGGGTTTTCGCGGAGCTTTTCGACAGGGCTGGTCTCGTGCGCGCGGCTTTCTCGGTCGCCGCGATCAGCCCTGCCGCCGCGCAGGCGCTCGGCGCGGGCTGGCGAAGCGCCTCGGCGGCGGCTTCCCCGCGCGACGAGGCATTGCTGGAGCTTGCGGCCAAGCTGTGCCAGACTGATCCGATCGGCGGTGCGGACTATCACGAATGAGCGTTGATCATGTGAACACGGACGGGGCGATCCGGCGCAAGCGGCCAGTGCTCGTCACCTTTTTGCTGCCACTGTTGGCGTTCCTCGCCGGTCTCGCCGCGATGGGCTGGCTGCTGTCGCAGTGGGATGCGGCGGCCGCTTATCTGGGCATCGCTCCGCCCCCGGTCGTGCAACAGCCGGCGGCCGTGTTGCGCCTTCCCGCGGCTCCCGCGCCGGCGCCCGCGACCGCGGAGATGCCTTCCGGCCCCACGCAACGGCTGGTGATCGATCCGGAGACGACGCGGCGGGTCAACCGGCTGGAGCAGCGCCTTACCGAGATCGCCCAGCAATCAAGCTCAGCTGCCGGAAATGCAGATCGCGCGGAGGGCTTGTTGGTGGCGTTCGCCGCGCGGCGCGCGCTCGATCGCGGCGTCGGCCTTGGCTATATTGAAGGGCTGCTCAGCCAGCGCTTCGGCGACACGCAGCGGCCCGCGGTTGCGACCATCATCACCGCCGCGCGCCAGCCTGTCACGCTGGAGGAACTGCAAGCGGGACTCAAGGAAGCCGGCCCGGAGCTGGTTGGCGGGGGCCCGGACCAGGATTGGTGGGCTGCGCTGAAGCACGAGCTGGCCGGGCTGGTGATCGTCCGGCGCGCCGGTGCTCCGTCCACCCTGCCCAGCGAGCGGCTGGAGCGCGCGAGGCGACGACTTGACGCGGGCCAGGTGGATGTCGCGCTTGCCGAGGTGCTGCGGATGCCGGGCCAGCAATCGGCCAGTGAATGGATCGGCAAGGCGCGCCGCTATGTTTCGGCTCGCCGCGCCCTCGATACGATCGAAACCGCCGCCCTGCTCGATCCGCTCAATCCGCCCCAGCCCGCCGCCGCCGGACAAGCGCGCCTGTCGGCAGCACCGAGGCAACCCTCCGCCTGAATTTGAGCAGCGCGCAGGAGCGACCGAGCTCGGCGGGCACCACGCATCGAGTGACCTCGTAACCGGGAGACTGCGCGGCGTTGTACCTGGCAACGCCCAGGCGAGGTGCCGGTGACTGACCAGCTGACCTACTGGTAAAACTGGAGCGGGCGAAGGGATTCGAACCCTCGACCCCAACCTTGGCAAGGTTGTGCTCTACCCCTGAGCTACGCCCGCTCGGCGGACCGCGCCGCGCTGGGCGGGCGATCAAGGTGGCGGGCGGTTAGCATGGGCTCCCAGGGCCCGCAAGCCCCATCCGCGGCTCTTGGCAGACCGGGCGCTCTTCCCACATAGGCAGCGAAGTCGAAGCTGCGGAGCGTGGAAACAGTGGCCACTTTGGGAATGAGCGCCGTCGAGCGCGACGCGCTGGATCAGTTCAAGCGCGACGTGATCGAGCCTTCGATGACGTCGCTCGTGATCGTGGATTTCTGGGCCGAATGGTGCGGGCCGTGCAAGCAGCTTGGCCCCGTCCTGGAGAAAGTGGCGGCGGATTACGCGGCCAAGGGCGTCAAGCTGGTCAAGGTCGACGTCGACAAGAACAAGATGATCGCCGCCCAGTTCAGGGTGCAGTCGATTCCAACCGTATACGCGGTTTTCCAGGGCACTCTGGTGGCGGATCTCACTCCCGCGCGCACCGAAGGGCAGCTTGTCCGAGCGCTCGACCAGATCCTGGGGCAACTGCCGGTCCAAGGCGAAGAGCAACAGCGCGAGGCGGAGATCGAGCCGCTAATCGCGATGGGCGAAGAAGTGCTGGCCGGCGGAGATGCGCCAAGGGCGGTCAATATCTTCGAGCAGATACTCGACATGGCGCCCGACAACCCGGCAATCATCGCCGGCCTTGCCCGCGCGCTGATCGCGGCGGGCAAGGCCGAGGAGGCCCGCGAGCTGCTGGGGAGCGTTCCGGAAAAGCTGTCCGCCGATTCCGCCATCACCCAGGCCAGATCGGCGCTCGCGATTGCCGAGATCGCGCCGGCCAGTGCGGATACGGCGCGATATGAGCAGCGGATCGCGCACGACCCCGATGATCATGAAGCCAGGTACGAACTGGCTGGCGCACTGATGGCAGCGGGGGATCGCGACCGGGCGGCCGACGCGCTGCTGGAGAGCATCCGGCGTGACCGCGACTGGAACGAGGGCGCCGCGCGCAAGCGGCTGCTCCAGTTCATGGAGGCGATTGGGCTCGAGGACCCCTGGGCCTCCGCGCAGCGCCGGCGACTGTCCGCGATCCTCTTCACCTGATGGCTAAGCTCTCCTGATGGGGCGCGCGGTCCCGATCCGGGTGCCGATCTTCCCGCTCGCCGGGGCTTTGCTCTTTCCGCGCGCGCAATTGCCGCTGCACATCTTCGAACAACGCTATCGAGCGATGGTGCGCGACGCGCTCGCCAGCGACCGCCTGATCGCAATGATCCAGCCCAAGGACGAGACAACAGTGCCGCGGCTTTTCGAAGTCGGCTGCATCGGCCGGATCATCGCCTCGGAAGAGCTGGAGGATGGCCGCTTCAATATCGTGCTGGCGGGCGTCAGCCGCTTTCGCCTGATCGAGGAGATTCAGGTCTCGACTTCCTATCGCCAGGTCGATGCGGATCGATCCGGCTTCGACGACGATGCTGAGCCCGACCCGCTTGGAATTGCGCAGCGGGCTGAGCTGGAGCGCGAAGCGCGACGTTATGCCGATGCGCTCGGCTATGGCGTGGATTGGGAGGCGGTCGCCAGGCTCGACGATGAGATGCTGGTCAACGGTATCGCCCAGATCGCGCCGCTGGACGCCGGCTCCAAGCAGGCGCTGCTAGAGGTCGCGGACATTGCCGGGCGGGCCGACCTGCTGGTCCAGTTCATGCAGTTCCAGCGCATGCTTCCGGGCGGCGCCGATGGGCCGGGCACTTTGCAATGAGCCTTGATCCGGCCCTTCTATCCAAGCTGGTCTGCCCGGTGACGCGAACGCCTTTGCGATATGACGAGGAGCGACAGGAACTCGTGTCCGACGCCGCAGCGCTGGCCTATCCGGTTCGGGACGGCGTGCCGGTGATGCTGGTCGATCAAGCACGCCGGCTGGGCGCGGAGGAGACGGAACATGGCCGATGAGGACGACGGTTTCGATCCGACCGATCCATATAATCGCGAGGCGCAGACGTTTCCCAAGCTGAGTGGGGAGCACGTCGACCGGGTTTCCGCCTTCGGCTCGGTCGAGAGCTTCCCCGCCGGCACATCGCTGTTCACGCGCGGTGACCGCAGCGTCGATTTCTACGTCGTGGTCGAAGGATCCGTCGAGATCACGGACGCGGGCACCACCGGGGCCGAAAAGGTGATCCACGTTCATCGCGACCGACAGTTCACCGGCGAACTCGACCTGTTCAACAACCGCGAGATCCTGGTCAGCGGGCGCACGGGGGAGGACAGCCGCATCATCCGGGTGCCGCGCGCCACTTTCCCGCGGATGATCGAGGCCGAGCCGGACATCGGCGAGATCATCATGCGTGCTTTCATTCTGCGGCGCGTTGGGCTGATGCGCTATGCCCAGGGCGGGGTGGTCCTGATCGGCTCGTCCCATTCGGGCGACACGCTGCGCATCCAGCGCTTCCTGTCGCGCAACGGCTACCCGCACCGCATGCTCGACACCGACCAGGATCCCGATGCCGGCGGCATGATCACCTGCCTCAAGGTCCAACCGGAAGAGCTTCCGGTGGTGGTCCTTCCCGACAAGGCGTTCCTGCGCAATCCCACCACGCCGGCACTGGCCGATGCGATCGGCCTCACCGAGAGCTTCGACCCGGACCATGTCTACGATCTGACGGTGGTCGGCGCCGGGCCGGCAGGGCTCGCCGCCGCGGTCTACGGGGCGTCGGAGGGGCTCGACACAATCGTGATCGAGCCGCTCGCGCCCGGTGGCCAGGCGGGCACCAGTTCCAAAATCGAGAATTATCTCGGCTTCCCGACCGGCATCTCGGGCCAGGCTCTGGCGGGACGCGCCCAGGTGCAGGCCCAGAAATTCGGCGCTCGGCTCGCCATATCCCGCAGAGCCGCATCAATCGATTGCGATCGAAGTCCGTTCTGCGTCGAAATGGAGGACGGCCAGCGCATCTCCACCCGATCGATCATCATCGCGACGGGCGCGCGTTACCGCAAGCTCGACCTGCCCAACTACGACAGGTTCGAGGGCCAGGGGATCCACTATGCGGCAACCTGGATCGAGGGGAATCTCTGCGCGAACGAGGAGGTTATCGTCGTCGGCGGCGGCAATTCGGCTGGGCAGGCGGCGGTCTTCCTGTCGCGGCAGGCGCGACATGTTCACATGATGGTGCGCGGCGAAGGCCTGGCGGCGACCATGTCAGACTACCTGATCCAGCGAATCGAGGCGTCTCCAAAAATCACCTTACACTCTCATACGGAGATTACCGCGCTTGAAGGCGAGCGGACGCTGCAGCGCGTGACCTGGACCAACCGCGCGAGTGGTGACAGCGAGACTCGGACGATCGGCAATATCTTCGTGATGATCGGGGCGATCCCCAACACCGACTGGCTGGACGGGTGCGTGCCGCTGGATCGGGGCGGCTTCGTTGTGACGGGCCGTGATGGAAAGGGAATGGCACTGCCCTCCCCCTATGCAACCGAGCGACTGGGCATCTTCGCGGTTGGCGATGTCAGATCGGGATCAACGAAAAGGGTCGCGTCGGGAGTCGGCGAAGGATCCGTGGTCGTGTCGGCCGTCCACACCTACCTGGCCGACATCGAGAAAGTGCAGTGACGCTTGGCTTCTCTCTGCCGGGAGAAGCTTAGACGGTGATGCCCCGCAGCAGCAGCGGCAACTCCCCGCTCTCGCCGCGCGCTTCCTGCATGAACAGGCTCTTGAGCGGCGCGATGCGCTGAACCGCGCCAAGCCCGAACCGACGGATTGCTGATGCAGTGCGGCCGGGAATGCCGAACAATCGCGTGAGGCCGTCAGTCGCGAAGGCCACCAGGAAGGTGTCGAGGCTGCGCCAGCGCTCGTAGCGGGCCAGCAGCTGTGCGTCCCCGAGATCGAGGCCGAGGCGGGCACCTTCGACAAGCACCTGTGTCAGCACGGCGGCGTCCCGAAACCCGAGATTGAGGCCCTGGCCCGCGATCGGGTGGATGCCATGCGCGGCGTCGCCGGCCAGCACGAGACGCTCGCCCGTAACTGTCGCCGCGTGGTGGAAGCCGAGCGGATAGCTCGCCCGGGGTCCTGCCAAACGAACAGCGCCGAGGAAGCCGCCCATCCTCGTCTGCAGTTCCGCGGCGAGGGCGCGGTCGGGCAGGTCCAGGATTGCGGCGGCGTCGCGTTGCGGAACCGACCATACGATCGCGGATCGCGTTCCGGGCAGCATCGGCAGGATCGCGAACGGGCCGCTCGGATAGAAGATCTCGTACGCCACGTTTCCGTGGTGCCGCTCATGCTCCACCGTGGCGACGATCGCCTGATGATCGTAGCTCCACCGGGCCAGGGGGATCTGCGCGGCTTCGCGGGTCGGCGAGTTGCGCCCTTCCGCGCCGATCAGCAGTGGCGCCGTGAGCAGGCGGCTGTCCTCAAGTGCAACCCGCACCCCACTTGCGTCCCGGACCACTTCCGCTGCGCGGGCAGGCATGAGAAGGGTGACATTCTCCGCGGCCTGCGCCGTCTCCCGCAGTGCGCGTCGCAGGTGGCGGTTTTCGAACATGATGCCGAGCGGGTCTTCGACGCTCGCCTCGCCAGGCCCTGCATCGAACCGGGCCCCGCCGGGGCCCAGACCATCGCTGACCCGGATCGATCCGATCGGGCAACCCTGGCCCCCCAGCCGCTCGGCGACCCCGATCGCCTCCAGCATCCGCCACGATGCGCTGGCCACCGCAGTGGCGCGTCCATCATATTGCGGAGCCGCGACTTTTTCAGGATCGGCGGGGTCTACGACAATGCTGGACAGGCCATGCCGGTCCAGCGCGACCGCCAGAGTGAGGCCCACAAGACCCCCGCCGAGGATGATCACGTCAGCCCGTTCCATTTTCTCGGCTTAGCGATGCAACGGCGCAACGCCAAGCGGCCCTCCGCCGCTTGACCGCGGAGTCCGCGCACATGCATGATAACCATCGGAACATACGGGGGCCGGGGTGATGGCGACACGGGCAGTAATCACGGACCGCGGAACGCGGCTTGCCGAATGGCGGGACGGCGTCAAGCGCGGTGCGAAACGGTCCGGCACCCTGCTCGGCGGCGCAAGCCTGGTCGTGGCCGGGCTGATCATTCTGATCGCGCTCGCCAGCTATCGGCCGAGCGATCCCTCGTTCAACACCGCCGCGGCGGGGCCCGTCGGCAACTGGATGGGCTGGTTCGGCGCTTACGGGTCGGACCTGTTGCTCAGCTTGTGGGGCCCAGGATCGGGCCTGCTGGTCCCGCTCGCCTTTGTACTGGGGCTGCGGCTCGCCCGCGGCACCGACACCGGGCGCTGGGGCCGCTCGCTCGCTTTGACCCTGCTCGGCATCATCTTCGCCGGCACCGGCGGCGCTCTATTGTTCGGCGGTGCGGTCAACGGGCTCCCGGCCGGGTGGGGCGGGGCTTTCGGCCTCAGCTTCGGCAAGCTGATCGAATGGGGGCTCCATTCGATCGCCCAGCCCGACGTCGCGGACCCGCTCCGCATTGTGACGATCTCGCTCGCCTGGTTGGCCGGCGCGTTCCTGCTTTACCTTGGCCTGGGCCTGCGCGCGGAGGAGCGGCAGTGGATCGCGAGCCGCCGTCTTGCCCTGCCCAAGCTGCCGCAACGCAATCGCCTGGCGCCGGATGAGCCTGCCACCGCCGCCTTGCCGGATTTCGACGACGAAGCGGAAGAAACGGAAGAGCCCGCGCAAACACGCGCCCGTACACCGCTCATCACGGCGCCGGAGCCACGCACCGTGATCGCCGACCGCGTCCGACCGGAAGCCAACAAGCGCCCGCAGCGCGAGCGGCAGCCTTCGCTCGCGCTCGGCGACGCCTATCAGCTCCCCACGCTGGACCTGCTGGCTCCGCCTCCGCCCCCGGTCAGCGGGCAACTCGACAAAGCGGGCCTCGAGCGCAATGCGCGGCTGCTCGAATCCGTGCTGGAGGACTTCTCGGTCAAGGGCGAGATCGTCGAGATCCGTCCCGGCCCGGTCGTTACCATGTACGAATTGGAGCCGGTCAGCGGCATCAAGGCGAGCCGGGTGATCCAGCTTGCCGACGATATTGCCCGCAACATGTCTGCGCTTTCCGCGCGCGTGGCGACCATTCCCGGCCGCAGCGTGATCGGCATCGAATTGCCCAACGCCAAGCGCGAAATGGTGTCGCTGTCCGAGCTGATCGCAAGCGACGCGTTCGAGGACCAGCAAGCGTCCCTGCCGCTGATCCTGGGCAAGAACATCGCCGGCGATCCGGTCGTCGCCGATCTTGCGCCGATGCCGCATCTGCTCGTCGCCGGCACCACCGGGTCGGGCAAGTCGGTCGGCCTCAACTGCATGATCCTGTCCTTGCTCTACCGGCTGACCCCGGACCAGTGCCGGATGATCATGATCGATCCCAAGATGCTCGAGCTCAGCATCTACGAGGACATTCCGCACCTGCTCTCGCCGGTCGTGACGGAACCCGCCAAGGCGATCCGGGCGCTGAAATGGACGGTCGAGCAGATGGAGGATCGTTATCGCATGATGGCGTCCGTGGGCGTGCGGGCGCTGTCCTCGTTCAACGCCAAGGTGCGCGAGTCCAAGGCCAAGGGCCAGCCGCTCGGCCGCAAGGTGCAGACCGGCTACGACCAGGAAAGCGGCCAGCCGACCTACGAGATGGAGGAGCTGGACTACGAGGTCCTGCCGCAGATCGTCGTCATCATCGACGAGCTGGCCGATCTGATGATGACGGCCGGCAAGGAAGTCGAGTTCCTGATCCAGCGCCTCGCCCAGAAGGCGCGCGCGGCGGGCATCCACCTCATCATGGCGACGCAGCGGCCATCGGTCGACGTCATTACCGGCGTCATCAAGGCCAATCTGCCTACCCGGATCTCCTTCTCGGTGACCTCGAAGATCGACAGCCGCACCATTCTCGGCGAACAGGGCGCGGAGCAGCTGCTCGGCAAGGGCGACATGCTCTACATGCCCGGCGGCAAGCAGATCGCCCGCGTCCATGGACCGTTCGTGTCGGACGAGGAGGTCCGCGCCGTCGCGGATTTCTGGCGCGGGCAAGGCCATCCCGATTACGTGAAGTCCGTCACGGAGGAGCCGGAAGACGGCGGCTACATGTTCGAAGGCCAGCCTACCGGCGACGAGGATGCCGAGACCCAGCTCTACCGCAAAGCGGTTCAGGTCGTTGCGGAGAGCCAGAAGGCGTCCACCTCCTATCTCCAGCGCCAACTCCGGGTCGGCTACAACAATGCCGCGCGCCTGATCGAGCGCATGGAAAAGGACGGCAAAGTCTCCGTCCCCGACCATGTTGGCCGGCGCGAAGTGCTGATCGATCCGGACGGCCACGCCATCTGATCAACTCGACTCGGTTTGGGCACGGTCCGACTCGGCGGCGCTATCCAGCGGGAACCGAGCGGCTAAGCTGGTTTCCGGAGTGGCGTGGGGCGTAAAGGGGCACTCCGGACAAAGCCGAAGGGGCGGCAAGTGGCTTTCGGAAAGCCGCCTCCAGTGAAGCACTGTCCGGAGCAACCTTCCTGGAAGGCCGAGCCGTCCACATCCCGCAAAGCTGAACGAGCCGGAACCGCCGGGTTCAGTGGGCATTCAAGGCGCGACCCGCATTTGGCCCCCGAACAGACACGGAGTTTCCCATGAAGCGTTTCGCAGCGCTCACCCTTCTCGCCGCGCCTCTCGGCGCGGCCCTGCTGGCGCCGGTCGCCCTTTCGGCGCAGGCGGCCTCGCCTTTGTCGCAGGTCAGCGCGCATCTGAAAGCGGTCGGAACGATGACGGCGAACTTCAGCCAGAGCGGCCGCAATGGACAGACGCTGCAGGGCGTCTTGACGATGAAGCAGCCCGGAAAGGCACGCTTTCAATATGGCCGCGGCATCCCGCTGCTGATCGTCGCGGATGGCCGTAGGCTGACGATGATCGACTATCAGGTGAAGCAGGTTTCGGGCTGGCCGATCGGCAATTCGCCGCTCGCCGTCCTACTCGATCCGAACAAGGATCTGTCCCGGGTCGCCAAGGTGATCCCATCGGGCGACCCGCGGGTGCTGCTGGTCCAGGCACGTGATCCCAAACGACCCGAATTCGGGACGATCACTTTGGCCTTTGCGAAGGTACCGAGCGGGCCGGCGGGGCTGATGCTGACGGGCTGGACGTCGATCGATGCCCAGAAGAATCGGTCGACAGTGAAGCTGTCGGGACACCGCTTCAACGTCGCGGTTGCGGACAGCGCCTTTACGTTCGTCGATCCTCGCAAGGCCAAGCGGGGATGAGATTTCGGGGGGAACCTAGCTTATGTTAGCGCGTTTCAAGACCACCACGTAATCTCCCTGACGCCCCGGTACGAGTATCGCCGGGGCGTTTTTCATTTCCGCCGCACTTTTTCTCGCAGCTGCGAAAAGGTTAACGGCGTTCATCGCTCCGACAGGATCGAATCGGTAGAGAAAAGTCTGCAATTGCGGCGCGCCGCTTCGGGTTTTCCCCCTGTTGCCCGTTCCGGTGCCCGTGATTGTCCTCGCGTAACATACGCTTGGTGACCCTCGCTCCACGCCCCCGGAGCGGGGGTCTTTGCGTTCCAGCCTGCCATTCCGCCGCGCCGCAACATCGACAGAGACGCGGGCCATCGCTACATCTTCGCCATGTCGCCCTCGCTCAAAGTCGCTTCCTGGAACATCAATTCCGTGCGTGCCCGCATTGCGATCGTGGAGCAGTTCCTGATCGAGGAGCAGCCGGATATCCTTTGCCTCCAGGAGACAAAGGTAATCGACTGCGACTTTCCCAAGGCCATGTTCCTTCGCTTGGGTTACCGGCACATCATCCTGTGCGGCCAGCGCATGCACCACGGTGTGGCGATCATCAGCCGCGTTCCGCTCGTCGAAGAAAAGCGGGAGGATTGGCAGGCGAACGGAGAAGCGCGCCACATCGGCGTGCGCCTGCCGAACGGGATGCGGCTGGAGAATGTCTACGTGCCCGCCGGGGGCGATGTGCCCGATCGCGAGCAGAACCCGAAGTTCGGCCAGAAGCTCGATTTCGTTGAGCGGATGACCCGCTGGTCGGAGGCGTGCCAATGCCCCACCCTTCTGGTCGGCGATTTCAACATCGCCCCGCTGCCCTGCGACGTCTGGAGTCATAAGCAGCTGCTCAACGTGGTCAGCCATACGCCAGTCGAAGTGGAGGCACTAACGCGCCTGCAGCAGAGCAACGAGTGGGTCGACCTCGGCCGCCATTTCCACCCGGCGCCAAAGCGACTTCACACCTGGTGGAGCTACCGCTCGCCCGATTGGTCGAAGAATGATCGAGGCCGTAGGCTCGACCATATGTGGGCGACAAAGGACGTTGCGGCACTGGCCAGGGAGCACCACGTCCACGAGCCCTGCCGCAACTGGACTCGGCCCTCCGATCATGTCCCGCTCGTAACCGAGTTTGCCATTTGAGCGGTGGCCGCGATCTCGCCCGCGCAGTCGATGCGCTGAAGCGCGGCTGGCCGGTCGCGATCGACGGCACAAATTATCTCGCGATTGAAACCGCCGATGACGGCACGTTGGCTGCCTTCGATGGGCAGGCCCGTGCGGACATTCTGATCTCGGGCAGCCGGGCGGCGACGCTGAAACTCACCAACCAGCGGGACGCGACTTCCACGGGCCCGGTACGGGTCGTGCGCGCAACGTGGATCGACCTTGCCGGGGCCACCGCGCTTGCCGATCCTGCTCTGGACCTCAGGACACCCCTCAAGGGCCCGTTCCAGACAGTCCCGGTCGGATCGCCGGATGGTGCGGAGGCGGCACTCAGGCTCGCGCGTTTGTGCGGGTTGTTACCGGCCTTGTTCATCGACGGAGCGGCCGAAGAGCCGGCCGTTGTCGCGGCGCGAGACATCATGGCGTCAGCTGAGGCTGCGGGGCTTCGTATCGCCTCGCGCGCGAAGCTGCCGACGCGCCATGCGGAGCAGGCGGAGGTCGTCGCCTTCCGCTCGGAGGACGATGCGGCTGAGCATGTCGCGCTGCTGATCGGTGGTCCAAACGGCCACCCTCCCCTCGTCCGATTGCACAGCGAATGCCTAACGGGGGACGTGCTGGGCTCACTCAAATGCGATTGCGGGCCGCAGTTGGATGATGCGCTCAGGGTGATCGCTGCTTCCGGCTGGGGTATCCTGCTCTATCTGCGGCAGGAAGGCCGCGCGATCGGGCTGGTGAACAAGCTGCGGGCCTACGCGCTGCAGGACCAGGGTTTCGACACTGTCGATGCCAACCTCCGGCTCGGGTTTGGTGACGACGAGCGCCATTTCGGCGTGGCGGCGCGGATGCTGCGGCTGCTTGCCCAGGATGATGTGCGCCTGCTCACGAACAACCCGCGCAAGGTCGCGGGGCTGGAATCTGAGGGAGTGCGCGTCACCGAGCGGGTTCCGCTCAGGGCCGGACACAATCCGCACAATGCCGGCTACCTCGACGCGAAGCGGCTACGGAGCGGTCATCAGCTCTGATCTCGTCAGGCGAGGATCGCCGCGACCTCCTCGAAGCTTTTCGCAGACGCCTGCGCGCCGAGCTTGAGAAGACGTTCGGCATGGCCACTGGAGCAGTGGCTTCCCGCCGCCAGACCGATGACGAACGCGCCGGAGGCGACGGCCCCCGCCACCCCGACCGGTGAATCCTCAATGATCGCGATCCGCTCGATCCGAACTCCGAGCGCCGCGGCGGCGTGAAGGTAAAGGTCGGGAGCGGGCTTGCCGCGCGAGACATGAACCTTGCCGCTGTAGATATGCGGCTCGAAGCATCCCCGTATTCCGAGATGATCGAGATGCGCCCTGATCCAATCGAGCGAGCTTGAGGAGGCGATCGCCCGCGGCAGGTCCGGTGCGAGGCTTTCCACGAATTCGACCGCGCCCGCGACCGCGGCGATGCCTTCGCGAAGGACGCGCGCATCCTCCTCCTCACGCGCGGCGTGGAACCCTGAGGGAAGCGACTGGCCGAGCCAGCGCTCGATCGCGTCGGTGAAGGTTGGGCCCGACAGTCCCATGAATTCGGCCAACGCCTCCTCGACGCTGATCGGATGCCCAATCGCCGTCAGATAATCGGCGATCTGCTTGTTGCCGACATATTCGCTTTCGAGCAGCACGCCGTCGAAGTCGAAGATCAACCCTGAGAACCTCAGCTGCGTTCTCCGAACAGGTTAGTGCCGACCCGCACATGAGTCGCGCCGGCCATCACCGCAGTTTCGAAATCAGCCGACATGCCCATGCTCAGCGCCGGGAGATGGTGGCGGCGAGCGAGCTTGGCGAGCAGCGCGAAGTAAGGCGCCGGCTCGAGGTCGGCGGGAGGGATGCACATCAAGCCGATGACCGGCAGCCCGGCCGTGCGGCACGCCTCCACCAGCGCCGGCAACTCGTTCGGAACGCATCCGCCTTTCTGCGGCTCGTCACCGACATTGACTTGGATGAAGCAGTCCGGTCGTCGATCCGCCTTGGCCATGGCCTTGGCGAGCGCTGTGACCAGCGAGGGGCGGTCGACCGAGTGGATGCAGTCGAACAGTTGCACCGCTTCCTCAGCCTTGTTGGACTGGAGCGTTCCGACCAGGTGCAGGTTCAGGCCGGGGAAGATTTCCCGAAGTGGCGGCCATTTCGCCTGGGCTTCCTGAACCCGGTTCTCGCCGAACGCACGGTGCCCTGCCTCGATCATCGACACCACCGCCTCGGCGGGCTGGGTCTTCGACACGGCGATCAGATTGACCTTGTCCGGCGAGCGACGGGCGAGGCCAGCGGCACGCGCGATGCCTTGCTTGACCATCCGGAGCCGCTCGGCGGGTGATGTCTCGATCATCGGCGCGCTATAGGATCGGCCATGCGTCCCCACCACCAGTCTTTGCCCCGCCTTTGGCTGATGACCGACGAACGGCAAGGAGAGGCGCTCTGGACGGCGCTGGAGCGCTTGCCGGCCGGCGCGGGCGTGGTCTTCCGGCATTACGGCTTGCCCGATGCGGAGCGACGTTCGCTCTTTGCGAGGCTGCGGGAACTATGCCGGCGGAAGCGGCTGATGCTGCTGGCGGCTGGTGGCCCAAGGAGCGCGCGGGCTTGGCGGGCGATCGGCTGGCACGGACGTGGACCGCGATACCGGAACCTGCTCAGGACAGCGCCCGCCCACAACGTCCGGGAGATCAGGGCGGCAGAGCGTGGAGGCGCAGCGCTCGTTTTTCTCTCGCCCGTCTTCCCGACGCGCTCGCATCCGGGAGCGCGAGCCCTCGGACCGGTCAGGTTCGGGCTGCTCGCGCGTGCATCGAGAGTTCCGATCATCGCGCTCGGCGGAATGAACGAACGCCGGGCGCGGCATCTCCCAGGCGCTTATGGCTGGGCCGGCATTGATGCGTGGAGCTACGCCCCGGCTCAGAAGCGGAAGGCGGTTCCCAGATAAACGGCCTGGCTGTCGCGGCGCTGATCGGCAATCGGCTCGAGCCGGTCGCGATCGATCTTGTAGCGGACGCCGCCGGTCACAGCTAGGTTGCGCGTGATCGAATAGGAGCCGCCGACATCAAGCGAGTAGCTGGATTCGACCGGTACAATCCGCGGCAGGGTGCCGTCGCTCCGCTCGGCGCCGGCCGAAACGCGACCCGTGAACTTCTTGGTTTGATAACTGATGCCGACTTCCGCCGCCTCGCGGCCGCCCGGGATTGGACCACCCTGCACACGCGCGACGTCGCCGGACAGGGCGAAACCCTTCCAGCCGACCGAGACGCCGAGATTGTAAGCCGTGGGGGTAATCGCGCTCACCGGCGTGCTGTCCGCAACGCGCGTTGCTTGGGCCGTGACGGCCGCAGGCGTGATCGTACGCGCCCGCACCGCGACCCGGACTGCCTTGCTCTTTTCGGGCGAAGCCGACGAAGGTGTGAACCGGAAGCTGCTCGGCTGCAGGCCGCGGCGGGCGAATTCGGCCGCGAGCCGGGGATCCGCCACCGCCGGCGTGAAGCTGCCGATGCTGAGCGAGCGGGCGCTGCGTGCCTTTTTCTTGGCCTGGTTCTGCGTGGAAGCGGCAACGGCAGGCGCCAGCACGAGCGCAAGCGCCGCCAACGACGCGCCCCCCAGTGCAGCCATCCCACCCAGCCTGATCACAACCCGACTCCCATGAGCCCAGAGATGTAGTAGCGCCCAACGCATGAGGCCAGCCAATCGCCTCCTGCCCGGCCGAATCCCGATCCTCTGTTGCATCTTCTCCACAACAACTTACGCCAGTCTGTACAGATGCGCTTGACTTGGCGTTCAGTACGACGAGGCCGTCGCGCCATACCCGGCGACGGCGCTTGCCGCACGCGTTCGCCGGCCTATAACGGCGGCGCACCCAAGTCGCTTCAAGGAATGTCCATGTCCCGTTTCGCTTCGCTCGGCCTCATCATGATGTGCGGCCTGTCCGCTTCGGCCTGCGACTCCATTCGAGACGACATCAACGCAACCTTGGGCCGCAACTCAGGGAGCAGCGTTCGCGCCGCCGACGCTGCCGCCTCGCAGGTCACCACGATCGGGGTCAACGCCTACCTGTGGCGCGCGGCGCTCGATACGCTTTCGTTCGCGCCGATGGCGCAGGTCGATTCCGCGGGCGGAGTGATCGTCACCGACTGGTATGCGAACCCGCAGTCGCCGGGCGAGCGGATCAAGGTCACCGCCACGATTCTCGACCGCGACCTTCGCGCCGACGCGCTGCGCGTTGCGGCTTCGCGCCAGGTCATGCAGAACGGGCAGTGGGTCGAAGCACCGATCGCGGCGGCAACCGTGCAGAAGCTGGAGGAGATCATCCTCACCAAGGCGCGCGACCTGCGCCGCAACGCGGTCAGCGGCTGACGGACTTCTCCTGATGGCGACGTCGCGCTTCAACCCGCTCGCGGCCGATGCGCGCTGGCAGCAGATCTGGGAAGAGCGCGGCACTTTCCGCGCGTCCGACGACAGCCCAAAGCCGAAGAGCTACGTGCTGGAGATGTTCCCCTATCCATCGGGGCGCATCCACGTCGGCCACGGGCGCAATTACGTGATGGGCGACGTGCTCGCGCGCTATCGCAAGATGAAGGGTTTCGAGGTGCTCCACCCGATGGGGTGGGACGCGTTCGGAATGCCGGCCGAGAACGCCGCGATGGAGCGGCGGGTGCATCCCGGCGAATGGACCCGCGCCAATATCGACGTGATGCGGTCGCAATTGAAGCTGCTCGGCCTTTCGCTGGATTGGAGCCGGGAGTTCGCGACGTGCGACCCTGAATATTATGGTCACGAGCAGGCGCTGTTCCTGGACCTGTTCGAGGCCGGTCTCGTCTTCCGCAAGGAAAGCGAGGTCAATTGGGATCCGGTCGACATGACCGTGCTCGCCAACGAGCAGGTGATCGACGGTCGCGGCTGGCGCTCGGGCGCACTGGTTGAGCGGCGCAAGCTCAACCAGTGGTTCCTGAAGATCACGGATTTCGCCGAGGAACTGCTCGACGGCCTCGAAACGCTCGACCGCTGGCCTGACAAGGTCCGCCTGATGCAGGAAAACTGGATCGGCAAGAGCCAGGGGCTTCGGTTTCGCTTCGCTTTTGCCCAGGAAGAGGGAGCCCGCCTTCCCCTGGAAGTCTTCACCACCCGTCCCGATACCATCTTCGGCGCGAGCTTCGCGGCAATCTCGCCAGATCACCCGATCGCGCTCGCGCTGGCTGGCCAAGACGAGCGCGCCGCCGCGTTCATCGCAGAGTGCAAGCGTGGCGGGACCACCGCGGCCGAGCTCGACACGGCGGAGAAGCAGGGCTTCGATACCGGTCTTCGCGTGGTTCACCCGCTCGATCCGGAATGGACGCTGCCGGTCTATATCGCGAACTTCGTACTGATGGATTACGGCACCGGCGCGATCTTCGGCGTGCCGGCCCACGACCAGCGCGACTTCGAATTCGCGACCAAGTACAACCTACCGATCCGCCGCGTCGTGGCCGCCGCTGCCGATCAGGCGGACGCGCCGGTCGACAAGCAGGCCGACAGCGGCGACGGTGTCCTCGTAAATTCGCGCTTTCTCGATGGCATGGGCGTCGAACAAGCGAAGGCGGCGGTCGTCGCCCGCGCCGAAGCCGAAGGTTGGGGCGAGGGTACGATCGCTTGGCGGCTGCGCGATTGGGGTGTCTCGCGCCAGCGTTACTGGGGGACGCCCATCCCGATCATACACTGTACCAAGTGCGGTCCGGTTGCGGTTCCAAAGGACCAGCTACCGGTTGTCCTGCCGGACGATGTGACGTTCGATCTGCCCGGAAACCCGCTGGAACGCCATCTGGAGTGGAAGCATGTCGAATGCCCACGCTGCGCCGGCAGCGCGGTCCGAGAGACCGACACGCTCGATACTTTCGTTGATTCGAGCTGGTATTTCATCCGTTTCGCCAGCCAGCCCGGAGACCAGCCGTTCGACGCGCAAATTGCGGCGCAGTGGCTTCCCGTCGATCAATATATCGGCGGGGTGGAGCATGCGATCCTGCATCTTCTGTATGCGCGCTTCTGGACTCGTGCGCTGCATCGCATCGGACGGATCGGCGTTTCCGAGCCTTTCGCCGGACTTTTCACTCAAGGCATGGTGACACACGAGACCTATCGTTCGCTCGATGGACGCTGGCTCTCGCCTGAGGAGGTCGAGGTCGGCCCGGGGGGTCTGCTGGAATCCGCCACCGGGAGCGCTGTCGAGATCGGACGCATCGAAAAGATGTCCAAGTCCAAGAAGAATACGGTGCCTCCCGAACCCATCGTGGAGCAATATGGCGCCGATGCGCTGCGCTGGTTCCTGTTATCGGATTCGCCGCCCGAGCGAGACTTGCAATGGACAGAGGCCGGGATCGAGGGCGCCTGGCGGTTCGTCCAGCGACTGTGGCGCATCCAGAACGGTGAGGGCGCGGGGCACGGCCGCGATCCGGCACTTGATCGCAAGCTCCACCGGACCATCGCCGCCGTCAGCACGAATATCGAGGCGCTCGCGTTCAACAAGGCAGTGGCGAATCTATACGAACTTGCCAGCGCGATCGAGAAGGCGGCACCGACCACCTCCCGAGACGAAGCGGCAGGAGCGATGCTGAGGCTGGTCGCACCCATGGTGCCCCACCTCGCCGAGGAAGCCTGGGCAACGCGCGGCGGCGAGGGGCTCATCGCCGAAGCCGATTGGCCGGACGCCGATCCGGCACTCCTGATCGAGGACGAAGTCACCATCGCGGTTCAGATCAATGGGAAATTGCGCGATACGCTGACCGCTCCGAAGGGTGCGCCGCGCGAGACTCTGGAGGAGCTTGCCCTGGCGTCCGAGAAGATCGTCCGGATTCTGGAGGGCAGAGCCCCCAGGAAAGTCATCGTGGTACCCGATCGTCTCGTGAACCTGGTGGCATGAGGCTCTTCATCCTTCTCGCCTCTACCCTGCTCCTCGCCGGATGCGGCCTGCGCCCCCTCTATAGCGGCGGAGGAGCCGGAGCGGTGGCGCAGAGCCTTCGCTCCGTCGATGTCGCTCCGATCGGCGGGCGATCTGGGTGGATGGTCCGCACCGCGCTTGAGGATCGGCTCGGGGCGCCTGCCGGCGTGCAGGCGCGCTATCGGCTCGAAGTGGAACTGGACGACGACATCATTGGCTTTGGCATCCGGCGTGATGACGCTGTCGCTCGCGAGCGCCGCACACTGCGCGCGCGCTACCGGCTGGTCGACGCTGCCGTCGGCACAGTGCTGCTGGACGCGACCGCCGGTTCGGATGCGGGCATCGACGTGGTCAGCTCCGAATACGCCACGGTTGCTGCCGAACAGACTGCGCTCGAGCGGCTGGCACGGGAAGTGGCCGATCAAATCGTTACCCGTGTCGCCCTCTATTCGTCGCGGACCGGCCCCGGTCGGTGAGGGCGGACAGAGCCGCCGTCGAGCGCGCGCTGAAGGCGCCCTCCCCCGCCCAGCGCTTCATTCTTCTCTACGGCCCCGACGAGGCGGGCTCGCGCGCCCTTGCGAAGCTCGCCGGCGCAAGTGGGGGCGAAAGGGTGGAGATGAGCGGTGCAGAGCTCAGGGGCGATCCGGCCAGGCTCGCCGACGAAGCGGCGTCCATGTCGCTGTTCGGCGAGGCGCGTCACATCGTGGTGGAGCCGGCCGGGGAAGAAGTGGTGACGGCAGTCGAGGGCCTGCTCGAAGCGGCCGCCGCCGGCAACATGGTGGTCATTGTGGCGGGCGCTTTGAAGCCCACCAGCAAACTGCTCAAGCTCGCTCTCGCGTCCAAGCAGGCGCTGGCCCTCGTCAGCTACCTGCCTGATGCGCGCAACGCGCCACGCCTGGTGCAGGAACTCGCCCGTGAGAAGGGGCTTTCGATCCGCCCGGAAGTCGCCCGCATGATTTCCGACAGCACGGCGGGGAATCGTGCGATCATCGAGCAGGAGCTGGTGAAGATAGCGCTATTCCTCGATGCCGCGCCTGAACGGCCTCAGATGGTCGAAGAGGAAGCGATTGCGGCGATCGGCGCGGCTCGGGAGGAAGGCGACCTCAGCCGGCTGGTCGACAGCGTCGGAAACGGCGATCCTGCGCGCTTGCAGGCCGAACTCCTCCACCTGTCCAGCGAAGGCATAGAAGGGATCCCGCTGATCCGGGCGGTCCTGCGCCGCCTCGCTATGCTCGCCGGCATGCGTGCTGAAGTGGAGAGTGGGAGAAGCGTCGAGTCCGTAGTCGCCGCGCGCGGCAAGGCGATCTTCTGGAAGGAGAAGGACGCGATCACCAGCCAGCTCGCCCGTTGGCCCGCGGAGATGATCGCCCGCGGGATGGGCCGGCTGCTCGAGGCCGAGCGTCAGGTCAAGGCATCGGGCGGCCTTGGCCCGCTAGCAGTCGATGAAGAGCTATTCGCAATCTGCCGGCAAGCGGCTCGGTTGCGCTAGATCTTCTCACCGCTGAGCCGCTGGCAAATCATGTCGAGCTGGTCGAGCGTGGAATAGCCAAGCGAAACCGTTCCGCCGTCGTCACCGTGGCTGATCGTGACCTTCAGCCCAAGCAGGTCGCCGAGCTGACGCTGTAGAGCGTCGATATCCTCGTTCGCCGCCTTCGCATATTGCAGGCGAGGCTGGCTGGCCTTCCGGCCGAGGCCCATCCGGACAAGCTTTTCCGTGTCGCGGACCGAGAGCCCCCGCCTGACGACCTCGTCAGCATAGGCCTGCGGGTTCTGTGCCGGCACGAGCGCGCGGGCATGGCCCATGCTGAGTTCGCCCGTGGCGACGGACGTGCGCACGCGCTCAGGGAGCTCGAGCAGGCGAAGCAGATTGGCGACGTGGCTGCGCGACTTGTGGACGAGTTTACCGAGCGCATCCTGCGTGTGGCCAAATTGGTCGATCAGCCGCTTGTAGCCCTCCGCTTCCTCGATTGCGTTCAGATCCTGGCGCTGCACATTTTCGATCAGCGCGACCTCGAGCGTCTCACCATCGTCGAACTCGCGGATGATGACCGGAACCTCGTGAAGCTGCGCTCTTTGCGCGGCGCGCCAGCGGCGCTCGCCGGCGACGATCTGGTACCGGTGGCCGTTCGGGCGGACAACGATCGGCTGAATAAGGCCCCGCAGCCGGATAGACTCGGCGAGTTCCGCAAGTGCGTCCTCGTCGAAATGCCGTCGCGGCTGATCCGGATGCGGCTCGATGCTCGCGACGGGCAGCGTCTGGACGGTCCCGCTGCCGCCGACCGGCGCCTCGTGCGCGACTTCGCCGAGCAGCGAAGACAGGCC
Organism: Allosphingosinicella sp.; assembly: GCF_036387615.1. Lineage (GTDB taxonomy): Bacteria > Pseudomonadota > Alphaproteobacteria > Sphingomonadales > Sphingomonadaceae > Allosphingosinicella. The sequence goes on from NZ_DASVTH010000061.1 coordinate 115,965, forward strand.
GCGACCGAGCCCGGCCGGTCGCTTGCGAAGCGGCTCGCTCATGCCGCGGCTGCCGGTTTCGGCAAGCGGTCGATCAACTCACGTGCAAGCGCCATATAAGCCTCCGATCCGGAACAACGATGGTCGTAGATGAGCGCGGGGACGCCATGGCTCGGCGCTTCCGACAGGCGGACGTTGCGCGGAATCACGGTCTGAAAAACAACCTTGCCGAGGCAGGCGCGGACGTCGTCCGCCACCTGCGTGGACAATCGGTTACGCCGATCGAACATCGTGAGCGCCACGCCAAGGATGGAGAGCTCCGGGTTGAAGCGGGCGCGAATCCGCTCGATTGTCTGGAGAAGCTGGCTGAGGCCTTCCAGCGCGAAGAACTCCGCCTGGAGTGGAACCAGGACCGAGTTGGCAGCCACCAGCGAATTGATCGTCAGTATACCGAGTGAGGGCGGGCAGTCGACCAGGCAAATGTCCCAGCGTGCACTCGCGTCGACAAGGCTTTTGTCGAGCCGGTGAGTACGGTCCTCAAGCTCGACCAGTTCAATCTCCGCGCCGGACAGATCCACCGTGGCGGGAATGAGGTCGAGGCGCGGAACCCGGGTCGGGACGACCGCCTGTTCGAGCCTGCACTGGCCCGTGAGCAGTTCGTAGCTGGACTGCTGGCGCTGGGAATGCGCTACTCCAAGACCGGTCGATGCATTGCCTTGCGGATCAAGGTCGATCAGGAGAACGCGCCAGCCGGTCGCAGCAAGCGCGGTGGCGAGATTGATCGCGGTCGTGGTCTTGCCGACTCCACCCTTCTGGTTGGCAACCGCGATCCGGATCATTTCTTTGTTTAACCCCTGCCCCTCCGCCGAACCTGTTCCGCAATGATTATCCCCGCTTCGGGATCTGTCAGGCTTGGTTCCACGTGGAACTTACCTTGCCACGAAGACCGGACTGCATCCAGTTCCGACTGTGCATTTCTGCCCTTGGGTAAGACCCAGCGAGTCTGTGGTGCGGCGAAGCGTTGGCCAAGGTCCAGCAAGCGGTCCAGCGGCGCGAATGCGCGGGCGCTGATTACGTCCTGAGTGGGCAGTTCCAATCGCTCTACCCGGCTGCACAGAATTTGTGTTGAACTGGGCAGGGCGAGAGTCTCGGCCGCGCGCCGGAGGAAATCGACGCGTAATCGCCGGCTTTCCACCATGGTGACCTGCACCGGATGGAGCGCTGCGACGACAAGTCCCGGAAATCCGGCACCGGTTCCGAGGTCCAGCCATGTGCGGGCTGCTGCGGGGACGAACCGAAGGAGTTGCGCGGAATCGAGGATGTGGCGCGACCAGATGTTGCCGAAAGTGCCGCGCGCGATGAGATTCTGATGCTGGTTCTCGCGGGCGAGGAGATCGACGAAGACGGAGAGGCGGTCGAGTGTTTCACGTGAAACGCCGAACTGCTCCGCGAGAATGCGGCGCGCATCCTCGCTCATCAGGCGGCTTTGCGCCGCGCGTGGACCAGGATTGCGGTTAGAGCTGCCGGAGTGATGCCGCGAATCCGGGCCGCGGCGCCGAGCGTCTGGGCGCGGCTGGCCGCCAGGCGTTCCGCCATCTCGGTCGAGAGTCCAGGTAGGGAATGATAGTCGATCATGGTGGGTATGCGTACCGCTTCGTCAGCTTTGAGCCGGGTGAGCTCGGCTTGCTGTCGCGCGATATACGGAGCGTAGCGATGGTCCTGAACCGCTTCCTCCACGATAGAGAGGGGGGAGGTGGCGAGCGCACGTGCGAGCTGAATGAGGCCGGTCGCGTCCAGCTCCGGAAAGCGGAGCCAATCGGCGAGGGTGCGCTTAACCCCGTCATCCCGAACCGACACCCCTGCGCTGTTCAGTTGCACGCCGGTGAAGCGCCGGCCGAGTTCATCTTCTACCCGGGCCCGATCACGACGAGACTGCTCGAACCGGGCGCGGCGCTCCGGACCGACGCAGCCGATCGTTATCGCCTTCGGGGTCAGCCGCGCGTCGGCATTGTCCGCCCGAAGGCGAAGCCGGTACTCGGCGCGCGCTGTCAACATACGGTAAGGCTCGGTGACGCCCTGTAGCGTGAGATCGTCGACGAGGACCCCGATATAGGACTCGCTACGATCGAAGATCACGTGCGGCTTTCCTGCCACCCAGGCCGCGGCGTTCAGGCCGGCGACGAGCCCCTGGGCGGCGGCTTCCTCGTAGCCGGTCGTGCCGTTGATCTGGCCGGCCAAGTACAGGCCATGGATCAGGTCAGCGCGGACCGACAGTGTGGGGTCGAGCGTGCGCGGGTCCACATAGTCATATTCCACCGCATAACCTGGTTGGACGATCTCTGCCCGTTCCAGACCCCGCATAGAGCGCACCATGTCAAGCTGGACGTCCTCGGGCAGCGACGTCGAGATGCCGTTTGGGTAGACGAGATGATCATCCAGGCCTTCCGGTTCGAGAAAGATCTGGTGGCCGTCACGGTCGCCGAAGCGATGAACCTTGTCCTCGATCGACGGACAATAACGCGGCCCGACGCCCTCGATCTCGCCCGCAAACAGTGGGGAGCGGTCGAGCGAGGCGCGGATCAGATCGTGGGTGCGCTGGTTGGTGCGGGTGACGGCGCAAAAGAGCTGGGGCGCCGGGCGGCCGTCACTCATCGAGGAGAAAGTCCAGTCGCCCTCGTCGGAGGGCTGTCGTTCGAGGACGGTCCAGTCGATGGTGCGGCCGTCCAGTCGCGGCGGGGTTCCGGTTTTCAGGCGTGCGATCGGGAGGCCGAGGGCCCGCAGCTGAGCGGCCAGCGAAGTCGCTGCGGACTCGCCGACCCGCCCGCCGGCGCGGCTGGACATTCCGAAGTGAAGCTTGCCGCCCAGGAAGGTGCCCGTGGCGAGGACGACGGCTGGCGCCTCCAATAGCCTGCCGTCCGCCAGCCGAAGACCGCGCACCTGCTTGCCCCCGCCGGGCAGGTGTAACGAGGCGGCTTCGCCTTCCACAATCTCGAGGTTCGGCTCGGAATCCAGCAACGCGTGGATCGCTGCCTTGAAGCGGCTCCGGTCCGCCTGGACGCGGGGACCCCGGACTGCCGCGCCCTTGCTGGAATTCAGCACGCGATAGTGAATTGCGGCGTGGTCGGCGGCGCGGGCGATCAGGCCGTCGAACGCGTCGACCTCGCGAACAAGGTGACCCTTGCCGAGCCCTCCGATTGCCGGGTTGCACGACATGGCGCCGATGGTTTCGCGGCTGAAGCTGACGAGTGCGACAGAGGCGCCCAGGCGGGCCGCGGCGGCCGCAGCTTCGCAGCCGGCATGGCCGCCCCCGACCACAATGACATCGTAAGTGGTGGTAGGCATCATCAGCCCTCTAGCGGGACGGGCCCGGTTTGTCGAAGGAGAGGCTTCGTCGGTCGCGCTGTTTCACGTGAAACTTCGATCTAGTCATTTGCCGATGCAGAAGGAGCTGAACAGCCGGTCGAGCATGTCCTCCACGCCGGCGCGACCGGTGATGCGATCGAGTGACGCGCGGGCGAGGCGCAGGGATTCAGAAACGATAAGGAGGTCCGTGGAGTTCGCCGCCGAGTGCAAGTGGCAGACGCAGTCAGCCAGAGCGGCTCGATGCCGAGCGTTGACCGCCACCTCGCCTTCCCGGGGCAGCAGCGCGCGGCCTCGATCGACCATGAGGGCGATCAGCGCGTCCATTCCTTCCCCCGTCTCCGCGGAGACGTGAATGTCAGCCAGAGGGCGCCGCGGCTCCGGATAGAGGTCTGCCTTCGAGGCGACGAGGATGGATCGGGCAGGATCGGGGCAGTCGTGCGGATCGCCCAACCAGAGGATCAGGTCCGCGGCGGCCATGCTCGCGCGCGCGAGGCTCACGCCCTCCGCCTCGATCGCATCCGCACCCTCCCGTAAGCCCGCCGTGTCTACTAGCAGAAAGGGCGCGCCGCCGATCGCAGTCGGCGCCTCGATCAGATCGCGGGTCGTGCCCGCAATCGCGGAAGTAATCGCGGCGCGGCGCCCAGCGAGCCAGTTGAGCAGGCTCGACTTGCCCGCATTGGGGGGCCCGGCGATTACCACGCGGATCCCATCGCGCAGCCGTTCGGCAGGTGGGCTTCGCAGGAGCTGGTCGAGTTCAACGGTCAACGAACCAAGAGCGGCCGTCCAGCTGGTCGGAAGCTCGTCACCCACGTCGCCCTCATCGGAGAAGTCGAGCAGACTCTCGACGGCGGCCGCGAGTTGAAGAAGGCGATCCTGCCACGCCTCGACCCGGCGACTGAGCGCTCCCCCGGCGAGCGCCAAGGCGGCGCGACGCTGGGATTGGGTCTCGGCGGCGAGCAGGTCGGCCAGTCCTTCAGCCTCGGCAAGATCCATCCGGCCATTCTCGAACGCGCGGCGGGTGAACTCGCCCGGTTGCGCGCTGCGAAGACCGTTGATGCTTCCGAGTGCATCGAGAACCGCCGCCACGACGGATCGGCCGCCGTGAAGATGCAGCTCGGCGATGTCTTCACCGGTCGCGCTGTCCGGGCCCGGGAAGAAAAGCAGGATGGCGCGATCGAGGGGTTCTCCGGTCGCTGGGTGAGCGATGGTCCGCAAACTGGCGGTGCGGGGAACGGGGAGTAAGCCGGCCAGCGTCTCCAAGGCAGATGCGGCGGCCGGGCCGCTCAATCGGACGATGGCGATAGCGGCTGGAGGTTGGCCGGAAGAGAGCGCGAAAATCGTGTCGGCGTTCACCTCTTCCCGCTCACCTGTTCGAACATCTGGCGCCAGACACCCAAACCGGCTTCGGTCATGGGTCCCCAGCTCTTCATCATGTCGGCGACCATGTCAGGCGTGACGCCATCGGCAACGGCGCGTTGCAGCATATCGACATAGGCCTGGTGGACGGGCGTGAGGTCCGGCAGGCCGAGGAAGCGCCGCGCCTCCTCGGGCGTGCAATCGACGTTGACGGTGACCTTCATCTGCGCTCCTTGCGGTTCAGGCTGGGCAGCGCAGATGTGAGCGGTCGCGCCGGTTGGTGCAAGGCTGGAGAACGAGCATGGCTGAAGCGTACCGATTCTGCTTGCGAGCGACGGGCGGCACGGAAGTTCTCGAAGCGGAACCGATGGATGTTCCTCCGCCGGGCGACGGCGAAGTGCTGGTTCGTCACGAGGCGATCGGGCTCAATTTTATCGACACCTACCACCGGTCAGGACTCTATCCGGTACCGCTGCCATCTGGGCTCGGCGTCGAGGCGGCGGGTCTGGTCGAGGGCCTCGGAGCGGGGGTGACCGGGTTCCTGGAGGGGAACCGTGTGGGATACTTCTCTGGACCACTCGGAGCCTATGCGACACACAGGACCATCCAGGCATCGCGCCTCGTGAAGCTGCCGGACAGCGTGAAAGGCGAGGAAGCCGCAGCCATCATGCTGAAGGGCTGCACGGCGGAGATGCTGATCGAACGCTGCGCAAAGGTGCAGGATGGAGACACCGTTCTGGTTCATGCAGCCGCCGGCGGCGTGGGATCGATCCTGGTGCCATGGCTGAAGGCGCTCGGCGCCGTCGTCATCGCGCACGCCGGGAGTGCCGAGAAGGCGACGAAAGCGACGGCGCTCGGCGCGGATCAAGCACTGAGCTGCGCGATGGAGGAACTGGCGGGCGAAGTGAGGCGCTTGACGGGCGGGCGCGGCGTCCAGGTGGTGCTGGACGGTGTGGGAGCGGCCAGCTGGGCGGCTTCGCTCGGCTCGGTCGCCAAGCGGGGAATGATCGTCAGCTACGGGAACGCATCGGGGCCGGTGCCGCCTTTCAGCCCGCTCGAATTGGGCCGGGCCGGATCGGTGTTCCTGACGAGACCGAGCTTGTTCGACTATGTCGCGGATCGCAAGGAGCTGGAGCATTCGGCGGCGCGGCTGTTCGAGATGGTGGCGGGCGGGGTGGTCAAGCCACAGATCGGGGCGCGGTACCCGCTGCTCGAAGCCGCCGCGGCGCACAGCGCGCTGGAGGGGCGCAGGACGGCCGGATCGACCATCCTCCTGCCGTAGAAAAGCCGGAAGCTTGTCTCGCTTCCGCGGGAACGTGGAGGTCGACGTCAGCTGAACAGAGTCGTCACGCCGACCGAGGGATCGATGAAGCCCTCGTAGATCATCTTGCCCGCGACATAGACGATGACGACGAGCCCGAACCAGGCGATCCACCGGTAACGCTCGATGTAGCGGGCAAGGATGTTGGCCGCGACGCCCATCAGAGCGACAGCGAGCAGCAGGCCGATGATCAGGATGCCCGGATGCTCGCGAGCAGCGCCGGCGACGGCGAGCACGTTATCCAGGCTCATCGAGACGTCCGCAACCGCGACCGCCCAGGCAGCGCCGGCGAAGCTCTTGGCCGGCGGGACGTTCGCGTGCTCGTCGCCATCGATTTCCGGCGAACCCCCGGCTGCGCCCGAATGATGAAGCTCGCGGTACATCTTCCAGCTGACCCACAGCAGAAGCAGTCCGCCGGCGAAGATCAGGCCCACGATCTGCATGAGCTGGGTAACCAGAAGGGCAAAAAAGATGCGCAACACCAGAGCGGCGATAATGCCGATCAGGATGACCTTCTTGCGTTGATCGGCAGGAAGGCCGGCGGCGAGCGCTCCGACCACGATGGCGTTGTCGCCGGCGAGCATGATGTCGATCATCAGCACCTGGCCGAACACCACCCACGCCGCTGCCGTGTTGAGGCTGGAGAGGTCTTTCACCACCGCCTGCCACATGCCGGCCAAGCCGCCCTCACCGAGCGCAGGCGCGGCCGCGGCCGAGAGGGTCATGAGGAGATCGTGCATGTGGTGGCGTTCCCTGGAATTTGCGCCTCAATAAGAGGAGGCTCGAGTAAGGCAAGCC
>NZ_DASVTH010000062.1:0-54214 GCF_036387615.1 Allosphingosinicella sp.
GGTGCGGTCAGCGCTGCGTCGGAGGCTGATGATATCCTCTCTCTCAAGTTGTCGGTGAAAGATTGTGCCCGTTCCGCGAATCCTTCGAGCCACGAGTGCAAGGACGCTCGTGCAGTAGAGGCTAACCTCCAGACGCGTTACGCTTATTGCAAAATCGGCAATCGCCTCCATCGGGAGGACGCAAGCACGGGCGAATGCAAGCCCGACGAGCCGGTCGAACTCTGAGAGGCAGCCGCGCCGGTGTGAGCCGCGTGACATTTCACCCGGAACCTGGCGGGAATGAGCGTTGCAAGATGTGGGGAGGACGGCTCTCATAGAGGGCAAGTTGCCGCTGCTTGCAGCTACGAACCGGGCCAGCCAATTTGAGAAGGCTAGTGCTCTACCATTGAGCTATACCCGCTCGCCTCGGGCCAACTGCCACGAGCGGCCCGGCAGCGTCAACAGGCGGTGCGGTGGTTATCGGAACGTCACCAGGCATCGCTAACGAGTTGGTAACCATCTGCCGGCTAGCTGTTGGGCAGGAGGTCCACACCATGCCAATCGCCCAGCACAGCAATGCCTATATGTCGGTTTATCAAGTGGTCGAGGAGCTTTGCTCCGGCGACTGCCCTCCCGCCGGTCTGACAGGGGCCATGTTCTCGGCGATCGACGATCTGCGGCGGATGCAGGCTCCGCGAGCTGATGTGACCCTAGCCGAGCGGATCTCGGTCGCCATGCACAAGCTCGAATGGGCGATCCGCAGCGGCGACGCGGCGGTGCAGGAAGAGATTCGCGCCGAGCTGCAGGCGTTGGGATCGGACTGGCTGGATACGCCGATCTGCCGGCACTGAGCCGGCCCGACTCAGTCGGTCCGGAGCCAGCCCATCAGGTCCCGGAACGGGATCACCTGGTTGAACGAAATGCCGCACAGGCCGGCATGGTACCAGCGGGTGACGCCGTGAACCGACGGAAGCTTCTCAAGCGTCAGGACGACATCTTCTCCGGCGTCGATTGGCTGATCGGTCTCCAGCTTGACACCGCCCTGACTGATGTCGCGGATGCTGACACCGTAAACGCGCGCGCCTATTCGCAGGGTTGCGAGGCGGTCCACCTCCACGCGGGGTAGGCGTGGCCGCCATCCGTCTTCCAGGCCGGAATGGCTGGCGAGGATCTCCTCGACATCGATCGGAACGTCGAAACTGATTCCGACATTCGATCCCTCGATCCAGGTGACCCGCCCCCCGATACGCTGATTGGTCTTGAGTTCGACGGCGACCGCGTCCCCCACTGCCAGATTTGAGTAGATGTGGGCCATCAGGCCGCCGGCGGAGATGTTGCGGATGAGGCAGAGCTCGCGTCGGCCGCCGGTGAACAGCGTGCCGACCCGCAGGATCGTCATGTGCCGCTGGGCCTGTCTTCGCTCCGGCGGACGCGGGGTCTCGCTCGAAAAGGAGAAAGTCGTCTCCTCCAAGGCCTGCTCCAAACCCACCTCGTATCTCCCCTGCCCAGCGGGATCGACAGGTGTCGGTTCCGCTCCCGGCAAAAGCTTAGAACAAGAGAGGTTTAAGAAGCGCTTACCTCACGCACGGGCGGCTACTGCATCCCGATGCGGGACCGCGAGCGGGACCACGCTCTTCACACTGTATTGACCAACTTCCATTATTCCTGCCGCCATGAACGCCGAGACGAAGATCGAAGCGCTGCTTCGCGCCGATCCGCGCCCCCGCTCCGCCGTGAGTCATGGGGTTGGGATTGCCGGGCTGATCGGCCTCGGAGCCTGGGTAGCGGCCGCGCGCAGCTTCGGAATGGAGGGGCCGCTCGCCGCGCTGTGCGCCTTGCTGGCCTGCGGCGTGCCGATGGTGCTCTGGTCGCTGCTGGTCGACAAGGTGCACCGCAATCCGAGCACGGGCATCGACTGGGCGCTGCGGAGGCCGTGGCGCGAGACGGTTGATTTCAGTCTCGCCAAGATCACCGGCCTGTGGGCGATCTGGAGCGCGATCGCCTGCCTCTACTGCATCGGTCGCTGGTATTGGGACGGAAATTATCTGTTCGCGATGCAGGTGCTCGGGCTGGGCGCCTTGCCGCTGCTACTGATCTCGATCCCGTACGTGCTGTGGTTGGACCGCCGGCTCAGGGAGCCGCGCGATGGGGCTTGGCATCTCGGGCGGCTGATCATCGGGCGTCGCGACGGAGTGGACCGGGAGATCGTCTATGATTTCCTGCGCTCATGGGCGGTGAAGGGTTTCTTCCTCGCCTTCATGCTCTCGATCGTGCCGGGCAATTGGGCGGACGTGATCCGCGCGCCCGCCGAGGACGTCACCGCCAATCCCGTACGGCTCACCATCTGGTTGATCGCGATCATGTTCATGATCGATGTGAGCTTCGCGACGGTCGGTTACATGCTGACCTGCAAGCCGCTCGACGCGCACATCCGCTCGGCCAATCCCTATGCGGCGGGCTGGACGGCGGCTTTGATCTGCTACCCGCCGTTCATCATGATGAATTCGGGCGGGCCGCTCGACTACCATCAGGGCACGGCCGGATCGGACGCCTGGATCTACTGGCTCGAAGCCTATCCGCTCGGCACGGCCGTGATGGGCCTTGCCCTGGTGATGCTGACGGCGATCTACGCCTGGGCGACGGTCGCGTTCGGCATCCGTTTCTCGAACCTCACCCATCGCGGCATTCTGACTCACGGCCCTTATGCCTGGACCAAGCATCCGGCCTATGTGTCCAAGAACCTGTTCTGGTGGCTGGCGACCATGCCGTTCCTGGCGACCACGGGCAGTTTGGTCGACATGATACGCAACACGGTCGTGCTGGGGATCGTCACCGGCGTTTATTATTGGCGGGCGCGGACGGAGGAGCGGCACCTCAGCGCCGATCCGGCTTACCGAGAATATGTCGAGTGGATGGACCGCAACGGCCCGCTCCCGCGGCTGATCGGAAAGCTGAGGCGCAGGAGCCCGGAGGCGCTTCCGGCCGAGTAAGTCGCGCCGATGGCCAGCCGCGGCATTCTGAAAACAAAGAAGCTCCGGCTTTTCGGGCCGGAGCTTCTCGGAAGAGGAAGAATTCAAAGCGTTAGCGCACTCTGCCCCGACGGAAAAGGTTCACGATCGCGAGCAGGATAATCGCGCCCACAAGCGCGACGAGAAGGGTCGTCAGGCTAAACGGCGCGTCGAGGATCGTGCCCCGTGTCAATCCCAGCGCCTGAGCCAGGAAACTGCCGAGCAGCGAGCCGACGATGCCAACCACGACATTGAGAAAAATGCCCTGCTGAGCATCGGTGCGCATGACGATACTGGCCAGCCAGCCGATGATGCCGCCAATCACAAGCGCAATGATTAAGTTAATCATTCGCGTCCCTCCTGTTCCATCTAAACGAAACCGAGCGCTTTGCATCGGTCTGCGGGAGAGACGCCTCAGCCGAGAGGTTGTTCCTTCCCCTCAACGATCTTTCGCCGGGCCGGCCAGCCCAGCGGCAGGTTGCTGAGCGCGGATTGAAGCAGGGCTAGAAGCTCATTTCGTCGTAAATCGGGTCAACCTTGCCTTTCCAATCCCCGTGGTAGCGATCGAGCAGGATCTGGGCGGGAGACGCGCCGCGGGCGACAATCTCTCGCAGGGTATCGAGGAACCCGCTCTCATTGTCGCCGGCGGCGTTGTGAGCGGCGCGGGCGTTTAGGCCCGCTTCCGCGATGTCGAGGATGCGTTCGCCGAGCTGCTTGAGGGTTTCGCCGCCCGGGACAGCGGCGTCCAATGCGAGGCGGGGCACCGTATCGCGCAAGCTTTGGCGCTCCTCCAGCGTCCAATGCTTCACTTCGTCCCAAGCGGCGTCCAGCGCCGTCTGATCGTAGAGCAAGCCGACCCAAAGCGCGGGGAGGGCACAGATCCGGCTCCAACGCCCGCCGTCAGCGCCGCGCATCTCAAGGAAGCTCTTGAGTCTGACTTCAGGAAAGGCGGTGGACAGGTGGTCGTTCCAATCCGACAGGAGCGGCTTCTCCCCTGGCAGCGCGGAAAGCTCGCCGCGGAGAAAATCGCGAAAGGAATGGCCGGCAACATCGATATAGCGGCCGTCGCGAAACACGAAGTACATCGGCACGTCGAGCGCGTAGTCGATGTAGCGCTCGTATCCGAAACCATCCTCGAACACGAATGGGAGCATTCCCGTGCGGGCAGGGTCGGTGTCCGACCAGATATGGCTGCGATAGGACAGGAACCCGTTGGGCTTGCCCTCCGTGAAGGGCGAGCTGGCGAACAGGGCGGTCGCGAGCGGCTGGAGCGCGAGGCCGACGCGGAACTTCTGCGCCATGTCGGCTTCGGAGGCGTAGTCGAGGTTCACCTGGATCGTGCAGGTGCGCAGCATCATGTCCAGCCCGAGAGTGCCGACGCGCGGCATGTGGCGCAGCATGATCTCGTAGCGGCCCTTGGGCATGATCGGCAGGTCTTCGCGCCTTTTGTCCGGCCACATTCCGAGGCCGAGGAAGCCAAGGCCGAGGCGGTCGCCCACAGTCTTCACCTGGTCGAGATGGCGACCGGCCTCCGCGCAGGTCTGGTGAAGATGCTCGAGCGGGGCGCCAGAGAGCTCGAGCTGGCCGGCGGGCTCTAGGCTGACGGTTCCGTCAGGGCCGGAGAGCGCAATGACCTTTCCCCCTTCTTCCACAGGCCTCCAGCCGAATTCCGTAAGGCCGAGGAGGAGATCGCGGATGCCGCCGGGTTCATCATAGCTGGGCGCGCGGTGATCGGACACGCGATAGACGAATTTCTCATGCTCCGTCCCGATCCGCCAGTCCGCCTTGGGCTTCTCGCCTTTGACGAAAGGGCGAAGCAGGTCCTCGCGGCTCTCGATCGTGGGATCCAAGCGGTCGCTGTCGGTTCGGGTTGTCATCGCCGCGCGCCATAGCGGGGCGGCAGGGGCCCTGCCAGCCGGTTTCAATCGGCTACGGAGCTTCGCGGAGCGTCGCCCCAATCGCCCGCCGCCGCCATCCAGAGCGCGACTGCGGCGAGGGCCGCCGTTTCGGCGCGCAGGATGCGCGGCCCAAGCGAGATCGCGCGGGCGGCAGGGTGGGCGCGGATCGCAGCGCGCTCCTCGTTGGTGAAACCGCCTTCCGGGCCGATCAGGATCCCGGCCGGCCCGGGCGCCGCTTGCTCGAGCAGAGGCCGTCCGCCGGTCTCGTCCGCGAACAGGAGGGTGCGCTCGGCGGGCCAGGCGGCGAGAAGATCCTGGAGCATCACGGCGTCGGCGAGCTCCGGCAACGCGGTGCGCTCGCACTGTTCGGCGGCCTCAACCATGTGGGCGAGCAGGCGTTCGTCCTTGACCCGGTCGACGACGGTCCGGCGGGTGACGACGGGGAGCAGCCGCGCGACGCCGAGCTCGGTCGCCTTTTCAACGAGCATGTCGATGCGTCCGCGCTTCAAGGGCGCGAACAGGAGCCACAGGTCGGGAACGGGTTCGCGTGGGCGCAGGTGCTCGGTAATGCTGAGAGTCACACGGCGCTTGCCGGCATCGACGATTTCGGCGAGCCACTCGCCGGTGCGATCGTCGAACAGCTTGACTCGATCGCCCGGGCCGAGCCGCATCACGTTGGCGAGGTAATTGGCCTGATTGCCCTCCAGCTTCAGCGTTGTGGCCGCGGCCAGCGGCTCGGGTACGAACAGGCGTGGCAGGCTGGCCGGCGGCCATGCGGGAGTGGCGGGCATCCGCCCCGCTTAGCCGAGCCTCAAAGCTTCAGGAAGAACGGGTCTACGTTGCGGTCGACTTTGCGAGCGAACCAGGCATCCGAGGCGCGCATGGCGGGCTCGTCGGCCTCGCGGAGAAGCTCCGGGTTCGATGTGCCCGGCTTCCAGCGGATGAAGCGGCGATTCTCCGCCATTCGAGCAGCGAACGGCGAGTAGGCCATGACTGTGTGGATGACGTGCTCGTCGCCGCACAGCGTGTGGCGGACACGGCCGGTGTCGATCAGCGACCCGATCCGCGGAACGGCATAGTCGAGGGCTTGCTTGGGAAGCGACCACCAGGCCGACCCCTTCTTCCAGGACGGGCCGAGCGGGCAAGTTCGGGGTCCGCGCAGGCGCGTGTAGAGGCGGGCTGCGCGCCGGAGGTTCATGTCGAGATGATAGCGATAGGCCGTCGGGTGTGGGTTGGGGCCGAGTATGCGGTCATGGAAATGATAATCGTCCATGCGCTCAGTGAGGTCAGGAGTTTCAAAGCTGACGTAGCTCACGTCGGGATCGATGCCCGCGATCATTGCCGCTTTGCTTGCCACCGGCCAGTCCTGGCCGCTGATCAGGTGGGCACAGTCCACGGGAAGTTTGGTCGCGGCCTTCTTGAGCAGCCACTCGGCCTCCACCTGGCTGTGATGGCCCCACAGGCAGCGAACGCGCGGGGTAAGCGAGACCGCGCCGCCGAAGCGGTTGGCAAAGCCTTGCAACTCCTCGTCCGACACGGGACTACCGCGGTCATAGTGGATGACTACGCGGTCCTCGGAATCGTCGCGCAGCAGGCGCGTGACGAGCGCGCCGAGTTGGTCCATGTCGCGGTGGGCGAGGATGAGATAGGCCATTCGCATGGAAGCTGCGCCTAGCGCGCAAAGGTTGCGATTGGCCTTAAGCGAGCCGAAACAGAGCGGGTGGACGTGCAAGATATCGTTCCGGACAGCGAGCGGCGGGGGCTGATCGGCGTCCTGCCGCGGGCCGTCCGGCCTTATGCGTCGCTGATGCGGCTCGACCGGCCGATCGGGGCGTGGCTGCTCTTCTGGCCATGCGCCTGGAGCGTGGCGCTCGCGGGCGTCGGGCCGGGCGGGGCCGAGCTGATCCTGTGGTTCGGATTGGGCGCGTTCGCAATGCGGAGCGCGGGTTGTGTCTACAACGACATCGTCGACCGCGATCTCGACGCACGAGTGGAGCGGACCAGGCTGCGGCCGCTCGCCAGCGGGCGCGTGTCGGTCCGGTCCGCGTGCGTCCTGCTGGCTACGTTGTGCCTGATCGGGTTGGCAGTGCTGCTTCAGCTCCAGCGATCGGCCCAGCTGATAGCCTTGGGGAGTCTCGTACTCGTCGCCGGCTATCCGTTCATGAAGCGGATCACCTGGTGGCCGCAGGCGTGGCTGGGCCTGGTCTTCTCCTGGGGCGCGCTGGTCGGGTGGCCGGCGGTGACGCGGGAGCTGGACTTGGCGGCCCTGCTGCTGTGGTCCGGTTCGGTCTGCTGGGTGATCGGCTACGATACGATCTACGCCCTCCAGGATCGCGAGGACGACGCGCTGGCCGGCATCCGCTCCTCCGCGCTGAGACTGGGAAGCCGGGTCGGGCCGGGCGTGGCCTTGTTCTACGCGGGGGCGTTGCTGCTATGGGCCGCGGCGATCTGGCGAGTGCGACCCGACCTGCTCGGCCTCCTCGCCTTGCTGCCGGTCGCGCTGCACCTCCTCTGGCAAGTCGCGACGTTGCGACCGGACGACGGCGCGGACGCGCTCGCCAAGTTCCGCTCCAACCGTTTCGCCGGCCTGCTCATGTTCCTCGCCTGCCTGGTGGTGGGAACGAGCTGACGCTTGGCACCGGGCCCGTGCCCCCCTAAGCGCTGCGCAATGTTAAGCGTGAAAGACGCGGAGGCGCGCTGCGCCGCGCTGATCGAAGCGGCCCGGACAGCCGGAGCGGACGCCGCTGATGCCATATATATCGGCGATGGCTCGACCAGCGTGCAGGTGCGGCTCGGCGCGCTGGAGGACGTCGAGCGCTCGGAAGGGGAGGAGATCGGACTGCGCCTGTTCGTCGGCCGGCGCTCGGCCAGCGTGTCCTCGTCCGACCTGTCGCGCGAGGCGCTGCTCGCGCTGGTGGAAAGGGCGGCTGCGATGGCGCGCGAAGCGCCGGAGGACCCCTATTCGGGCCTCGCGCCCGAGGATCGGCTGCTGCGCGACACCGGGCCCGACGTCGCCGGCGATGACGGCGCCGACCCGCTCCCGACCGAGCTCAAGGCTCGCGCGCTCGCGATCGAGGAGATCGCGCGCGGCTTTCCCGGCATCACCAATTCGGAAGGCGCGGGCGTCAGCGCCGGACGCTCGGTGATCGCGCTTGCGACCAGCCACGGCTTTTGCCGCGGCTACACGACCAGCGGCTATTCGGGCTCGGTCAGCGTCATCGCGGGCGCGGGCAGCGGCATGCAACGCGATTATGCCAGTCACAGCGTGCGCCACTATGCGGACCTGGACGAGCCCGAACCCCTGGGCCGGCTCGCCGCCGAACGCGCGCTGGCGAGGATGAACCCAGCCAAGCTGGCGAGCGGCACCATGCCGGTCGTCTTCGATCCCCGGGTCGGTGCGAGCCTGGTCGGGCATCTTCTCAGCGCAATCACCGGGGCCGCGATCGCCCGCAAGACGAGCTTCCTGCTTGGCCGCGAGGACGAGCCGATCTTCGGGCAGGGGATCACGATCAGGGACGACCCGCACCGGCCGCGAGGACTTCGCTCCAAGCCGTTCGACGCGGAAGGAGTGGCGACTTCGCCCCGTGACCTGGTCAGGGAAGGGCGGCTGACCGGCTGGCTGATGGATAGCGCCTCGGCCCGGCAGCTCGGCCTCGAGCCGACCGGGCATGCGACCCGGGGGATCGGCGGCTCACCAAGCGCCGGTGCCACCAACGTCGATCTTGCGGCGGGCGCGGTCAGCCGCGCCGAACTGATCGGCGATATCAAGCACGGGCTGTTCGTCACCGAGCTGATCGGGCAGGGGGTGAACCCCGTCACCGGCGACTATAGCCGTGGCGCGTCCGGCTTCATCATCATGGATGGCGAGATCACCGAACCGGTTGCCGAGATCACCATCGCGAGCAATCTGCTCGACATGTTCCGCACGCTGGCGGCGGCCGATGATCTGGAGCATCGCCGGGCGGTGAACGTTCCCACCTTGCGCGTGGAAGGAATGACCGTCGCCGGTGCTTGAGCAAGTTTCGAAGATTACCGCCGAGGCCGGGCGGATCGCGCTTGATCGCTCGGGCGGCGCATTCCGCCGATGGGAAAAGGTGCCGGGGCACCCGGTCTGCGACATCGACCTGGAAGTGGATTCATTCCTGCGCGAGCGTCTGTCGGCGCTGGAACCGGAGGCCGGCTGGCTGTCGGAGGAAACACTGGACGCCTCCGACCGGATCGAGCGGCGTCGGGTGTGGGTGGTCGATCCGATCGACGGCACGCGCGACTATCTTCGCGGCCGCCCCGGCTGGTGCGTTTCCGTCGCGCTGGTTGAGGATCGCGTGCCGGTGCTCGGCGTGCTCGACGCTCCAGCGCGAGGCGAACACTGGACGGCGGAGCGCGACCAAGGCGCCTGGCGCAACAGCCGGCGCCTGGCCGTGAGCGAACGGACGCGCTTCGCCGGCTCGCGTGTGCCCGCCGACGCGCTGCCCAGAGCGGATCGCGACCTCATCGCGGTAGCCAAGCCCAATTCGATCGCGCTGCGGATCGCAATGGTCGCAGCGGGGGAAGCCGACCTGGTTGCGACCCTGCGGTGGGGCTTCGAATGGGACATCGCCGCCGCCGCCCTGATCGCCAGCGAAGCCGGAGCGACGGTGGCCGGCGTCCTTGGCCAGCCGCTCGCCTTCAACACGGCTTTGGGCGAGGCGTTCGGGGTGCTGGTGTCGACGCCGGGCATCCACGCAGAAGCGGCAGAGCGGCTCAGGGAGAGGGCGCTGGCGGTCGTCTAGCCGTTCGGGCGATCACGACATAGCCAGCAATTCACCGCGAAGCGACTATCCTGGAAAAAGCCGGACGAGCAGCTGACGGGGAGCACCTGATGCCTGGCCCAGGATGGAAACACGACGAGACTGTTCTGCTCTGGCGGAACGTCCATCCAGTCTCCAGGCTCTTCCGCGGCTCCGGCGCCAAAACGGAACAGCCGCAACTCGCCACCGGTGAAGCCCTTCGGCTCGGCATGGAAATAATAGACCCCGCTCAGCAGGCGATCGAAGCCTGCGAAGCGTGCGCCGTGATCACGATGGTCTGTTCCGATCGGGATGTCCGTATGCGCGGCGAAGTGAGCACCGTCTCCATAAGCCACCATCTCGAGTTCGTACTGGGCGATTGCGAACGGGCGAGTGCCCGTTTTGCGGAAAATATCGGGTGCATGCGCGGCAAGCTCGCGCTCCAGGACTGATCGCAGCGGCCCAAGGTCGCGCAGGCTGCGGGACAAGCGCCTTCCAGGATCGACTTCATTCCCGAACAGGCGAGAGGCTTTGAAACTGGACTCCCTGGACAGAGCCCAATCGAGCATCGCCGCGTGATCGGCGGGGCTGAGGAACTGCTTGTGAATGGCGACCGGCGGAAGCGGCCCCTTCGTCGCGCCTGCCTGTTCCGCCGCCATGGCGGCCCAGTGACGGAGCGGCCAGGCTGCGTCAAGCGAGGGTGGATTGCGGCTCGCTAAGTTTCGCCGACGGGTGCGATGTTCAGCCGCCGGATGTCGATCTTCGGGCAGCGATCCATGACGACCTTGAGGCCGGCCGCTTCGGCGCGCGCCGCTGCCTCCTCGTTCACCACGCCGATCTGCATCCAAACGGATTTGGCGCCGGCGGCGATCGCCTGATCCACCGCTTCCGCTGCCGCTCCTGACCTGCGGAAGATGTCGACCATGTCGATCGGCTCGCCGATCTGGGAAAGATCGCGCCAGACATATTCGCCGTGCACATGCTGGCCCGTGATCTGCGGATTGACCGGCAGGACCCGGTAGCCGTGCTGCTGGAGAAAGCGCATCACATCGTAGGAAGGACGTCCGGGACGGTCGGACGCGCCGATGAGCGCGATGGTGCGGGTGGAACGAAGGAGATCGGCAATCTCCCCATCGGTGGTGAGCGGCATCTGGAGCCTCCTGCCGTGACTAACCTAAGCGCGATCGAGCTGTTCCAGCAGCCGCTTTGCGAGTGAGTGGAATATGTCCGCCTCTTCACCTGTTCCCGCTGCGGGCGGAGCGCCGGCGTCGGAGGCGCGGCGGATCGAGAGGGTGAGCGGGACCCTGCCAAGGAAGGGGATCGACATGACCTTGGCTGCGGCTTCGGCGCCACCCATCCCGAACGGGTCCGATTCCTCGCCGCAATGCGGGCAAATGTAGCCTGCCATGTTCTCGATGAGGCCGAGCAGAGGCACGTCCATCTTGCGGAACAGGTCGATCGCACGGGTCGCATCGATGAGGGCCAGGTCCTGCGGCGTCGAGACGATCACCGCGCCGGCCGGCTTCCACTTCTGGATCAGCGAAAGCTGGATGTCGCCGGTGCCGGGGGGCAGATCCACGACGAGCAGCTCGGTGTCGCCCCAATCGCCCTCGATCAGCTGACCGAGCGCGCTCGCCGCCATTGGCCCGCGCCAGGCGAGCGCTGCTCCGGCGTCCACCAACTGGCCGAGCGAGAGGAGCTTCACGCCCCAGGACTCACCCGGCACGATCTGCTTGTCGGCCAGTTCGGGGCGATCCTCGTTGCCCATAATGCGCGGCTGCGAAGGCCCGTAGATGTCCGCATCCACCAAGCCGACCTTCTTGCCCGCGCGGGCAAGCGCAACCGCGAGATTGGCGGCGATCGTGGATTTTCCAACCCCGCCCTTGCCACTGCCGACCGCTATGATCCGACGCTCGACCTTTTCCGCGGTCATCGCGATGCGGACGTCGCTGACGCCCGGCACGCCGACCATGGCGGCCCTGATGCGGCGTTCGAGCGCTGCGCGAGCCTCGGCGCCGAGCCCCGTCACGTCGAGCACCAGGCTCGCGACTCCGTCGTTGAACCGCGGCGCCTGAACCCGGCCCTTTCCGACGATGTCCCCCTCGCCCTGCGGATCGGGAATGCGCGCCAGCGCGGCGGTGATGCTTTCTACGTTCATCGCGCGAGGGGATAGTTAATCACGGCCTGCGCGCCACTGTTTTTCGCGAGCCAGCCTCCCTATAAAGGTTCCATGATCAAGTTATTCGGGTGGGGCGCGCGCCTCGGCGCCGTGTTGAACGAGAATAAGGGCGGCCCCTGGGGAACCGGCGGCTCTGGCGGCGGCAGCGGCCCTCGCACTCCATGGGGACAGACGCCGCGCCGCCCGCGTGCGGGCGGCCCCGGCAACATCACGTCGCTCGATGAATTCCTGCAACGGAGCCGCGACCGCTTCGGCGGACATTTTCCGCAGCAGAACGGGCGGCCTTACTGGCTTTATGGGCTCGGCGTCGCGCTCGTTCTCTGGCTTCTGTTCACCAGCATCCACCGCATCGGCCCGCAGGAAAATGGCGTGGTCACCCGGTTCGGCAGCTACGTCACGACGTTGCAGCCGGGCATCAGCTTCACCCTGCCCTCGCCAATCGATCGGGTGCAGAAGGTCGACGTTCAGGAAATCCGTACCGTCGACATCGGCGCGAGCGGGGCCGGTGGGGAGAATCGCCTGCTGACCGGCGATCAGAACATCATCGACCTGGCATATTCCGTGCGCTGGAAGATCAAGGAGCCGGAGCGCTACCTGTTCCAGATCAACAAGCCCGACGAGACCATTCACGACGTCGCCGAAAGCGCGATGCGCGCGGTCGTCGCCGGCGTCACTCTGGACGAGGCGATCGGCGCCGGTCGCAGCGAGATCGAGCAGCGCGTCCAGCTGGTGATGCAAGGCCTGCTCGACGAATATCGCGCGGGCGTCGAAATCCAGGGCATCGCGATCAAGCAATCCGATCCGCCCGCCGCGGTGACCGAAGCGTTCAAGGACGTGTCGGCTGCGCAGCAGGAAGCGCAATCCTACCTCAATCAGGCCCGGGCCTATGCGCTGCAGATCACTGCCAATGCGCAGGGTGAAGCCGCGTCTTTCGACAAGGTTTACGAGCAATACCGGCTCGCGCCCGAAGTCACCCGGAGACGTATGTATTACGAGACCATGGAGCGCGTGTTGAGCAAGGTCGACAAGACCGTCGTCGAAGGTGGCTCAGGCGTGACGCCCTATCTGGCATTGCCGGAACTGCAGCGCCGGCCTCCCGCCGCCGGAGCAGCGCAATGAATGCGCGCCTGACCAGGAACCCGATCGCCCTTACCATCGCGGCGGTACTTCTGCTGATCCTGCTTGCCAGCACGCTGGCGGTGGTGCCGGAAACCAAGCAGGCGGTGATCGTCCGCTTTGGCGAGGTCAACCGGATCATCAATCCGTACCGCGTCGGCGTTCCGTTCGGCGAGACCGGAGCCGGCATCATCGCCCGTATCCCGTTCGTCGAGGAAATCCACTGGATCGACAAGCGCATCCTGTCGGTGGAGATGGACGATCAGCAGGTGCTCTCGACCGATCAGCTGCGGCTCGAGGTCGACGCGTTCGCGCGTTACCGGATCACCGATCCACTGCGCATGTACATCTCCGCCCGGACCGAGCAGCGCGTCAGCGATCAGCTCCGCCCGATCCTGGGCTCCGCGCTTCGCAACGAGCTTGGCCGGCGCCCGTTCGCGTCGCTGCTCAGCCCGGAGCGCGGGCAGCTGATGGACAATATCCAGACCGCGCTCAATCGCGTCGCGCGACAGTATGGCGCCGAGATCGTCGACGTTCGCATCAACCGCGCCGACCTTCCCGAAGGCACGCCGCTCGAATCCGCCTACCAGCGGATGCAGACGGCGCGCCAGCAGGAGGCCCGCTCCATCCGCGCCCAGGGCGGCAAGCAGGCCCAGATCATCAGGGCGGAAGCCGACGCAGAAGCGGCCAGCATCTATGCCGAGGCGTTCGGCAAGGACCCGGACTTTTATGATTTCTACCGCGCGATGCAGAGCTACGAGAAGACTTTCCTGGGCGACGGATCGGCCGGCGAGAAGGGACGTTCCAGCATAATCCTCTCGCCGGAAAATCAGTATCTGAAGGAATTTCAGGGGAGGCGCTGACAATAGGGCCAAGTGGCTTGCGCCATTCAAATCCCGTTCAGCCACTCAGCATAGCTTAGGGCAAGTATTTCGCCCGTCCGGGCCGCCCGGCCGGGCCCTTTAGGAGGACAGCAATCGTGCGTTACGTTTATGGGCTTACCGCCGCCCTCCTGCTGGGCGGAAGCGCCGCGACGCTCGCGACGTCGGTCGGCGCGCAGACCGCGCAGAACGAGCCGGGCGCGATCCAGGGCGCGACACCGCGCCCGGGCGCGCCGATGAGCTTCGCGGACCTGGCTACCCGGCTTCAGCCGGCGGTGGTCAACATCTCGACCAAGCAAAGCATCCAGGTGAACCGGAACCCAACGCTGCCGCCGGGCTTCGAGGAATTCTTCCGCCGCTTCGGCGGGCGCACGCCGCAGGGCGGGCAGGGCGACGGCGACGGCACCACCACCCAGCGCGGCGGCTCGCTCGGTTCCGGCTTCATTATCTCGCCGGACGGTTATGTCGTTACCAACAACCATGTGATTTCACCGGCCCGCAACGGCGCTACGGTTGAAACGATCACCGTCATCATGGCCGATCGCAAGGAATATGAAGCGCGCCTGATCGGCCGCGACGAGGCGTCCGACCTCGCTCTTCTGAAGATCAATGCCACCAACCTGCCTTATGTCCGCTTCGGCGATTCGACCCGCACCCGGGTCGGCGACTGGGTGGTGGCGATCGGCAACCCGTTCGGGCTGGGCGGCACCGTCACAGCGGGGATCGTCTCGGCGCTGCACCGCTCTATCCAGGGCGCGGGCGCGTATGATCGCTACATCCAGACCGACGCGTCGATCAACACCGGCAATTCGGGCGGCCCGATGTTCGACATCAACGGCAACGTGATCGGCATCAACACCGCCCTGATCTCGCCCACCGGCGGCAATGTCGGCATCGGCTTCGCGATTCCTGCCGAGCAGGCCTCACCGGTGATCGACGCGCTGCGTCGCGGCCAGCGTCCTCAGCGCGGCTATATCGGGGTGAGCCTGCAGCCACTCGACGAGGATGTCGCCTCCGCGCTCGGCATTCCGAAGGACCGGGGCGAGCTGATCCGCGGAGTGACCCCGGGCGGAGCCGCGGCGCGCGCGGGCATCCAGCAGGGCGACGTGATCGTCAGCGTCGGCGGCCGTGCGGTCAATCCGGACGAATCGCTCGCCTATATCGTCTCGCGCCAGCCGATCGGCTCGCGCGTGCCGATCGAGCTCATCCGCAACGGTCGACGCCAGACCACCACCGTCGTCGTGGCGCAGCGCCCGACCGAGGAAGAACTGGCCCGTCTGAACGGCATCCCGGATGAGGAGGAAACACAGCTGCGCGATCAGCCGACCGAGCAGCAGTCCACGGGCCAGCGCTCGGCGCGGGCGAGCCTTGGTGTGACGGTGCAGACCCTCACGCCGGAAATTGCCCGCTCGCTGCGGATCACCGACACCGGAACACGGGGCGTTGTGGTCGCATCGGTCGATCCCAGCAGCGACGCCGCGGCGAAGGGACTCCAGACCGGCGACGTCATCATTTCGGTCAATCAACGCCCGACGCGGACGCCCGAAGAGGCCGCCGCCGCCGTCGAGGCGGTGCGCAGGGAAGGGAAGAGTACCGCGCTGTTGCTGGTCCGGCGCGGTAACGCCCCGCCGCTCTACTTGGGAGTCGGCATCCGCCGCGGGTAAACCGCGAAATATTTCGAGTGATTGTGTGCCGCTCCGGTCTCATGCCGGGGCGGCACTTCGTTTGCGCGGGCTTTCGACCCTCGTTATCGCCGGGCAACCTCAAGCCAAGGCGGGAACGAGCATTGGACCTTTCTAAGCATATCCTGATCGGAGGCAGTAGCGACGGTGGGCCGCAGCGGCTGATCCTGAGCCGGGCCAATCGCCACGGCCTGATCGCGGGCGCGACTGGGACCGGCAAGACGGTGACCCTGCAAGGCCTGGCGGAGGATTTCTCCGCGGCGGGCGTGCCGGTCTTCGTGGCCGATGTGAAGGGCGATCTGGCCGGCATGGCGATGGCCGGGTCGCCGACCCACCCCGCCCACGAAGCGCTGACCCGCCGCGCGGCCGAGCTCGGAATCGCCAACTACGCTTATGCCGACAATCCGGTGGTGTTCTGGGATCTGTTCGGCGCCAAGGGTCACCCGGTCCGCACCACCGTTTCCGAAATGGGTCCGCTGCTGCTCGCTCGGCTTCTCGGGCTCAACGAGACCCAGGAAGGCGTGCTCAGCATTGCCTTCCGCGTCGCCGACGAGGAGGGCTTGCTGCTGCTGAACCTGGAGGACCTCCAGGCTTTGCTGGTGCAAGTCGCCCAGCGGGCAAGTGAACTCACGACCCGGTACGGGAATGTCACCAAGCCCAGCGTGGGCGCGATCCAGCGGCAGCTGCTGCAGCTTGAATCGCAGGGCGGCGATCGCTTCTTCGGAGAGCCGGCGCTGGAGATCGCCGACCTGATCAACAGCGATGAGCAGGGCAGGGGGATCATCAACATCCTCGCCGCCGAGACGCTGATGGCGAGCCCTAAGCTTTACGCCACCTTCCTGCTCTGGCTGCTGTCGGAGCTGTTCGAGGAGCTTCCCGAGGTCGGCGACCTGGCCAAGCCCAAGCTCGTCTTCTTTTTCGACGAGGCGCACCTGCTGTTCGAGGACGCGCCGCCGGCGTTGATCGACAAGGTGGAGCAGGTCGTGCGGCTGATCCGATCCAAGGGCGTCGGCATCTATTTCGTCACGCAGAACCCGATCGATATTCCGGAGGAGGTTGCGGGCCAACTCGGCAACCGCGTCCAGCATGCGCTGCGGGCATTCACGCCGCGCGACCAGAAGGCGATCAAGGCGGCGGCGGAGACGTTCCGGGTCAATCCCCGGCTCGACGTCGCGACCGCCATCACAGAGTTGAAGGTGGGCGAAGCTTTGGTCTCCGTGCTGGGCGAAGACGGCGCGCCGACCCCGGTCGAGCGGACCGCCATCAAGCCGCCGCGATCGCGCTTGGGCCCGCTTACGGAGCGCGAACGTGCCGTCATCCAGACGCTCTCGCCGGTGGCGGGCAAATATGACGAGACCGTCGATCGGGAGAGCGCGGCGGAGATACTCCAGGCCCGAGGCGAAGAGGCCGCCGCCGCAGCGGCAGCTGCCAAGGTCCAGGTTGCCGAAGCAAAGGCGGAAGTCGAACGCGCGAAGATCGAGGCCCGGGAACGCGCGGCTGCCGTGAAGGAAGAGGCGAGGCTGGCCCGTGAGCGCCGGGCCAATCCGCCGCTCGCGGAAGACCTGATGCACCAGGTCGGCCGCGCGGTGCAGCGTCAGGTGGCAAACAAGGTCGCGGGCAAGATCGTTCGCGGCCTTCTCGGGGGCTTATTCCGAGGTAGGTGACGCCTCAGCGGTTGAAGTGCGCGGCGATGTCGTGGGCTATCCGCGATGGCCTCAGTGTGGTGGCGTCAAGACAGCACCAGCTGGACTTCACTTCGGCGAGCACTTCCTCGCCGCGCTTGATCAGCGTTTCATAAAAGGCGCGGGCGCCATGCACCTTCTCCAGCACGACCTGCGCGATCACCTCGTCGTCGAGGAAGGCGGGTTTGCGGTAGGTGATCTCGTGCTTGAGCGCGACCCAGAGGTGCTTGGCCACGGCCTCGGCCGGCGCCAGCTTCTCCCAATGGCTGACAACCGCCGCCTGCACCCACTTTAAATAGGCCGCATTGTTGACATGACCCATGAAGTCGATGTCGGCCGGGTCGATCCCGATCCTGAAGCAATGTGCGGACATGACGCTCACATTAGTGTCAATAGCCGAAGATTGCGACTCCCCTGTGACCCTCCATCACATATTTGCGCAGCTGATCCGGGCTCCAAAGCTGCTCGACGCCGGCCTCGCGCTGCTTGATCAGATTGACGATCGTGCGATTGACCGGGGCATTACGGCCGAGCCGCTCGGCGAGCCGGACGACTTCCCCGTTCAGGTAATCGACCTCGGTGGTTCGGCCCGCGGCGAGGTCGTCGGCCATCGAGGACCGGGCCTGCGGATCGATCTTCTGGACCCGCAGCAGCAGATTCTTGAAGATGAAGTCGGGCGCGGCGATGGCGTGGGGCAGGAGCTTGGGCGAAAGCGGACCGACCTGAGCCGGCTCGATTCCGGCGGCGGCGAGTAGATCGAGCGTCTCGACCATCGAGGCTGCGACGACGCGGCGATAGTCGCGCTTGCTCAGCTGATCGAGCAAAGTCTCGCCGGAGAGGGCATTGACCGCGTTGTTGAGGTTGATGAGGAGCTTGCCCCAGGCGAGCCCGACCATATCGTCGGCCAGCCTGAGGCGCGCGGGGCCGCTCTTCGCCCGGGCCGCGATCGCCTCCGTGGCCTGACTGCGCCCGGCCGCGAGTTCGCCCGAAGTGCCTTTGTGCCATCTGCCATCGCCAAGATGGGCGATGTTGAACGGCACCATACCCTGGATGATTTCCAGGCTTGGCAGCGCAGCGCTGAGGCGCTCGACATTGTCGATTCCGTTCTGGAAGCTGATTACGACCGGCTTGCGCTTGGCGTGGGCGGAGATCTGGCGGGCGGCGGCTTCGGTGTCGCTGCTCTTCACGCACAGCGCGATCACGTCCGCCTTGGCGAGAGCGGCCGGTTTGGTCGAGAAATCGACAAGGTCGTGCGCGAGCCGGACGCGCCAGCCCTCATGATCGCTGAGCATCAGGCCATGCCGGGCCACTTCGTCGCGCACCCGCTCGCGCCCGATGAACGAGACGCTTAGCCCAGCGGCCTGCCAGGCCCCGCCGATGAAGCAGCCGACCGAGCCTGCACCGAGAATGACGACGTGCAAGGCTTAGCCCCGCCCGCGATAGCCGGGGACGTCCTGCGCGGGCAGCCAGAGCGCCGCCGGCGGCTCCCCGGACTGCCAGAAGACATCGATCGGGATGCCCCCGCGCGGATACCAGTAGCCGCCGATCCGGAGCCACAGCGGCTTCATCTCGGCGAACAGCCGCTCGGCGATGCCGACCGTGCAATCCTCGTGAAAAGCGGCATGGTTGCGAAAAGCGCCGAGGAACAGTTTCAAAGACTTGGATTCCACGATCGTCTCGGCCGGCGCGTAATCGATCACCAGATGCGCGAAATCGGGCTGTCCGGTGACGGGGCAGAGCGATGTAAATTCGGGGGCAGTGAAGCGGACGAGGTAGGGACGGCCCGGGCGGGGGTTCGCCACATAATCGAGCACGGCATCCTCTGGCGTGGTCGGAAGCTTGCTGGCCTGGCCGAGATGTTTGGGAGTCATGGCGCGGCTCTAGCGGCGCGCCCCCCGCATGTCAGCGGTCAAGCGACAGCCGCCAACTCCTTCCTGACAAGATCGGCCACATCCTTGAGCAGCGCGATTTCCCGGTCGGAGGGAATGCGCGGCCGGGTGTCGAGCACGCACAAGGTCCCGACGCACAGGCCATCGGCCAGGAACAGCGGCGCTCCGGCGTAGAAACGGATACGCGGCCCTTCGGTCACCAGCGGATTGTCGGCAAAGCGGCTGTCCACCAGAGCGTCGGGGACGATCATCACGTCGGCGCTCTTGAGCGCATGCGCGCAGAAGGAGACGTCGCGCGAAGTCTCACATTGTTCGATCCCGACGCAGGATTTGAACCATTGCCGGCTCTCGTCGACAAGGGTGACCAGCGACACGGGCGCATCGAACAAGGCCGCCGCTATCCGCGTGAAGCGATCGAACCGCTCTTCGGGCGCGGTATCCAGCAGTTTGAGCCCGCGTAGCGCGGTAAGCCGCTCGGCCTCGCGCTCGTCAATGCCGGCCCGCTCCCAACGGCAGTGGCCGCGCAGCAGCCAGGTGCGGATCCGGGTGCGCGCATATTCGGGCGAGAAGGGGGCCTGGACCCAGTCGGTGGTCTCGTCGAGAGCTTGTCTGTCCGGCGCCGCTCGGCGGCCGACGATCACCATCGGGATTTCGTCGGAGCAGCCGTTGGCGAGAGTGCGAAGCTCCCGCGACAAGGCTGAGCCGCCCATTCCGGGCAGGGCATCGTCCATGATCACGAGCGCCGGCCGCTCGGCGACGAACAAGCGCCTCGCGCTGTCGTCGCTGGACGCTCGGATCAGCTCGATCGGATCGTCACCGACAGCCGTCTGGACCCGCTCGACCAGACCCGCATCGGCCGTGACCAGCAGGATCAGGTGGCGATCATCCTCATCCGGCGATCGGTTCGCGCTCTCCGAGCCAGACTCGACCGGAAGC
The DNA here is from genome assembly GCF_036387615.1 of Allosphingosinicella sp. Taxonomy (GTDB): domain Bacteria; phylum Pseudomonadota; class Alphaproteobacteria; order Sphingomonadales; family Sphingomonadaceae; genus Allosphingosinicella. The sequence goes on from NZ_DASVTH010000062.1 coordinate 20,017, forward strand.
ACTGCTTCGGCAGGCCCATCGAATTCAAGGGTCAGCCCCTCGGCCGCGCCGAACACTTCCATGTCGCTGTCGCCCAGGCGGCTGCGGGCCTGCTCGATCAGAATGTCGAGCGCGTCATCCGACCGGAACGGATCGTGATGGGTCAGAGCAAGCCGCTTTACGCCGACGGGGGCGCAGACCTTCGCCGCATATTCGTGCGTACTGTGACCCCAGCCGATCTTCTGGGGATATTCGGCCGCCGTATATTGAGCGTCGTGGATCACGAGATCGGCGTCGCGCATGAATTCGGCGTGGAGCAGGTCCTGCCCGTCGATCGAACCCTCGCCTGCCGCGAGCGCGCGGGCATGCGGCTCGTGGTCCGACGCATAGACGACAGCCGCTCCATCCGCTTCGATCCGGTAGGCCAGGGTCAGCGCCGGATGATTGAGATAGCGCGTGCGGACAGTGACGTCGCCGATCCGGAAGCTCCCTTCGCCGAGGTTGTGATAGCGGATGTCGGCCGCGAATGCGTCGGGGGTGACCGGGAAGTAGGTGTATTCCATCTGCCCGGCGAGCGTTTCGCGCAGGGATTCCCCAAACCCCTGGGGCGCGTAGAAGTCCCAGCGGCTGCCGGGCTGGAACAAGGGCGCGAAGAATGGAATGCCCTGGATATGATCCCAATGGGTGTGGCTGATCAGCATGTGCCCATGCAGCGACCCGGTCGCCTCCTGAAGTAGCTTGCGGCCGAGGTCGTGCGCGCCGGTGCCGCAGTCCAGGATCAGCAAGGTACCCGCCTTGGTGACGATCTGGACGCAGGCGGTGTTGCCGCCATAGCGCAGCGTGTCCGGCCCGGGCTTCGCCAGAGATCCGCGCGTTCCCCAGAACCGCACCTGCATGCCGCGCCTCCCCCAAGACGATAGTCCGCGACGCGCTTTTCCGTTCGCGTCCGCCGTGCAATAGCCGAGCCTACCAGCTTCGGGGATTGATCGTCCATGCAAATGCTCGCGCGTCTGTTCTGCTTCGGCGCCGCCTTTCTCACCGCTCCCCTGGCCGCGCAGCCGCCGGCGCCCGGGCCGACGCAGCCCAAGGAAGCCGCGCCGCCGAGCCGGGAGCCGAACCGCTCCGTCACGCGCCACAGCGGCACGTTCGGCGGGCAGCGGGTCGCCTACACGGCGATCGCGGGCGAGACCTTCCTTCGCGCCGAGGATGGCACGCCGCGCGCGGCGATCTTCTCGACCACTTATCTCAAGGAGCCGCGCGACCCGAATCGGCCGATCACGTTCCTGTTCAATGGCGGACCCGGCTCGGGCTCGGTCTGGCTGCACATGGGCGCGTTCGGGCCGAAGCGGGTCGCGATCCCCTCCGACGCGCGCGACGACAGCGGACCGCCTTACCCGATCGAGGACAATCCGGACGCTTTGCTGGACGTCACCGACCTCGTTTTCATCGATCCGGTCGGCACCGGCTTTTCCCACGCGCTCGGCAAGACCGAGTCCAAGGAATTCTGGGGCGTAACCAAGGACGCCGAGTCGGTCGCGCAGTTTATCCGGCTGTGGCTGAACGAGCATGGCCGCTGGAATTCGCCCAAATATCTGGGGGGCGAGAGCTATGGCACCACCCGCACCGCCGCGGTCGTGAACCAGCTGGAGGGCGCCTATAACGACGTGGCGCTGAACGGCCTGATCCTGATCTCGACCGTGCTCGACTTCGCGGCCGGTGCCGACACGCCGGGCAATGAGCTCAGCCCGATGCTGAACCTGCCGTCGATGGCCGTAACCGCGCTCTTCCACGGCAAGGCGCAGGCGGCCTCGCCCGAAGCCTTTGCCGAGGAAGCGCGCCAATTTGCGCTCGGCCCCTATGCCACAGCCTTGTTGAAGGGGCAGCGGCTGGGCCGCGAGGACCGCGCGCGTATCCGCCGCGAGCTGGCGCGCTTCACGGGCCTTTCCGAGACCTATCTCGAGCAAGCCAATCTGCGGGTGGAGCCGGCCCGCTTCTACAAGGAACTGCTGCGCGACCGCGGCCTTACCGTCGGGCGCCTGGACAGCCGCTATACGGGACGCGACTACGACGCGGCCGGCGAGACGCCGGACAACGACCCCAGCTTCTACGGCATCGATGCGGGCTATACGGCTGCGATCAACGCGCATCTGCGTGGGCCGCTCGGCTTCAAGTCGGACCGGAGCTATGTGACAATCGGCAACGTGCAGCCGTGGGACTGGCAATTGCCGGGCGGGCGCGATGCCAACGCCTATCTCAATCTCACGCCCTATATCGGCAAGGCGATGCGAGAGAATAGCGGCCTGCGCGTGTTCGTCGGCCAGGGTTACTACGACTTCGCGACCCCCTTCTTCGCCGCCGAATATGCGCTGACCCGCACCGGCGTGCCGCAGGAGCGGGTCGAGTATAAATATTACGGCTCCGGCCACATGATGTACGTCCGCGACGACGACCGCACCGCGCTCAGCCGCGACGTGCGCGCATTCATCAGGGGACGGTGATCATGGACTCTCTCGTCACGACCGACTGGCTAGCCAACGAGCTTGGCGCGCCCGATCTCGCCGTCGTCGATGCGACCAAGTTCCTGGACGGCACGGGCCGAGATCCCAAGGCCGAGTATGAGGACGGTCACATTCTGGGGGCGGTGTTTCTCGATCTCGACGAGCTTGCCGACAAGACACCCGGCGCGCCGCACAAGCTGCCTCCCGAGCACAAGTTCGCCAGCCGGATGCAAACGCTCGGTATTCGCGACGGCATGCGGATCGTGGTCTATGACAACAGCCCGCTGCGCAGCGCCACGCGCGCCTGGTGGCTGCTCAAGAGCTTCGCTGCGCATCACGTTTCGGTCCTGGATGGCGGGCTTGCCAAGTGGAAAGCCGAAGGGCGGCCGCTTGAGGCCGGCAGGCCACAGGTCCGGCATGGTCATTTCACTCCGATGCTCGACCCGGCGGCGCTAGTCGACAAGGCTGCCGTCCGGGCCATTGTCGAAGCCGGCGGGGAGCAACTGGTCGACGCGCGTTCGGCGGCTCGGTTCGCCGGTACGGACGGCGATCCGCGGCCCGGGATCGCAGCCGGGCACATACCCGGTTCGCGCAATCTGCCGCAGGGTCAGCTGTTCAGCGAGGACGGGACCTGGAAGCGAGGCGATGCGCTCCGGGCGGCGTTCGAGCAAGCGGGAGTCGATCTCGACCGGCCGATGGTGACGACCTGCGGGTCCGGCGTCACGGCCACCGCGCTGATCTTCGGGGCGCACCTGCTCGGCCGGGACGGTGTTCGGCTCTATGACGGCAGCTGGGCCGATTGGGGCTCCGATCCGGACACCCCAAAGGCGACGGGCCCGGCGTGAGCGGAGACGACGACCGGACGGATACCAAGCTCGTCACTGGCGGTCGCGGTCCGGAATGGACGGGCGGCATCGTCAACCCGCCGGTCTGGCGCGCCTCCACCATCCTGTTCGACAGCGTCGAGCAGATGCGCGCGGCATACCCGCCCGAAGACGGCCGCCTCCATTACGGCCGCAACGGCACGCCGACACAGTGGGCGCTCGCCGAGGCGCTGACCGAACTCGAGCCGGGCGCGGTCGGCACGCGGCTGTTTCCCTCCGGCGTGGCCGCGATCACGACGGCTTTGCTGACGACCCTGAAGACCGGCGACGAGCTGTTGATGGTGGACAGCGTCTACGCGCCCACCCGCGCCTTTTGCGACACGGTCCTACAGCGGATGGGGATCGCCACCCGCTATTACGATCCGCTGATTGGGGACGGCGTCGCCGCGATGATCGGGCCGGCCACCCGCGCAATCTTCATGGAAAGCCCCGGATCGCTCACCTTCGAAGTGCAGGATGTGCCCGGCATTTGCGCGGTCGCCCGCGAGCGCGGCATTGTGACCCTGCTCGACAATACCTGGGCGACGCCGCTTCTCTTCCCGGCGATCGCCGCGGGCGTCGATCTCTCGATCCTGGCCTGCACCAAATATGTGGTCGGCCATTCGGACGTGATGCTGGGCTCCGTCACGGCAACCGAGCCGTACTGGCGCGCCTTGTGCGAGACCAGCCGGATGCTCGGCCAGCATGCCAGCCCCGACGATTCCTGGCTCGCTCTTCGCGGCCTGCGCACGATGGGCGTTCGTCTTCGTCAGCATGAAGCGAGCGCCCTTCGCATCGCCCATTGGCTGGAGGAGCAGCCGCAGGTCGCGCAGGTGCTCCATCCCGCTTTGCCCGGCTGCCCGGGGCACGACCTCTGGCGACGTGACTTCAAGGGTGCCTCGGGCCTGTTCACCTTCGTTCTGAATGGGGGAGGGGAGGCGGAGCGGGCGCGCTTTGTCGACGGCCTTCGGCATTTCGGGATCGGCTATAGCTGGGGCGGCTTCGAAAGCCTCGCACTGCCGATCGACCCGGCCCGGGTCCGCACGGTCGGAGCGAGCCCGCAGAAAGGGCCAATGGTGCGGATCCAGATCGGGCTCGAAGATCCGCTCGATCTGATCGAGGACTTGGCTGCCGGCTTAGGCGACTACGGGCGCTGAACCGTGCGTCGCAGGTCGCGGATCGCGCTTTCCAGCTCGCGCGCCAGCTGGGCGGCCGCGGCGCGAGGCTGGCCGCGGTGCTTCTGGGCATGGAGCAGCGCCTCCACGGACGCAGCGGACCAGGTCGCGGTTTCCTGCGCCAGTGCATTGAACCGGCGCTGCATCACGGGAAGACTGCGCTCGTAGGCGGCGCTGATCCGGGCGGCCTCCTCAAGTGCGTCATAGCCTGAACCTGCGCCGCGCTTACCCTCGGCGATCTCCTCGACCAGGCCAAGCACGTGTCGCAAATGCGCGACCTGCCGTCCCGCCTCGATTGGCGGCGCGTCGGCGAGGAAGGTCGATTGGTGCGTCATCGACCGCGCACCCTATGGCGGCGGCGCTAAGGATTGGTTAGCGTCCGATTAGGCCAGCGAAGCGGCGGGCCCGGCCAGACAAGGACGTTGACCCGCATCGGTCGCGCGGTTATAGGCCGCCTCGCCCGGGGCTGGTGGTGGTTTTCACGCAAAGCCGATGCTGTTCCCGCCGCGGGCGAACCAGAGCTTGAACATTGCTGCACGTTGCATGGGCCTGGGGGGCCGTAAGGCCGCCGGGGCGTTTGTGCATTTTGCGTGTGGGCAGAGTAACTTGAAGGAAGTGAAGGCTTCATGCCGACGATCAACCAGCTGATCCGCAAGGGTCGCGAGCCGCAGAAGGCCAAGTCAAAGGTCCCTGCGATGGAGCAGAACCCGCAAAAGCGTGGCGTTTGCACCCGCGTCTATACGACGACCCCGAAGAAGCCGAACTCGGCGCTGAGGAAGGTGGCCAAGGTCCGCCTGACCAACCAGCGCGAAGTGATCAGCTACATCCCCGGCGAGGGCCACAACCTGCAGGAGCACTCGGTGGTGCTGATCCGCGGCGGCCGTGTGCGCGACCTTCCCGGCGTGCGCTACCACGTGCTGCGCGGCGTGCTCGACACCCAGGGCGTCAAGAACCGCAAGCAATCCCGCTCCAAATACGGCGCCAAGCGTCCGAAGTAAGCCGGTCGAGAATTCGACCAATATGGCTGAAGTTTAGAGGAAGAAACTATGTCTCGTCGTCGTCGCCCAGAGAAGCGCGAAATCCTCCCCGATCCGAAGTTCGGGGACATCACGCTGTCCAAGTTCATGAATTCGGTCATGCTGGACGGCAAGAAGTCGGTGGCCGAAGGCATCGTTTATGGCGCGTTCGAGACGATCCAGGCTCGCGCCAAGCGCGAGGCGCTGGGCGTGTTCCATGACGCGCTGAACAACGTGAAGCCCGGAATCGAGGTCCGCAGCCGCCGCGTCGGCGGCGCGACCTATCAGGTTCCGGTCGAGGTTCGCACGGAGCGTGCGCAGGCGCTCGCCATCCGTTGGCTGATCTCCGCGGCGCGCAACCGCTCGGAGAACACCATGGCGGCGCGCCTGTCGGGCGAGCTTATGGACGCGGCCAACAATCGCGGCAACGCGGTCAAGAAGCGGGAAGACACGCACCGCATGGCCGAAGCCAACCGCGCGTTCAGCCACTACCGCTGGTAAGAACCATACCTATATGTGGAGGGGCCGGTCATGCCGGCTCCCCACATCGCTAAGGAAAGACGATCATGGCCCGCAGCCATCCGCTCGAGCGTTACCGCAATATCGGCATCATGGCGCACATCGACGCCGGCAAGACGACGACCACCGAGCGCATCCTCTATTATACCGGCAAGTCCTACAAGATCGGCGAAGTGCACGAAGGCACGGCGACGATGGACTGGATGGAGCAGGAGCAGGAGCGCGGGATCACGATCACCAGCGCCGCGACGACCTGTTTCTGGAAGCCGGCAGAGGGCGAAGGCCCCGAGCACCGCATCAACATCATCGACACGCCGGGCCACGTCGACTTCACCATCGAAGTCGAGCGCAGCTTGCGCGTGCTCGACGGCGCGGTTGCCTGCTTCGACGGCGTCGCCGGCGTCGAGCCGCAGTCCGAGACGGTGTGGCGCCAGGCCGAGAAGTACAAAGTGCCGCGGATGTGCTTCGTCAACAAGCTCGACCGCACCGGCGCGAACTTCGACATGTGCGTCGGCATGATCAAGGATCGCCTGGGCGCGCGCCCGGCTGTCCTGTATCTCCCGATCGGCATCGAGAGCTCGTTCAAGGGCCTGGTCGACCTGGTCGAGAACCGCGCGATCATCTGGCTCGAGGAATCGCTCGGCGCCAAGTTCGAATATCGCGAGATCCCGGACGACCTGAAGGACGCCGCCGCGGCGGCCCGAATGGACCTGATCGAGATGGCCGTCGAGCAGGACGACGACATCATGGAAGCTTATCTTGGCGGCGAAGAGCCGGATGCGGCCACTCTCAAGAAGCTGATCCGCAAGGGCACGCTGAACTTCTCGTTCGTGCCGGTGCTGTGCGGTTCGGCGTTCAAGAACAAGGGCGTGCAGCCCCTGCTCGACGCGGTCGTCGACTATCTGCCGAGCCCGCTCGACATTCCGCCGGTCGAAGGCCTGAAGCTCGATGGCGTATCTACCGAGACGCGTCCGCCCGCGGACGACGCTCCGTTCTCCGCGCTGGCGTTCAAGATCATGAACGATCCGTTTGTGGGGACCCTGACCTTCGCCCGCATCTATTCGGGCAAGCTCGAGACCGCTTCTTCCGTGACCAATTCGGTCAAGGACAAGAAGGAAAAGGTCGGCCGCATGCTCTTGATGCACGCGAACGACCGCGAGGATATCCAGGTGGCCTATGCGGGCGACATCGTCGCGCTGGCCGGGCTCAAGGACACCACCACCGGGGATACGCTCTGCGCCGCCAACGCGCCGATCATCCTGGAGCGGATGGAATTTCCGGACCCGGTCATCGAGGTCGCGGTGGAGCCCAAGACCAAGGCCGACCAGGAGAAGATGGGCGTCGCGCTCAATCGTCTCGCCCGGGAGGATCCGTCGTTCCGCGTGTCTTCGGACAATGAGAGCGGCCAGACCATCATCAAGGGAATGGGCGAGCTCCACCTCGAGATCCTGGTCGATCGCATGAAGCGCGAGTTCAAGGTTGAGGCCAATGTCGGCGCGCCGCAGGTGGCGTATCGCGAGAGCTTGGCCAAGAAAGCGGACATCGACTACACCCACAAGAAGCAGTCGGGCGGCTCCGGCCAGTTCGGCCGCATCAAGTTCACGGTCGAGCCGGGCGAGCGCGGCCAGGGCGTGATCTTCAACGACGAGGTCAAGGGCGGAAATATTCCCAAGGAATATATCCCGTCCGTCGAGAAGGGCATTCGCGAGATTGCCGCGACCGGATCGCTGATTGGCTTCCCGATCATTGATTTCACGGCGACCCTCTATGACGGCGCCTACCATGACGTCGATTCCTCCGCGCTGGCATTCGAGATCACCGGTCGTGGCGGCATGCGCGAGGCGGCCCAGAAGGCCGGCATCAAGCTGCTCGAGCCGATCATGAAGGTCGAGGTGGTGACGCCCGAAGATTATCTCGGCGACGTGATCGGCGACATCAACAGCCGGCGCGGGCAGATCCAGGGCACCGACAGCCGTGGCAACGCGCAAGTTGTCGAGGCAATGGTGCCGCTTGCCAATATGTTCGGCTACGTTAATGAGCTGCGTTCCTTCTCGCAGGGCCGCGCTCAGTACACCATGCAATTCTCTCATTACGAGGAAGTGCCTGCGAACGTCGCCGAAGAGGTGAAAGCCAAGCTCGCCTGAGCGCGAAATCGAAGTTTCTGATCTAAAGACGAGGACAATCACAATGGCGAAAGCTAAATTCCAGCGGACCAAGCCGCACTGCAACATCGGAACCATCGGTCACGTCGATCATGGCAAGACGTCGCTGACGGCGGCGATCACCAAGATCCTTGCCGAAACCGGCGGCGCCACCTTCACCAGCTACGACAATATCGACAAGGCGCCGGAAGAGCGCGAGCGCGGCATCACCATCTCGACGGCCCACGTCGAGTATGAGACCGAAGCTCGCCACTACGCCCACGTCGATTGCCCGGGCCACGCCGATTATGTGAAGAACATGATCACCGGCGCCGCGCAGATGGATGGCGCGATCCTGGTCGTGTCGGCCGCCGACGGCCCGATGCCGCAGACCAAGGAGCACATCCTGCTCGCCAAGCAGGTCGGTGTGCCGACCATGGTGGTCTTCCTCAACAAGGTCGATCAGGTCGACGATCCCGAGCTGCTCGAGCTGGTCGAGCTTGAAATCCGCGAAGAGCTTTCCAAGCGCGATTTCGACGGTGACAATATCCCGATCATCTCGGGTTCGGCGCTCGCCGCGCTCGAGGACAGCAATCCGGAGACGGGTCGCCAGGCGATCCTCAACCTGATGAAGGCGGTCGACGACTGGATTCCGCAGCCGGAGCGTCCGCTCGACAAGCCGTTCCTGATGCCGATCGAGGACGTGTTCTCGATCTCGGGCCGCGGCACCGTCGTCACCGGCCGCGTCGAGACCGGCGTCGTCAAGGTTGGTGAGGAAGTCGAGATCGTCGGCATCAAGGACACCAAGAAGACGGTCGTGACCGGCGTCGAGATGTTCCGCAAGCTGCTCGACCAGGGTCAGGCCGGCGACAATATCGGTGCCCTCATCCGCGGCGTCGGTCGTGAGGAAGTCGAGCGCGGGCAGGTCCTGTGCAAGCCGGGCTCGATCAAGCCGCACACCGACTTCCAGGCCGAAGTCTACGTCCTCTCCAAGGACGAGGGCGGACGTCACACGCCGTTCTTCGCCAACTACCGTCCGCAATTCTACTTCCGCACGACCGACGTGACGGGCGAAGTGGTGTTGCCGGAAGGCACCGAGATGGTGATGCCCGGCGACAACGTCACACTCGGCGTCAAGCTGATCGCTCCGATCGCGATGGATCAGGGCCTGCGCTTCGCGATCCGCGAAGGCGGCCGGACCGTCGGCGCAGGGGTTGTCGGCACGATCACGAAGTAATATAGGGCGCGGGCCGCGCAGCTCCTCAGGGATTCGCGCGGCCCGCTCTTAAGTTCATGAGTATTGGCCGTCCGGGGCCGCAAGGCTCCGGGTGTCTCTTGTTGTTTGGTGAGTACCCCAAAGGGGTTGGCTCTTTCGCATCGGTGTAGTGGTATATGGAAACGCAGAATATCCGGATTCGCCTGAAGGCGTTCGACCATCGTGTGCTGGATCAGGCCACGGGCGACATCGCCGACACCGCTCGTCGCACGGGTGCTCTCATTCGTGGCCCCATTCCGCTGCCGACGCGCATCGAGAAGTTCACCGTCAACCGTAGCCCCCACGTCGACAAGAAATCGCGCGAGCAGTTCGAGGTGCGCACCTACAAGCGGCTGCTGGACATTGTTCAGCCAACGCCGCAAACGGTTGACGCGCTGATGAAGCTCGATCTTGCAGCGGGTGTAGACGTCGAGATCAAACTGGCCTAAGGGCCTTGGCGACGCGCATGGAAATCGTGCGCCGAGCCAATCCAAACCGGGATACCGCAGGAGCAACGCTCCTGGCTCTGCGTCCCCGCCGTTCCGTCACAGACGGAGCACGAGCCCAGGCGGGGCGCGCTAACTATTTGGGCTTGCACGCCCCTCGGGATGTCTGGGGGGCCTCTGTATAAGGAGCATGGTCATGCGCACCGGCGTGATCGCGAAGAAAATGGGGATGACCCGCTTGTTCCAGGAGGACGGCCGCCACGTGCCGGTCACCGTCCTGGCGCTCGAGAATGTTCAGGTCGTCGCCCGCCGCGAGGCGGACAATGACGGCTACACCGCCGTCCAGCTGGGCGCCGGATCGGCCAAGGCCAAGAATCTGAGCAAGCCCGAGCGCGGCCATTTCGGCAAGGCGCAGGTCGAGCCCAAGGCGCGTGTCGCCGAATTCCGCGTCTCTGAAGACGCGTTGCTTGATGTCGGCGCGGAAATTTCCGCCGATCATTATGTCGCCGGCCAGATCGTCGACATCCAGGGTGTCACCCAGGGTAAGGGTTTCCAGGGCGGCATGAAGCGCTGGGGCTTCGGCGGCTTGCGCGCCACCCACGGCGTTTCGGTTTCGCACCGCTCGCTCGGTTCGACGGGGCAACGTCAAGATCCCGGCAAGGTCTTCAAGAACAAGAAGATGGCCGGCCACATGGGCGCCAAGAACCGCACTCAGCAGAATCTTGAGATCGTTCGCACCGACGCGGCCCGTGGCCTCTTGTTCGTGAAGGGTTCGGTGCCCGGCTCCAAGGGTGGCTGGCTGCTGGTCAAGGACGCGGTCAAGATTGCTCGTCCCGAAACTGCGCCTTACCCGGCCGGCATCAAGGAAATCGCCCGCGAGATCGAGAGCGAGGTTACTCCCGCCGGAATGGTCGAGGACGCCGCGGTCCACGAACTCCCTGTGGGTCCAAGCGCCGCCGAGGTTGCCGCGATCGCCGCTGAGCAGGAAGCCGGCGTCGTGCCTGCCGCCGATGAGGCGCAGCCGATCGAGGCCACCCCGACCGACAGCGACAGCAAGGAAGGCTGAGCACATGAAGGTCCAAGTTCAATCGCTCGGCGAAGGCCAGGGCGGCGAGATCGAGCTCAACGACGCCGTGTTCGGCGTCGAGCCTCGCGCCGACATCCTCCACCGGGTCGTCACCTGGCAGCTCGAGAAGCGCCGCGGCACGGCCCGCGGAGCCCGCGAGCGGTCCGATGTCGCCCGTACCGGCAAGAAGTTCGGTCGTCAGAAGGGCGGCGGCACGGCTCGTCACGGCGACCGCCGCGCACCGATCTTCGTCGGCGGCGGCAAGGCGCATGGTCCTCGTGTTCGCGACTTCAATCCGTCGCTGAACAAGAAGGTTCGCGCGCTCGGCCTCAAGATGGCGCTGTCGACCAAGGCGCAGGGCGGACAGCTGATCGTGATGGAAAATCTCGATCTGACCGAAGCCAAGACCAAGTCGCTCAAGGAGCAGCTCGGCCGCCTCAATCTCGGCCGCAAGGCCCTGGTGATCGACGGCGATGCGCTCAGCGTCGGCTTCGCGATGGCCTCGTCCAACCTGCGCGAGATCGATCTCCTGCCGGCGGTCGGCGCCAATGTTTACGATATTCTCAAGGCGGACACGCTGGTGCTGACCCGCGCGGCCGTCGAGAAGCTGGAGGCGCGGTTCAATGGCTAGGTTCTTCGGACGCAAGAAGGACGCGGACGCTCCCAAGCAGGCCGCGATCAGCATCAATCATTATGACGTGATCGTCGCTCCGCACATTACGGAGAAGACCACCCTGCTTTCCGAGCACAACGCGGTCGTCTTCAAGGTGGCCCAGAGCGCGTCCAAGCCGCAGATCAAGGCGGCAGTGGAAGCCCTGTTCGGCGTTAATGTGCTGGGCGTGAACACGCTGACGCAAAAGGGCAAGTCGAAGCGCTGGAAGGGTCGCCCCTACACGCGCTCGGACATGAAGAAGGCGATCGTGACGCTGGCCGAAGGTCAGTCGATCGACGTCACCACCGGTATCTGAGGCTCCCATGGCACTCAAGACATACAATCCGACGACCTCGTCGCAGCGCGGCCTGATCCTGGTCGACAAGTCGGCGCTCTGGAAGGGCAAGCCCGTCAAGGCGCTGACCGAAGGCCTGCGCAAAACCGGCGGCCGCAACAACAAGGGCCATGTGACCAGCCGCGGCATTGCGGGCGGACACAAGCAGAAGTACCGCCATGTCGACTTCAAGCGTCGCAAGTGGGACATGCCGGCCACCGTCGAGCGGCTGGAATATGATCCCAACCGCACCGCGTTCATCGCGCTCGTCAACTACGAGGATGGCGAGCAGGCTTATATCATCGCGCCGCAGCGGCTCGCGCCGGGCGACACCATCGTTGCCGGCCGCAAGACCGACGTAAAGCCCGGCAATGCGATGGAGCTCGGCCAGATGCCGGTCGGCACCATCGTTCACAATGTCGAGATGAAGCCGGGCAAGGGCGGCCAGATCGCTCGCTCGGCCGGGACTTACGTCCAGGTCGTCGGCCGCGATCGCGGCATGGTAATCGTGCGCATGAATTCGGGCGAGCAGCGTTACCTGCGCGCCGATTGCATGGGTTCGGTGGGCGCGGTGTCGAACCCGGACAACCAGAACCAGAACTTCGCCAAGGCGGGTCGTACCCGGTGGATGGGCCGCCGTCCGCTCACCCGCGGCGTCGCCAAGAACCCGGTCGATCACCCGCACGGCGGCGGCGAAGGCCGCACTTCGGGCGGCCGTCACCCGGTCACTCCGTGGGGCAAGCCGACCAAGGGCGCCCGCACCCGTCACAACAAGGCGACGGACAAGATGATCATCCGTTCGCGTCACGCGAAGAAGAAGAGGTAAAGATGGCCCGCTCCGTCTGGAAAGGACCGTTCGTCGAACTGTCCCTGCTGAAAAAGGCAGAAACCGCGCAGGACGCTGGCGGCCGTGCGCCGATCAAGACCTGGTCGCGCCGCTCCACCATCTTGCCGCAGTTCGTCGGCCTGACGTTCAACGTCTACAATGGCCGCAAGTTCGTGCCGGTGTCGGTGAACGAGGACATGGTGGGCATGAAGCTCGGCGAGTTCGCGCCGACCCGCTACTTCCCGGGCCACGCCGCCGACAAGAAGGGCAAGAGGTAAGCCATGGGCAAGGAAAAGAGCCCCCGCAAGGTCGCCGACAACGAAGCGTTGTCGGTCGGCACCACGATCCGCGGTTCGGCCCAGAAGCTGAACCTGGTCGCGGCGATGATCCGGGGCAAGAAGGCCGAGGAAGCGCTGAACATCCTGCGCTTCTCGCCCAAGGCGATGGCCATCGATGTCCGCAAGGTGCTCGCCTCGGCGATCGCCAATGCGGAGAACAACCACAATCTCGACGTCGACGCGCTCGTCGTCGCCGAAGCGTCGGTGGGCAAGTCGATCTCGATGAAGCGCTTCGCGAGCCGCGCCCGCGGCCGTTCGAGCCGGATCGTCAAACCGTTCAGCCGCGTGCGCATCGTCGTTCGCGAAAGCCAGGAAGCTTAATCATGGGTCAGAAGAGCAATCCGATCGGTCTGCGCCTGCAGATCAACCGGACCTGGGACAGCCGCTGGTACGCCGAGGGGGACTCCTACTCGCGCCTGCTGCTGGAGGATTTGAAGATCCGCCAGTTCATCATGAAGGAGTTGCCGCAGGCGGCGATCTCCAAGGTCGTGATCGAGCGTCCGGCCAAGCTGTGCCGCGTCAGCATCTATGCCGCGCGCCCCGGTGTGATCATCGGCAAGAAGGGCGCGGACATCGAGAAGCTGCGCAAGAAGATCGGCACGATGACCTCGTCCGACGTGTCACTTAACATCGTCGAGATCCGCAAGCCCGAGATCGACGCCAGGTTGGTAGCGCAGGGCATCGCCGATCAGCTCGAGCGCCGGATCGCGTTTCGCCGTGCCATGAAGCGCGCCGTGCAGTCGGCGATGCGGCTTGGCGCCGACGGTATCCGCGTCGCCTGCGGCGGCCGCCTCGGCGGCGCCGAGATCGCGCGCAGCGAAATGTATCGCGAGGGCCGGGTGCCGCTGCACACGCTGCGCGGCAATGTCGATTATGCCGAGGCGCAGGCCCACACCGCCTATGGCGTTTGCGGCGTCAAGGTCTGGATCTTCAAGGGCGAGATTCTCGGCCACGATCCGATGGCTCAGGATCGACTGATGATGGAAGCGCAAACGTCGGGTGTTCGCCCGGCGCGCGACGATCGTCGATAACCGGCGCCGCTAAGGAATAAGAAATGCTGCAACCGAAACGCACCAAGTTCCGCAAGGCCTTCAAGGGTCGCATCCATGGCGACGCCAAGGGTGGCACCGCGCTCAACTTCGGCTCCTATGGCCTCAAGGCGATGGAGCCGGAGCGGATCACCGCGCGCCAGATCGAGGCGGCCCGCCGCGCGATCACCCGCCACATTCGTCGTCAGGGCCGGCTCTGGATCCGCATCTTCCCGGACGTGCCGGTCTCGTCCAAGCCGGCCGAAGTCCGCATGGGCTCGGGCAAGGGCTCGCCCGAATTCTGGGTCGCCCGCGTCAAGCCAGGCCGGATCCTGTTCGAGCTGGACGGCGTTCCCGGCCCGCTCGCCAAGGTCGCTTTCGAGCGCGCGATGGAGAAGCTGCCGATCAAGACCAAGGTGGTTGCCCGTCTCGGCGAGAGCCTGGTCGGAGAGGAATAAGAGATGGCCAAGATTGCAGATCTGACCGCCCGGTCCGACGATCAGCTCCAGGAGCAGCTCGGCGAATTGAAGCGTGAGCAGTTCAACCTGCGCTTTCAGGCGGCGACCAACCAGCTTGAGAAGCCCAGCCGCGTTCGCGAGGTGCGCCGCACCATCGCGCAGATCAAGACGCTCCAAACCCAGCGCGCCAATGGCGCGCGGTCGAACGCGTAAGGAGTAGACGAGATGCCAAAGCGCGTTCTCACCGGCACGGTCGTGTCGGACAAGACCGACAAGACGGTCGTGGTGAAGGTCGAACGGCGGGTGAAGCACCCGATGTACGGCAAGATCATCCGGCTATCGAAGAAGTACCACGCCCATGACGAGGGCAACGAGTTCAAGGAAGGCGAGACCGTCCGCATCGAGGAGACGCGGCCGATGTCGAAGCTCAAGAACTGGCGCGTGATCGAGCGGGTGAACACCCATGCAACCCCGGCCAAGCAAGACGTCGCCTGAGCGTAGTTGAAGCTGATCGCCGGGACGTCCCGGTTGAAGTGAGAAGGAAAACGGATCGATGATCCAGATGCAGTCTAACCTGGACGTCGCTGACAATAGCGGCGCCAAGCGCGTTCAGTGCATCAAGGTGCTGGGCGGCTCCAAGCGGCGCTTTGCCGGCGTCGGCGATGTGATCGTCGTGTCGATCAAGGAAGCCGCACCGCGCGGACGCGTCAAGAAAGGCGACGTTCACAAGGCGGTCATCGTCCGCACGGCAAAGGATATCCACCGTGCCGACGGTTCGACGATCCGCTTCGATTCGAACGCCGCCGTGCTGGTCAACAACAACCAGGAGCCGATCGGGACCCGCATCTTCGGGCCGGTCGTCCGCGAACTGCGCGCGAAGAAGCATATGAAGATCATTTCGCTCGCCCCCGAGGTGCTGTGATGGCTGCTGCGAAGATCAAGAAGGGTGACCGCGTCGTGGTCCTGTCCGGCAAGGACAAGGGCAAGCATGGCGAAGTCACCAAGTCGATGCCGAAGGACAGCAAGGTCGTCGTAGCCGGCGTCAATGTCATCACGCGCCATCGCAAGCCGAGCCAGACCAACCCGCAAGGTGGTCTGGAAAAGTCGGAAGCGCCGCTGCACGTGTCCAAGGTGGCGCTCGAAGATCCGAAGACCGGCCGCCCGACGCGCGTCCGCTTCGAGGTTCGGGACGGAAAGAAGGTCCGCGTCGCTGCGCGGTCCGGGGAGCTGATCAATGGCTGAGGCCACAAATTACATACCGCGCCTGAAGCGCGATTATGACGAGCGCATCGCGGCCGCGATGACGGAGAAGTTCAGTTATGGGAACCGGCTCGAAGTGCCGCGGCTGGAAAAGATCGTCATCAACATGGGCGTCGGCGAGGCGACCCAGGACAAGAAGAAGGTCGATACGGCGGCTTCGGAGATGGAGCTGATCGCGGGCCAGAAGCCGGTGATCACTAAGGCGAAGAAGTCGATCGCCCAGTTCAAGCTGCGCGAAGGCATGCCGATCGGCGTCAAAGTGACGCTGCGCCGGGAGCGGATGTATGAGTTCCTGGACCGTCTGATCACCGTAGCGCTGCCGCGCGTCCGCGATTTCCGGGGTCTCAACCCCAAGTCGTTCGATGGGCGCGGCAATTATGCGATGGGCCTGAAAGAGCAGATCATCTTCCCAGAGATCAGCTACGACCGCATCGACAAGGTGCGCGGCATGGACATCATCGTCACCACCACCGCGAAGACGGATGAGGAAGCGCGCGAGCTGCTGCGCCTCTTCAACTTCCCGTTCCCGCGCACCGAAGAAGATCAGAAGCAGGCGGCCTGAGGCCCCCTTGCGTCTAGGCAGAGAGAAGAGAGCTTAAGTCCAATGGCGAAACTGAGTTCCATCAACAAGAATGAGCGTCGCAAGAAGCTGGTGAAGAAGTATTCCGGCCAGTACGCGAAGCTGAAGGCGATCGCGGACGACGAGTCCAAGGACGACACCGAGCGTCTGATCGCGCGCCTCAAGATGGCCGAGATCCCGCGCAACGCGAACCCGACCCGGGTGCGCAACCGCTGCGGCCTCACCGGCCGTCCGCGCGCGAACTATCGCAAATTCGGACTTTCACGCATCATGATCCGCGAATTGGGCAATCAAGGCCTGATCCCCGGTCTGACGAAGTCGAGCTGGTAAGGGCACAAGATATGCCGATGACCGATCCACTGGGTGATATGCTCACCCGCATCCGCAATGGCCAGCAGGCCCGCAAGGACAGCGTGGTGACTCCCGCGTCCAAGCTGCGGGTCCGTGTGCTCGACGTGCTTCAGCGCGAGGGCTATATCCGCGGCTATGTCGAGGAAGAGCTCGGGCCGGCCAAGGGCCTGCGCATCGAGCTGAAATATTTCGAGGGCCAGCCTGCGATCCAGCACCTGTCCCGCGTGTCCAAGCCGGGCCGCCGCGTCTATTCGGGCAGCCAGGAGTTGCCGCGCGTGCGCAACGGCCTTGGCATCACCATCGTGTCGACGCCTCGCGGCGTTCTGTCCGACGCCGAGGCGCGCGAGCAGAATGTCGGCGGCGAAGTGCTGGCGGAGGTATTCTGATGTCACGCATTGGTAAGCGCCCGGTTGAGATGCCGGCAGGTGTCACGGCCACGACCGAGGGCTCGACGCTCTCGGTGAAGGGTCCGAAAGGCACGCTCAGCCTGCAGATGCGGGAAGAGATTCGCTACGACATCGCGGATGGAAGCATTTCGGTGCAGCCGGCCAACGACAGCCAGAAGGCGCGTTCCTTCTGGGGCATGCAGCGCACCCTCGTGCAGAACCTGGTGACC
The DNA here is from genome assembly GCF_036387615.1 of Allosphingosinicella sp. Taxonomy (GTDB): domain Bacteria; phylum Pseudomonadota; class Alphaproteobacteria; order Sphingomonadales; family Sphingomonadaceae; genus Allosphingosinicella. The sequence continues at coordinate 37,418 of NZ_DASVTH010000062.1, forward strand.
GGAGTCACCGACGGCTTCACCAAGACGCTCGAGATCACGGGCGTGGGCTACCGCGCCGCGATGCAGGGCAAGAATTTGCGCCTGCAGCTCGGCTACAGCCATGACGTCAATGTCGAAGTTCCTGCCGATCTCACCGTCGCCACGCCGGATCCCACGACAATCGTGATTTCCGGCTCGGATTATCAGCGGGTCGGTCAGCTCGCCGCCGAGATTCGCCAGTGGCGCAAGCCGGAGCCCTACAAGGGCAAGGGCATCAAATATCGCGGCGAGTTCATCTTCCGCAAAGAAGGCAAGAAGAAGTAAGCCATGGCGAGACTCACTCTTTTCCAACGGCGCCGCCAGCGCGTCCGTACCGCGCTCCGTCAGCGGGCCGGCACCAGGCCTCGCCTGTCCGTGCACCGCTCGGGCAAGCACATCTATGCGCAGGTCATCGACGATGCCGCGGGCCGCACCGTGGCCTCGGCTTCGACGATCGACAAGGACGTCAAGGGTCAGGACGGGGCGAAGGCGAGCGGCGCCAACGTCTCCTCGGCCCAGGATGTCGGCCGGCGTGTCGCCGAGCGGGCCAGGGCCGCGGGCGTGACCCAGGTTGTTTTCGATCGTGGCGGGTTCCTGTTCCACGGTCGCGTCAAGGCGCTGGCGGATGCGGCGCGCGAAGGCGGATTGGAGTTTTAAATGGCTGACGAACAGATTCAGGGCGCCCAGGTCCAGGACGGGCCGACCCAGGAGGCTCAAACCCCCGAGCAGCCGACCGAGGTCCGCCGCGAGCGCGGCGCCCGCGGCGGGCGTGGCCGTGACAATCGTGGCGGCGGCAATCGCGGCGGCCGGCGCGACGATCGCGGCCGTGGACGTGGCGGCGACGATGATGGCGGCGAGGAGCTGATCGAGAAGCTCGTCCACATCAACCGCGTGTCCAAGACGGTGAAGGGCGGCAAGCGCTTCGGTTTCGCCGCTCTGGTCGTGGTCGGCGACGGCAAGGGCCGGGTCGGCTTCGGCCATGGCAAGGCGCGCGAAGTGCCCGAGGCGATCTCCAAGGCGACCGCGGCCGCCAAGAAGGCGATGGTTCGCGTGCCGCTGCGCGAGGGCCGCACGCTGCACCATGACGGCGCGGGTCATTTCGGCGCGGGCCGGGTCTATGTCCGCTCGGCGCCGTCCGGCACCGGCATCATCGCCGGCGGCCCGATGCGTGCCATCTTCGAGAGCCTGGGCGTCGCCGACGTGGTCACCAAATCGGTCGGCACGTCCAACCCGTACAACATGATCCGCGCGACCTTCGAGGCGCTCGGCGAGCAGACCAGCCCGAAGTCGGTCGCGCAACGCCGCGGCAAGAAGATTGCCGACTTGCTCGGCCGCGGCGGCGCGCAAGCCCCCGAGGCTGAGGCCGCGGCGGTTGTGGAGTAAGCGACATGACCATGATCAAGATCACGCAGACCGGATCCCCGATCCGGCGTACCCCCGATCAGAGGAAGACGCTGATCGGCCTTGGCCTCAACAAGATGCACCGCACGGTCGAGCTGACGGACACCCCCGAGGTCCGCGGCATGATCCGCAAGGTGCAGCATATGGTGTCGGTGGCGGAGTAACTTCCCCCACCACAGCGCGACAATAGCGAAAGCGAGTGCAACGACAATGAAACTCAACGATCTTCGTGACAACAAGGGCGCCCGCAAGAGCCGCGTCCGCGTCGGCCGTGGCATCGGCTCCGGGCTCGGCAAGACTGCCGGCCGCGGGCAGAAGGGCCAGACCAGCCGCTCCGGCGTCTCCATCTTCGGCTTCGAAGGCGGCCAGATGCCGCTCCACATGCGGCTGCCGAAGCGCGGCTTCAACAACATCTTCGCCAAGGATTATGCCCAGGTGAACCTGGGCGCGATCCAGAAGCTCGTCGATGCCGGCACGCTCGCCACCGACGGCGTCATCGATCATGCCGCCTTGAAAGCCGTTGGCCTCGCCCGTGGCGGCAAGGACGGGGTTCGGCTGCTCGGAAAAGGCGCCGTCACCACTGCGCTCCGCTTCAACGTCGCCGGCGTTTCCGCCGGTGCGCGCTCGGCGGTGGAAGCGGCCGGTGGCTCGGTCGAAGTGATCCACGTGGTTCCCGCGGCCGAGAAGGCAGCCGCCAAGAAGGGCAAGGTCCGCGCCGAGCGGCTTGCCGCACGTAAGGCCTGAACCTGCAAAGGACGTGTCGGGGCGGCTGACAAGACGCTTCGTTGCACTATATAGCGCACTCTACCCGCTCATCCTGAGGAGGGACTGAGCTTGGCGAAGGCCCATCTCGAAGGACCGGCACGGTGCGTCCTTCGAGACGCCGCATCGACAAGCTCAGCGGCTCCTCGGGATGAGCGGGCTGGAGAAACAAGCTCCCGGACATTCTGAGGTCTACCCGAACATGGCATCCGCAGCCGAACAGATGGCCGCCAACATCAGCCTGGCGAACTTCACCAAGGCGACCGACCTCAAGAAGCGGCTGTGGTTCACGATCGGAGCGCTGATCGTCTTCCGGCTGCTCTCCTATGTGCCGCTGCCCGGCATCGATCCGCGCGCGCTGAACAGCCTTTTCGAGACGACCCGCGGGGGCGTGCTCGATTTCTTCAACATGTTCTCGGGCGGAAGCCTGGAGCGGATGAGCCTGATCGCGCTCGGCGTGATGCCCTACATCACCGCCTCGATCGTGGTGCAGCTCGCCACCTCGATGTCGCCGACTTTGGCCGCGCTCAAGAAAGAGGGCGAAAGCGGGCGCAAGAAGATCAATCGATATACGCGCTACGGCACCGTCTTCCTGTGCGCGATCCAGGGCTATTTCATCGCAGTCGGGCTGGAAGGCTGGGGCGCGCGCGAAGGCGCTTCGGCGGTGATCGATCCGGGCATGATGTTCCGCATCACCACGGTGATCAGCCTGGTCGGCGGCACGATGTTCCTGATGTGGCTGGGTGAGCAGATCACCAGCCGCGGCATCGGCAACGGCGTGTCGCTGATCATCATGGCCGGCATCGTCGCGCAGCTGCCGACGGCTATCGCGCAGGCGTTCGAGGGCGGGCGCACCGGCACCTTGTCGCCGGTCGTGATCCTCGGCGTGCTGGGCCTAGCCGCCGTGCTGATCCTGTTCATCTGCTTCATGGAGCGCGCACAGCGCCGCGTCCTGATTCAGTATCCCAAGCGCCAGACGGCGCGCGGCGGCATGCAGGCCGAACGCTCGCACCTGCCGCTCAAGATCAACACGTCGGGCGTGATCCCGCCGATCTTCGCCTCCTCGCTGCTGCTGATGCCGCTCACCATCGCTCAGTTCGCGGGCAATCGCGCTCAGGGGGAGAGCGCCTGGGGCGATACTTTGATCACCATCACCGCCGCGCTCCAGCACGGCGCGCCGCTCTACATGCTGCTCTACGCAGCGGGGATCATCTTCTTCTGCTTCTTTTACACCGCCGTGGTGTTCAATCCGGAGGAGACCGCCGACAATCTGAAGCGCTACGGCGGCTTCATCCCGGGCATCCGCCCCGGCAAGCGGACCGAGGAGTATCTGGACTACGTCCTCACCCGCATCACCGTGGTCGGCGCGGCCTATCTGACGGTGATCTGCCTGGTGCCCGAGTTCCTGATCGCGCGGGCGGGCATTCCCTTCTATCTTGGGGGCACGTCGCTGCTGATCGTCGTCAACGTCACGATGGATACGGTGACGCAGATTCAAAGCCACTTGATCGCCCACCAATATGGCGACCTCATCAAGAAGGCGAAGCTGAAGGGCGGGCGGGCCCGGTGAGCACGGCGCCGGCCGCAGGGACGGGCAAGCCGTCGGCGAGGCCGCTCAACATCATCCTGCTCGGACCTCCGGGCGCGGGCAAGGGGACCCAGGCCGGCCGGCTCGTCGCCGAGCGCGGCATGGTCCAGCTCTCGACCGGCGACATGCTGCGCGCCGCCGTCAAGGCCGGCACCGAGATCGGCCGCATGGCCGACGAGATCATGAAGGCCGGCAAGCTCTTCCCCGATGATCTCATGTCCGAGATTCTAGGCCATCGCCTTGACGAGCCCGATACCGCGAACGGCGTCATCTTCGACGGTTACCCCCGCACCCACACCCAGGCGGAATCGCTGGACCGGCTGCTGGGCGAGCGCGGCCGCTCGCTCGATCACGTCATCGAACTGTCTGTCGACGAGGAGGCTCTCGTCGAGCGGATCACCGGTCGCTTCTCCTGTTCCAGGTGCGGCGAGGGCTATCACGATCTTAACAAGCTCCCGAAGCTCGAGGGCCTGTGCGATGTCTGCGGCAACGATCAGTTCAAGCGCCGAGCCGACGACAATGCCGAAGCCGTCCGCACCCGGCTCGCCGAATATCGCGCCAAGACGGCCCCGATCCTGCCCGGCTACGAGGCGCGAGGGATCGTCCAGCGCGTGGACGGCATGGCCCCGATCGAACAGGTCGAACAAGCGATCGAGGTCATTCTCGACGGCCGCTAGTCGTCGCTCCTGAGCGTAATCCCGGCCGACGCGGACACGGCCGAAGCGGTCAACGGGGAGGCCTGCTCCTATGTCCTTGAAGACAGAGGAGAAGGCCTGAGCAGTTGCGCTGGCCCGGGCTGAGTAGCGGGCCGAGCATCTCAAAGTAAACTCCGGCTCATCGACCAAGCTGACGGAGCGCGCGACCAAAGCTCCGGCCCTGATCTTTACAGACGTGGCCCCGCCTGGAACTGTGCTATGCAAGCGGGTGTAAGACTCCGGAGCGGAGTCGCGACCGGGGTCAACTATCAATCCAGGCAGGGGGAGCTACCAATATGGCATTGTCCGATCACGTGGATCTGAGCGGCTTTATCGAGGGGGTGAAGCGCCGCAATCCGGGCCAGCCGGAGTTCGTCCAGGCGGTCCAAGAAGTAGCCGAGGACATCTTCGACTTCATCGAGGACAAGGAGCAGTATCACCGCTGGCAGATCCTGCGCCGCATCGCCGAGCCTGATCGTGTGGTCTCCTTCCGTGTCGTCTGGCAGGACGACAACAACAACATTCGCGTGCAGCGCGGCTGGCGCGTCCAGAACAACAACGCGATCGGCCCGTACAAGGGCGGTATCCGCTTTCACCCGACCGTCACCGAGTCGGTGCTGAAGTTCCTCGCCTTCGAGCAGACCTTCAAGAACGCCTTGACCGGCCTGCCGATGGGCGGCGGTAAAGGCGGCGCGAACTTCAACCCGAAGGGCAAGAGCGACTCCGAAGTGATGCGCTTCTGCCAGAGCTTCATGACCGAGCTTTACCGCCACATCGGCGCCGACACGGACGTTCCGGCCGGTGACATCGGGGTCGGCGGGCGCGAGATCGGCTATATGTTCGGCCAGTATAAGCGCATCACGGGCGAGTTCACTGGCGTGCTGACCGGCAAGGGCCTGGAATATGGCGGCTCGCTGATCCGCACCGAGGCGACCGGCTATGGCGCCGTCTACTTCCTGCAGAACATGCTCACTCACCTCGGCAACTCAGTGGAGGGCAAGACGGCCGTGATCTCCGGCTCCGGGAACGTTGCGACGCACGCGGCCGAGAAGATCCTGCAGCTCGGCGGCAAGGTGCTCACCTTGTCGGACTCCGAAGGTTTCGTCCACGATCCGGACGGCATCACCCAGGAGAAGGTCGATTGGGTCAAGACCCACAAGACCAAGCGCCGCGGCCGCATCGCGGAATATGCGCAGGAGTTCACCGGCGCGACCTTCCACGCCGGCCAGCGTCCGTGGGTGGTGCCCTGCGACATCGCGCTGCCCTGCGCGACGCAGAACGAGCTGAACGGCCAGGAAGCCGAGTTGCTGGTGAAGAACGGCTGCATGGCCGTCTCCGAAGGCGCCAACATGCCGACCGACCTCGACGGTGTGCACGTCTTCAAGAAGGCGCAGATCCTCTACGCCCCGGGCAAGGCCGCCAATGCCGGCGGCGTCGCCGTTTCCGGCCTCGAGATGAGCCAGAATTCGGCGCGCATCTCCTGGAAGGAAGCGGAGCTCCAGCAACTGCTCAAGGACATCATGCACGGCATTCATGAGCGCTGCGCCGAATATGGCGGGCGCGCCGGCACCAATCACATCGATTATGTCCGCGGCGCCAATATCGCCGGGTTCAAGAAGGTCGCGGACGCGATGCTGGCTTACGGGGTGGTGTAAGATGTTTCCCCTCCCCATTGCGGGGAGGGGTAGGGGAGGGCGTGGCGCTGCGACGCAGCGCCACGCGCCTATGGCGCGTACCCCTTCCAAGCTTCGCTAAGCGACTTCGTCGCGGAGCTGCGCTATCCTTCCCCCGCAAGGGGGGAGGGCCGCCGTACCGCGAAAGCAGACACTCCCCACCGCTTGACAGCCTCAACTCACCTCCTTATCTCGCCCTCATCCCGTTCACCGGCATCCGGCCGCGCATGTCGTGCGCGCGTCGGCTATGCTTGTTTGGACGGGCCCTCAAAGCGCTGAGATGGGGCGGTGACCGAAAGGTCTGCCATCCGCCCTGTGGAGCAGGAGACAGAGACCAGATGGCACGTATCGCGGGCGTAAACATCCCGACCAACAAGCGCGTCGAAATCGCGCTGACCTACATCCACGGCATTGGACGAACCAAGGCCAGGGAACTGACCGCCAAACTCGGCATCACGCCGGAGCGCCGCGTGCAGGACCTGACCGACCAGGAAGTGCTGCACATCCGCGAGTCGATCGATGCCGACTACACGGTCGAGGGCGACCTTCGCCGTCAGGTGGCGATGAACATCAAGCGGTTGATGGACCTGGCTTCCTATCGCGGCCTCCGTCATCGCAAGGGCCTCCCGGTCCGCGGTCAGCGCACGCACACCAATGCGCGCACCCGCAAGGGCAAGGCCAAGCCGATCGCCGGCAAGAAGAAGTAAGTTCGTCCTTCGAGACGCGACTTCGCCAAGCTCAGCCGCTCCTTAGGATGAGCGGTTTTCTGGATCAGGTAGGATACGAACCAAATGGCACGTGAACCACAGCGCGTTAAGCGGCGCGAGCGGAAGAATATCTCGGCCGGCGTCGCGCATGTGAACGCCAGCTTCAACAACACGATGATTACCATCACGGACGCGCAGGGCAATGCGATCGCCTGGTCTTCGGCTGGCATGATGGGCTTCAAGGGATCGCGCAAGTCGACTCCCTATGCCGCCCAGGTCGCCGCTGAGGATGCGGGCAAGAAGGCTGCCGAGCACGGCGTCCGCACGCTCGAGGTGGAGGTCAAGGGACCAGGTTCCGGCCGCGAGAGCGCGCTCCGTGCGCTGCAGGCGGTCGGCTTCCAGATCACGTCGATCCGCGACGTGACCCCGATCCCGCACAATGGCGTGCGGCCTTCGAAGCGCCGGCGCGTCTGACGAAAGTTTTCGTCCTTTGGGGACGTGAACTTTTCGAACTTTATGAATGCGGCGGGGCAAGCTTCCCCGCCAATGGCAAGGGAACATCATGGCCGTCAACGCAAAGAACTGGCAGGAAATGAAGAAGCCCAACGCGCTCGAGAAGCGCACCGGGGGCGCCGATGCGCGCCGCAAGGCGACGTTCGTCGCCGAGCCGCTGGAGCGCGGCTTCGGCCTCACGCTCGGCAATTCGCTGCGCCGCGTGCTGCTGTCCAGCCTTCAGGGTGCTGCGGTGACCTCGATGCGGATCGAAGGCGTGCTGCATGAATTCTCGAGTCTTGCCGGCGTCCGCGAGGACGTCACCGACATCGTGCTCAACGTCAAGCAGATCGCGCTGCGCATGGAAGGCGATCAGCCCAAGCGTTTGCAATTGTCGGCGACCGGCCCGGGCGAAGTCACCGCCGGCCAGATTGCGACCACGGGCGACATCGAGGTGATGAACTCGAACCTGGTCATCTGCCACTTGGACGAAGGCGCGACGCTCAACATGGAGCTGACCGCCGAAGCCGGTAAGGGCTATGTGCCGGCCGCAGCCAACCGTCCGGCCGACGCCCCGATCGGCCTGGTGCCGGTCGATGCGCTCTACTCGCCGGTGCGCCAGGTCAGCTACAAGGTCGAGAATACCCGCGTCGGGCAGGAACTCGATTACGACAAGCTCACGCTGACGGTCGAGACGGACGGCACGATCACGCCGGACGACGCGCTCGCCTATGCCGCGCGGATCCTCCAGGACCAGCTCCAGCTGTTCGTGCACTTCGACGAAGGCATGGTCACCACCCACGTGCCGATGAGCGGCGGCGGGATGACGCTGAGCCCGATCGAGACGGAAAGCGACGCCAACCAGCTCAATCGCTACCTCCTCAAGAAGGTCGACGAGCTCGAGCTCAGCGTGCGCAGCGCCAACTGCCTCAAGAACGACAACATCATCTACATCGGCGATCTCGTCCAGAAGACGGAAGCCGAGATGCTGCGTACGCCCAACTTCGGCCGCAAGAGCTTGAACGAGATCAAGGAAGTGCTGTCCTCGATGGGCCTGCGCCTCGGCATGGACATCCCCGGCTGGCCGCCAGAGAATATCGAGGAAATGGCCAAGAAGCTGGAGCAGGAGTTACTCGGATAAAAGTGGTACTCTTATCCGGTTCAAGGAAAAGAGGGCCGTCCCGCTTGGGGCGGCCTTTTTCTTTACTTACCTTGCGTCAACCCGGACTTGATCCGGGCCTGGGCTGTTCTTGCTGAGGCGGACATGGAGCGGGCGGGATGGTCGATATACACTCCTGACCGTCAATCGTGCTACTCACAACGACCCGGCATCGAGCCTCAACCCCTGCCAGCATCGATCTAGCGCTAGCAGAGGCGGAAAGCGGAGGTGCCCGCTTCCTATTGCAGGACGCTCGATTCGTCCCGCAGGTGCAGATACCCGTCCGTAAAGCCGGCTACGTCCTCCATCCGCTTCCAGTCCGAGATGGCGACGAACTTCTTGGCCCTTGCGATAAGACCACGGTTTTCGAGGTCCATCAGCGTGCGGTTCACATGCACGGCGGTAAGGCCGGTCGCGTCCGCCAGCTGCTCCTGCGTCATCGGCATCTCGTAGCTGAGCCGGTCCCCCAGTTCGATCGCCTCCAGCTTCAGGCCGAATTCGCACAGGAGATGCGCGATCCGCGATGCTGCATCGCGGCGGGCGATGTTGGCGATCCACTCCCGGAAGATGGAGGCGTCCACGAGCGTGTCATACCACATCGCCATGCCGACGGCGGGAACGTCGAAGGCGATCTGCCGGATCGCTTCACGCGGGATGAACGCGGCGGTTACCCTGGTGAGCGTCTGGACGCTGTGATCGGCCGTTCCCAGGAGCGAGTTCTGCAGATCGACCATATCGCCCTTCATGTGAATGGCGTTGATCGAGCGGGAACCGTCCACCAGCACCTTGTGGCGGAACGCAAACCCTTCCAGCAGCAGGCAAGAATAAGACGGCCGGTCGCCCTCCCGGACGATGTACTTGTGGGGAAGTAGCTCCTCCACCTTGTGCGGGAGCGCGAGGATGGCTTCCTGCGCCGCGTCGTCGAGAGGGCCCCAAAGCTGGAGCTTCTTCACCAGTGGTGAAAGAGTGCGTTCCGGCTGCACGGTGACTTGCATTGCGCTCTCCTGATCGGCGGGAGCGCAACAAGGTCTCTCAGTTGCGGGACGCCATGAAAGCCAGCAATGCCTTCTGTCTAACCCATCCTTAGCCAGTCCGCTCACACATAGGTTCTGCCCATGTTGATTAACTAGCTCGGCCGGCAGAGCCCGCTTGGGGTGGGAGCGGACATTGAGTGCAAATTAGGCGTCCGATCGCCCAAACACCGATTTCACCTTGCCCGCTACGTCGTGCAGGAGCCCGCGGGGAGATGCCGAGACGAGGTCCCCCGCCCGCTGCGACACCTCCGGGTCCCGGCGCTCCGTCCTGATGAGGTGGAGATAGGTGCTGTCGTACTTGGCAGCCCGCTGCAGCCCTTTCGGGTCGAGAACCGTCAACACCTTGCCGGTGAGTTCGATCAGGCCATCGCTGCGGAGTTGCTGGAGCATCCGGTTGACGTGAACCGGAGTCATCCCGGTCGCATCCGCAAGCTCCTCCTGAGTCAGCAGGAAGGGGAAGCTGTTGTCCGTCGTCTCGCCGATGACGCGGTATCGGATCAGCATCTCGCACATGAGGTGCGCGATCCGCTCAAATGAATCGCGGCTCCCATGGTCGACGATCCACTCGCGCAGGATCGCCGAGTCGCTCATCGTGCCCCACCACAATGCCCGGGTGAGCTTGGTGGACTCGGTCAGCAATCCTTCGATGATCTTCGCCGGAATGAGCACGCAGGTCGTGTCGGTGAGGGCTGTGATGTCGTGGTCCATGCCTTCGAGAATGAACACCTCCACGTCGCACAGGTCGCCGGGAACGAGGAAAGCCATGAACTGACGGTCCCCGTTGCGAAGCGTCTTGGAGCGGGCGGCAAGGCCGGTGAGGACGAGATGGATGTCGTCCACCTTCTCGCCCTCTCGAATGATCGTCTTCCCGCGGGCGTAAGTTTCGGTGGGATAGCTGAGGAGCTGATCCAGCCGCTGCCGCTCCTCGGGGTCGAAGCTCGTGAACTGCTCCAGCTTCATCGTAAGTGGATTGGCCACGTCTGATCCTTGCTAATCCGCCGGAACGCATCAAATCGCGGTTTGAGTCTGCCCCACCACTCGAGTGTCCGCAATGGCCGCAAGCGGAGGTTCGTGATGCTCGGGACGCACCGCGAGCCCGCCGCGAGCCTTATCCGACCGGCCCGGGAACGCCCGGGTGCGGAAAGCCGTTATGGCCAGGTCCCGACAGCAGAGACGTTGATGGGCCGCGCGTGCCAAGCAGCGCAGCTCCATGTCGCCCGAAACCGGGCGGACGCTCGCGCCGGTCGGGCATGTGAAGGAGAAATGAGTATGGCAGACAAGAACACCCTCGCCCCCGGGGCCGGCAGCACGGTCAGTGGTTCCACAACGAGCAGCACCGGCGGCACGGGCTCCAGCCCATCCGGCGCCTCGAGCAATTTCGGCGACACCAGCCGGCCGACCGGCAGCACCACCACCAGCTCGACGCAGAGTTCGGGCGGCTTGTCGTCGTCTTCGGGCTCGGGCTCGAACTTCCAGCCGGAGACGAGCGGCTATGAGACCAGCAGCTATCAGTCTTCTGGCGACCAGGCGACCTACGCCGAGCAGTCGCGCAGCCGCCCGAGCACGGCGGTGATCGCCGGCGCGGCGCTTGCGGGCGCGATCACCGGCGGCGCCATCCCGTTCCTGTTCGCGGCCCGCAAGTCGGGCGGGAGGAGCCAGGCGTCGTTCACCGAGACCGGCGACGATTTCGAGACGGGCGAGAGCCGCTCGGTCTTGTTCAGCAAGAGCGGCAGCAGCAGCAAGCGCCGGTGAGCCAACGCGGCGCGGGAGGCGGTGAAGCGTCTCCCGCGCCACCTGACCGAAGCTCTCTCGCCGGGGCACTCCGGCCAAGTCGTGTTCCGCGAGTCGACCAAGCTTGTGCTCCGGCGCGCGGGACCCCAGTTGGGCGGACGATGCCTGCCCCCTCAGACCAGCTCGACGAGGCGTTCCGCCAGGCGATGCGTCGCGTCGCATCGACCGTCAACGTGATCACGATCTGCGTCGACGGGCGGCCGATGGGGATTACGGCCACAGCCATGTCATCGCTGGCGATGAACCCGCCGAGCCTGCTGGTCTGCATCAACCAGACCGCCTCGCTCCACGCCTCGATCAGGGACGTGACGCATTTCGGCGTAAACGTGCTCCACCGCGACCAGCAGCATCTGGCGCAGATGTTCGCGGATCGCTCGAAGGCGGAGCTGCGCTTCGCGAGTGGATGGGAGCTCGACTGCGCGCACCCGCCGCGGCTGGCCGACGCACAGGCGTCGCTCCTGTGCCGGCGCATCGATCACCACCAATTCGGCACGCACAGCATCTTCATCGGCGTGGTCGAGGAGGTGCGGGTGCGCGGCGAGGTCGATCCGCTGATCTACCTGGACGGGTCCTATGCAGGGGCGCGGTCAGAAAGGGTTGAGGTCTGAGGAGCGCCGCAGCGCTTTCGGCGGGCGCATAGCCCCCATCCGCAAAAACAAAGGAGCGCCCGCCCTGGCGGACGCTCCCTGGGAGCTGCCTGCCTGAAAGCAGCTCCGGTCTCGGCCGGCTACATGCCGTTGGCGAGGTTGGTGTCGGGATCGTTGGCGTTCATGTCCTTCTGCATCGCGTTCTGGGTGGCGGGATCGGCGGCGCCGTTGGCCATTCCGTTCATCGCCGGGTCCGTGGCCATATTGCCGTTCATCATCGGATCCATTCCCATGTTCCCGTTCATCATCGGGTCCATGGTCATGTTCTGGTCCATGGTCATGTTGCCCGACGCTGCCATATTGGCGTCGTTGGCCTCAGACCCGCCGCCGCCGCAGGCGGACAGGGTCAAAGCCGCACCGATCATGAGAAAAATGCGCATCCAACTTCCTCCTGTTTATTACGTGCGGGAGGCTAAGCGCTTCTGACCGGCTTTGGGTCCAATCAAGGCTGTCGGAGCAGCGGTTCTGTCTGGCCCGAACCGACCAATCCTCAGAGGCAGATCAGGGTCAGACCCAGCAGGCACTTCGGCGGCTCCGGCGCCGGCGGCGCCGGGGGTGGAGGCGAGGGAGCCGGTGCCGGTGCCGGAGCCGGAGCCGGAGCTGGAGCAGGGGCGGGTTCAGGCGCTGGCGCCGGGGCAGGTGCTGGAGCAGGAGCAGGAGCCGGGGCAGGAGCGGGAGCAGGCTCCGGTGCGGGCGCGGGAGCAGGCGCTGGGGCTGGCGCAGGAGCGGGCTCCGGCGCTGGTGCTGCAGGAGCAGGCTCCGGTGCCGGGGCAGGCGCTGGGGCGGGTGCTGGAGCAGGAGCAGGAGCTGGTGCTGGAGCGGGCTCTGGTGCCGGGGCAGGGGCTGGAGCGGGAGCAGGCTGGGGTGCCGGTGCCGGGGCAGGTGCTGGAGCGGGAGCAGGCTGTGGTGCCGGGGCCGGAGCAGGCGCAGGCGCCAGTGCTGGCGCGGGCTCCGGAGCAGTTGTCGGAGTTGGAGCTGGAGCAGGAGTTGGCGCAGGTGCTGGTTGCTGGCCCGCAGCAGCATCGGCGGCTGAGGCTGGAGCGGGTGCTGGCAAAGTCGGAGCGGGCGACGGAGCCGGTGAGGGCGCGGGCGGCAGCGTCGAGGACAATGCCGAGACCGCGGCAGCCTCACGCACCAGGGTTGACGGGTCGCGCTGGTCCATTTCGTCCAGGCGGGCAAGCCGCAGCAGGGGCGCGGAGCCCGGTTCGCCGGTTGCGGCCGTTCCGGTCGGAACCGGCAGGCGCGCATAATCCAGCCTTGGGGCGCCCGATCCGCTTCCGGCCAAGCCGTAGCTGGCGGCCTCGCCCTTCCCTGCAGGCGTGGTGCCGAGCTCGATGCTGGTCGGGCTTTGCGCCAGGACCGAGGCTACCATGCCCGGATCGACTAGTCGCCGCGCGCCGCCCTCCGCCGCGGCGACTTCCACCCGGCCTTCGAAGACCCGGACCGACGCGCCCCCGCGCTCCACCGTGACGCTGAACACCGTTCCTTTGACGAGGGCCGCGAGCATCGGTGTCTGGACGCCGAAATGGGGGGTCGACTTTTTCTCGATCCGGTACAGCGCCTTGCCGAGATCCTGGATCAATTGGATGATGCCGCTCCGCGCGGCAGCGACTCCCGGCAGCCGCAACTGGGTGCGGGGAGAGACGATCACATATTCCCGTCCGCGCACGAGCACCGCGCGCCCATCCGCTCCGGTCGCGATCGCCTCGCCGGGAGCAAGCGTGCCGCCTCGCTCCGCCGGCCTTGACTGCCCGGCCTGCTTGACCTGCACCGATCCGGCGACTTCGCTGATCCGCCAGGCCGGCACGGCCGCATGCGCCATCGGTCCCAACAGCAACGCCGCAACCATGCAGAGCAGGCCGAGAAAGCGCATCATGGGTCCGCCGTTCAGATCCGGTCCGCTCGATCAAGCGGATTTCCACTCCCCGGATAGGCGGGCTATCATCAACGCCATCTCACCAGGCATGACTACCGGCCGGTTAAGAGTAGCGCGGCCAAGCCGCCCAGGGGCGATGCTCGTAAGAAGGAATTAACCGCGTCCGCTTAGTCAGGTGCCGAAGGCTTCCCGATGCGCTTGTCGGGAGCGAGGCACGGGCAGGCGAATAAGTGCGATTGCAATCAAGCCCCGCCCTGGCAGGTCTCATCTGGCTGGCCTTGTGCGGCTTCGCGCAGCCGCCCGTTCCCGCGCTTGATTACGATCTGCCTGAGTTGGACGCGCCGGACGGCCCCGGGCCGACCGATCCCGACCGGGTGGCGGACCGGTCGGTTCCACTCGTGGCGCTCGAAGCGCCGGCGCCGTCCTCCGCCCAATTCTTCCTGACCGTTGACGCGAGCATAACCGCGGACAGCAACGTCACCAACGCGACCGACGACGACAGCATCCCGATCCATAATGGCGAGGTCACCTTTCCGGTTCCGCTCGATCCGGCGATCCGAGCCCGCGCCGACCTGGCGCTCGGCGCATCCGTCTCGGCCGGCGCGCGCTTGCCCGTCGCGCCGGGCGCCGCGTTCGCGCTCGACGCGGAAGGCTACGCGATCGAGCTCGACGGGTCGCGGAATGACGACCTGTCGGTGCTGATCGCGGCCGGTCCGGAACTCACCTGGACCGAGAACGGCCGGGCTTTCGTCCAGGTCACCGCGTTCGAGCGCTGGTATGGCGGCATTTCGGCCAGTCAGGGCTATGGGCTGCGTGCGCGTTACCAGCAGCAGGTCGCCACGGGGCATCGTGTCAGCCTGTCGCTCGACGTCCGCATCTTCGATTCGGACTATGGCGTGGATTTCCGAGGGACCCAGGCGGGCGCCTATCTGACGTATGACCGCGTCCTGAATGCGCAGATGATGGGATCGCTCGGCGTCTACGCGCGCCGCGACTGGCTGGTTGGGGAGGCATATTCGGGCGCCGAACTCGGCATCTATGCCGGCATCAGCCGGTATCTGGGGCCCAGTCTTAGCGGGGCCGTCTCCGCCGGGATCAGCCGCATGCTATTCGACGCTCCGATCCTGTTCCTGTCGCCGGGTGCGCGGGAGGACGTGCGGGTCTACACCACCTTTTCGCTGACCACGCGCAAGCCGATCGGCTGGAACCTGTTCCCGTCGCTCAGCTACAGCTATCACCGCAACCAGAGCTCGATCAGCTTTTTCGACGCCGACCGCCACCGCGTCCGCCTGGGACTGCTGCGCAGCTTCTGACGGGCTGCGGCCATCGATGCGGGAGAGTCGGAAGCGCGCTTCAGGCCTTGCCCGCGATGAATGCCTCCAGCGCCTCGTACGCCGCGTCGTCGGTCATCTGCACCGGCGGGTGTTTGCAGAAATAGGCGCTGGCGGGGTGGATCGGGCCGCCGAGGCCGCGGTCGCGGGCGAGTTTGGCGCAGCGGATCATGTCGATCGCGACGCCGGCGCTATTCGGACTGTCCTCGACCGAGAGGCGGAGCTCCAGGTTCATGGGAACGCCGCCGAACAGCTGGCCTTCCATGCGCAGGAAGCAGACCTTGTTGTCGTTCTGCCAAGCGACGTAATCAGAGGGGCCGATGTGGATGTTCTCCGGCTCGAGACGGTGTTCGGCGACCGACTGCACCGCTTCGGTCTTGCTGATCTTCTTGGATTTGAGCCGCGAGCGGTTTGACATGTTGAGGAAGTCGGTATTGCCGCCGGTGTTGAGCTGGTAGGTGCGGTCGAGCTTGACGCCGCGCTTGCGGAAGAGGTCGGTCAGCACCCGGTGCACGATGGTGGCGCCGAGCTGAGCCTTGATGTCGTCGCCAATCAGCGGGACGCGGGCGTCGGTGAAGCGCTTTGCCCAGCTTTCGTCGCTGGCGATGAAAACGGGAATGTTGTTGACGAACGCGACCCCGGCTTCGAGCGCACATTCGGCGTAGAATTCGGTCGCCTGCTGACTACCTACTGGGAGGTAGTTGAGCAGCACCTCCGTCTCCGTCTCGCGCAGCGTCTGGATGACCTCGGCCTTGTCCGGTTCAGCCGCGCCGGCGAGCAGAAACGTGCGGTCGTCCGGCATCTCGGCCATATGCTCGGAATAGCCGTCGAGGACGCGACCCATGCGGACGTCCACGCCGGAGGGTGGGACGTGATCGCAGAAGATGCTGGTGCAATTGGGCTTGGCGAAAATCGCCTCGGCGACGTCGCGGCCGACCTTACGACGGTCCACGTCCCAGGCGGAGGTGATGCGGATGTCCTTGGGCCGGTAACCCCCGAGATCCCAGTGCATGAGGCCGATCTGATCGTTCGCCCCGCCATTCTGGTAATGCGCGATGCCCTGCACGAGCGAACTGGCGCAATTTCCGATGCCAACGAGTCCGACGTTGATCGCATGCGGGTCGTGCAGGCTCATTCGGCAGCCACCCTGACCATGCCCCTCGGAGCGTATCGGTCGATCATCCGCGCGCAGAAATCCGCAAAATACATGGGATCACGTGCGGGGCTGGTGTGGTGCGGGGCGATGCCTTCGCTTTCCGGCGTGAAGCAGAAGGTGACGGTGGTCTCAAATTCGGCCAGCGCATCCATCTGCCGGTCGAACCAGCTTTCCCAGCCCGGCCGGTAGCTGTCGGCCCAGCTGAGGCCGGTGCGCAGATGCGTGACGCCGAGTCGCCGCATCCACTTGACCGCGTCGTCCAGCCGCGGGTCCTCGAAATGGAACCACTGCATCAGGCCCATCTGGGGTGTGTGCCGCGCGAAATGCTCGAGCGCCAGCTTGGGCGTGCCATCCTCCCGGATCAGGCCCATGTAAAAATGGCGGTAGTAGCTGGAGCCTTCCGCCTCGCGGTGGCGGGTGGTCGCGCCCCAGGCCTGGGGGAGATCGAACAGGCTGTACCAGAAGAC
>NZ_DASVTH010000063.1:0-60378 GCF_036387615.1 Allosphingosinicella sp.
AAGACGGCGCGTGTCGTCCAGCCCGACGGCAGCGAAGAGGACATACCGATCGAGCATGTTCACCTAGGCAATCTGCTTCGGGTTCGCCCCGGCGAGAAGGTCCCGGTAGACGGCGTCGTGGTGGAGGGTCACTCCTCCGTCGATGAGTCCATGATCAGCGGCGAGCCGGTGCCGGTCGAGAAGACGGCCGGTGCTAAGCTGACCGGCGCGACCGTCAACGGCACCGGCAGCCTGCTTATGCGCGCCGAGCGCGTCGGCAAGGACACGACCCTTTCGCAGATCGTGCGGATGGTCGCTGAAGCCCAGCGCTCCCGCGCTCCGATCCAGGGCCTCGCCGACAAAGTGTCCGGATGGTTCGTCCCTGCGGTGATGCTGGTTGCGGTTCTCTCGTTCGCCACCTGGGCCCTGATCGGCCCGGAGCCGGCGATGAGCCACGCGCTCGTCAACGCGGTGGCTGTCCTCATCATCGCCTGTCCATGTGCGCTCGGTCTCGCGACGCCGATGTCGATCATGGTCGGCACCGGCCGCGGCGCGACCGCCGGCGTGCTGGTCAAGAATGCCGAGGCGCTGGAGCTGATGGAGAAGATCGACACCCTCGTCGTGGACAAGACCGGCACTCTGACGCTCGGAAAGCCCAAGCTCGTCGCAGTCGTCCCTGCAGGAGGCTTCGAGGAAGCCGAAGTGCTTCGACTTGCCGCCGCGCTCGAGAAAGGCAGCGAGCATCCGCTTGCAGCCGCGATTGTCGAAGGCGCGCAAGAGCGCGGGCTCACCCTCTCCTCCTCCACCGACTTCGCATCGCACACCGGCAAGGGCGTCAGCGGAACGGTGGAAGGGCGTCAGGTCGCGCTCGGCAACCGCGCGCTGCTGGTCGATCAAGACATCGACGTATCCCCGCTTCTCGGACGCGCGGACGAGATGCGGTCCGACGGCCAGGGCGTCATGTTTACCGCTATCGATGGGCAGCTTGCCGGGCTCATCGCGGTAGCGGACCCCGTCAAGGAGAATGCCGGCGAAGCCGTGGCGGCGCTTCGTCGCGAGGGAATCCGAGTAGTGATGCTAACCGGAGACAACCAGCGCACGGCCGAAGCCGTGGCCCGGCGGATCGGCGGGATCGACGAGGTGATGGCCGACGTGCTGCCCGACCAGAAGCAGGCGGTGGTCGAGCGGCTGAAGCGGGAGGGGCGCCGGGTCGCGATGGCGGGCGACGGTATCAACGACGCCCCCGCCCTTGCCGCGGCCGACGTCGGCATCGCCATGGGCACCGGCACCGACGTGGCCATGGAAAGCGCGGCCGTGACGCTCGTGAAGGGCGATCTCACCGGCATCGTACGGGCGCGGCGCCTCAGCCGCGCCGTGATGCGCAACATCCGCCAGAACCTGTTCTTCTCGTTCGTCTTCAACGCGGCCGGGGTGCCGATCGCGGCCGGCGTCTTCTATCCTTTGTTCGGCCTGCTGCTGAGCCCGATGATCGCCGGCGCGGCCATGGCGTTCAGCTCAGTGGCCGTGATCGGCAATTCGCTTCGGCTGAGAACGGTCCGGCTGTGACGGACCGGCGAGCAGTCAGGCGGAAGATCGCGCTTGGGCTGCTTACCGCCTGCGGGATCTATCAGATCGCACTGGGACTCTATTTCATTCTGTGCCGGCCGAGCTTTCTTCCTGAAGACGTGCGCTTCATGAGAGGCTCGGCTGCCGCGATCCGCGCAGCGGCACCGGGCATCGAGGCGTGGCTGCAGTGGGTGTTCGCCGTGATGGGCGGACAGATGACCGGCGTCGGGATCCTGGTGCTTCTCGCAGCCCGGCGCGAAAGGTACGGCATCGCAGCACCCCCCGCGGAGACCTTCTTCCTAGCGTCGGCCGCAGTCGCCACTGCGGTGCTGATGAGCGGGGTCAATTTCGCGATCGGTTCCGACTTCCGCTGGTTGCTCCTCGCACCCGTGGCGCTGTGGATTCTTGCGCTGTTCTTCCATTCAGGAGGTCGACCCCATGAAGATCGGTGAGGCCTCGCAGGCATCCGGTGTCAGTCAGCGGATGATCCGCCATTATGAGAAGATCGGGCTTGTGCCGAAGGCGTCCCGGCGGGACTCAGGTTATCGCGACTATGACGAACGAGAAGTCAACGCGCTCCGCTTTATCCGGCGCGCGCGGGACCTCGGCTTTCCAACCGAGGAGATCTCGAAGCTGCTGGCGCTCTGGCATGATCGCGGCCGGGCAAGCGCCGAGGTCAAGGCGCTCGCCACGAGTCGCGCCGCGGAGTTGAAGCGGAAAGCGCGGGCGTTGGACGAGATGCGGAGGGCGCTCGAACATCTGGCTGCGAACTGCCACGGCGACAGCCGCCCT
Source organism: Allosphingosinicella sp. (assembly GCF_036387615.1). Lineage (GTDB taxonomy): Bacteria > Pseudomonadota > Alphaproteobacteria > Sphingomonadales > Sphingomonadaceae > Allosphingosinicella. The sequence goes on from NZ_DASVTH010000063.1 coordinate 2,338, forward strand.
GATTGTCCAATCCTTGGCGAGCTCGAGGGCGGCACTGGCGAACCGGAGCAGGCTCGATGATTGTAACCCGCCCCGCCGAGAACTATCTGCATACGATGGTTGCCAGGCGCCTCGTTCGGATCCTGACCATGCTGGCGCTGCTTCTAGCGCCACTGAGCATGGTGAGCGAACATGCGGCCATGGCTATGCCGGCGCCGACGGCTTCCGCGCACCACGAGCAGGCCGCCGGCCAGTCGGCCCACTGCGCCGAGATGGCCGGCCAGACCCAGACTGAGGATCAAGACTCTCGCTCAGGCGACTGCCTGATCGACTGCGCCATTGCGTGCTCGGCCATCCCTCCCCTTGCCAACATCGTTGCGGACCACACCCTGCCGCCGGCGCTGGCCCAGCCGCTCCCGCTGGTCAGCCGCATCGCCGGCCTCCATCCTGAATCGGACGACCCTCCTCCTCGAACCGCCTGAGCTTCGATCGGATTTCGTTTTCGAACGGCTCAGGAGATTTTGAGATGAAGATTCTTATCGGTGCGATCGCGCTTGCGTTCGCCATACCGGCTGCGGCTCAGACCGCGCCTGCCGCGCCGCAGCACCAGGACCATAGCCAGCATCGGCAGCACGGAACTGCCGCGCCAACGGGTCAGGCCGGCCATGCCGGGCACCATATGCCGCAGGGCCAAAGCGGGCAGCACGACCAGCATCAGGGCCACGCCATGAACGGCGATTGCTGCGCCGATCGGAACGGCAACGGCCGGATGGATTGCTGCGAGGGCATGGCGTCGGGAAGCGGCGGCAATTGCTGCCAGGAGCGGCGCGCACAGCCGGGCCAGCAGCAGCCGGCCCAGCCGCAGACTCACCAGAACCACTGATCGGCCGCTGACGGGCGGCGGCCTGTGCCGCCGCCCGGAAGCACCGACGAATGAAGGGCCGCGCCTGCGGCCCCGGGAAAATCATATGAACGACAAGCTTATTCTCGACCGGCGCACGCTCCTGCGCGGAGCCGCGCTAAGCGGCGTCGGCCTCGGTATGACCGGCCTGTTTCCGGCCTGGGCCCAAACCGGAAGCCACGGCATGGCCGCCAAGACCATGGCGACGCTTTCAGGCGAGGAGATCAGACTCACCGTTGCCGAGAGCATGTTCAACGTCGATGGGCGCGCCGGGCATGCGATCACCATCAACGGCACGATCCCGGCGCCGCTGATCCGCCTTCGCGAGGGACAGAATGTCCGGCTGATCGTCGACAATCAGCTGGACGAGGATACGTCGATCCACTGGCACGGGCTGATCGTGCCGTTCCAGATGGACGGCGTTCCAGGCATCAGCTTCCCCGGCATTCGGGCGCGCTCGACCTTCACCTACGAATTCCCGCTCCGACAGTCGGGCACCTATTGGTATCACAGCCATTCCGGGCTCCAGGAGCAGGTCGGCCATTACGGGCCGATGATCATCGATCCGGCCGGCGCCGAACCGGCCGCTTACGACCGCGAGCATGTGATCGTGCTCAGCGACTGGAGCTTCATGCACCCGCACCAGATCTTCTCGCGGCTGAAGCAGGAAGGCGGATTCTTCAACCGGCAGAGGGAGACATTGCTCGGGCAGCGCAGCGAGCAGCTGAGCCGGGAAGACCGGCAGATGTTCGCGCGCATGCGGATGGATCCGAGCGACATCTCTGACGTGACCGAGGCCGCCTATACGTTGCTGATCAACGGTCACAGCCCCGGCGAGAACTGGACCGGTCTCTTCAGGCCGGGCGAGCGGGTGCGCCTCCGGATCATCAACGCCGCGGCGCAGACCACCTTCAACTTCCGCATTCCCGGCCTGCCGATGACGCTGGTCGCCACCGACGGCATCAACATGCGCCAGGTCGCCATCGACGAGTTCCAGATCGGAAACGCGGAAACCTACGACTTCATCGTCGAGCCGCAGGACCGCGCCTACACCGTGGTCGCGGAGAGCATCGACCGCTCGGCAATGGCTCGCGCAACGCTCGCGCCGCGAATGGGGATGACCGCGCCTGTCCCGCCGCTCCGGGAGCGGCCGACGCTCAACATGCGCGACATGGGCATGGGCGGCATGGACCATAGCAGCATGGGACATGGCGGCATGAACCCCGGATCGGGAGGGGCCCAGCAGGGCAATGCGCCGGGCACCACAGCAGCCCCGGGCGCCGCCGGGATGGACCATTCGAACATGGACATGCGGGATGAGTCGCAGGTCGATTTCCGGGTCGGCGTTGGCGTCGACATGATCGCCCCCGATCCCGTCGATCGCACCGGCGACCCCGGCTTAGGCCTGGAGAATGTCGGTCACCGCGTGCTCACCTACCGGGATCTCGTTTCTCTCGCTCCGAACCGCGACACCCGCACCCCAACACGGCGGATCGACATCCACCTCACCGGCAACATGGAGCGCTTCATGTGGTCTATGGGCGGGGAGCAGCTAAGCGAGAATCCGGAGCCTTATCGCTTCGCGCGCAACGAGCGCGTCCGGCTCCGGCTGATCAACGACACGATGATGACTCACCCGATGCACCTTCACGGGCACTTCTTCGAGATCGTGAACGGCCATGGCGCCAACCAGCCGATGAAGCACACGGTCAAGGTGCTGCCAGGCGGGTTCGTTGACCTCGACCTGACAGCGGATGCTCCGGGCGACTGGGCGTTCCACTGCCACCTTCTCTACCACATGCATGCAGGCATGATGCGTGTCGTCACTGTCCGCCCGCTCGACGGAGACGCAGCATGAAGCGCCTGATCCCCCTCCTCCTCGCCACCGGGCTCGCAAGTCCGGCTCTGGCGCAGCATGCCGGCCATGGGCAGACGGCGAACCCGCCGGCCGCACAGCCGGCGCCAGTGTCCGCCCCGGTCCCTGCACCGGCGCCCGCAGCCGCATGCACGCCCGAGCATGCAGCCATGGGACACTGCAGGATGCCTGCCCCAGCTCCGACGCCAGCTCAGACGTGCACCCCGGAGCACGCCGCGATGGGGCATTGCCGCATGCCCGCTCCAGCTCCAGCTCCAGCTGCGGCACCTACTCCGGCACCGGCACCGGCTCAGACCTGCACCCCCGAGCATGCGGCCATGGGGCATTGCACAATCCCCACGCAGGCAGCGCCGCCGACCGCGGCCGATCCTCATGCCGGACATCGGATGCCAGCACCCGAGCAGACAGGCGACCCGCACGCCGGCCATGGCGCGGCAGCAGGCGGCGCTCCCGTGCCCGCGGTGGCGCCCCCGCCCCCCGAAGCGTTGAGCGGCCCAGCCCACGCAGCGGACACCGTGTTCGACCCGGCGGCGATGGCGCAGTCGCGCGCCGCGCTCGCGCAGGAGCATGGCGGCATGGAGGCGTCCAGGTTCCTGATCGATCAGCTCGAGGTGGGCTTCCAGGACGGCCGCGAGACATACACGTGGGATGCGCAATTCTGGTACGGGGGAGACATCAACAAGCTTTGGCTGAAGACCGAGGGCGAGGGCGAGTTCGGCGGCGAGTTCGAGGGTGTCGAAGTGCAGGCCTTGTGGAGCCGCGCGATCGATCCCTGGTTCGATCTCCAGTTCGGTGTCCGCCAGGATCTGCGACAGGGACCGGACCGCACCCACCTCGTCGCGGGCGTGCAGGGGCTTGCCCCCTATTGGTTCGAGGTTGAAGGCGCCGTCTTCCTGTCGAACCGGGGCGAGGTTACGGCGCGCGCAGAGGTGGAATATGACCTGCGCCTGACGCAGAACCTGATCCTCCAACCGCGCGGGGAGATGGATTTCTCGCTTCAGGACGTGGCGGAGCTGGGGCTCGGCAGCGGGCTCACGACGGCGGAGCTCGGTGCGCGCCTTCGTTACGAATTCTTCCCGCGCAGCGGCACCGCCGTCGTCGCACCTTATGTCGGCGTCCAATATGAGCGCGCCTTCGGCGGCACGGCCGACTTCAGACGCACTGCTGGCGAAGACGTCGGCGGCTGGAGCGTGCTGCTGGGGGTCCGGACATGGTTCTGATCCGCACCCTCCTGCTGCTCATCCTGATCGCTGGCGGGTTGGCGGCCGGCCTCGGCCCTCAAGCGCATGCGCATGAGAAGCATCAGAGCGCGGCGAAGGAGCGCGCGCGGCCGATCGAAGCCCGCGCTCCGGGCGTCCCGCCGTCTGCGATGCAGGAGCAGATGGAGGAGCATATGGACGCGATGGAGGCCCAGCAGCCGAGAACCGTTCCAGAACGGCTGGTGAGCTGGTTCGGCCGAATGCATCCTTTCGCGGTGCATTTCCCGATCGCCCTGTTTCCGGTGGCGCTGGTGGCGCTGGTTCTCGCACGGCGGCGCGGAGAGACGGTCGAGCTGATCAGGGCGCTGATAGTCGTCGCCGGTGCGGCGAGCGTGATCGCCGCGGCTCTCGGCTGGCTCAATGGCGGCCTCACGATCAACGACGCCGACACGGTGCTCATGCTTCATCGATGGGTTGGCACTGTTCTGGCGTTCATCGGCGGCGCCGTCGCATGGTGGGCCTGGCGCCGGCGCGCTTCCGTGCACAGCGGCCGCATGGTGGCGGCGCTCGGCCTGATTGTCGCTCTGCTGCTCGTGCAGGGGTTCCTGGGAGCCTCGGTCACGCACGGCATGGAGCACATGATGTTCTGATCACGAATTCGAGCGGGGCAGCTCCAACGAAGAAGGAATGAGAATGACCAAGCAGATTAAACTGGGGAGATCGCTTCTCGCCGTCTCCCTCCTCGCACTGGCCGCGGCATGCGGTGGCGGCTCGACCACCGACAACCAGTCCGCCGCGACGAATGCGCAGGAGACGGCGGGCAACGGCAGTGCGGAAGCGATGCCGACTGGGCCGTACTCGCAGGCCGAAATGCAGATGCACGAGCAGATGATGGCTGCCACCGGCGCCAACGCATCGGAGACCTGGGTGCGGAAGATGATCGAGCATCATCGCGGCGCTGTCGCTATGTCTCAGGTCCTGATCGATGCGGGCGGCGATCCCGCCTACGTACAGATGGCGCGCGCGGATGCTGAGAAGCAGCAGCGTGAAATCGGCGAGCTGGAGCGGATGCTGGCCGGCGGCCTCGCTGGCGGATCGGGCGAGGCGAACCCGTTCGGGCAGGTCGAGCAGAGCATGCACCAGCAGATGATGGTCGCGACCGGCGGCAACCTTTCGGAGACGTGGGCGCGCAAGATGATCGCGCACCACCAGGGCGCCATCGATATGTCGGAGGTTCTGATCCGGCAGGGCGGTAATCCGCAAGTCGTGGCGTTGGCCCGCCGGACGGCCGAGGACCAGCGCCGCTCCATCTCGCATCTGGAAGCGATGCTGCGTGGCGAGCCCATGGCCGCCACGGCCGCACCGGCCCGTTCTGCCGCTCCAGCGGCGACTCCGACGCCTGCTGCCGAACCCCGGGAGCGTGCGCGTCCTGCCCCGGCAGAGACCGCTCGCGAACCGCGGGCGGCGCCGAAAGCGGCTCCAGCTCGACCGCCTGCGCCGCGGCGCGAAGCCACTCCACCGGCGCCTTCTCCGACGCCAGCGCCCGCATGCGCACCGGAGCATCGCGCGGCGGGTCACTGCTGATACGTGGTACGGACAGCCGAGGCCGCGGATAATCTGAAGCCGCGCCTCGGCTGCAGAAGTAGCGGCATCGCGCGAAGAGCTCGGGCGTCTGCGTAAGAACAACAGGGAGGCACGGAGGATGTCGGCGACAGCGCGCGTTGCGGGTAAGGTTCACAAGTGGCTTGCTCTCCTGATGGCGATCCAGATCCTGTTCTGGTTCGTCAGCGGCCTCTTCTTTGCCATTGCTCCGATCGAGCAGGTCCGCTCGGAGCACATGAAGGCCGCGGCGCCACCCGCTCCCATATCGATCGCCGTTGCAGCCGCCGGCCTGCAGCGGATCGCGGGTGCGGCCCCGGGCGAACGCATCGAGATCCGGACAATGCTGGCCCGGCCGGTGGCCCTGGTCTCGCCGCGGGAAGGAAGGCCTCGACTCTACGATCTCGGGAGCGGGCGCCAGATTTCGCCTGTACCCTCGGCCTTGGCCGTCGAGATCGCCGAGGCGGACCATGTGGGGAATCTTCAAGCGGCGCGCGTCAGCCTGGTGACGGAGGCATCGCCCGAGTACCGGGCCGCACTCCCAGCCTGGAGGATCGAGTTCGACGACGGAGCCAACCGGGCGCTTTACGTGGCGCAGGACACCGGCGTGGTTACTGCGCGGCGGTCAACGCTGTGGCGGGTCTTCGACTTCCTCTGGTCGCTTCACATCATGGATTTCAAGAATCATGAGGATTTCAACACACCGCTCCTGATCGTCTCGACGGCGCTGGCGCTGGTCATGATCGTGGCGGGCATCGTCCTCTTTCCCAGTCGCCTCGGCTACAATGCGTGGCGACGCAGGAGGCGCCGCGACCGGCAGGGACCGCAGTAGCATCTCTTCGCAATGCGGCTCGGTGAAGCCTGCCCGTAGGCGGGCAAGTCTCGCCACAGGTTGGGGACGGCAGGGACACCGGGCGGCGATCCGTTCGATCCCGGCGCCGTCGTCGCCAATCTCCTGTGAGCATGTCCACTGCCCGTCCGGACGGGCTGTGTGGGCCGGCTCAGTGAGGCTCCTCAGCTGGGCGCAATGGTTCGGGTCGATCGCGGCGGAAAGTAGGGCGTGCCTGCATATCCCTCTTGGGCAAGCCCTCTGGCCAGTTTTCACAAAGTCCGGTGGCCGTCCCCAGCCGGTGACGAGGTGGCGGGGCGGTCCCGAAGGACCGCCCCTGAAGCAAGCGCCCGGAGACGTCAGGCCGCTTCCTCGACCTCCTCCTGCTCGGCCGGAGGCGCATCTTGCGTGCCGTCTCCCCTCTCCTGCTCGAGTTCCGATGGCGAGCCATCGCACGGCCGGTCGACCGGACAGGGCCCGCCGTCCTGATCGGCGGCCGCTCTATCCGCCCGGTTGGCATCGGCTGCGATCGATGGCTGTGTGGGGTCGTCTTCCCAGGGCGGCGTGTCTGCAGAGGCTTCGTCCACAGCCAGCGATGCGAACCGCATCGCATCGGGGACCCACGTAAGCGCCCTCTCCTTCACCTCGATTTCCCCGATGAAGTCACCCGCGAAGATCCGCTCCGCCGACTGGGACAGCTCCGCCTTCTTTCCCTTGGAGTAGCGGGACGCGAATGCCGGCCCGCCGACCTCCTCCATCGCTTCCAAGATCGTGGTCTTCGGCACACGGTCGAAATAGTTGGCGCCGGTCGGCCGCCACCATTTCGCAACGTCGATGCCGAGCAGCTGCCCGAGATGGTCGTGGAATGCGCAGACACGGCCACCGGGGAGGTTGAGGCTGGCCTCGAGGGTGCAAGCGACCGCGTGAGCGAGCCAAGCAGCCCGGGCCTCGTCCGGCAGCGCACGGAAGGCGTCGAACCGGCCGGCGCGCGTGTCGGCTTCGGTCCAGCTGCGATCGAGAGCCTCGGAGGCCTCCTTCCGGCTCCGCGTCGCCGCGGCGTCGGGCGTCCTGAACCCGAACACTGGGTCGGACGGGGGCAGCGCGACCAGGGAGGAGCCGCTCTTCTCCGAGGAATAGCCAGCCTCCCGGTCGATCATCAGGAAGATGGCGAGGTCCAAAGCCAGCCCCGGATCGGCGGCGACGTGGACGGCGAGGATGTCCCGGCGCTGGATCGCCAGCTCGTCTGCGAGCGCTTGCGAGAGCGAGGCCGACTTCGCCGCAGGCTCCGGCGCTTCAGGCGATGGCTCCCGCGCATCGCCGGTGGCCTGCTGGTCCGACGCTTCCACCTCCTCAGGCTCGTCCGAAGGCTCGACAAAATAGCTGGTTTCGAGCCGTGGCTGCCCGGCTTCGTCGAGGATCAGAAACGTCCCGATGCGGGGCTTAACGTCGTCAGGTATGTCCGGCGCCTTCTCCGTGATCGCCTCGATGCGAGCGCCGATCTCGCGGACGCGCGCCTCGGCCTCCTCGCGAGCTTCGTCGCCGGTCTGCTCATCCTCGAGTTGCGCGACCAACTCTTCGGCCTCGGACTCCAGGGCCTCGACTTCGGCAGTCTCTTCGTCGTTGAGAGGAGGAGTCTCCAGCCGAACGCGCTGCAGCCCCGCTGTCAGGTCGTAGCCTGCCCAGCTCTCCAGCGTCGGCCGGACGAAGGCCAGTCCGGATGAAGCTGCCATGTCGGCGGCGAGCGCCTCCATCTTCTCGGTGGCGAGCCTCTCCAGCAGCGCGATGTCCAGCCAGCGGGCGCCGTCTTCGTCCGAGAACAGGTCCCGCTCGATCCTCCCGCCGGCGGCGATATAGGCCTCCTCGCCAACCAAGCGGGCACGGCGGTCGCTGGCACTCACCGTCGCCTGCGTCATCATCCTGCGGATGCTGTCCGGGTGGCTCGCCATGTAGCTGCGGCTGACCTGCTCGAACACGAACGTCTGCCGCTCCCGGTCCGGGGTTGCCGCATAGGCCTTGGCGACGTCGAGCGTGATCTCGCCGGCGCCGAGGGCCTCGAACACCACCGGCGCGAGGCCGGCGAGTCGCAGCCGCCCCTCCACGAACCGCACGGTGAGCCCGAACCGGCGAGCGACGCCTTCGACGTCCGCGCCCTGCTCGATCAGCTGCCCAAAGGCGAGACATTCATCGGCCGGGTTCATGGCGAGCCGCTGGAAGTTCTCCGCGAGGCCGGCTTCCTGAGCCGCAGCCGGGTCGCTGTCGATCACGAGGCAGCAAACCTCATGCGTGGCGGGGAGCTTCCCCTCCTCGGCAAGGGAAGCGAGAGCGCGGAAACGACGCCCGCCAGCCTCGACGGTGAACCGGCCCTTCGGCTTGCGCGCCGGCGCGACGACGAGGTTCTGCAACAGCCCCCGCGCCTCAATGTCCGCCTTCAGTTGCATGTCCGCCTGCTCGTCCGACGAGCGCCGCACGTTGCGCGGACTGGGCATCAGCTTGTTGAGCGGGATTGTTCTGATCATGGGTAGTCTCCGATGAGAGCCGGTGCGGCCTCTCCGCACCCGTCGCTCATCAGGCGACTGCTTTCTCTCCTCTTCGTGCAGCCTCAGCACCAGAATTCCCGCCGCGACGATCAGCCCTCCGAACGCTCACGTTCGGGACCTGTCGGGCGTCCGACAGCACCGTTCCACTACATCCAGTGCAAGGTGATGCCGGCCACGACGAGGTAGCGGCCAACCTTCGCCACGGTCACCAGCAACAGGAATATCGGGAGCGGCTCGCGAAGCACCCCCGCCGCGACTGTAATCGGGTCTCCCACGATCGGCGCCCAGCTCAGCAGCAACGACCATCTGCCCCAGCGGCGATACCAGTGCTTCGCCTGCTCCATTGCGGCTGCCTTCACCGGGAACCACCGCCGGTTTGCGAAGCCCTCGATTCCGCGCCCGAGCAGCCAATTGGCGACAGAGCCGAGCACATTGCCGAGGCTGGCCGTCGCTAACAGCAGCAAAGCAGGCTGCTCCCCGGCGAGGAGCAGGCCTATGAGCAAGGCTTCGGACTGGGCGGGGAGGATCGTGGCCGCGAGGAAGGCGGCCGCGAACAAGCCCGCGTAAACGAGCGCGTCTGTCATAAGCATGTTCTCACCCTCGGCGATCTGCTCACCGCCATGTCGGCCCCGCTTCAATCAAGAGGCGTATGGGACCGTCCTATCCGCTTCCCGTCAGATCAGGCGCCTGATCGCGCTATACGCGCCGTTCGTTTGGAGCGTAACGGTGACGGGAGCTTGCCCCCGGTTGCGCCAGTACCAGCCGTGATTTCCATCGAAACGCGCTTCGAGCACGCCTTCGGCACGCGGCACGCCGCGGCCTTGTTCGTAGCGGGCCGAGCGCCCTCCACCGTCTCCGTGGAGGTCAAAGTTGACGACGCCGCCGGTGACGGTCCAGCTGAAGTTCGCCCGCGCGCCCTCGACCATCGTCAGCTTCACTTCGGCGCCCTCGCCGGGCTGGAGCGTGACCGTCATTTGATCCGAACGTGTCCCTGCGGGGACCGCGGGAGCCGGCGCCGGCGCGCTCTGCGCAGCCGACCCGGCACTTGCCGGCGGTGCAGCGGGTGCAGCGGGTGCGGCCGGCGTGGCCGCAGCCCCGTCGGCCTCCGCCTCGGCCGCAAGCTGCATCTTGATCCGGCCCATCTCAGTGAGGCCAAGCACCGTGCCGGCGCCGGTGGGGTCGACGCCATATTCGGCCGGCAGGACCACCGCGACGAGGATGGCACCCGCCGCCGCGGCGGCGATTAGGGTCGAGCGGACAAGCTGCTTCGAGGACGGCAGCTCGACATGCGTTGGTATATTCGAGTTGTGCATTGTCTTTTCCTTGATGCTCAGGCGACCGCGAGGCCGGCCAATTGGTAGCCCACCAGGATGAAGCCTGCCGTCATGGTCACCACGTTCGCGGTGTAGGCATGACGCCAGAAGCTTTGCGTCCGCCGCCAATAGCCCATGGCGATGAGGATAGCCGTGAGGGCGAGAAGCTGGCCGATCTCCACGCCAACATTGAAGGCCAGCAGGTTGGGCAGGAGCCCGTCCGGATCGATCTGGTAGTCGAGGATCTTCGTCGACAGGCCGAAGCCGTGGAAAAGACCGAAGATCAGCGTCGCCGCGCGGGTGTTCGGCTGAAAGCCCAGCCAGCGCTGGAACGCGCCAAGATTGTCGAGCGACTTGTAAACGACGGAGAGGCCAATGATCGCGTCGATGATGTAGCTGTTGATTCCGAAGTTGAAATAGACGCCGAGCAGCATCGTGGCGGAGTGGCCGATCGCGAACAGGCTGACGTAAAGGGCGATATCCTTCAGCCTGAACAGGAAGAAGATCACCCCGAACAGGAACAGGATATGGTCGTAGCCCGTCACCATATGCTTGGCGCCAAGGTACAGGAACGGCAGCAGATGAACTCCGCTGATCTCCTGGATGTAGCCCTGGTCGCCTTCCTCCACGCCGTGCGCCAGTGCGGCCGCCTCGGCGAGGAGCGTCACCGCGACCGCGGCTATGACCAACAATGCCGTTCTCCACGACTGGCCAGGCGGGCGAGCCGCGGGCACGTGCGCGATCATTGGTCCTTGCATATCTTTTCCCGGTTGAAGTGGATCTGAGGTTGCGACGGGCGCACCCGCCGAGCGTAGCTTCGCGGCAGGCCTGGAGACACGCGTGTCATGGCTTGTCGCCTCCCGTGCGCATCGGAATGTCGCAGGCCAGGATGAGCTTGCGCACGGATCCCGGTGGAGCCCCCGCGTTCGGCGATCTCGACCGTAGTGAGCTGCTCGCTAACGTAGAGGGGTGAAGCGCCTCTAGATCGAGGCGCTCACGCAGCGGGGGTTTCAGGTGCCTTCCGGTCATAGGCGCAGCCCAAGCCGCGCGCCGAACGTGATCATCCCGGCATAAAGCGCCATGGTGACGAGGCAGCCGATCGCCAGCGCGCTCCAGAAGGAGAATGAGTGTCGAAGCAGCAGCGGTATCAGCAGGAACATCGGGAGTGACGGCAGGACGTACCAGAAGGTGGCTTCCGCATGCGCAGCCATCCGCACCGGATCGCCCGTGTCCCGCCAGAGCCAGATCATCCCAAGCACGGACACCAACGGCAGCGATGCGAGCAGCCCGCCCAGCCCCGCGTTCCGCCGCGCGATCTCCGATACGGCGGCTACGATGATTCCCGATAGCGCGGCCTTGATGAAAAGGTAGAGCATCCCGCCTCCTATGTTTCCGAAATTACCGGTGTTTTCCGCTCACTCCGACGGAAGCGGAACCCGCCGGTGGCGAGGCGCAGGTAGATCGCTGGAAGCACCAGCATGTTGAGCGCGGTCGAGCTGGCAAGGCCGCACAGGATGACGATCGCCATCGGTGCCTGGATCTCGCTGCCCGGCTCGCCGATCGCGAGAGCGAGCGGCACGAGCGCGAAGCCGGCCGCAAGCGCGGTCATCAGGATGGGCACCAGCCGCTCTTCGGCGGCCTGACGCACTGCGGTCTCCAGATCGGCAATTCCTTCGATCTCGCGAAGGTGGCGAACGTGGGAGATCAGCATGACGCCGTTGCGGGTAGCGATGCCGAAGAGGGTGATGAAGCCGATGATCGTCGCCACCGACAGCACGCCGCCGGTGACCCAAAGCCCGATCACTCCACCCACCAGGGCGAGCGGCAGGTTCAGCATGACAATGCCGGCGTCGCGGCTCGATCGGAACGCCTGCCGGAGCAGCAGGAACATGCCGATCAGGACCACACCGCCGAGCGCGAGGAGCGTTCGCGTGGCCGACGCGGCGCTCTCGAACTGGCCGCCGAGCTCGATGCGGGCGCCTTGCGGCAAGGCAATAGGCGCCACCGCCTCCCGAATGTCGGCTACGACCGCACCGAGGTCCCGGCCGGAAACGTTGGCAAGCACCAGCTGGACCCGCTCGACGCTCTCCCGCGAGATGGTATTTGGGCCCAGGTCGCGCACGATGTCGGCAACCGAGCCGAGCGGGACCAGCCGCCCGTCGCGCGTCGAGAGGAGCATGGTGTCGAGCGTGGACCCGTCGCCGACCAGCGCGGGATCGTAGCGCACCACCACGTCGGTGATGACCGGCCGTTCGATCAGGGTCCCGACCGTCGCCCCTCCGATCGCAGCACCGACCGCTTCGGCCGCCTGCTCGGTGGTCAGCCCGGCCTGGGCCAGCTCGGCACGCCGGAACCGCAGCCTTAGATAGGGCACCTGCGCCTGCGTGTCCGTCTGAACGTCGACCGCTCCGGGCACTGCCGTCACCCGCCGCTGGACCTCGGCCGAAAGCCGTCTCAGCGCCTGCGGATCCTGCGCGAACACCTTGATGGCGATATTGGCGCGGGCGCCGGACAATATGTGGTCGATGCGGTGCGAAATCGGCTGTCCGTAGATGGTCTGGATGCCGGGAACCCGCGCGACCGCCTCGCGCAGGTCCGCAAGCAGCTGCTCACGCTCGCGGCCGCCCGGCCGCAGCGTGACCTCCATCTCCGAAGCGAACACCTCCTGGGCATGCGGATCGCCGGGCGCGCGTCCGGTCCGGCGGGCTGTGGTCGCCACCTCCGGCTGTGCCAGGATGATCCTCTCGACCTCGGCCGCAGTTCGATCCGACGCCTCGAGCGAGGTTCCGGGCAAGGTGGTCACGTTGATGGTGAGGCTGCCCTCGTTGAACTCGGGCAGGAAGGCCCGCCCGGAGAGCGCAAGGCCAAGCCCGGCAAGCAGGACTAGCACCGCCGACCCGGCAGCGAGCATTTTCCAGCGCGGGAGGAGCCTGGTGAGCAGCCGCGCGTAGCGCGACTTCATTCCATGCACCCACCTGGGCTCCCGCGCCAAAGCACGCTCGCTGCGCGACAGAACGTCGGCGCCGAGCGCCGGGGTAAGCGTCAGGGCCACCGCGAGCGAGGCGAGCAAGGCGACGCCGTAAGCGAGCGCCAGCGGCTGGAGCAGCCTCCCCTCGATCCCGGTGAGGCCAAACAGCGGCAGGAAGACCAGCAGGATGATGAGCGTGGCGAACACGATCGATCCCTGCACTTCGACGGTCGCATTGCCGACGATGCGGATATAGGCCGCTCGTTCGCCCTCCGGCTTGGCGCGCTCCATCCGCAGGCGCCGGACGATATTCTCGACCACGATGATCGCGTCGTCGACAAGCACGCCGAGCGCGATGGCGATGCCGCCGAGCGTCATCGTGTTGATGGTCCCACCGACCAGGTTCACCGCCAGCAGCGCGCAGACGACCGATACCGGTATTGCGGCGAGCGTCACCAAAGTAGCCCGCCATGAGGCGAGGAAGACGAGCACGATGATCGAGACTAGGATGAGGCCCTCGACGAGGGCGCGCGTGACATTGTCGACCGCCCGTTCGATGAAATCAGACTGCCGGAAGACGTGCGTCTCCAGGACCATTCCCCGCGGCAGCGTGCGCTGAATGTCGGCGAACACGGTGTCGAGCTGCTCGGTCAGCTCCAGCGTGTTGGCGTTCGGCTGCTTCTGGATCGCCAGGATCACCGCGGGCCGCCCGTTGAACGAGCCGGTGCCGCGCTTGAGGCCTTCGCCGACGCGGATGTCCGCGACGTCGCGGGCAAGGACCGGAAGCCCGCCCTGCTCCCCGACGACGACTTCCCCGAACTCCGCCGGGTTTGTCGCCCGCCCCACGCCTTCGACGAGGACTTCCTGGCCGCCTTCGACGACCACTCCCGACGAGCGGTTGGCACTCGCCTGCCTCACCGCGCCGATCACGTCATTCACACCGACGCCCCGCGCGCTCATTCGCGCCGGATCGAGCAGCAGCTGCACTTGCCGCTCGTCGCCGCCGATCGTCATCACCTCGGCGATGCCCGGCACCGCCAGCAGGCGCCGGCGGATCGTCCAGTCGGCCATGCTTTTGAGGTCGGTCGGCGACGCAGTGTTCGATCGCAGCGCGACGAACATGATCTCGCCCATCACCGAGGAAGCCGGCGTCATCACCGGCGGCGGCAGGTCATCCGGCAGGGTTCCGGCCGCGGAGATCAGCCGTTCCGACACGATCCGGCGCGCCTCCGCGGGCTGCGTCTGCCAGTCGAACTCGAGCGTCACGACCGAGAGACCGGTTGCCGAATTGGAGCGGATACGCCTGAGGCCCGGTGCCCCGTTTAGCGCCGTCTCGAGCGGGATCGTGACGAGTTGCTCGGCTTCGGTCGGCGTATAGCCGCCCGCGTCGACCACCACGACCACGGTCGGCGCGGTGAGATCCGGCACGACGTCAACGGGCATGCGGAAAGCCACGAACGTGCCGAACAAAGTCAGCAGCAGCGACAAGGCGTAGACCACGACCCTGTTGTCGAGGGACCAGCGGACAAGGCGTTCAACCATCGATCGGCTCCTAGTGCGCGTGGCCTTCGCCGAAGCTGGCGGGTGAGGCCGCGGCGGCCCGGATCGATGCGGCGCCGACGGTCACCACGCGCTCGCCCTGGCGCACGTCCCCGGTGATCTCGACGAAGTCGCCGCCTCGAAAGCCGGTCTGGACCAGCCGGCGCTCGAACGACTCGCCCTCCACCTGGACGTAGACGACATTCTGCCCGCCTTCGTTGACCACGGCGGTGACGGGAACGCTGAGCACGTTGCGTCCGACGCCGGTTCGCAGTTGGCCTTGCATCCGCTGTCCGGGCGTCAGTCCCCTGCCGCCGGACGCGAAGATCACGTCCATCATCCGCGTGCGCGGGTCCACCACGCCGCGCCCCTGCACGAGCCGGATGTCCTGCCCGTTGACCAGAGTCACGACGCCCCCGGCCCGGTTGAGACTGAGCCCCGACGGCACCGAGATAGCGCCGGCCTGGGCCTCGGGGACATGCGCCACCAGCCAAAGGCTGTTGACGTTGCCGATGCGCATCAGCTCGGTCCCTGCCGCGACCGAGCCGCCTCGGATCAAAGTGGAGGAGAGTATCTGGCCGGAGATCGGCGCCAGCAGCGGGACCCCTGCCCCGCCGCCTGCCAGCGCCCCGCGACGGCGGGTGGCGGCGCCAAGCTCTGCCTGGGCTAGCCGCAGCGTTGTCTGGGCTTCCTGGAGCCGTCGCTGCGGCACCGCTTCGGCACGAAAAAGGCTGCTCATGCGCGATACCTCGCGCTGCGCCGCCTGCACGTCGATCCGGGCGCGCGCGATGGCGAGATCCAGCGACGCCACGTCCTCCCCGATGCCGAGCTGAGCCGAGATGGTCGCCAGCACCTGGCCCGCTCGCACGCTCGTGCCGGGCCCGGGCACGTTTCCGCCGATGCGCAATATGCCGGCGACGGGGGCCGCCACGACAGCCTCGGCGTCCGGCGCGAGGCGCACGTCAACGGTGACCGGCACCGTCGCCTCCAGCGCCCGCACCTCGGCAGGCGCCGCCGCAAACGGGATCCGCCACTGCGCCTCCTTCGTGAAAGGGATCCGCCCCGGCGGATCCTCATGCTCGGGATTGGCCGCCAACGCCTGTCCCCGCGCCGCGAAGATACGAACCGGCCCCAGATCGTGGACGCTTACGCGTCCGCGTGCGTTGAGCCTCAGCACCAGGCGCGCTGGGCCCGGCGCGCGCGGGGTAAGCTCCGGCCGAAAGATGCCCGGCGTGTCGGAGACGCCCGTCGTCACCCGCTCGACGGTCCCGTTCGGCCGAACCAGCTCCACGCTGAACTCCCCCTCATTGACGGCGCGATAATCGGGCAGCCATGACATGTGGGCCGCGAATGATGTCGCCACCCCGACGACCAGAGGACGATATTCTACGAACAGCTCGTTTGTGGGGCTGTAATGGGTGACTGCGACCGCGGCGCCGCGAGTCTCATCGACCGCCGGCGCCTTGCCCTCTTCCTGCTCGTTCACCTCGCTGCCGCCTGAGCCACAGCCCCCCAGCAGGAGCAGCGCGACCATCGCGCTCGATATCATGTTCCGCATCAGTTCGCCCCTCGCGCAAGGTCAAGCTCGACGCGCGCAAGAAGCGCCCGCTCGAGATGATCGACGATCTCCAGTTCGGCGTCTCTGGCCGCCCGGAAGGCATCGACCAGCTCCACCACCCCGCCTTCGCCGCCACGATAGGCAGCGTCCGCAATAGGTCCCAGTCGGCGGGCATCCTCCGCTGCCGACTGGGCCCGCTCGGCAGCTTCCAGGGCAGCCCTGCTTCTCGCTTCCGCCGCGGCTACCGCAGCATCCACCTCGCGCCTCGCAAGGCCAAGTTCCGCCTCCCGCGCCCGAAGGCGCGCCCGCGCCTCGGCGATGGCCGGGCCGCCGCCGTCGAACAGCGGCACCCGCATCCCAAGCGATACCGCCGGCCCGGTTGCGGAGCCCCCGCTGGACTGGACATGCAGGAGGCCAACGCCGACCGCCAAATCGGGGAGCCGCGCCCGCTCAGCTGCCCGCACCTGCTCGCTCGCGGCCGTCAGGCGCTGCTCCCGCGCCGCAAGGTCAGGACGATTCGCGGCCGAGGCAACGGGCCGGAGGCTCGCGGCCAGCAATGCGAGCGATGCAGTCGGACGGGCTTCCGCGTCTCCGGTCAGCGCGGCAAGTGTCGCACAGGCAGCCCGGACCTCGCCCTCCTGAATCGCGGTGCGCGCTTCCGCGGTGCGTGCCTCGACGCGCAGCCGCCTCAGATCGTAGACCGCAGCGTCACCGGTGCCGGCGCGCGCCGATACGATTCGCTCGGCCTCCCGCAGCCGCTCGACGAACCCGGCGGTGATCCGCACCTTCTCAATCGCGGCGGCGCAGGAGGCATAGGCTCGCCGAACCTGCCCAATCCGCTCCTGCCGGCGCCGCGCGCTATCATATTCTACGGCGCCCAGCTCGGCGCGCGCCGCGGCGCGCAACCGCGACCGCCTGCCCGAGATGTCGATCGGCTGGACGACCCCCAGCCGCCATTCCGTCTCGTCGCGGCCGTCGCCGGACACGCTCTCCCGACTGACCTCGACCTCTGGATTGTCGAACCGGCGAACGCCGGAGACCCGCGCCTCCGCCTCGGCGCGATTCGCATCGCCCAGAGCGCCAAGCTCGGGCTGCGTCAGCGCGCGCTCGATCGCCTGGGACTCGGTCAGCGGCTCAGCGGCGAGCGGCCCGGCGCTCGCGAGCGCTGCAAGGATGATGAACGTTCGGCCGCACGCGCGGCCTCGATGTGACGGGGGCATGACAAGCTCCTGCTGGACGACGAAGGACGGACGCCTCGTTCGGAGGCAGCCGTCCGCGGCCGATCAGGCGGAGCGCGGGGGTCGGATCTGCGGGTCTGAACCGGCGTCTGGAGGCGGCCGGCCAACGCTTGCGACATGCGGTATCAGCGCAGCCGATGGCGCCGCCAGCACGGGACCTTCGGAAGTTACTCCCGTCCAGGCGGCGGTGAGGCTCGGCATATGGTCGTGGCCGGCGCTGCCGTCCTGATCTTCGTCCGGCTGGTCAGCCGGCGCGTGGTGCGCGTCGACTGCGCCGTCTTCATCGTGGTGGTGGTGCTCGTCCGCAGCGACGGGAGCGGAGATGTGCGCGAGCGCATGCATGTCCCACGCCGTTGCGGGCGCCGCGATGAATATCGCGAGGAGAGCGCCGAGAAGCGCATGCCATGGCCGACGGACGAGGTGCACCAAGCTTGGGTAGACCGGTCGCCATCCTTTATCAATCCGGGTCGCGGTCCCTGACGGCCATGCTGGGGCTTTTGCGGCCGCCGTCCGCTCGTCGGTGGACCTCAAGCCGGCTTCGTGATTTGTGCACCGCCATGGCATCTACGTTACCCGATCGGAGTGATCCTGAGCCCCCGGAGCTCAGCTACGCGGGATTGTTCCTGCGCTTCCTGCGCTTCGGAGCGATGGCGTTCGGCGGACCCGTGGCGCAGATCGCGATGATCCGCCGCGAGCTCGTCGATGACGAGCGGTGGATTTCCAGCGACCGATTCAACAAGCTGCTGGCCGTCATGCAGGTGCTGCCGGGGCCGGAGGCGCACGAGCTGTGCGTCCATCTCGGCGTCCGTGCCAAGGGTCGCATCGGCGGCCTGCTTGCGGGGCTGGGCTTCATGCTGCCCGGCTTCATCCTGATGCTCGCCCTGGCGTGGCTGTACACGCGCCTCCCCATCCAAGGGACGATCCTCGGCGCGATGTTCCTCGGCGTCCAGGTGGCGGTTCTCTCGCTATCATCCTGCGGGGCCGTGCACCGGATCGGCGAGCATATCCTGCTCGAGCCTTGGCTATGGGCGATCGCCGCCGCCGCCGCCGCGGCATCCCTCATTGGCGTGAGCTTCTGGATCGTCCTGCCCACGGCCGGAGCAGCCTATGCGGTGCTCGCCCGGACAAGCTATGTCCTGGCTTCGATCGTGGTCGCGGCGGCGCTCGTGGCGACGTTCATGCTGATGCGTTCGGGAATCGGTCCGGAAACGCTCCGCGTGACGCGCGAAGCTGCCCCCAGCGGGAATGCTGTTCTGGGCGGGACTGAAGGGCGGATTGCTGACCTTCGGCGGCGCGTACACGGCCATTCCGTTCATCCGCAACGATACCGTCGGCAGAGGCTGGATGAGCGACGGCCAGTTCCTCGACGGTCTCGGGCTCTCGGGCATCCTGCCGGCGCCGCTGGTCATCTTCTCGACCTTCGTCGGCTGGATATGCGGCGGACCGGCAGGTGCGCTCGCCATCACGGCAGGCATGTTCCTGCCGGCATTCGCCTTCTCCTTGACTTTCTACGAGCGGCTCGAAGCGGTCGCCGAGCACGAGCGGCTGCACACGTTCCTCGCCGGCGTTGCGGCCGGGGTGGTGGGGCTGATCGCCGTCGCCCTGCTCGATCTCGGCCGGACCACGGCCGAGCGTACTCCCAACCTGCTCGTCGGCGCAGCCATCTTCGCGGTGGCGCTGGTCATCCTCTACAGCTGGAAGAGCAAGCTCCGCACTCCGCTGGTGCTGGCGATCGGCGGGACCGCCGGAGCTGTTCTACTCGCCTGATCTGCCGCCCGCTCGGGAACAACAGGCGAGTCGGGGGTCGAACATGTCAGCAGCACGGACCGCAAGGTAGATCCTGGACCCAACGCGAGGCGCCTTCCCCCGCTGTTCCCTCTTCGGCGCACGAACCTTCACCTCGGCGGAATCCCGCACCCGGCACCCTTGCGCAGCGGCAGTGGCCGCGCCTGTTAGGAGCGTGCCCAGGACGTGGCACCTCGTTTCAGGAGCTGGCGATGTCGAGTGGCAAACCGGAGCGGATCCTTCGGATCAGCGCTGTCCTGGAGCGCACAGGGCTCAGCCGCTCGACGCTCTACAGGAAGTTAAGAGCCGGTGCGGCCTCTCCGCACCCGTCGCTCGTCCGGTGACCGCCTCCTCTCCTCCAGGCGCCGCTTAGTCGCGCACCCGGCCGAACTCAGGGCACCTCCAAGTCGACGAACCGGCTGCCGCGCCGCCCGCAGGAGGTGCAGGGTTCGGCGAGCCACAAAGGATCGTTCTTGATCTCCCGGAGATCCTTCGGCGCGGCGTCCAGCTGCCGGAAGCGGACGGCGTCGATCATGAGGACCTCTCCGCAAGCCGTACAGGCGAGGCGGATCCCGATCCCGTCAGCCATCGCCTCCTCGAGGCTGAATTCCCAAAGCCAGTCCGTGGGTATGTCGTGCCTGGTAATGGACGGCCCGGCTTCGTTCTGAAGGCGCCGGAGATTGGCGATGTCATAGCCGCGCCTGCGGCACGCCCTCGCGAAGTTGGTTTCGGAGACAAGCGACAGAAGCCGGGTCGGCTGGCGCTCGAGCACCTCGAAGATCGGCACGTGCCCATCGTGAAGGATCTGCCTGATCCGTTTCCTGACAGAGTCGTGCGCCTGCGCCAGCTTCTCAGACGTGCGGAGATGGTTTCGAACGCGCTTCCCGTATTCCTTCGACTGGCCGACATAGAATGGCCAACCGGGATTTCCTTTCAGGTCTACCCGCCGGGGATCCCGCGCGAGGTAGGTGATCCAGCCCCCTTCCCGCTCCGCGGCGCGGGCCGCTGCGATCGTGTTCCGTATGGCGGCTTCCACTTCTGAGGTCGGACTGCCCGGCATGGCCGTAAACTAGCACGGCTTCGACGAGCCGCCAGGGCAGGCGCCGAGCCCTCGCGGACGACGGGGCCAGCCGCGACTCGCGTCCGAAGCGCGAGGGAGCCCCTCCCCATTGCGTTGAACTCCGCCTCCGGGCCGTCGGGGGGGGGGGCGCAGCGAACAGGCCCGCCCGACGCACTAGACTACGTCCTAAAGGAATCCCGAATGTCCCCCCCTTGCGCTGCGACATCGCAGAAAGGCTCCTGCAGTCCGAAAGCTTCCCGGACCCAGGAGCAGGACATGGCGAACAGAGAAGAGCGCATCATCCGCCTCAAGACCGTTCTAGAGCGCACCGGCCTTAGCCGATCGACACTCTACAGGAAGATCGGCGACGGGACTTTCCCGAAGCAGGTTCGCATCGCTGCCCGATGCGCCGGCTGGCGGGAATCCGCCGTCAACTTATGGCTGAGAAATCCCATGTTCTACAGCGCGAGCGATCATCCAGAATAGTGATGGACCCGCGTCCAGCTACGACGCCCCCGCCTGCTTACCATCGCAATTTGCCAGAAGCTGACGTCCTTGGCCGGTGTCATCCATCCGGGAAGCGGACGTCCACTAGCTGAAACTCACCGGCAACCGCTCGTCAGAAGGTTGCCGCATAGCTCTTCCAGAGCATGTAAGCGGCGACCACGAAGATCAGGCCGGCAAAGATGATCGTGAGGCGACCGCGTGTCTCCGACAGACGCGCGGCCAGGCGGGCCCCGAGGAAGCCGCCGGCGACACCGCCGCCGATGAAGACGAACGCGAGCGGCCAGTCGACCAGGCCGTCCAGCGCATAGTTCGCAGCCGTCGTAAGGCCGAAGGCGGTGACCGCAACGAGAGACGATCCGATCGCATTGATCATCGGCATGCCGGTCGAGGCGACCAAGCCGGGCACGATGAGAAAGCCGCCGCCGATCCCGAAGAACCCGGAAAAGGCTCCTGTGCCGATGCCGTAGCCGAGGACCTTGGGCGCATTCTCGCGATGGCACGCGGCATCGGGGTTGCCCGCCTTGCCGCGACCCCGCAGCATCATGATCCCTACGACGACCATGACGATCGCGAACAGGAAAAGCAGCCGCTGCCCGTCGAAGGATTTACCGGCCGTCGACCCGGCAAAGGCGCCGCCCACGCCGGCCCCGGCGAACATCAGCGCGCAACGCCATTTCACCGTCCCACCGCGGGCATGATTGGCGAGACCGGTCGCGGCATTTACCGCGACCGCGAGCGCGCTGGTGCCGATCGCGACATGCGGGTTCGGCACGCCAACCAGGTACACCATCAGCGGCACTGCGAGGATCGAGCCGCCGCCGCCGACGAGGCCGAGCACGAAGCCGACAAGGACGCCGGAGCCGGCGCCAAGCAGATATTGGATGGTGTCGAGCATGATGATCTCCGAGCGGAACCGTGAGGAGGCGTCAGGAAGCCTGCTGCGCAGCCTTCCAGAGGGACGCCGCACGGTTCCCGGTCCTGCAGAAGGCGACGACCGGACCGCCGGCCCCCGCGAGGGCGGCGGCAAAGGCGCGCGCGTCGGCATCGGTCGCCTGGCCCGGAACCACCGGAATGTGCCGGTAAACGAGGCCATGACGCTTCGCTTCGGCCTCGAGCTCCTCGGAACGGGGCTGGTCCGGCCCTTCCTCGTCGGGCCGGTTGTTGATGATGCCCTTGAATCCGGCCGCGGCGAGTTGGCCGATATCGGCCGGCTGAAGCTGCGGCGCGGTCGCAAAGGTAGGGCTGAGATGGTTGAGGTCCATGATCGTCTCCGATGGTCAGCGGGTGAAAGGTGAGAGCGTGAGATTGTGCAGGGCCATTCCGCCCAGCATCGCAGCGACGAAGAGCCACGGCTGCCAGGCGCCGAGGACGAGTCCTGCGAGGGCCGGGCCCGGGCACAGACCGACAAGTCCCCAGCCGATGCCGAACAGGGCAGCGCCGGCCACCAGCGGGCCGTCGAGCGACCGGGCTTCCGGGATCGAGAAGCGGCTCTCGAGCAGCGGGCGATCCAATCGGCCACGGACGAGGTAGGCGACGGACGACGGCAGGATCGCGGCCGCGAGCACGAACAGGAGCGTGGGATCCCAGGCACCAGCGATGTCGAGGAATGCCTGGACACGCGCCGGATTGGTCATGTCGGACAGAGCAAGGCCCGCGCCGAAGATAAGGCCGGCGACCAGGCCGGGAACGATGTTGCGCATCTTATCCTCCGATCACGTGCCGGGCGAGGAAAACGGTCGCGGCGGCACTCGCCATGAAGATGGCGGTCGCCGCGAGCGATCGCGGCGAGAGACGAGCGATGCCGCAGACGCCGTGGCCGCTGGTACAGCCGTTGCCGAGCCTGGTGCCGAAGCCGACGAGCAGGCCGGCAATGATCAGCAGCGGCACCGACGAGGTGACGGCGACCTCGGGCTGGCGGACAAACAAAGCGACGAGCGCAGTCCCGAGCGGCAGGCCGATCAGGAACGCTGCGGCTTGCGAGCGCGGCGTCCCGCCCGATCCAATACGGGTGGCGATTGCGGTCATTCCGCTCACGCCGGCAATGCGTCCGGTCAGCAGCAGGAAGAGGCCGGCGGCGCTGCCGATGAGCAAGCCGCCGGCGATCGCCACGAATGGCGTCAAGGGGTCCATCTTTGTCCTCTCGCTTAGAGCTGGTTCAAGGGGAGCTTCAGGTAGCTCACCCCATTTTCTTCGGGTTCGGGCATCCGCCCGCCCCGCATGTTGACCTGGATCGACGGCAGGATGAGCTTCGGCATCGCGAGCGTCGCATCGCGCTGGGTGCGCATGTCGACGAAATCGTCCTCGCTGACGCCTTCGTGCACATGGACGTTGCCGGTGCGCTCAGCGAGCATGGTGGTCTCCCAGACATAGTCCTCACGGTTCGGCGCCTTGTAGTCGTGGCACAGGAAGACGCGGCTCTCGTCGGGGAGCCTCATGAGCCGGCGGACCGAGCGGTAGAGCTGGCGTGCATCGCCTCCGGGGAAGTCGGCGCGGGCGGAGCCATAGTCGGGCATGAACATCGTGTCGCCGGTGAACACCGCGTCGCCGATGACATAGGCCATGTCCGCCGGCGTGTGGCCCGGAACGTGAAGCGCGATCAGCGGGATACCGCCGATCATCAAAGTGTCGCCATCGATTAGCAGCTCGTCGAACTGCGACCCGTCGCGGGCGAAGCGCGTGCCCTCGTTGAAAATCTTGCCGAACACGTCCTGCACGGTGGCAATCCCGGCGCCGATCACCAGCTTACCTCCCAGCTTTTCCTGAAGGTAGGGCGCGGCCGAAAGGTGATCGGCATGGGCGTGGGTCTCGAGCACCCATTCGACCGTGAGTCGCTCCTGCTCTACGATGGCGATGATCTTGTCCGCGGATTCGAAGCTGGTGCGGCCCGAGGCGTGGTCGAAGTCGAGCACGCTGTCGATGATCGCGGCCACTCTGGTCGCCGGATCGTGCACCACGTAGCTCGCGGTGAACGTGGGCTCGTCGAAGAAGGCTTTCACGTGCGGCGCGCGAATTTCGCCGCGCAGCACGGCCTGCACCTGTCCGGCGGCCCGGGAGAGGTTCGTATCGATGTTCATCATCAGCTCCTGCTCGTCTCGGTCGTTTCCTCCCGCCCGAGCTCCGGGCAGAAGAGATCGTGGAGAAGCGCGAGCAGCTGAGCCGCCTTCGGGTCGCAGACGCTGTAATAGACCGTCTGCGCTTCCTTGCGGGTCGTGACGAGGCCCTCTTCCCGCAGCTTCGCGAGATGCTGCGAGAGCGCCGACTGGCTCAGTCCCACTCGATCGACCAGCGCACCGACGGACAGCTCTCCACTCTCCGCCAAGTGGCAGAGCACCAGAAGGCGAGCTTCGTTGGCCATTGCCTTGAGCAAGGCCACAGCCTCCCCGGCCTGTCGTCCGAAATCCGCGAGGAAGTTCACCTGCACGACATTCTCCATGATCGAAGTCTAATTTAGCAATTACTGATATATGAGTCAAGGGCTGGTTCGTCCTGTGGTGTTGGCCGCGCCGTTACGGTGGGGACGAGACATGCCTCCTCGGGCGCAGGCTCCGCCCGGGCCGCACGCGCCGACGCGGGGAGTCAGGCCCGCCGCATGCGGGAGTCCGGTGCACCCGCTACGCGGCAGTCACGACTCCGGATCGGCTTTTAGCGTTCGGACCAGGGCGCGGAGGAGCCAATTGGTCGCTTTGCCAGGCGGCCGGTCGCGACGCCATAGAGCCGACAAGGGGTAAGGAGCGCTCATGTCCCCCATCGGCAGCTCGACCAGACGTCCCTGAGCCAGGTCCTCCTCAATCATGCCGACGGGCATGTTCCCCCAGCCTATCCCCTCGCGCAGCAGCTCCAGCTTGGCCCCGAGGTCGGCCAGCCGCCATGTTCTCGGACTCGCAACCGTGAAATCGCGCCCTTCGGTCAGATTGGAGCGGTCGGTCAGGACGAGCTGAAGATGGCCGCGGGCGGCGCCGGGCGCGAGGGTCCTGGCACGGGCGAGAGGATGATCGGGCGAAGCGACCGGCACCAGCTTCAACGAGCCGGCGTCGGAGCGCTCCAGGTCGGGATGCTCGCTCACGGCGGGGCCGCTGATGCCAAGATGTGCACGCCCGTCCAGAAGAAGCGCTGCGACGCCGCCAAGTGCCTCGACGTGTAGCCGGAGCGTGACGGTGGGGAACACCTCCTGAAACTCACGGAGCAATCCGGCGACTCGATCCAGCGGGATCATGACGTCGAGCGCCAGCGACACTTCCGGCTCGAGGCCGCTGTGAAGCGCCAGTGCCCGGGCCCTGAGCGCCTGAAGATCCGCGGCGATCAGCCGTGCATCCGCCAAAAGCGCATGGCCGGCCTCGGTGAGCACCGGTTTGCGCGAGCCTTCGCGATCGAGCAGCACCAGACCGAGCTGAGCCTCCAGATTGGAGACCGCATAGCTGATCGCGGACACCGCCCGGTTCAGCCTCCGCGCGGCCCCGACGAAGCTGCCTTCGTCGACCACCGCAAGGAAGGTTTGGAGCTGATCGAGAGTTGGGGCGCCTACCGTCGGCATGTTCCGATTCTATCTGTTCCGTTCTACAATGTCGAACATTTCAAATGGGATTTGTCGTCTAAACCAGAACGTGCCGACGCCCTATCTCGCTCCTGCAACCCGGCAACGTTCGGAAACAGGAGGTCACGACCATGAATTCCATCGCCGCACATGCACCCAGGTCTGTTTCGACCGGTGCCGATTTCGCCGCCACGGGGGGACGAGTGCTCCTCGCAGGCATCTTCCTGCTGAGCGGCGCCTCAAAGCTTGCCGATCCGGTCGGCACCGCCGGCTACATCCAGTCCGCCGGGCTGCCGTTCGCGAGCGTCGCTGTGGGCGGTCGCAATCGCTGTGGAGCTGCTCGGCGGACTCCTGCTCGTGTTTGGCTATCGGACCAAGCTCGCCGCCGGCGCGCTCGCCCTGTTCAGCCTGGCCACCGCCATCTTCTTCCACTCGGCGCTCGGCGACCAGAACCAGTTCATTCACTTCTTCAAGAACGTCGCCATCGCAGGCGGCCTTCTCCAGGCGATCGCCTTCGGCGCGGGGCGTCTCAGCCTCGACGGCCGAAGCCGCGCCTGAACCAGCATCCACCCCCTCTCTCAGGAGACATACAATGAAGATCGCAATCATCGGCAAAGGCAATGTCGGCTCCGCGCTCGAAGCCGGCCTCTCCCGAAACGGCCATGAGGTCCGTACCGTCGGCCGCGAACCGGGCGCTGTCCGTGACGCAGGCGAGTTCGCGGAGATCGTGATCCTGGCCGTTCCGTTCGGCGAGATCGACAATACTGTTAACGAGCTCGGCGACTCCGTGTCGGGCAAGGTCGTCGTCGACGCCACCAATGCCCTCACGCCAGACTATGAGCTCGCCCTCGGGTTCAGCACGAGCGGAGCCGAGGAGCTTCAGAAGAAGCTGCCCCAGAGCAAGGTGGTGAAGGCGTTCAACACCGCGTTCGCCAGCGCGATGAACGGTGGCCGGATCAACGACGAGCAGCTCGCCGGTCTCGTTGCCGCCGATGACGCGGACGCCAAGGCCCTGGTCCTGACCCTCGTCAAGCAGCTCGGCTTCGACCCGGTCGACGCCGGTGCGCTGGCCGCGGCGCGGCTGCTCGAGCCGTTCGCCTTACTCAACATCAAGCTCGGCTTCTTCCAGGGCTACGGCCCGAACAGCGGCTTCAGGCTCATCCACTAACCGCGGTCTAGTGCCGCCCGAAGCGTAACTGCTTTGGGCGGCGCCGCGAAAACCTGTCCGGGGAAATCCAATGTCGACCTCCACCTCAGCTAGTCTTGCCGATCCGAAGGTTCAGCCCGCTGCGAGGGTCGATCCGGTGCTTGCCAACGCGCCGCTCAAGATCGGCAGGGTAGCTCTCACGGTGCGAGACCTCGCCTCCATGTCGCGCTTCTACCAGCAGGCGCTGGGGCTGAAGCTAATCGAGCAGGATCGCCGTAGCGCCCTCTTCGGCACCGAGGCGGCAGCGCTCCTGGAGCTCAGGCATGATCCGGACGCACGCGCTCGCTCCCCGCGCGAGGCCGGCCTGTTTCACACCGCCTTTCTCCTCCCCGAGCGGGCGGATCTTGGCGCATGGGTGGCCTATGCGGCGCAGCAGCGGCTCCGGCTGCTCGGCGCCTCCGACCATCTTGTCAGCGAGGCGGTCTACCTGACGGACCCGGAGGGGAACGGCATCGAAATCTACACCGATCGGCCGAGCGCCGACTGGCCGCGTTCAGATGGGATGATCGACATGCCGAGCGAGCGGCTTGACCTGCGGGATGTCGTCGACGCCGGTGCTGGCCGTACCTGGTTCGGCTTCCCGAGCGGCGGGGTCGTCGGTCATGTCCACCTCCAGGTGGGCGAGATCAAGGCCGCAGAATCTTTCTACGCGGATCTGCTCGGGCTCGACATCACCTGCCGCTACCCTGGCGGCAGCTTCTACGGCTCGGGCGGCTACCACCATCAACTGGCGACCAACGTGTGGAACAGCCAAGGGGCCCCCGTGCGTTCAGACGGCGCGACGGGTCTTGCAGATGTCGAGATCCTTGCTGAGCCGAGCGTCCTCGAGGCGGTGCGCTCACGGCTCCCGGCCCTTTCGCCAGCCGCTCGAAACTCCGCGAGCATGTCGCTGCGCGACCCGTGGGGAACGTCGATCACCTTGCGTGCCCCCTAAGCTCGCGAACCAGGAGAAATCCGATGACCAATGACAGCTCAGGCGCCCGGCCGGCGGACATCGTCAGCCCGATCACCGACTCCGTCCTTCCCAACAAGACGCCTGCCGCCGAGGCAATCTCCGCCGGCCGGTTCGGACATGACAAACCGACGCCGGGGAACAGCATTGTACTCCTAATCGATCACCAGATCGGCCTGATGGCAGGCGCTCGCGACGTCTCGTCGCTCGCGGAGCTCAAAAGCAACGTGATCGGCCTGGGACGGACGGCGAAGGCGCTCGGCATCCCGGTCCTCATCAGCTCATCGAACGCGCAATGGCAGAACGGGGACACGCTCCCGGAGCTCAAGGACCTCTTCCCGGACGAGCCCATCTATCGCCGCACCGGCATCATCAACGCCTATGAGGATCCGACCTTTCGAGCGGCTTTCGAGGAACTGGTCGCGAAGACCGGTCGCACGCACGTCATCATCGCCGGGGTCACGATCGGCACCTGCTGCGCCATGCCGACGCTCTCGATGCTCAACGACGGCTACAAGGTTTTTCCGGCCGTCGACGCATGCGGCGCCTGGAATCGCTACGAAGCGGACGCGGCGATGTCGCGGATGGCCGGAGCGGGCGCGGAGCTCGTCACGACCTTCGCGCTCGCCTGCGAGCTGCAGGCCGACTGGAAACTCCCCTCCGCCAACGCGATGCTCGAGCCCTTCATCCAGAACCTCCCGGAGTACGGGTTCGTCCTCCAGAATTTCTGGAACAACGCGAACCAGCACAAAGTGCCCGACCCGTTCGGCATGGTGAAATAGCCGTGATTCCGCTGCTGCCGTGTCGATCGGCAGGGGGAACGCGGCAGTTGAGAAAGTAGCAATCCAGATGAACCGTGAAAACGAGGCCGACAGCCTCATCATCCTGCTGCACGGCGTCGGCAGCAACGGCCAGAACATGATGGCCCTCGCCCACGCCTGGCGCGAGACGCTGCCGGACAGCGCCTTCGTCGCGCCTGATGCGCCTTTCGCATTCGACCAGGGCGCGGGGCGACAGTGGTTCAGCATTTCCGGAGTGACGGAGCAGAACCGCGCTGAACGTATTGCCGCGGCTCGGCCCGCTTTTGACCGGGTGGTCCGGGGCGAGATCGAGAAGCATGGCTTCGCCGACCGTGTGGACCGGGTCGCCCTGGTCGGCTTTTCCCAAGGCTCGATGATGCTCCTCGACGTGGTAGCGACGGGACGGCTTCCGGTCGCTGTAGGCGTGGCCTTTGCTGGTCGTCTCGGCACCCCTCCTCCACACGATCCGGCTCGAGGGACCAGGCTGCTGCTGCTTCACGGAGCAGCGGACACGGTCGTCCCTGTCGAGGAACTCGAACAGGCGCGAACCGTCCTAGAAGCGTCGGGCGTCGCCGTGGAGAGCCGAGTGTTTCCGGACGTCGGCCACACCATCATTCCAGAAGCCGCAATGCTGGCCGGTGAGTTCCTCCGGGCGAGCCTCGCCGCCGAGCCGGTGGCCTAATGCAATCAGGAGCCGGGAGAGAAGCATGCTGGTGAACGGAAAATGGTCTGCCGACTGGCAGCCCGTGCAGGCGAAGGACGAGAAAGGCGGCTTCGTCCGTCAGCTTTCGACCTTTCGCAACTGGGTCACTCCCGATGGGAGCCCGGGACCGACCGGCGAAGGAGGCTTCCATGCCGAGCCGGGCCGCTATCATCTTTACGTCGCGCTGATCTGCCCCTGGGCGTCGCGCACGCTGATCGCCCGTAAGCTCAAGCGACTGGAGGATGCGATCTCGGTCTCCGTCGTCGAGCCGTATCTTGGAGACCAAGGCTGGCAATTCGGCGATTATCCCGGCTCAGATCGGGACGAGCTTAACGGCGCCAATTACCTCCATGAAATCTACTCCAAGGCCGATCCGACGATCACGGGGCGCGCGACGGTGCCAGTGCTGTGGGACAAGCAGCGTCAAACCATCGTCAGTAACGAGTCTTCCGATATTGTCCGGATGCTGAACTCGGGCTTCGGACGCTTGGCGGACGACACCTACGACCTCTACCCGGAGGCGCTACGACCCGATGTCGACGCGCTGAACGACCGGATTTATCCACGCCTCAACAACGGCGTCTACCGCACCGGCTTCGCGACGACGCAGGAGGCGTATGAGGAGGCGTTCCGGGAGGTCTTCGCCACGCTGGGCGAGCTCGAGCAGATGCTGGAAGGCCGTACCTTCCTCTTGGGGAAACGCGTCACCGAGACCGATGTTCGGCTATTCGTCACGACGGCCCGCTTCGACGCGGCCTACCACGGCCTCTTCAAGTGCAACCTGCGGCGTCTTGCCGATTATTCCAACCTGAGCGCTCATCTGGAGCGGATGCTGGCGCTCCCCGGCGTCGGCGGGACGGTGAACATCGATCACATCAAGCGTGGCTATTATTCGATGAGGAGCCTCAATCCGAACGGCATCGTGCCGGTTGGGCCTGATCTGCCATTTGCCCGCCTGCTGGGCTGAACGCTCGGAAACAGCACCTCAACGAGCCGCGCGCCAGGCCGAAGAAATACACGACCAAGGCGCCTCCCACTTCGGCACAAGCTCACTAGAAAGGAAATCGCAATGCAAGGCGAACTCTACACCATCTACCACCTGACCATCGATCCGGCCAACTTCGAGGCCTTCAGGGCGCTCGCGGCGAAGATCGTCGAGAGCTCGCGTGGCGAGCCCGACACGCTCACCTATCAGTGGCTCGTCAATGAGGACCGCACCACCGCCCACATCCTGGAGCGCTACCGGATGGTTGGCTTGCTGCCGCACGTCGAGCAGACCTTTTCGCCGCACGCCGAGGAATTCCTCTCTCTGGCGATGATCGAGAAGCTCTATGTCTATGGCGATCCGACGCCTGAGATTCGCAAGAAGCTGGACACCTTCGGCGCGATCTACCTGAGCCCGTTCGACGGCTTCACCCGCTGACCGGGCGGCAGCGAAAGGCGACCGCATGTGCAAGCCGATCAAGCGGGACGGGCAGCCCGGCCAGGTGCTCTGAGTCGATGCCCGACACGATGAAGGCGGTGGTCCTCTACGCACCGGGGGGGCCAGATGCGCTCAAGATCGAGCAGCGGCCGGTTCCACGGGCGCAGTCCGGTGAAGTGCTCATTCGCGTCGAAGCTTTCGGGCTCAACAGGTCCGAGCTATTCACCCGGCAGGGACATTCGCCGGGAGTGGCGTTCCCGCGCATCCTGGGCATCGAGGCGGTCGGCACGGTCGCCGCGGCGCCGGGCGGGGAGTTCGCGCAAGGGGCAACGGTTGCAACCGTCATGGGCGGGATGGGGCGGGCTTTTGACGGCGGCTATGCAGAATACGTCTTGGTGCCGGGAGCCCAGGTCCGAACAATCGACACCAACCTGCCGTGGGAGAAACTCGGGGCCGTTCCGGAGATGCTGCAGACGGCGTGGGGCGCGCTCTTTCGGGGTTTGCGCCTGCAGCGGGGGGAACGACTTCTGATTCGGGGCGGCACCACTTCAGTCGGGCTCGCCGCAGCGGCGATCGCAAAGGCCCATGGCGCAAAGGTCGCGGCGACATCGCGGCACGAAGGCAGCGAGGCGCTGATCCGATCGGCCGGGGCGGATCGCTTTATCCTGGACGACGGTGCAATTGCCGAGAGGGTGCGGCAGGAATGGGACGGCGGCGCCGACAAGGTGCTCGAGCTGGTAGGGACCACGACGCTCCAGGACTCGCTTCAGTCGGTCCGTGAGCCGGGCATAGTGTGCATGGCCGGGATGGTCGGCAACCGATGGTCGTTAGCCGACTTCGCGCCGATGGACTCAATTCCCACAGCGGTGTCGCTCACGACCTATTCGGGCGGAGTCGGAGACTTTCTCGCCATGCCGCTGCAGCAACTGGTGGACGACGTCGCCGCTGGCACGCTCCCGGTCAAAATCGGCAGCGTCTTCTACATTGATCGGGTCGTCGAGGCGCATCGGTTGATGGAAGCCAATCAGGCTGGCGGGAAGATCGTCGTGCTCACGCGCTGATCCAGGGGAAAGCAATGGGCAGGCGGTGGACGTGGCCTTTGTGGCGGCTTTCCGCTCCTTGCTGGCGTAAAATGCCCGTCCGCTCACAGCCACCTTCGGTCGCTCAGGCCGCCAGCGCGCGAGGCATTGTTCCGGCTTTCGTCCTATGGAGCCGGGCGAGGCGCTTCAGCTCCCGTTCCCACGCGATCAGAGCCGCTCTCTTCTCATGGAAATAATTGTGGCGCTGGTAGACCC
Source organism: Allosphingosinicella sp. (assembly GCF_036387615.1). Lineage (GTDB taxonomy): Bacteria > Pseudomonadota > Alphaproteobacteria > Sphingomonadales > Sphingomonadaceae > Allosphingosinicella. Next base: position 34,137 of record NZ_DASVTH010000063.1, read on the forward strand.
CGACGATGCCCGACCGGGAGCCCGAAAGGTGATTTAGGACGGCCTCAGTCACCTCGAGCCGCACTCCGAGCCGCTGCAATCCGGTTGCGAGCGTCCGCCGAAGATCATGCAGCGTCCAGTGCGGCACAGGGTGTCCCAGCTTCTCTTCCAGCGCTTCCCTGATCCGCCGCATCGCCTTGCTGAACCCGCTCGGGCTCATGTCCCAGTTGCCGCGGGCCGGAAGCAGCTTCTCGCTTCGCTTGTCCTTGAGCAGGTCCTGGACGATCGCGAGCGCTGCGGGAGTCAGCGGAACGAGGTGAGTGGCACCGTTCTTCGCCCTGTCCCCTGCGATGGTCCAGAGCTTCGCCGCCAGATCGAACTCCCTCCGGTCGGCATCGAACACCTCGTTCCGCCGCTGCCCGGTCAGGAGGAGCAGCTTGATGGCCGGTCCGAACGGCTTCCCCTCCCCGTCGAGCACGTGCCAAAGCGCGCCGATCTCCTCTTCGCTGAGCACGCGATCTCTCGCCTTCGGCGCCGGCGGCCGGCCGGCGTCGCGGCACGGATTGGCAGGCATCTGATCGAGCCGGGGAAGTGCCCAGGTGTAGAACGCCGACAGATATCCAAGTGTGTTGCGCGCCATCACTGGCGCCGTTCGCGCGATGCCGTCGATAAAGCGCGTGATCTCGCTTCGCGTGATCGTATCCGCCGCCCGGTCGCCGAACTCGCGGAGGATGTGCCTGTTAAACACGCGTTCTATCTCAGTAACCGAGCGCAGATGAGACTTGGCTTTTCGGTACTCAGGCCAGAGGGCCCGGACGGTTAGGCCCGTCGGGGATCGCCTCGCAGGGTTCGGCAGCACGCTCACTGGATCGGCTTTGAACTCGATGTCCGAAAGTATCTGCCGAGCTTTCTTGCGAGCCTCTGCGAGGCCGAAGCGGTCGGAATATCTACCGAGCGTGACGTTCCTGTATTTTCCAGCGATGCGCTTTCGGAGCAGGAAGGTTCGGGTGCCGGCCGAGCCCAGGCGGATTCTGAGCCCCGGCACCAGCTTGTCCTTGACTTCGATCTGCCCGGATGACGGCGCTTGAAGCCCTCGTATCTTCGCGTCCGTCAACACAATCGCAGGGGTAGGTGCTACCTGGGAAACCATCTTTTCGGCCTCCAATCAGCGGGTCCTGCGGGCTGCTACCTAGGTAGCGACTGCCCGGAACGCCTTGGGAAACTGTTGGAAAGAATAGCTCGCAAGCTATTGAGAAGAAAAGATGCTGGGACGTCCTCGGACTTGCTTTGTTCGCGCTCTTAATCAGCGGGTCCTAGGTTCGAGCCCTAGTGCGTCCACCACCTTCCCTTTGAAACCAGACAGAAATCTGATCAGCCATCAGGCTGGCGGGTTTCCGTTTTGCGGGCAGCCCCTGAGGGTGCTTGCGCAGTGAGGTACCTGCGGGTAGGCTTACTGCCCCTCAGCCTAGACCCGACGCTGGAGCAGCCGGATAGCGTTGGGATCGAGCACACCGCCGTCTAAGAGCGAATGCACGAGGCCTCCAGATGATGGGCTGTTGGAGAGATTACGGGAGCGCCCCTCGCGCTCCGATAATCCATTCGCCTCACGCGGGGACCGGGATGTCGGCCCTCTGGCGTAGGTCTTGAACCAAGAGTCTTCGGAGCTGGTGAGACCTTCTCCCCCACGCGAGCGTCACTGCTCCGTCGCGCTCCCCGATGCGAGATAGGGCGGGCGAGTCTTTCGCACCTCAAGCTCGGACCAGCAAAGGCTCCAATGTCGAAAGGCGAGAGAGGCCCTCGGCCGCTCTCGCCCATCAAAAGAACTAAGCTGGCAGCAGCTTGGCGATTAGCCGGGGCTGGCCCCATCGCCATCGTCGTCGAACACGAGGAAGGCGAGCAGGCCAAGCGCCGCAAGACCGGCGAGGATCGCGAACAGGCCCAAACCGCCACCGCCAGCGGCCACCACCGGAGCAGCCTCGACAGGAGCGGGCGGCGGAACTTCACCGATAGGAGCGGGCGGCGGAGGCGTCTGCTGGTCCGTGATCGGCAGCACGCAGCCGGTGCCCGGTTGGCAGGCCGTGTTGGCCGTGGCGGCGGTCGAGCCGAGGAGCACGGCCGCTACGGCCATCCCCTTCGTCACCGTTGAGCCGACTTTAGCGAGAAACATTGGAAATCCCCTTCATCAGGTCCGATCGGAGCCGAATATTCGGCAAGCTTGGTTTAGCCGCGTTCACCGCGACGGGTCGGCGGAGCCGAAGGTGCGGTCGAGACCGGAGTCCAGCGGGACGTCACAGCGCAATCGCTGGTCAGCGTGACCGGCTGACCGGCCTGAAAGGCCGTCTGGTACGGCCAGCATTCGCGCAGGTTCGAAACGCTGAGGCAGAGCTGCTGATTCGCAACCGACCAGCGGCCCGGAACTTCGGTCCCGCCAGCTGACAGGATGCGTGCGCTCCCGCCTGGATCGAAATAAACGGTGTTCATGGTACCATTGGCTTCGACCTGGATCGAATGTCCAATGATTTCAGAGCCATTCGGCCCCCCTTGGGCCGCAGCCGCGCTCAGCGGAGCCATCGCGCACACCAGAGCGGCGGCGCAGGCTACCGCGGTTTTCTTGAAACTTGTCACTTCAGCATTCTCCCTGTCATGCCGCGTGCCTGAACGGCTGCTACCGTGCCAGGTTCCGCACTGTTTAAACCGTTTGTGAACTCGCCCGCAACAAGCAAGTGGTTAATAAGTGGAAGAAGCATCAGCGCGCCGCCAGTTGCGCGCTCGAGGCGGTCTGAATGCGGTTGTCACGCCCGTACGGGTCCTGGCGCAACGCGAAACGATCCCCACTCCAGCCCGCGGTGAAATAGTTGATGAAGACCGGCACCGGCTCGGGAAGCGCGACCGCCTGTTCTGGGGCCGTCGTGCTTGGGCGCGGCGCTTTCCCAAACAGCCAAGTCGCCAGGCGCGCCGCGTTCTCGACCCGCACGCAGCCCGAACTCAAAGTCCGATTCGCGTCCGCGAACAACGCCTTTTCCGGCGTATCGTGCAGATAGACTCCGAACTGATTGGGGAACATGAACTTCATGGCGCCCATGCTGTTCTCCGCCCCGGGAAGCTGGCGCACCCGAAGCTCGGTTTCGCCGGCGGCTACCGCCGCCCAATCGACTGTTGCAGGATCGACAGGCTTGGCCTCTTCCGACCAGTCCGACAGGATCTCGTAGCGCTTGGCCTTGAGGTAGCCGGCACCTTCCTTCAGGACGCTCGGCGCGATCCGCCGTTGTACGAGATCGGGCGGGACGTTCCAATAAGGGTTCAGCACGGTTGTGCGGATCAGCCCGGCGATCATCGGAGTCTGCTCGCCGGGCTTTCCGACGATGACCTTCATGCTGTCCCGCACCTCGCCGTTTTCGTAGAGGTAGAGTCGAGCGCTCGCCGCATCGACGAGGACGAAACGCCCGCGATCGCCTGCCGGCAAGGCCCGCGCTCGATCGAGGTTGAGCCGGAGACGGCGTTCGACCACCGCCATATCCTGGTTCAAGGCTTCGATCGCGGCCTCGTCCGCAACCGGGGTCGCTTCAAGGCCATGAGCGGCCTTGAAGGCCTTGAGCTTCGATGCCAGTTCCGCGTCGAAACTCCCCTCAGAGCTCAACCCGAGGCGCTCGCGCAGCAGCTGCACTCGCTCCCCGGCACTGCCCGAAGCGAGCGCGGGTCCCTCTGGGATGTGTACCCGGGGCAAATCGCCCCAGCGCGCCTTCCACTCGTCATAGCCCTGCCTCAGCCGGGCATAGACCGGGTTCAGCGCCGACACCTCGTCCAGATGCCGCGACAATGAGGGCGCCGCCGCGGCGGCGTTCAGGATCGCCCGGCCGGTTGGTGCGATCGGCGACAGGCTCGGATCGATGTAGGTGATGCCGACGTCAGCAGGGCGGCGAAGCGCCTGGACATAGTCGATCCAGGCTAACGACAGGAGGACTTCGGCTTGAGCAAGGTCATGTGGACGGCCGGCCTGCGCCCGCTCGATCCCGCGTTGAAGCCGCTCGGCGCGCTCCGCCCCTTCGGTGAAGCCGTCAAGGCCGGATTTGCGCAAAATGTCGACAAGCTGAAGCGCTTCCGGACGGAGTGCATCGCCAGCCGTCCAGAGCGGACGGTGCTGACCGATGCGATAGAAAGCCTCCAGCTCTGAGTTCGATTCGGCGCGCAACGCGGTCTCGATCTGGCCGGGAGAAATGGCCGCAGCGGGGGTCCAGGCCGTGACCAGAAGCGGCGCCAGCATCAGACCGGCGGCACGCGAAAACCGTAACAGGGACATGATTTACTCGTCCTTACCAAAACACTTGCCCGGCAGAACGCGCCGAACGCGCGGTTTGCTCCCGAACCAGCGAGGTTGAAGATCAGGGCCGTGTTATTCCTGCCACGGTTCAGCCCCGCTCCCCTGTCGCCAAGCGGGGAGAATGGGGAGCGTTGAAAGACGGGCGGCGGTCAGCCTGCGTCGGACGTGCGGTCGCGACGAAACCGCAGCGCGACAGCGCGTTTGTCGTCGCTCAGGACGTTTTCGTCGTGTGCGGGAGCGCTTGTCGCAGTCGGCGTGTTAACCGTCGCTCGCCCTGGGACTCAGCCTTCGCATGGGACCTAAGCGGACCCTGCCAACCGGGCAAAGGACTGACGCCATGACCTCAGAGATGTTCCGACTCGTATCGACCTGTGTCGCGGCGCTGTTCGTCGGTACTCTGCTCGTCACCGCGCTCCTCACAACGCCGATGATGCCCTGACGGACTATTCGAGCGACAGCGCCGCCTTCACGGCAGCGGCATAATTGGGCCCGACCTGCACGGTCGCGCCGTCGGCCAGCACCAGGCACAAGGAGCGGTTGACCCGCTTGACTTCCACGACCTTATCCGGGCGGACGAATGCCGAGCGATGGACACGAAGCAGCGGTGAGCCGGCAAGCTTCTCTTCCAGCGCGGACATGGTGGTGCGCAGCAGGTGACTTCGCATGCTGGTGTGCAGCAGCACATAATCGCGAGCAGCCTCGACCCAGTCGATCGCCTCGATCGGCACGCGGCGATGACCGTCTCGCTCCGGGATCCAGAAGCCGGCATCGTCGCGCACCGGCGGCTTGGCCGAGCGCAACGCCTCGACTTCCTGCTGCAGCTCACCGGCCCGCTCGGCCTGCTCGCGGACCGCCCGGCGCCGGCGGGCGCGATCGACCGCCTGGCGCAGGCGATCGAAGCGGACCGGCTTCAGCAGGTAATCGGCAGCGTCCACGTCGAACGCATCGGGGGCATAATGCTCGTGAGCAGTCACGAACACGATTTCGGGCTTGGGGTCGACGGCGATATCGGCGGCGGCCCGAAGCCCGTTTCGGCCTGGCATCTGCACGTCCATGATGACCAGGTCGGGCTTCAGCTCGGCGATCCGCTCCAGTGCCTGATCGCCATCCTGCGCCTGGCCGACCACCTCGACCCCATCGATGTCGGCGAAGAAAGTGCGCAGGCGATCAAGTGCCAGGGCCTCATCGTCGACCAGCAGCACGCGCATCTCCCGTCCATTCCCTTCGCAAACCCGCAGTCGGCTTGCTTTCGGACGAGCGTGGGCGGCGTGTCAACGACCCTGCTGAATTTTGGGGATACAGATGGTAGCGACGTAGCGCCCTTCCTTGGTCTCGGCCGAGAGCGTCGCGGAAGGCCCGTAGACCGCCTCCAGGCGGCGCTTGACGTTGACGAGGCCGACGCCTTTGCGACCGAATGACTGGCCGCTCCTGGCCTGTTCGTCAGCGGCATCCTCGCTGATGCAATTGGCTACCGTGATGCACAGGTCGCCGTTCGAGACTTCCGCCTGGATGTCGATATCCACCGCCTGACGCGATGGGCTGACGCCGTGCTTGATCGCATTTTCGACCAGGGGTTGGACGAGGAAGCTGGGCACCAGCGCTTCGCAAGCCTCCGGCGCGCAATCGACGGTGACGTTGAGCCGGTCGCCGAAGCGGACGCTCTCGATGTCGAGATATTCCTCGGTGATCGCCAACTCCTCGTCCAGCATGACGAGTTCGGACGGATCGGCGTTGAGCGAGGAGCGGAGGAAATTGGATAATTTGTCCGTCATCCGCTCGGCGTCCTGATTGCGGTTGGTCACGATCAAGGCGGAGATGCTGTTCAACGCGTTGAACAGGAAGTGGGGATTCAGCTGGTAGCGAAGCGCTGCGAGTTGCGCCTGCTGGGCGGCCGACCGGGCGTGGGAGAGCTGCAGCTCCTGCCGCAGCGCGGCACGCCGGGAGAAGCTCACCTGGAACAGCGCCATGTTGATCCCGAACACCAGGATGTAATTGAAGAAGGAGGGATAGACGCGGGCGAGATCGGTACCCAACGTCGCCCAGGCGGTGTCGAGGTGGTTGGCGACCCAGGCCTGGAAAACCAGGTCGAACATGATGTTGCCGATCGCCGTCAGGATGACGGTGCCGACCAGGACCACCGCTCGCTTCTCCTGCGCCCAGTCGAGCGTCTTGCGGAAGACAGCGAACATCGGAAAGGCGAACAGGATCGAAATCGGAATGGTGGCGACATCGAGCGCCACGCTGCTCCAACCCTCGCCTTCGTGCCGCTTCACGATCAGCGGAAGGAAGATCAGCGTGACGAACAGCCACAAGGCGACCGTGATGATGATCGCCTCGAGCCAGCGCGCCTGCTTGCGAACCGACGGCATGATGAGATTGAATCCCCGGGATACCCAGCCCCTATCCTGCCGCAACACGGCGAGGCTGTCACCCGCACTGATGGCCGTCTCGTAGCCCATGTTGAAACAAGGTCAGCTCGCGAGCGTGAACGGAAGCCGGTCGTGACGAAAGCGACACGGCGGGCGACGAATGCTGCAGTTGAACGCCCTGTCAGGTACGCGATGCGGGGCCGACGCAAGCATCTGAGATGTAGGGGAAAGTGGATTCGGAGCCGCTCACGGCCCGCTTCGGCATTGACGCACGCCGGCCCCGGCTGTTTAGCGCCCCGCAGTTTCAGCGGAGCTTCCCTTTGCAGCAGACGAACATGATGCGCGCCGCGGTGGTGGCCGAGCCCGGCCGGATTCGGGTGGACGATGTCGCCCTGCCCGAGCCGGGGCCGGGGCAAGTCCGGGTTCGGCTGGAGGGCTGCGGCGTTTGCGCTTCCAACCTGACGCCTTGGGAAGGTCCGGACTGGATGCAGTTCCCGACCGACCCTGGCTCGCTCGGCCATGAAGGCTGGGGCGTGATCGACGCGCTTGGCGAGGGGGTGGGAGGCCTCAAGGTCGGCACCCGTGTCGCGGCGCTATCTTACAAAAGCTATGCCGAGCACGACATCGCTGAAGCCGACGCGGTCGTCCCCCTCCCCACCTCGCTTGAAGGCAAGCCGTTCCCAGGCGAGCCGCTCGGCTGCGCGATGAACATCTTCCGCCGCAGCGACATCCGCGCCGGACAGACCGTCGCCATCGTCGGCATCGGCTTTCTCGGCGCGATCCTGACCCGCCTCGCCGCGGATGCCGGCGCGCGCGTGATCGCGATCTCCCGCCGCCCCTTCTCGCTCGATGTGGCCCGCCGCTTCGGCGCCGCGGACACGATTCCGATGGAAGATCACAACGGCATCATCGAGCGGGTGAAGGCGCTCACCGACGACAAACTGTGCGAGCGGGTGATCGAGGCCGTGGGCAAGCAATGGCCGCTCGACCTCGCCGCCGAGCTGACCGGCGAGCGCGGCAAGCTGATCGTCGCGGGCTACCATCAAGATGGACCGCGCCAGGTCAATATGTGGCTGTGGAACTGGCGCGGGATCGACGTCATCAACGCCCATGAACGCGACCCGAAAGCATATATCGAGGGCATTCGCCAGGCGGTGGAGGCGGTCGCGTCCGGAAGGCTCGATCCGAGCGAACTCTACACGCACCGCTACAGGCTGGATCAACTGGACGAAGCACTGGACGCCACCCGCGACCGGCCGGACGGCTTTCTGAAGGCGCTGATCACACTGTGAAACCAAAGCCTCGCCTCGGCTTTCTCGGCGTCGGCTGGATCGGCCGGCATCGAATGCAGGCGATGGTCGGCACGGGGGCGATCGAAGTCGCCGCGATCGCCGATCCTTCGACGGAGATGGCGATCGAGGCGCTCAAACTGGCGCCCGGAGCTAGTCAGGTGCGGAACCTCGCCGAGTTGCTGGACGAAGGCGTCGACGGGGTCGTGATCGCAACGCCGAGCGCCCTGCACGCGGAGCAATCGATCGAAGCGTTGGACCGCGGAGTCGCGGTGTTCTGCCAGAAGCCGCTCGGCCGCACCGCCGACGAAGTTCGGGCGGTGGTGGATGCTGCCCGCCGTGCCAACCGGCTGCTCGCGGTCGACTTGTCCTATCGTTTCACCGAGGGCATGCGCCGTATCCGCGAATTGATCGGCGCGGGCGAACTCGGCCGGGTGTTCGCGGTCGATCTCGTCTTTCACAATGCTTACGGGCCCGACAAGGCCTGGTTCTACGATCCCGCCCTCTCCGGCGGCGGCTGCGTCGTGGACCTTGGCGTCCATCTCGTGGACCTGGCGCTGTGGGCGCTCGACTTTCCGGAGCTTGAGAGCGTGACCGGCAAGCTTCTAGCCGGCGGCGCGCCGCTTTCCGATCAGCCCGGCAAGGTCGAGGATTATGCCGTCGCAACGCTTGGGCTTGAGGGCGGTACCACGGTCCAGCTCGCCTGCTCCTGGCGACTGCAGGCGGGCGTCGATGCGATCATCTCCGCCGCTTTCTACGGGACGGAGGGAGGCGCGGCGCTCCGTAACCTCGGCGGTTCCTTTTACGACTTCACCGCCGAACGTTACCGCGGGACAGCGTCCGAGCCGCTCGCCTCCCCTCCCGACGAATGGGGCGGCCGCGCCGCCGCGGACTGGGCGAGCCGCCTCGCTGCGGGGGAGCCCTTCGATCCGAAGGTGGAAAAGCTGATTGCCGTCGCGCAAGCGCTGGACAGAATCTACGGCCGGGACCTCACCTAAGCCGCAATCCTCCGCTCAATAGCCCATCAGTGCGAGCACCTCGCGGCGGCTGCGCTCGTCGCGCTTGAATACTCCCATCATGCGGCTGGTGGTCATCATCACGCCGGGCGTGTTGACGCCCCGCGCGGACATGCAGGCGTGACTAGCCTCGATCACGACGGCGACGCCCTGAGGCTCCAAATGCGTCCAGATGCAATCGGCCACCTGCGCGGTCAGCCGTTCCTGGACCTGGAGGCGGCGGGCGAAGCCGTGCAGTACCCGCGCAAGCTTGGAGATGCCGACCACCCGGTCCTGCGGCAGGTAGGCGATCGACGCCTTGCCGATGATCGGCGCCATGTGGTGCTCGCAATGCGACTGGAACGGGATGTCCTTCAGCAGCACGATCTCGTCGTAGCCGCCCACCTCGTCGAAGGTGCGGCTGAGATGGTGCGAGGGATCCTGCTCATAACCCAGCGCATATTCGCGCCAGGCGCGCGCCACACGGTCAGGCGTATCGAGCAGCCCTTCGCGCTCGGGATCATCGCCGGCCCAGCGGATCAGCGTGCGAACCGCCTGCCGGACCTCTTCCGGCACCGGGATTTTGGGCGTGGGGGCGACCAGGTCGCCATCCGGGGGTGAGGAACCGTCGCTCATGCCGGTTGGATGACGCTTTTCGGGCGCTTATGCAAACTTGCGGAAACGGCCTCACAGGCTGCGGGTTACCTGGAGCCGATCCGCATTGCCCGCTCGCCTGCCCTCGCCTACATGACCGGCGTTGCCGCCGGGAGCTGAGCATGCTGTTTTCGATCTTCCAGGTTCTCGATCTGCTGCTGCGCGTCTTCAGCTACATCATCATCGCGCAGGCGATCATATCCTGGCTCGTCGCGTTCAATGTGATCAACACCACCAACGACTTCGTTCGCTCCTTCCTGGCGGCGCTCGACCGGATTACGGAGCCGCTCTACCGGCCAATCCGCCGCATCCTTCCCGATTTCGGCGGGATCGACTTCTCGCCGATCGTCGTGCTGCTGCTCATTTACATCGCTCGAATTCTGCTCGCCGGCGTTGCCCGCGACCTTGTTGTCTGAGGCGGGATGAGCGCGGAGATCATCGACGGCAAGGCGTTCGCCGCCGCGCTGCGGGGGCAAGTCGCCCAGGCCGTGCCGGCTTTTGTGGAGGCGAAAGGCCGCAAGCCGGGGCTCGCCGTGGTGCTGATCGGGGGCGATCCGGCGAGCAAGGTCTATGTCCGCGCGAAGGTCAAGGCGACGCTGGAAGCCGGCTTGGAGAGCTTCGAGCACCAGCTTCCCGAAACCACGGCACAGCGCGACCTGGTGGCCCTTGTCGAGCGGCTGAACGAGGACGGGCGCGTCGACGGTATCCTCGTACAGCTCCCCCTCCCCGCTCCGATCAACGAGAAAGCCGTGATCGCGGTGATCGACCCGGCCAAGGACGTGGATGGTTTCCACGTTGCCAATGCCGGCGCGCTCGCGGTCGGCGAGAAGTCGCTAGTCCCCTGCACGCCGTTCGGAGCCCTTGCTTTGCTCAAGCATCGGCTCGGAGACCTGAGCGGCCTGGAAGCGGTGGTGGTCGGCCGCTCCAACATCGTCGGCAAGCCGATGGCGCAATTGTTGCTTCAGCAGAATTGCACAGTCACCATCGCCCACAGCCGCACACGCGACCTGCCCGAGGTGATCCGGCGCGGCGATATCGTGGTTGCCGCGATCGGCCGGCCGCAGATGATCCGCGGCGAATGGCTGAAGCCCGGCGCGACCGTAATCGACGTCGGCATCAACCGCATTGTCGTCGACAACCAGGGCGGGACCCGGCTGGTCGGAGACGTCGATTTCGACAGCGCCACCGAGGTCGCCGGCGCGATCACGCCGGTGCCGGGCGGCGTCGGCCCGATGACCATCGCCGTGCTGCTGAGGAATACGCTGGTCGCCGCCCATGCGCGGGCGGGGCTACCCGCGCCGGAGGGGCTTTGATCGAACTGTTCACCTCTGCTTTCGTCACCTTCTTCGTCGTTATCGACCCGCCCGGCTGCGCACCCATTTTCGCCAGCCTCACCGCCGGTGCCGACGCAAAGCATCGGCGGGCGATGGCGCTGCGGTCGGTCGCGATCGCGTCGGGGATCCTGCTCTTCTTCGCCTTGTTCGGGGAAGATCTGCTCGACGCACTTGGGGTAAGCCTCGCCGCTTTCCGGATCGCGGGTGGGATCATGCTGTTCCTGATTGCGCTTGAGATGGTGTTCGAGCGGCGGCAGCAGCGGCGGGAGAAGCGCGCGGACGAAGTTGCTGCCACGCCGGAGCATGAGGATATCTCGGTTTTCCCGATGGCGATCCCGATGATCGCGGGACCCGGATCGATCGCGTCGATCATGCTGCTGATGGCGCGCAGCAACGGGCTCGATCAGTCGCTGGTCGTGCTCGGCGCACTCGCGGCGATCCTGGTGCTGACCTTGCTCGCCCTGCTCGCGGCCGGGCCGCTGATGCGCTTTTTAGGCCACCGGGTGGAAGCGATGATTACCCGCATTCTGGGCGTGATCCTGGCGGCGCTCGCCGCACAATTCGTAATCGACGGGATCAGCGTCAGCTTCCAGATCAACGCTTGACCACGCGCCACATCTTGTAGGGCGAGTCCTTCGGTAGCGTGATCGGCTGCAGCCAGGCCGGCACCTTTCCGGCATTGATCTGTGCGTAGAAGCCTTTCGGCGCCTCCGCCGAGTAGATGGTCGTCTCCGACATTCCCGGGCAGATCAGGACATAGTCGATGCCGCGGCGCTGGATAATGTCGTGCGCGTATTCAGGCGTGCCGCGGAAGCCCTTCATAACATCGACAATGTCCTGCTGGTTGCGGTGATAGGGCCCGGCGACGGCCTTGTGGTTGGTGACGGTGATCAGCCGCGGCCCAAGATCGACATGAGTGAAGACATAGCCGGGCTTCTGCAGCGCGATCGGCTTCAGCCCGGCGAGCGTCGGGCATCGGTTATTGGCCTGGTCGACCTTCTTGTCGCTCTTCTTCTCCTCCTCTTTCGGGAGCAGATTGACGATGTTCTGCACCGCAAGCCCGGAGATCACGAAGAACGCGACCACCGTGGCGGCGACGCGGACGAGCATCGCTTGCTCCTGCTGGGCGCGCGCGATCGCGATCCAGGCGAGCGCGGTGGCGCCGGGAATCGCGAGGAGCTGGGCGGCCGGGCCCGCGCGGGTCTGCCAGGCCAAAAGGGCGGTCGCGAGCAGGCTGAGCGCCCCGAGCGCCGCCCAGGGCACGAGCTGCGCCGGATCGCGCCGCGTCCGCCACAGCGCGACGCCGTAGCCGATCAAGCCGGACACCGGCAGCGCGAGTACGGCCGCGAGCACCCCGCGATCATGCTTGTAGATCGGCAGTGCTTCGCGGACCCGGCTCAGCCAGAGATAGTCGAGTTCGGGCGAAACGCCTTCCAGCCGACTGGTACAAAGCGGCCAGGCGAGCGCGTAGAAGCCTGCGATCAGCACGCCCCCAAGCGCGGCGGCGCCGAGGCGCACCGTCCAACGCTCCGTCTTGAGCATCGAAAGCACAACCGCCACGGCCCCGGCTCCGGCCAGAGTCGACAACCAGACCGGCGACAGCGCGTCGCAGACGGGCATGCGATTGTCATTGGACGCGAACAGCAGATAGCCCAGCGCGCAGCCGCCGGCGAGGCTGACACCGTAGCTGAACAGGCGGGGCGCTTCATCACGATTGCGCACCCACATCAGCACCACGGCGGCGCCGGCTGCCGCAAGGTAGACCAGCATTTCGAGGCCGATCGAAAGTGACAGGGCGGTGGCCGCTCCGAGCAGGACGCCTCCGCGCCGGGGTGATCGGAGCGCAAAGGACAGCATGGCGAGACTGAGCGCCGCGAGTTGCCAGCCGTGATGATCGATCCGGAGCGGAAACCACATGCCGCGCGTCGAATGGGCGCAGAGCAGCAGGCCGATAGCGAGCGCAAAGGCATTGGGCGAGATCAAGCGGCGCATCACCGCGCCGACCGCGAAGAAGGCGACCATCATCGGCAGCATCGGCGCCAACGCCACCGCCACCTTCTCAGCCGTCGCGCCGCTCATGAATGGCTTCAGCGCCAGCATGATCGCCGCGATCGGCAGATCGACGATCCGCGACCAGTGGACGTTGGCGCCTTGAGGAGGGTTCAGCTTGTACTGACGAAGGTCGAACCAGTCCTGGCCCGCAAGTAATGCGCGGACCTGCGACATCCGCAGATTGTCGTCGGTGTCGCCGAGCCCGAACCATTGGATCAGGTTCCACCTGTCCCGCAGCAGCAGGATCGCCGCCGCGACCCAGAACAGGATCGCGAACAGCCGCCAGTGCTGCCCGAACCGATTGGCGACGGCCCCCTCTTCCCGCAACGCGTTAACCCTTCTCAACCCCTTTCTGTGGCATTAGTCGGTTGGGCCTAAAGGACAAGCTAAGCATTGCCTCTCAATCCGCCTCTTCTTGCCGATCGTCATTCCGAGCTGCTGGGCCAGCTGGTCCGCTATGCGTTGACCGGCGGGCTCGCCAGCATCGTCAACATCGGCGTTTACTGGGTGCTAGCGGCGCGCGGCATGGACCCGAACCTCGCCTGGACGGCTGGCTTCATCGCCGCCGTGCTGGTCGGATATGTGGTCCACAGCCGCTGGAGCTTTCGCGGCCATGGCCGGCGCGACAATTTCGCACGGACCGGGGGGCGCTTCGTTGTGGTGTCGCTGGTCAGCTTCGGCCTCAACCAGCTTTGGGTATGGTTGCTTGTCCGCCAGCTGGAACTGCCGCTCTGGGCGCCCTACCCGCTCGTGCTTGGCGTGACGCCGCTCGTGGTCTTCGCTCTCAATCGCCGATGGGTGTTCAAGTGAACGAATTGGCTGCCTTTCCCCTGCAAAGTCGTGGCGAGAATGCGGACGTGAACGCCGCCCGGCCCGTGCTGTCCGTGATCGTGCCCGTCAAGGACGAGGAGGACGGGATCGCGCCCTTGGTGGAGCGGCTCGCGCCCTTGCTGGACCGGCTGCTTCCCGCGCCCGGGCGGGAGTCGACCTGGGAAATCCTGTTCGTCGACGACGGCAGCACCGATTCGACCCTGGCTGCGGTGCAGTTCGCCCATGCCCGGGACGCCCGCGTGAAAGCCGTGTCGCTGTCGCGCAATTTCGGCAAGGAAGCCGCGCTCTCGGCCGGTCTCGACCATGCGCGCGGGGCCGCGGTGGTGCCGCTCGACGTCGATCTTCAGGACCCGCCCGAGGTGATCGGCGAGATGCTGGAGCGGTGGCGGGACGGCCATGAGGTGGTCTACGGGGTCAGGCGCAACCGCAAGTCGGACAGCCTGCCCAAGCGGCTTACCGCCGATCTTTACTACCGCGCGCACAATTGGCTCGCCTCAGACAAAATTCCCGAACATGCCGGCGACTTCCGCCTGCTGGATCGCAAGGTGGTCGACACCATCCGCCGCATGCCTGAGCGCAACCGCTTCATGAAGGGCATGTTCGCCTGGGGCGGCTTTCGCCAGACGGCGGTGGAATATGATCGGGTGCCACGCGAAGTCGGGACGACCAAGTTCAATTACTGGAAGCTGTGGACGCTGGCGCTGGACGGGATCACCTCCACTTCCACCGCCCCTTTGCGCATCTGGAGCTATGTCGGCGTGGTGATCGCGTTGGTCTCGCTCGTTTATGCCATATTCGTGGTGGTCAACACCGTGCTGTTCGGCGTCGATGTCGCGGGCTACCCCTCTCTGATGGTCGCGGTGCTGTTCCTGGGCGGCGTCCAGCTCATCTCGCTGGGTGTGCTCGGCGAATATATCGGCCGCATCCTGATCGAGGCCAAGCAGCGCCCCATCTATGTTGTCCGCTGCCGCATCGGCATGCCCGAGGAGGATTGATGGACCGCGCCGTATTCGACCGCATGGCGGAGATCGACAACGAGCATTGGTGGTTCGCCGCCCGCCGCGACATCATCGCCAGCCTGATCGAACGCCAGGCCAAGCTCGGCCGGCGGCTGCGCATCCTGGAGGTGGGCTGCGGGACCGGCTCGAACCTCGCTCTGCTGCAGCGCTACGGCGATGTCGACGCGATCGAGCCGGACGATCCCGCCCGCGCGCTCGCCACCTCCCGGAGCGGTGTGCCCGTCAAGGGCGGGCTGCTTCCCGACGGCGTCAAGCTGGAGGACAGCGCCTACGATCTGATCGTGCTGCTCGACGTGCTCGAGCATATTCCGGACGACGAGGCGACGCTGGCGGCGCTGCGCTCGAAGCTTGCGCCGGACGGACGGCTGATCGTCACGGTGCCGGCCGCACCTTGGATGTGGAGCGCCCACGATCTCGCCCACCATCATCAGCGCCGCTACACCGCCAAGACGCTGACCGACGTATTCCAGGCGGCGGGCTTCCGGGTACGCTACCGCAGCCATTTCAACACCGTGCTGTTCCCGCTGATCGCGGCGGCGCGGATCGCCGGGCGGCTGCTGCGGCGGGAAGGTGGGGACGACGCCATTCCGCCTCGCCCCGTGAACCGTCTGTTGCGGGGCTTGTTCGGCGCCGAACGTCATCTCCTCGGGCGCGCGTCGCTCCCGTTCGGCGTCTCGCTCGCGCTCGTGGCGGAGCCCGCCAACCGGTAGAGGATGCCGCGCTCGCCGCCGTTCCAGACCGGCACAAGACGCGGGTCCCGGGGCCAGCGGGCGCGCTCCAGCTCGATGAACCAGAGATAATCGAAGGCACCGGCCGGCAGGCGGGCGAGCGTCCGCGGCAGCGTTGTCTCGCCGAAATCGCGGCATTTCGACGGCCGCAGCATCTGCGACGGATCGGCCACGAACGGCGCGCCGGCGCGGTAGCGGACGCTAACCAGCTGCGCGCCCGCCATGGCCCACTGATCGTTGGCGAACGCGTCCCGCCGTGCGGTCGCGAAGCCGCCAAGATGTTCGACTCGATCGCTGCGCCAGCTCAAAGAGCAAGGAACGACAGCCTGCACGAGCACGCGAGAGCCCGGCGCGACGTATTCGAGCGCGGCGAGTTGGCCGCGCCAGACTTGGTCGATTGCGGCGAAGGTGTGCGTCGTCACGCCGAGGCGCACGGCGAAGAAGAGCAAGCCGGCGACTGCCAGCGCGCGCGACAGGTGCCGCTCCACCCAGCCCTTCGGACGAAGCCCGATCACCGCGACCGCCACCATGAACGGGGCAAGGCGCATGTCCGCATAGGCCGATCCGATCAGGATGCGAGGCATGAGCACGAAGATGGCGAGCATGAACAAGGTCGCGAGCACGGCCAGGCGGCGCATGCGGAAGCCGGCCTGCAGGATGGCGAGCAGGGGCAACACGAGCAGCACGACCGCGCCGAACATGTCCCAGTTGATCCAGCGCTCGCGCAGGATGCCGATCAGCCACTGTCCTTTGACGTTCCAGTTGAACCAATCGGCCGTAACGCCCGCGACGTCGCCGCTGCGCCAGAGCAGCATCAGCAGGAACGGCGGCGCGAGCGGCCAACAATGCAGGGCGCCGCGGAAGAAAGCGAGCAGCCGGCCCGCACCGCGCCGATCGCGCTCGTCCGCCGCCTCGCCGGCAAAAGCCAGCAGCCCGAGCAGGCCCCAGCCGAAGACATGGCACAGCCACACCATGCAGGAGAGCGGTACGAACAGCGCCGCGCGCAAGCCGATCCGGCCGGATCGCCCGAGCCGCAGCCACCAATAGAAGGCGAGCAGGGCAAGCGCCATCGACAGGGCGAAGTTCACGAAGCCGAACTGAAAAGGATAGCTGTACGCGAGCGGCAGCGCGAAGAACGCGGTCGGCGGAACCTGGCCATGGATTTCGCGGGCGACCAGCAGCAGCCCCGCCACTGTCAGCATCGGGATCGCGGTCACGATCAGCTTCACCGCCGGCTCGAGCCCGAAGATGCGCGCGAGCGGCTCGATCAGGATGTCCACGCCGAGATTGCCGATCAGCGCCCAATCGAAGCCGTAGAAGCGGGCCAGCGACTCGGATTCGCTGATCGCGAGCTGGATCCGGTAGCGGCCGATATGCCCGGGCAAGTCGATCAGCGGCGGCGTCTCCGGCCACAGCAACGGGATCGCGGCCGCGAAGACCAGGGCGGCCAGAAGCGCCGGATGCGCCCAGAACGGGCGCGACGCTTCGGTCTGTTCGGGCTCGGTCTTCGGCAGCGGTTCGGCCTTTGTTGGATGCGCTGCCTCTCCCGCCCCCGGCGCGAACAATCAAGGGCGGAGCGCAAAGCGAGAAAGCAGGCGTTAACCAATCTGCCCTAGTCCGGCATGATGCGCCTTCAAGCTCTCGACGCCCAGGTTACAGCGTTGCTCGCTTATGCACGTGCCAACCGGCTGGTGGCGCTGGGCTGGATTGCCGCGCTCTACTTGGCCATGATTTTCCTAGGGATCGACTGGTCGACTGCGCTTCGGAACTCCGATCTCAGCGTTGCGCCATCGACAGTGCTCGGCCGCGACTTCGCCAACGTGTTCACGGGCGGGCATCTCATCCTCGACGGTCGGCTGTCGGCAATCTACGATCTCCAGGCCTACCAAGCCTATCAAGTGAGTTTGTTCGACGGTGCGGTGAGCGGGCACAATTATTCCTACGGTCCCGTCTCGTTCCTCTACGTGTGGCTGTTCGGGCTGCTGCCCTATTTCCTCGCTTATCTGCTCTGGACGGGCCTGACCGGCGCCGCGTTCCTGGTCGCGGCGCGTCCTTATCTGCGCGAAGCGGGTCTTCCCGCGTGGCTCGCCTTGCTGGCGCCAGCGGCGCTGATGAATGTCTGGGCCGGCCATTACGGATTCCTGATCGGCGCGCTGTGGCTTGGCGCGTGGCACTTGCTTGACAGCCGGCCGCGCACAGCCGGGCTGCTGATTGGGCTTATGATAGTGAAGCCGCACCTCGCGATCCTGATGCCGCTGCTGCTGATCCGCCGCCGCGCCTGGACGGCATTCGCGACGGCAGCGCTCACCGTCGCAGGACTGGTTGCACTGTCGCTGCTCCTGTTCGGGGTGCAGCCCTGGGTCAATTACCTGACCAAGACAATCGGGCTGCAGGCTGCAATGGTGGACGACGTCAACCAGTTCTTCGTGTCCATGATGCCGACCGTGGCCCCTCCCCTGTTCCTGGCCGGCCTGCCGGCGGCGATCGTCTGGCCGGTGCAGATCATCGCGGCGATCGCCGCCGCGGCCGCGCTCCTGTTCTTCATGCCCGCCGACCCGCGCCGAGCAGGACTGGCCGCGGCCTGCGCCACCTTCCTGGTCCTGCCCTACGCCTTTACTTATGACATGACGGCGGTCAGCATCGCCTCGCTGGTCCTGCTGCAGCGGGCACGGCCGGATGCAGGCTGGGCGCTGAGCCCGATCGGAGCGGTGCTCGCTTTCGTCGTGCCGGTCGCAACGGTCGCGCTCAACCAGAAGGGCATCCCGCTCGCGCCCCTGATGATCGCCTACATGCTCGCTGCCCTGCTCGCGCCCGCGCAGGTACGGCAGCCGGTGCGGACAGCCAGCGCCTGATAAGCCCGTGCGTCCGCTGGCGCGGCCGATTAGGATGTGGCCATGCTCTCGGTCAGCCAAGCGGTGCGACAGCGCCATTCCGTCCGCGCCTTTTTACCTCGTCCGGTCGGCCGCGCTGATATCGAAGCGATCCTGGAGATCGCTTCCCGCGCCCCTTCCGGCGGCAACCTCCAGCCCTGGCATGTGGACGTGCTGGCCGGCAACGCGCTGGAGGAGCTTCGCCGACGCGTCCGCGATCGGCTCAGCCAGGGGCTCGATCAGACGGAGTTCCACGTCTATCCGCCCGAGCTCGACGAAACCCATGCTGCGCGCCGGCGCGCCGGAGGCGAGGCGCTCTATGCCGCGATCGGGGTCGGACGCGAGGACAAGCCGGCGCGCTGGTCGCAATTCCTGAGGAATTACGAGCTGTTCGGAGCTCCGGTCGGCCTGTTCTTCTCGATCGACCGCGGCTTCGACCGGCCACAATGGGCTCATCTCGGGATGTTCATCCAGACCATCATGCTGCTTGCCGAGGAACGCGGCCTTGGCACCTGCGCTCAGGAAAGCTGGGCCGCGGCGCACGCTACCGTTTCGGAGTTTCTCGAACTCCCGCCCGATCGCATCCTTTATTGCGGCCTCGCCCTTGGCTACCCGGATCGGGAGCACCCGATCAACCGGTTCAGGACCGAGCGCGAGCCGCTCTCCGGCTTCGCACGTTTCAGGGGGATGGGCTGACTGCGATCCGGGCCAGGGCTTCTCCGAGATCCTGCGCTCGGAACGGCTTCTGCAACACCGGACGGTCGCGATAGGCCTCGGGAATGCCCTTGATCCCGTAACCGGTGGCGAACAGGAACGGGATGCCGCGGCCGATCAGGATGTCGGCGACCGGGAAGCTTTGCTCGCCGGCGAGGTTCACGTCGAGCATGGCAAGGTCGAGTTCCGCCTCACTCGCCAGGGACAAAGCGGGCGCGAGACGCCCGGCCAGCCCGGCCACTTCGTGACCCAGGTCCAGCAGCATGTCTTCGATGTTCATCGCCACCAGCATCTCGTCCTCTACAATCAGGACGCGCAGGGGACGGTCAGTCATGGCTGGGTTCGGCCTGCCGGGCGGCGTCCAGAGAGGCCTCGATGATGCAGCGAACGCCGTCCGGTTCGAACAACAACCGCGCCGTTCCGCCGAGATCGGCTGCGAGCCCACGCTCGATCAGGCGGGAGCCGAAGCCGCGGGCCGACGGTTCGGGTACTGACGGGCCGTCCGACTCCTTCCAGATCAGGCGCAAGAGGTCGCCCTGCTCCTCCCAGCGGATCAGCACGCCGCCCCGTTCACCCGAGAGTGCGCCATATTTTGCGGCATTGGTGCTGAGTTCGTGAAGCGCAAGTGCGAGCGCCAGCGCAGCTCTGGGGGCGAGCCAGACGCGCGAACCTTCGGCCCGGATACGCTGCGGATCGGCAAGGTGCGCCAGGCTATCGGCCACGACCTTGGCGAGGGTCGCGCCCTCCCAGTTACAGTCCGTGAGCAGGTTATGGGCACGGGAGAGCGCGAGCAGCCGCGCCTCGAACCGCGCCCGCGCCTCCGCCAGCGGCATATCGCCCTTCAACGTCTGGAAGGCGATGGCCTGCACGGTCGCCAGCGTGTTCTTGACCCGGTGATTGAGCTCGTTAACCAGCAGCCGCTGCCGCTCTTCGCCCAGCTTGCGCTCGTGAATGTCTTCGGTGGTGCCGTACCAAAGCGTGATCGCCCCGCTTGCATCGCGGCGCGGAAACGCACGGGAGCGCGCCCAGCGGAATTCCCCGGACAGCATCTTGACTCGATGCTCGATGTCGTAGGGCTCGCCGGTGCCAACAGATCGGCCCCAGGCCTCGAAAGTAGGCTCGCGATCGTCCGGGTGCAGTCCACTCGCCCAGCTGTCGCCAAGTCCGCTGGTCCCAGTCCAGTCATGCCAACGCTGCGAAACCTGATTGAGCTGCCCGTCGGGAAGCGATGTCCAGGTCACCTGGGGGTTGAGTTCCACCGTCTGACGATAATGTTCTTCGCTTGCCCGCAGCGATCGTTCGGCCTGCGACCGCTCGAGCGCGGCCCAACTGCGCTCCGCGACGTCGCGCGCCATCGCCGCTTCGGCGCGCGTCCAGGCGCGAGGCTGTCGTCCGTGCACGAACAGCATGGCTCTAATCTGCGCATGACGAATCAAAGGCACCGTGATCACGGCCCGCACGGCGAGCTTCTCTCCGAGGTTCGCGTCCGCCGCGCTGCTGCCGGACGCGAAATCGAGGACGTCGGGAAGCGCAAGGACCTCACCGGTCCGCAAATACTCGATCGCCTCGGATGGAAGCTCCGAAAGCTTTGCGGTTCGACCCTGCAGCGAACCGACATCCGGGTGCCGGACCCAGTCACGACGGATCAGAACAAGATCAGCGCCCTCATCGACTTCGGCGTAGCCCACCCTGTCCGCTTTGAGATACCGGCCGAGCATCTCCGTCGCGGCCGCTTTCACTTCGGTTGGTTCCGTGAGACCGCGCAGCCGATCGGCCACAGCGACCTGGAAGGAGAGCCGCTGCTCCGCGAGCACTCCGGCCGTTACCTCGTCGGCGATATTGAGAACACCGGCGACGCGCCCATGATCGTCCCGCACCGGGGTGAAGTCGTAGTTGAAATAGGTCTCTTCTTCGTGGCCGCGGCGCGTCATCTTGAGCAATTGACGCTTGAAGGAGAGCGACCGACCGGTGCGAAGAACTTCAGCGAATTGCTCGCCAACCAGGTCCCATAACTCCGGCCAGACCCGCCTTGCCGGCTGGCCGAGCGCGTCCGGGTGACGCTGGCCGAGGAACGGCGACCAGGCGTCATTGTAGATGAGGTGGAGGTCCGGCCCCCAATAAATGGCCATCGGCGCCGCGCTATCGAGCACCAGCTGCGTTAACGATCGCAGCGGGGCCGGCCAGCGTTCCCGAGCGCCAAGCGCGGTTGCCGCCCAGTCGAACCGCTCGATGCGAGCGCGCATCCCAAGCTCTTCCAATGCTTCGGGATCGGGGCTCGCCTGCGTCGCCATCACGCCTGTTCTGGAACTCGAAACGACCGGCTATAGCGTCGCCCCTCCCCGCCACAAGCAGGTTCAGGCGAGCGCGGCCTGCTTTTCCTCGGCAAGCCGATCCAGTTCCGCGCGGCTCTTCTTCTCCGCCGCCGACTTGAGCTGCCCGCAGGCCGCCATGATGTCGCGCCCGCGCGGGCGGCGGACGGGCGCGGAGATGCCGCCGTCGAAGATGATGTCGGAAAAGCGCTGCACCCGCTCCTCGGAAGAGCATTCGTATGCCGCGCCCGGCCAGGGATTGAACGGGATGAGGTTCACCTTGGCCGGCAGCTTGTACTTGCGGATCAGGCGAACAAGCTCGCGGGCGTCCTCGTCGGAGTCATTTTTGTCCTTCAGCATCACATATTCGAAGGTGATGCGGCGCGCATTGTTGGCGCCCGGATAAGCCGCGCATGCCTCCAGCAGTTCCTCGATCCCGTACTTGCGGTTCAGCGGCACGATCTCGTCGCGGACTTCCTTGGTCACCGCGTGCAGCGAGACCGCGAGATTGACCCCGATCTCCTCGCCCGCCCGCGCCATCATCGGCACCACGCCGGACGTGGAAAGCGTGATGCGCCGCTTGGACAAGGCCAGCCCGTCCCCATCCATCACGATCCGGAGCGCATCACGCACATTGTCGAAATTGTAGAGCGGCTCGCCCATGCCCATCATCACGATGTTGGAAAGCAGGCGCCCCTCCGGCTGCGACGGCCATTCGCCGAGCGTGTCGCGTGCAAGCATCACCTGCCCGACAATCTCCCCGGCCGAGAGGTTGCGGACCAGCCGCATCGTCCCGGTATGGCAGAAGCGGCAATTGAGCGTGCAGCCGACCTGGCTCGACACGCAGAGCGTGCCGCGGTCCGCGTCGGGGATGAAGACCATCTCGAAATCATGGCCGTCGTCGGTCTTCAGCAGCCACTTGCGCGTGCCGTCGTTCGAAACCTGGTGCACCACGACGTCCGGGCGTGCGATCTTGAAGCGCTCCCCGAACCAGGCGCGCTGCGGCTTGGCGATGTCGCTCATCGCGTCGAACGAGGTCGCGCCGCGATTGTAGATCTGGTGCCAGATCTGCTTTGCGCGCAGCTTCGCCTGACGCGCGTCCAGGCCGGCTTCCTCCAGGGCTACGCGGATCGCGTCGCGCGACAGGCCAACTAAATCGACCCGCTTGTCCTCGCCCTCGAACGCGGGGCGCGGAACTGGAACCGGGTCGATATGCCCGGGGATGGTCATCACGGCTGTCATATGTGGCCCATGTAGCGACAATCCCGCATTTTTCCACCTCAGCCCGGCGCGGCGCCCCGGCCGCGGAACAACACGGTCTCACAGCTGCCCTCGATCCTAACGATCGAGCCCTGCGGCAGACGGTCGGCAACCGGCGCACCGCACTCCGGCCGCGGTGGGGCTCCGCCCAGCAAGCCTCGCAACACTCGGGACGTGACGCCATGCGTGATGATCAGCTTGTCCCCGCTGCTCCGCCCATGCTCGTCGATCCACATGTTCAGCCGTGCCGCGATCTCGTCGAACCATTCACCGCCCGGCGCGCGCCGGGTGAAGAGCGCTGTTGCGGCATCGGAAATCCGTCCAGCCTCGGCCCTCACATCCGCGTAGTAGCGGCCACCCCAGCTGCCCATGTCGATCTCTCTCAACCTCGGATCGGCACGGACGTCGCGCCAGTCGAGACCGAGCCGCTCGCCGATGATCGCAAGGGTCTGCAGCGCCCGGCCGCTGTCGGAAGCCCACAGCTCCAGGACCGGCCGATGTCCCAGCTCAGCGAAAAGGACCTCCCCGATCGCCTCCGCCTGCGCGAAGCCGGCGCGGGTCAGTGGCGTGTGTGTGGTCTCGCCTTGTATTCGCGCCGCCGCGTTGAAGACCGTCTCGCCATGGCGGGCGATGAAGAAGCGCCGGCTCACCTGCGCTGCGCGCAATCGATTGCGGCCGCGTCGATCGCCGTGGCCGCCCCTCGCAGCTGGTAATAATCCCGCACCAGGGTACCGCGGATCGAGCGGGTTTCGATGCTCATTCCCACTCCCATCCGAAGAGCGCGAACGATCTCTCCATCTGCCCGGCTGTCCGGCGCCCAGGCGTTGACGCCTCCACCGGCCAGTTGAAACGTGCGGTCGTCAATGCGGAGCAGAATCGCGGAGCCCTGGCGCTTTTGCCTGCTCATCCGGAAATGAACCTGCGCCGCCACCCGGCGCTGCGGCCAGTAGGAGATGGAGGCAAAGGGCTGCCAGCCTTCCGGCCGCGGTCCACGAACCGGCTGCGCGATCGCGAAGCAGCGTGGAGGCTGTCGCTCGCGAAACGCGCCCCATTGGCCGAAAATCCCGATCGACTGTCGCTCCGCGGCAACAGGCTGACCAAGCATCAGAAACAAAACAGAAAAGCGCGCGAGCTTCATGAAAAGGTGCTTCCTGGCGGCTGTGACTTCGACGCAACGCAGTGTGGCCGTTTAATTTGTGTTCATGAAAGTCTCGCGAAAGCGTGCTTCGAACGGATCGTTCAAACGAAGCTCAACATAATGGGGGTTATCAAATGCGTAAGTACATTCTCGCTGCTCTGCTTGCCGGCACCGTGGCCTCACCCGCTCTTGCCCAGTCGGCGGAACCGGGCCCGTTCACCGGCGCTCGCGTCGAGGGCCTGCTCGGCTATGACTCGCTCGGTTTCTCGGCCGACGACGATGTTGACGATATCGGCGGCGATGACTCGCTCGAAGGCCTGATGTACGGCATCGGAGTTGGCTTCGATTTTGACGCCGGTGGCGTGGTGATCGGCGCCGAGGCCGAGTATACCGATTCCACGGGCAACTTCGATTTCGAGGACGAGGATTTCGAAGCGGGCCTGGACACCGGCCGCGACCTCTATGTCGGCGGCCGTATTGGCTTCACCGTCACGCCGAGCACGCTGCTCTACGCCAAGGGCGGCTACACCAATCTCAGGCTGGACGCCAACCTCTCCGACGCGGATGAGGATCTTGGCGGCAGCGGCGAGGTGGACGGCTATCGTCTGGGCGCCGGCGCGGAATTCCTGTTCGGCACCAACGCCTATGGCAAGGTCGAGTATCGCTACTCCAATTATGGCAGCTACGGCGACGATAATTTTGATTTCGGCGAGATCGACCTCGATCGTCACCAGTTCGTCGCGGGCGTGGGCATCCGCTTCTAATCCGCTCCCGAACTGATTTCGGTTCGATCGGGGCCGGGAGTCGGGTGGCCAAGCTGCCCGACTCCCGGCCCTTCTTCTTTGCCGCTGAAGGTCGTTGCACCGCAGCAACCTTGAATAGACGGCACCCTGTCAAGTCTCCGCCCCAGTGAGCGCATCAACCTATAGCAACCTCCATGTTGCCTTTGGGCAACAGGATGCTTCGTTTATCTCAGGTTCATGAAACTTAGCCGATCGCCGCGCGCTGGGCCCGCCGTTCCTGTTTGGGACCACAAAGGAGAATTTGAATGCGTAAGATTATGCTGGCTGCACTTCTCGCCGGCACCGTCGCCACCCCCGCTTTCGCTCAGACCGCGGGCGAAGCTTCGCCGTTCACCGGACTGCGCGTCGAAGGCCTCGCCGGCTACGACTCGCTGCGCTCGGGCGACCGCGATGACGATGGCGCAGACACCAACGACGATGAAGGCGATGAGTCGGTCGACGGCATCGGCTTCGGCGTAGGCGTCGGCTATGACTTCGATCTTGGCGGCGTGGTCGCCGGTGTCGAGGGCGAGTTCATGGAATCCACCGGCGAGCAGGATTCCAGCGAAACCGTCGACGGCGTGAACTTCACGTCCAGCTTCGAGGTCGGGCGCGATCTCTACGTCGGCGGCCGCATCGGCTTCCGCGCGGCTCCGTCCACCCTGGTCTACGGCAAGGCCGGCTACACCAACACCAGCATCGAAGCCAATTTCGCTGGCGGCGGTGACGATTTCGAGTTCGACACCAATGTCGACGGTTTCCGCCTCGGCGCCGGCATCGAGCAGCTGTTCGGGCCCAACGCATACGGCAAGATCGAGTATCGCTACTCGAACTATAACAGCCTCGATTTCAGCGACGACGAGGATTTCGAGACGGACATCGATTTGGATCGTCATCAGGTCGTCGCGGGCGTCGGTTTCCGCTTCTAAGATTGCTGATCGGTCTTCCGATTCGGGCAAGAAGGAGGGTCGGAGCAGTTGCTCCGGCCCTTTTTTCGTGCGCCCGGACAACCCCCTAGCGAGTCCAACTGAGCCGCTCTACAACCTCCCCAAAGTACCACTTCGGGGGATGAAATGAAGGCGACGATCGAACGGGCTACGCTGCTGAGGAGCCTGAGCCACGTTCAATCCGTGGTGGAGCGCAGAAACACGATCCCCATCCTGTCCAACGTTCTTCTTGAAGCGACCGAGGAGGGCGGCATCCGTCTGATGGCGACCGATCTCGATCTTCAGATCAACGAGACGGTCGAGGCCAACGTCACCCAGCCTGGCGCAACCACCGTCTCCGCCCACACTCTGTTCGACATTGCCCGCAAGCTCCCCGAAGGCGCGCAGGTCGAGCTCAGCGCCGCCAACGGCAAGATGCAGGTCAATGCCGGCCGCGCGCGATTCAATCTCTCCACCCTCCCTCGCGACGACTTCCCGGTCATTGCCGAGGGCGAGTTGCCGCACAGCTTCGAGCTCCCGGCCGCGACGCTTCGCCAGATCATCGACAAGACGCGTTTCGCTATCTCGACGGAAGAGACGCGCTATTATTTGAACGGCATCTTCCTTCATGTCACGGACGAGGCGACCCCCCTGCTCAAGGCTGCCGCAACCGAC
>NZ_DASVTH010000064.1:0-36678 GCF_036387615.1 Allosphingosinicella sp.
GACGCTGGACGGGCTGGCGATCGGAAACGGCATCCTGACGGTCGAGAATGAGGCGCAGGCGCTGGCGCGAGCGCGACGGCAAGAGAAGAACAAGGGCGGCGAGGCGGCCAGCGCGGCGCTGGTGATGATGGCGCTGAAGGAGCGGTTCTCCTAAAATCCTCCCCGGGACGGGGAGGGGGACCATGCGCAGCATGGTGGAGGGGGCCCTGAGACTCACGGCGTGTCCTACGAGCCCCCTCCTCCACGCCGCTTCGCGTCGCGGTCCCCCTCCCCGTCCCGGTGAGGATCGGATAGGGCCCCCCCGCAATGTCCCCCGCCCGCCTCGCCTTTCCCGCGCTGATCCTCGCCAACCTGTTCCTCGCCTGCGGCCCTTGGCTGGTGCGGTTGTCGGATGTGGGGCCGGTGGCCGCGGGGTTCTGGCGCCTGGCGCTGGCGATCCCGCTGTTGCTGCTGATCGCCCGGGCGGCCGGGCAGCGGATGAGCCCTGGGCGCGGCATGGCGGTGTTGATCGTGCTCGGCGGCCTGTTCTTCGCGGCCGATCTCGCCGCCTGGCATTACGGGATCGTCCGCACCAAGCTCGCCAACGCGACGCTGTTCGGCAACACGGCGAGCTTCCTGTTCCCGATCTACGGCTTCATCGTCGCGCGCGCTCTGCCGGCGCGGGGGCAGACGTTGGCTTTGCTGCTCGCCCTGGCGGGAGCGGCGCTGTTGCTCGGATCGAGCTACGAGCTGTCGCCGCGCAACTTCACGGGCGACTTGTTCGCGATGCTCGCGGGGCTGTTCTACGCCTTCTACCTGGTCTCGATCGACCGGGCGCGAAAGACGCTGTCGCCGTTGCCGGTGCTCGCCTTGTCGACGATCGCCGGAGCCGGGCCACTGCTGCTGTTCGCTTTCCTGCTTGGTGAACGCATCATGCCCGAAAGCTGGACATCACTCGTTCTGCTCTCGCTCGGCAGCCAAGTGATCGGGCAGGGGCTGCTGGTCTATGCGATGGGCCATCTCAGCCCGTTGGTGGTTGGCATCGGGCTGCTGACCCAGCCCGCCGTCGCCGCCCTGATCGGCTGGACGGCTTATGGCGAGCGGCTCGGCCTTGCCGACCTGGCGGGCGCGGCTTTGATCTGTGCCGCGCTGGTGCTGATCCGGCTTCCCGCCCGGCTTGCAACGGGGGCGCCAGCGCCACATCTTGAGGCGCGATGAGCGAGCCGATCAGCCCTTCCGAGATGACGCTCGACGAGCTGCGCGCCGCGCTGGCGACCCTGGTCCCGGCGCATGCGGTGTTTGACGGCTGGAGCGAGACGGCGCTCGGGATGGCGGCGGCGGAGCTCGGGGTGCCGGCCGAGCGGGCGCGGCTCTGCTTCCCGGACGGGCCGGTGCAGATGGTCGACGCCTGGTTCGACGCGGTCGACATCGCGATGGCGCGCGCCTTCCCGCTGGAGCGGATCCAGAAGCTGAGGATCCGCGAGCGCATCCGTGACCTGGTGCTGTTCCGGATCGAGCTGTTCAATCCCCGCAAGGAGGCTCTGCGGCGCGCGCTCGCCATCCTGGCCTTGCCGCAAAATGCGATGGCCGGCGCGAAGCTGGCCTGGCGCTCGGCCGACCGGATGTGGCGGATCGCCGGCGACCGCGCGACCGACTTCAACCATTATACCAAGCGCGGCATCCTGTCGGCGCTCTACACCTCGACCATGCTGGTCTTCCTGGACGACGAGACGGAAGGGCTGGTCACGACCCGCGGCTTTCTCGACCGCCGGATCGACGACGTGATGCGGATCGAGAAGCTCAAGGCGAGCTGGCGCGGGTCACGTGAGCGGCTGCCGAGCCTCAGCCGTTTCCTCGGCCGGCTGCGCTACTCGGCGGTCTAGGCGCTGGCTCATTTCGCAATCACCTCGCCGCCGCTCCCTGGCCACATCAACCCGCTTGTCGAGCTCGCCCGCGAGCTGACGGCGCGGCGACATCGCGTGACCTTCGTCAACTTCGAGGATGCCCGTCGGCACGTGCCGGACGAGCTGGCGTTCGAGCCGGTCGCGCTGCGCGACTGTCCGCCGGGCGCCCTTCAGCCGTTCCTGAAGCGGCTCGCGCGGCTGAATGGGCCGGTTGGGATCATGCGGATGGTCCGGGATGTCGCGTCCCTGACGGAGCTGTCGTTTCGGGAGCTGCCCGCCGTGTTGGAGCGCATCGGCGCGGACGCAATGATCGTGGATCAGGCAGAACTGGCGGGAGGCCCGGTTGCTACGGCGCTCGGTCATCCCTTCGCCACTGTCGCCAATGCGCTGCCGGTCAATCGCGAGCCGCTGGTGCCGCCTCCGTTCGTGCCGTGGTCTTACGATGCGAGCCCGCGCGGGGCATGGCGCAACCGGGGCGGCTACCGGGTGGCGGATTGGATCGTGCGGCCGATGACGGCAGTGCTGGAGCGGGAGGCGGGCCGCCTCGGGCTCAGCGGCTTCCATCGCGACGAGGACACCTGGTCGCCGACTTGCCAGGTTTCCCAGTGCGTGCGCGGCCTCGATTTCCCGCGCACCGAGCTGCCGCCGCACTTCCACTATGTCGGGCCGCTCAGGGGACCGGACAAGCCGCTCGATTTCGAGCTGCCCGAAGCTGTTGTGACTGGGGAACGCCCACTCGTCTTCTGCTCGTTCGGAACCCTGCAGGGGTCGCGTGCCGGGCTGTTCCGGGCGGTCGCGGTGGCGGCGGCCGATCTGGATGTGACGTTGCTCCTCGCCCATGGCGGGTTGCTCGACGAGGCGGAGGCGCGGCGCCTGCCCGGCAAGCCGATCGTGCGCCCTTACGTGCCGCAGCGCGCGGTGCTGGCGCGGGCGGCGGCGGCGGTGACGCATGCCGGTTTCAACACGGTGATGGACGCCTTGAGCTTCGGCGTGCCGATGGTGGCGCTGCCGATCGCGTTCGAGCAGCCGGCGACCGGCGCCCGGCTGGAGCGAGCGGGTGCGGCGGTGGTGCTGCAGCGGCGGCGGACGAAGAGGCGGATTCGTGAGGCGCTGCGGGCGGTGCTGGAGCAGCCGATATATCGGGGGGGCGCGGGGCGGCTGGCGGCGGAGATTGCCGAGGCCGGCGGCGTGAAGCGCGCCGCCGATCTGGTCGAAGCAATCCTCCCCGGGACGGGGAGGGGGACCGCGACGCGATAGCGGTGTGGTGGAGGGGGCAGCTCATGCGCCCCGGGGAGGATCAGGCCTGAGCCCGCACCTCCGGCAGCTTCCACCACGGCGTGGAGGGCGAGCGGTGATGCTCGTGATGATACCCGAAATGGTAGCAGCTCAGCAGCGAGGCGACGTAGCCATATTCGTTGCTGCGGGTGCGGTGGCGGTCGCCGAACGGCTCTTTGTCGTGCCGGTGCGGCAGGTAAGTGCCGAAATAGAAGAGCTGCAGCGACGAGAGAATGGCCGGCACGCCCCAGAACAGCAAAGCGTTCACCGGCGAGGCGCCGAGCAGGAGGATGTAGCTCCACAGCAGCACGGCCAGGACGGCGAATTCACGCCAGCCGAAATAGCGGCGGAAGAAGGTCAGGTACCAGGGCCAGAAGCGGGTCGGATGATCCTCCGCGAAATCGGGGTCGCCGGCCGTCCCGGCATGCTTGTGATGATCGTGATGCTTGGGGAGCAGCTTGTCGAAGGAGAAGCCGGCGTAGAGCGCCAGCGTCACCCGCCCGACATTGCGGTTCAGCCCGGGCCGGCCTGGCGCGAGCGAGCCGTGCATGCAATCGTGCGCGACAATGAACAAGCCGACGTTGAGCCAGCATAGCAAAGCCACGAGAACGGGCGCGAGCGCGATCCCGCTTCCGCTCAACTCGTGGAAGAACACCGCATAGACGTGCAGCGCGGCCCAGCTGACGGCGATGAGCGCGGCCAGCGTGAGGCCGACCGCCGTCTGCCGCGCCTTGGTCATTTCAGCCGGATCGCCTGCACGACCGGCTGCCCGCCGAAGCGGAACGAGGCCTTGGACCAGGATGGCGGGCCGAACATGCCGCGGCTGTTGTTGGAAAAGCCGTAAGGCTCGAGCGGGAAGCCGACGGAATTGAAGTTCATCTTCCCGTCCATGTTGAGGTCCTGGAACACCATCGCGCCGTAGGTGCCCGCCTTCAGGCCTTCGAAGCCGATCTCGGCCGCCGCGGCGCCGACCCGGAGCCTGATCTCGCGCACCGCGCCGACCTTGGCTTTCCACGTCCTCTCGGCGTTGAACAGCAGCACCATCACTTGGCCGCGCGGCTTCAGGCCGGAAAGCTGGAACTTGAGCTCGCTCGCGGTGGCGGGCGCGGACGCGAGGAACAAACTCAGTAGAACCAAGACGATACGCATCAACGACCACTCCCGAAAGCAGGGTCTCAGGCATATAGGGCGTCTGCGTGGAAGAGGCGAGCGGGGAGGCGACTTTGACGGTGCCAATCGTCACCCCGGACTTGATCTTGGGTCCACCTTCTTGTTGGTTTCTTCAGAAGGTGGATGCCGGATCAAGTCCGGCATGACGAACTGGTTGCATGGGCGTGGTGCTCAAGCGCTCTGGCCTTTTCCTCCAGTTATTGATAATCAGTCGCATCTAGCCCCGAAGGAGCGCCCGTGCGCCTCGACCAGCTGCCGTTCCGTACGCCCGCCACCGTCAGCGCGATCGATTGGTCCGTGCTCTCGGAGGGTGACGGCAAGCGGCTGCGCAACCTGGGCTTCGACGAGGGAGTGGAGATCGAGGCGCTGCACGCCGCGCCCTGGGGGAAGGACCCGCTCGCCGTCCGCATCGGCCGCATGACGGTGGCGATGCGCCGCGCCCAGGCGGCCGCCGTCAGCGTCCACATCGAGATGCTGGACCTCGCCGCCGAATGACCGGCTTCCCGTTGATCGCGGTGGTCGGCAATCCCAATGCCGGCAAAAGCGCCCTGTTCAACATGCTGACCGGCGCGCGCCAGAAGGTCGGCAATTATCCGGGCGTCACCGTCGAGCGTAAGTCGGGGCGCCTGTCGCTGCCGGACGGGCGGCCGGCCGAGCTGGTCGACCTGCCCGGCGCCTACAGCCTCGATCCGTCCAGCCCGGACGAAGCGGTGACTCGCGACGTGGTGGTCGGCCGCCAGCAGGGCGAGCGCCTGCCCGACGCGCTGCTGGTCGTGCTCGATGCGACCAATCTCGACAATCACCTGCGCTTCGCGCTGCAGCTGATCGATCTCGGCCTGCCGACCGTGGTCGCGCTCAACATGGTCGATCTGGCGCGCCGCGACGGTCTGTCGATCGACGTCGAGCGGCTCTCGGCCGAACTCGGCGTTCCCGTCGTCGAGACGGTGGCGGTGCGGCGGCGCGGGCTCGACGAGGTCAAGGAAGCGCTGAGCCTCGCCGTCACCGCCGAGAAGCGGCCGCGCAGCGATGGGCAGGACTTCGTCGCGGTCCAGCGGCGCGCGCGCGCGATCGCCCGGGCAACCGTCAGCGGCGACATTGCCGGCCATCGCTCGACCGGCCTCATCGACCGCATCGCGCTCAACCCGTTCGCCGGCCCCGTCATCTTCGCCGCGATCATGTTCTTCATGTTCCAGGCGGTCTTCTCCTGGTCTGAAGCACCGGTGGCCATGCTCGAGGGGCTGGTCGGGGCGATGCAGGCGCTGATCTCGGGCGCGCTCCCCGAAGGTTGGCTCCGCTCGCTGCTGGCGGACGGGGTGCTGGCAGGCGTCGGCGCCGTGGTCGTGTTCCTTCCCCAGATCCTAATCCTGTTCCTGTTCATCCTGCTGCTGGAGGCGAGCGGCTACATGGTCCGCGCCGCGTTCCTGATGGACCGGCTGATGGCTCGCGTAGGCCTTTCCGGTCACGCCTTTATTCCGCTGCTCTCCTCCTTCGCCTGCGCGATCCCCGGCATCATGGCGACCCGCACGATCGAGGACCCCAAGCATCGCCTCACCACCATCCTGATCGCGCCTTTGATGACCTGCTCGGCGCGATTGCCGGTCTATGCGGTGATCATCGGCGCGTTCATCCCGGCCCGCACGGTGGGCGCGGGTATCGGGCTGCAGGGCCTGGTCCTGTTCGGGCTCTACGTCGCCGGAATCGTCGGCGCGCTCCTCGTCGCGCTGGTCCTGCGCCGCACGGTGGCCAAGGGGCATCATCAGAGCTTCATGATGGAGATGCCCAAATACCAGCTTCCGGTCCTTCGCGACGTGCTGATCGGTCTGTGGCAGCGCGCGTACATCTTCCTGCGCCGCGCGGGCACGATCATCCTCATTTCGACCGTCATCCTGTGGGCGCTGCTGTCCTTCCCGCAAGCCGGGCCGGGCGAGAGCCAGCTCGATGTCTCGATCGCCGGCCGGATCGCGGATGGGCTCGAGGAAGTGGTCGAACCGATCGGCTTCAACAAGGAAATCGCGCTGGCGCTCGTGCCCGCCATGGCGGCGCGCGAAGTGGCCGTGTCGGCGCTCGCCACCGCTTATTCGATCGACGCGCCCGACGAAGCGGCGGCGGAACAGACGCTGACGGAGCGCCTGAGCGGCCGCTGGTCGCTCCCCACCGCGCTCGCCTTTCTCGCCTGGTTCGTGTTCGCGCCGCAATGCTTGTCCACGGTTGCGGTGACGCGGCGCGAGACGAACGGATGGAAGTGGCCGGCCTTCATGCTCGCCTACCTCTTCGGCCTCGCCTATCTGGCCGCGGGCGCGACTTACTGGACGGCGACCGCACTCGGGCTCTAGAACGTTGTGCATTACCCACCGCTCATCCTGAGGAGCCGGTGAGCCTGTCGAACCGGCGTCTCGAAGGACGGCACATGGTCCTTCGAGATGGGCCTCGCCAGGCTCAATCCCTCCTCAGGATGAGCGGATCAAGGGTGGCCGGAGCCACTCTTGTTACCTCTAAGGGGAACGATATGGCAGGCGTGAACAAAGTCATTCTGGTCGGCAATCTCGGCGACGATCCCGAATCGCGTTCGATGGGATCGGGCGGCGAGGTGGTGAACCTGCGCGTCGCTACTTCCGAGAGCTGGAAGGACCGCGACGGCAACAAGCAGGAGCGGACCGAGTGGCACCGCGTCGTCATCTTCAACGAAAATCTCGGCAAGGTCGCCAAGAGCTACTTGAAGAAGGGCTCGAAGGTTTACCTGGAAGGTCAGCTCCAGACCCGCAAATGGACCGACAACAGCGGCCAGGACAAATATTCCACCGAGGTCGTCCTGCAGCGTTTTCGCGGCGAGCTCGTCCTGCTCGACAGCCGCGGCGGCGGAGGGGGCGGCGGTGACTATGGTGACAGCTTCGGCGGCGGCTCGAGCGGAGGCGGCTACGGGAAGGGCTCCGGGGCAAGCGGGAATCGCCAGCAGCGCCCGGCGCCTGCGTTCGATTCCGATCTCGACGACGACGTTCCCTTTTAAAATCCTCCCCCGGGACGGGGAGGGGGACCAGCCGAAGGCTGGTAGAGGGGGCTCAGAGACCCCATCGCGCAAGTGGCGAGCCCCCTCCACCACGCCGCGACGCGTCGCGGTCCCCCTCGCCATCCCGGGGAGGACTAACGGCTCAGCAGATCCTTCAGTCCCGCTAAAGGCCCGCTCGGCGGCTCGTCGCCTTCCTTGACAACGCCCACCTCGGCCAGCGCCGTGTCGGCAGCGGGGCAGCGCGGATAGGGATCGAGCGCGAGCGACAGCGTCTCGGCGACAGCCTCGCCCAGGTCCACGGACGCGCCGTCGTAGAAGATCACGTCCAGTTCGCTCCCGCTGAGCTCGATTTCCTCCTCCGCCCGGCCGTCCGTCGGTTCGGGGCGGAACTCGATCCTGAACTCTTCCTCAAGCTCCGCCGGGACCGGTGCGCCGGTGGCGACGCAGCTCTGCGTCACGCTGGCGACCAGGGTTCCGCTTGCCCGGACGACTTCGCCGCTCAGGCTGAGCTCGGCCTTCGCGGAGAGATGCTCGATCCCCTGAAGGTCGAAGCGCCGCGCGAGCGCCGCCCGCTCGCCCTCGTTCGCTCCGATCGAGATCGCCCGCGGACCCGGTCCGAGCGTGTCGATCCGGACCGGACGGCTGAACTCCGGTGGGTTCATGGCCGTGGCACCTCGCCGGCGAGCAAGGCGGATGCCGGCGCCCCGTCGAGCCCCGCCGCGAACCGGGCGAGCCGCTCGGCGACATAATCGACTGCTTGCGCCGAAGGCGCTGCTTCGTGGAAGATGTTGCGGTCGACGGCGATGCGCATCGCCGCTGCGTCCGTCGATGCCGGCCGGAACGCCCCCAGCCGCCCGCCAAGCGCACCCATGATCCGCCCCATATGCTTGCCGACGACCAGATCGCCGATGCCGATCTGGCGCAGCGACCCGTCCATGTCCTCGACGAACAATTCAGTGAGCAGGGCCGAGGCGCTTCGCAGCTCCCGCGCTTCCTCCCGATCGAGCCGGATCAGGACGAGCGCCAGCACCGCCGCGATCATGTCGAACCGGCCGTTCAGGGTGTCGGGCACCTGGCCCTCGCGATACCAGGCGGGATCGCGGCCGATCTCCACAAGGGCGGTATAGAGGGGCTGCAGCCGGGTGCGGTCGGGGCCGCCCAGGATGCGGGTGAGTAAGGACAAGTTCAGGCTCCCCGGCTCAGAAAGGGCGCAAGCCTTGCGCCTCCAGGCCGCATTCCATAATGGTTGCTGTCGCAAGCGCCCGCAAGGCGGGCAGGGGACCGGTGAGGGGCGCACCGTCCGTTTCAGGAGAGTTTCCGACACCATGACCAAGGTTTCCGGACGAAGCACCGCTTTCGCCGCCCTGCTTCTCGCCACCCTCGTCGCGACAGCGGGCTGCGGCCAGATTCGCGACCGCCAGGGCTATATCGCCGATCCGGTGCTGGTCGCAGCGGTGCAGCCGGGCGTGGACAATCGCGATTCGGTCGCCAGCACGCTCGGCCGGCCGACCTTCACCGGCCAGTTCGACCAGCGCGAATGGTATTATGTCTCGCGCGAGACCGCCAATCTCGGCTTCAAGATGCCCCGGCCGGTGAAGCAGGAAGTGCTCCACATCCGCTTCGATGAAGCCGGAAACGTCGCTTCGGTCTCAAGAACCGGTCTGGAGCAGGTCGCCTCGATCGATCCGAGTAAGAAGGAAACCCCGACGCTGGGCCGCGACAAGAGCTTCTTCGAGGAGCTGTTCGGCAATATCGGCCAGGTGGGCACGGTCGGCACGGCTGGACGCACGGCGGACAATCCCCAGTAAGCGCGTGGGGCGCCGCTAAGTCGCCTCGAACAGCGCAGCCAACTGCTCCACCATCGTGCCGCCGAGCTGTTCGGCATCCATGATCGTCACCGCCCGCTGGTAATAGCGGGTGACGTCGTGGCCGATGCCGATTGCAATCAGTTCGACCGGGGAGCGACCCTCGATCCAGCCGATCACGTGGCGCAGATGTCGCTCCAGATAGATGCCGCTGTTCACGGATAGAGTGGAGTCGTCGACCGGCGCGCCGTCGGAGATGACCATCAGGATGCGTCGTTCCTCGGGCCGGCCGATCAGGCGGTTGTGGGCCCAGAGCAGGGCCTCGCCGTCGATATTCTCCTTGAGCAGGCCTTCGCGCATCATCAGGCCGAGATTCTTTCGCGCGCGGCGCCAGGGCTCGTCGGCCTTCTTGTAGACGATGTGGCGAAGGTCGTTGAGCCGCCCCGGCTGCGGCGGCCGGCCTTCCGAAAGCCAGCGCTCGCGGCTCTGCCCACCCTTCCAGGCCCGCGTGGTGAAGCCCAGGATCTCGGTCTTGACCCCGCAGCGTTCGAGCGTGCGTGCAAGGATGTCGGCGCTGATCGCGGCGATCGAGATCGGGCGGCCGCGCATCGATCCCGAATTGTCGATGAGGAGGCTGACCACCGTGTCGCGAAATTCCGTTTCCCGCTCGATCTTGTAGGATAGCGACTGGGCGGGGTTGACGACCACCCGCGCCAGACGGGCGGCGTCGAGAATGCCTTCTTCCTGGTCGAAATCCCAGGAGCGGGACTGCTGCGCCATCAGCCGGCGCTGCAGGCGGTTGGCGAGCTTGGTGACTGCGCCCTGGAGGTGGATCAGCTGCTGGTCGAGATAGGCGCGCAGCCGCCCGAGCTCCTCCTCGTCGCACAGCTCGGTCGCTTCCACCGTCTCGTCGAAGCGGGTCGTGAACATCTTGTAGTCGGACTGCGGCGGCAGCTCGGACAGGGGCCGGTTCGGGCGGACCGGCAGCATGCCTTCCTCGCCCTCCTGGCCGAAGCCGTCCTCCCCATCTTCGCCGCCTTCCTCGGCGCTGTCGGTTTCCGCCTCGTCCTCGCCGGTTTCGCCCTGCTCGACGCGGATGTCGGCATCGCCCTCGGCGCCGGCGCTTTGCTCGTCTTCGCCCTCCTCGCCCTCCTGGCCTTCGTCCCGGTCGTCTCCCTCGTTTTCCGAGCCTTCGTCGGGGTCCGGCTGGGGATCGAGATCGGCCTCGACCAGCTCCAGATCCTGCAGCACCTTGGTGGCGAGCGCGGCGAAGGCATTCTGGTCATCGATGGCGAGGCCGAGCGCGTCGAGATCGGCGCCCGCTTTCTCCTCGATCCAGTCGGAGACGAGCTTCAGGCCCTCGCGCACGATCTCGGGCGGCAGCTCCCCGGTCAGGCGCTCGCGGATCATCAGCGAGACCGCGGTCGACAGCGGCACTTCGGACCGGTTGCGGGCGCGGCCGATCGGATCGGTGCGCATGCGGCTTTCGGTCGCACGGGCAAGGTTGGCGCGCACGCCGGCCATTCCCCGCGCGCCGAGCGCTTCGACCCGCGCCTGCTCGGCGGAATTGAACACTGCGCGGGCGGTCTCGTCGAGCGGCGTGTTGCGGGCGTGCAGCCGGGCGTCGTGGTGCCTGAGCTTCAACGCCGCGGCGTCGGCATAGCCCCGCGCCTCGGCGACTTCTCGCTCCGGCAAGGTGCGGCTCGGCAGCGGCACCTTGACCGACTTGCCCTGCGCGGAGGGCGCGTCCGAGGTGAAGCCAAGCTCCAGCTCCGCCTCCCGCGCAATCGCCCGCGACGCGCCAGCCAGCACCTGGCGAAAGGCTTCGATCGGGTTGTCGGATTGAGGCACTTAGATCCTCCCCGGGACGGGGAGGGGGACCAGCCGCAGGCTGGTGGTGGGGGTCCGGAGACCCGCCGCGCCTTGGACAGCGCCCCCTCCACCGCACCGCGTGCGGTCCCCCTCCCCGTCCCGGGGAGGATCTAGCCTCACGCCCGCCCCACCACGCTCTCCGGCAGGTCCTTGCCGAACACGCGCTGATAATATTCGGCGACCAGCGGGCGCTCGGCTTCGTCGCATTTGTTGAGGAAGGTGAGCCGGAACGCGAAGCCGACATCGTCGAAGATGAGGGCGTTCTGCGCCCAGCTGATCACCGAGCGCGGGCTCATGACGGTGGAGATGTCCCCGTTCACGAACCCGGCCCTCGTCATCTCCGCGACCTTGACCATCCGCTCGACCTCCTGGCGGCCGCCCTCGTGATCATATTCGCCCGATTTGGCGAGCACGATGCGGGCCTCGGTCGCGGCGGGAAGATAATTCAGCGTCACGACGATGTTCCAGCGGTCCATCTGGCCCTGGTTGATCTGCTGGGTGCCGTGATACAGCCCGGTCGTGTCGCCAAGGCCCACCGTGTTGGTGGTCGCGAACAGCCGGAAGTAAGGATTGGGCCGGATCACCCGGTTCTGGTCGAGCAGGGTCAGCTTGCCCTCCGCCTCCAGCACGCGCTGGATCACGAACATCACGTCCGGGCGCCCCGCATCATATTCGTCGAACACGAGCGCGGTCGGCGTCTGCAGCGCCCATGGCAGCAGGCCTTCGCGAAACTCGGTCACCTGCTGCCCGTCGCGCAGCACGATCGCGTCGCGGCCGACCAGGTCGATGCGGCTGATATGCGCATCGAGGTTGATGCGGATCAGCGGCCAGTTCAGCCGCGCCGCCACCTGCTCGATATGGGTCGACTTGCCGGTGCCGTGATAGCCCTGCACCATCACCCGCCGGTTCTTGCCGAACCCCGCGCAGATGGCGAGCGTCACGTCCGGATCGAACACATAGGTGGGGTCGAGATCCGGCACGCGCTCGTCGGCCTCGGAAAAGGCGGGCACCTCCATGTCGCTGTCGACCCCGAACAGCTCGCGCACCTTCGCGATCTTGTCGGGCGCGCTCATCAGCGTGGTCGAGCGGCTGTCGGGCTGGGCGTTTGGAAGATCGGCCATATTCGTCTCTGCATGAAGGCGGCGCTCAAGCACCGTTTCAAGCGGCCCTAAGCCTCGCATCGGGAGGCTGCAACTTGACAAGTTAATACTACCGTGTTAGTAGACAAGCAGATGAGCGAGGCAGAATGTCTCTCCGCCGCCGTTCCTGCCCACCCGGTCTGGGCTGCGCTCTCCCGTTACAGCATCGGCCCGTCCAGCGCCGCGCTGGATTTTTCAGACCGGCTCGCCCGCGAGAATGGCTGGAGCCGGGCGCAGGCCGAGCGCGTGATCGGCGAGTATAAGCGCTTCTGCTTCCTCGCAGCGACCGCGGGCCACGAGGTCACGCCCTCGGACGCGGTCGACCAGGCCTGGCACCTCCACCTCACCTACACGCGCGATTACTGGGAGCGCTTCTGCCCCGAAGTGCTCGGCCGTCCGCTGCACCACAACCCAACCGGCGGCCGAAGCGAGGACCGCCACCATTACTTCGAACGCTATGCGGAGACGCTGAGGAGCTACGAGGCCGCATTCGGGGAAAGCCCGCCGGCCGACCTCTGGCCGAGCGCGGCCCGGCGCCTCATCGAAGACCCGAAGGCCCGGCGTTTCCACCCACGGGACGGCTTCATCGTGAGCAGGGGTCGGGCCCGCTTGGTCCTGCTGCTCGCCCTGTCCGTCACCGCCATGCTCCTGCTTCCAAGCTGAGGAGGTTCAACGACATGTCACTCGGACCTTTCGACCTGAGCGGAGGAGCCTTCCTCCTCCTCTATCTCTCGCTGCTCGCCGCCACGATCATCGCCGGCTTCGTCATTCCCGCGCGCATGCGTCCTCCGGGCCGTCCGCAAGCCGTGACCCACGTCGATCAGCTTGCCTATCTGGCCGGGGGCCCGTCGCGTTTCGCGGAGGCGCTGGTCGCGCGTCTGCTTGCCGCCCGAAACATGGTCATGGCGGGGACCAAACTATTCTACATTCCCGCTCGGGCAGTCGCCGGAGCAAGCGCCGCGGAAAGCGGCCTCCTCGGGCTGTCGTCACCCGCGAGCTGGCGCGACATCGAGCGGCGGCTTAAGAATTTCACCGATCCTCTCGAGCGGCGCTTAGAGACGGCGGGTCTGTTGATGAGCCGCAAGCAGCAAGCCGACATCCGCTTCTGGGCGACCCTGCCCTATCTCATGCTGCTGATGTTCGGCGCGACCAAGTGGGTGATCGGCGACATGCGTGATCGCCCGGTCGGTTTTCTCACCATCCTGCTAGTCGCGACGGCCGTGTGCGCCGCGATCCGCTGGTTCCGCGTCGATCGCCGCACCCGCGCGGGGCGCCAGGCGGTCTCAGATGCGGCAAGTCGCTCGGAGCGCCTGAAGCGCGCTCCGGCCGGCGGCGAGGTGGGGCTTGCCGTGGCGCTGTTCGGAACAAGCGTGCTGGTCGGCTCCGGGCTCGCCGACTTTCATCGGCTGCGCAGTCCCTCGGACGGTAGCGGCGGTAGCGACTCAGGCGGCGATGGAGGCGGCTGCGGGGGCGGCTGCGGGGGCTGCAGCTGACCGGGCGGGGAGAGGGGTCAGGCGAAAGCCGGCCGCCCTTTGAGCTCGGTATAGGCGCGGATCACCGCCTGCAACGCCTTCTCATAGCTGCGGTCCCCGCCGTTGCGGTCGGGGTGGTAGCGGCGCACGAGTTCGGCATAGCGCAGCCTCAACGCCCGCCGGTCGATATCCGGTCCGAGCCCGAGCAGGTCGAGGTTCTTGCGGTCGGCCGGGCTGAGCTCCCGCCCGTCATTCCGCGGCGCCGGGCCCGGCGGGGCGTGGCGGAAGCGAGCGCCGATCGCATCAAGCGGATCGGTGAAGTCCGCCCAGCGCGGCGGCGGCGATCCATTGGCGGAAAATGCGCGGGTCTCGCGCTCCCAGCCGCCATAGGGCGTCTGCGCCGCCTCGATCTCCTCCGGGCTCATGCCGTTGAAGTAATTGTAGCCCGAATTGAAGGCGCGAACATGATCGAGGCACAGCCAGCGCCATTCGCCAGGACCGTCGAAGCCCGGCCGGCGTCCGCCCGCCGGCGGCGCGCGAAACTCGCCATGCTCCGTGCACCCGGCATGCGAGCAATGGCGGTCGCTCTCGACGCGCCCGTGAAACTTGCTTGTCTTGCCGCCCGCACTTGCCAAACCGAACTGCCCTTCTCAGCCAATCCCGCTATATAGGCTTCATGCCCGCACCTGGAACCGGCCCGATCGCCGCCGAGATCACACGTCGTCTGACCGAGGCGCTCGCTCCGACGCAGCTGCGCGTCATCGACGACAGCGAAAAGCACCGCGGCCACGGCGGCTACAATGCACAAAGCGGCG
This sequence comes from Allosphingosinicella sp., assembly GCF_036387615.1. Classification (GTDB taxonomy): domain Bacteria; phylum Pseudomonadota; class Alphaproteobacteria; order Sphingomonadales; family Sphingomonadaceae; genus Allosphingosinicella. Next base: position 14,436 of record NZ_DASVTH010000064.1, read on the forward strand.
AAAGCCACTTCACGGTGGAAATCGAGTCCCCGGCCTTCGCCGGGTTGAACCGCGTCCAGCGCCAGCGCGCCGTGAACGATGCGTTGCGTGAGTTGCTGGTAGAGCGGGTACACGCGCTTGCGATCAAGGCGAAGGCGCCGGGGGAATGAGCGTTGACGGCCAAACCTGATCTAAGTTTGCCGACTCGCATCCAACCCGTCCTCTCCGCGTTGGACTCACCAACCCAGCAGAGGAGAATGAACCAATGGCCGATATCAGCCAGGTGAAGGAACATATGAACGTCATCGGCGCCGACGGCGTCCATGTCGGCGTCGTCGATCATGTTGAGGGTGATCGTATCAAGCTCACAAAGGCGTCGAACCCGCCGGGTCGCCATGCCGACCACCATCACTACCTGTCCAAGGGCCTGATTGCCGCGATCGAGGGCAACACCGTCCGTCTCTCCGCCAACGGGGACGTCGCGGCGACCTTGTTCGAGGAAGAGGAGAACCGGCAACCGCTGGATGCCGAGGGCGACAAGCCGGTCTGGAATTGGAACAAGCTCGGCATTGGCGTCGGCGTCGCCACCGTCGGCCTTGCGGCGGCCGCGGCCGGAGCCGCCCTGCTGAACCGCAAGGGCAAGACCGAGGACGATTTCGAGCTTCGCCTGGAAACCGACGAAAATGTGCGTCTGATCTCGTCGGACAAAGTCGAAGGCACGGCGGTCGTCGATCGTGATGGGGCCACGCTCGGCCACATCAAGAACTTCATGGTCGACAAATATACCGGCCGCGTCGCCTACGCGATCATGTCGTTCGGTGGCACGATGGGATTGGGCACGGCGCTGTTTCCGCTCCCCTGGCCACTGCTCGACTATGACGTCGAAAAGGACGGCTACGCCCTGGACATCACGAAGGAGCAGATGGCGAAGGCGCCGCGCTTCGAGGCGAGCGCGAATCCGGAGTTCACGCCCGAATATCGGCGGACGGTGATCAGCTTCTACCGGCCGATGGCGACGTCCCAGCAGAGCTGAGGCGACCTGTCGAATAGGTGGAGCCCCGGTCGGCGGCCGGGGCTCCCGCTTTGCCTGAACAATAGCTGCCTTTCGAGTTCAGGCCGCAGAAACGCCTGCCGGGTCACGGCGGGTCAGTTCGCTTGAGGAGCTGATCGATGCAATTCCGCGCCGCCGCCGCCATCCTGCTCACGCTTGCCGTTCCCGGCGCCGATTGGACGGCGTCCCGCGCGAGCGCTGCCGCCTACCAGCAGAGTGGGGGCGAGTGGACGATCGGGCCGTTTGTTCGCGGCCGCAATCGCTCGCGTGGCATGCCGCTCCATCCCACGCCGGGGCCGAGGGGAAGCTTCTACATCGATCTGCCGCAGGCGCCCGGCAGCGCCCACTACGTCACCTTTCCGCACGGCTCGCTGGCGGGCAAGCGCCGCATCGTCATGCGCTACCGCGTCGTCACCGCGCCCGGCGTCACGATCGTGCCGAGGAGCAATCCCGCCCTGCCGTCCATGATCACCCTCTATTTCCAGCGCGCCGGCGACAATTGGAGCGCGCGTGGGCCGTTCGAGACCTTCCGCTGGTATGCGACCTTCGCCACCCACTCGCCGATCACCCCGGGCGATCACATCATGGTGGCGCCGCTCAACGCCAATTGGACGGCCGTGATGACGTCCAGCGCGCGAACCCAGCCGGCGGCCTTCCGCGAAGCGCTAGCCGAGGCGGACCAGGTCGGCTTCGTGCTGGGCGGCGGCGACGGCTACGGTCACGGCGTATACGCGACCGGCCCGGCGCGGCTGATCGTGACCAGCTTCCGGGTCGAGTGAGGCGGGGCTAAGGGAGGCGAATGCCCGACGATCTTCTCCTTCAGACGCTCCGCCCCGTCAGCCACGATCTCGGCGGCTTCAAGGTGCACCGGACTTTGCCGCACAAGGAGCGAACCACGGTCGGGCCCTTCATCTTCTTCGACCAGATGGGGCCGGCCCAGCTTCCGCCCGGCGAAGGCATCGACGTGCGACCGCACCCACACATCAACCTCGCCACCGTCACCTACCTGTTCGCGGGCGCGATCGAGCATCGCGATTCGCTCGGCACGCGCCAGGTGATCGAGCCGGGCGCGGTGAACCTGATGACGGCGGGGCGCGGCATCGTCCATTCGGAGCGCTCGCCGGCCGGCCTTCGCGCCGGCGGGCCGGAGCTGTCGGGCATCCAGACCTGGCTCGCACTGCCGAGCGACAAGGAGGAGATCGACCCGACGTTCCAGCATGTGCCGCGCGGCAGCCTTCCCCTGATCCAAGGCGCGGGTGCGCGGGCTCGGGTGGTGATGGGTACATTGTGGGGCGAGACCTCGCCCGTCACGCAGCACAGCCCGACAATCTATGCCGACATCGCGCTGGAGCCCGGCGGGAGCCTCCCGCTGGACCCGCTCGCAGACGAGCGCGCGGTCTATGTCGCCGAAGGCGACGCGACGCTTGACGGCCTGACGCTCGAGCCGGCGGTTCTGTACGTCCTGCGCCCCGGCCTCGCGGCGACGCTGCGCTCGGCGCGCGGCGCCCACGTCATGCTCTGCGGCGGCGCGCCGCTCGATGGCCCGCGCCACGTCTGGTGGAACTTCGTCTCTTCCCGCCGCGACCGCATCAACCAGGCCAAGGAAGACTGGCGCGCCGAACGCTTCCCGCTGGTGCCGGACGACGGGGCGGAACGCATCCCGCTCCCGGTCGTCACCCCCAAGACGGTCAGCTATCCATGAGCGAACTCCAGACCACCCGGATCGGCCTCAGCACCGGCGTCACGCTCAAGGTTGCGCTTGGCGGGCCGGAAGGGGGCGAGCCGATCATCTTCCTGCACGGCTTCCCCGAATCGCACCGCACCTGGCGCCATCAACTCCACAATCTGGAGCGCGACTTCTACGTCGTCGCGCCCGACCAGCGCGGCTTCGGCGGATCGGACAAGCCGGAAGAGGTCGAGGCGTATCGGACCGACAAAGTCGTTGCGGACCTGATCGCCCTCGCCGACGCGCTCCGCCTCGAGACCTTCACTTTGGTCGGCCACGACTGGGGCGGGGCGGCGGCCTGGGCGGCCTCGTTCAAGCATCCGGACCGGATCAAGCGCCTCGTCATCGTCAACGCGCCGCACCCGCTCGTCTTCCAGCGCTCGGTGATCGACGACGAAGCCCAGCGCGCCGCTTCCCAGTACATCAGCGCGTTCCGCAAGCCGCATTTCGAGAAAGCAATCGCGGCGATGGGCTACGACACTTTCTTCGAGAAGACCTTCAGCCCGCATGTCGACCTGCGCCTGATCTCGGAGCGGGAGCGGGAGGCCTACCTCCACGACTGGTCTCAGTCGGGCGCGATGGCGGCGATGCTGAACTGGTATCGCGCGTCCAAGATCGAAGTGCCGGAAATGGGCGAAAAGGCGCACAAGCCGCTCTGGACCATGTCGCCGCTTTTCCCGACGCCCAAGATGCCGGTGCTGCTGATCTGGGGATTGAAGGACAAGGCGCTGCTGCCGGTGCAGCTGGAAAACCTCAACCTGCTCGTCCCCGATCTCAGGATCGTGATCGAGAAGGATGCCGGCCATTTCATTCCCTGGGAAAAGCCGGAGGCGGTGATCGCGGCCATCCGCGACTTTATCGAGGAGACCAGCTCTCCAGCCGAAGTCTCAAGTCCCGGCTGACGATGCACTGGTGAGGTCCAGCTCGGCGCGGCGCCGTTCCAGCCAGGTCCGCTCGGCCGATCCCGGGCCGAGCGCCAGCGCCGCCGAATAGGCCTGCCGTGCTTCCGCAACTCGGCCCAAGCGGCTCAGGAGCCCGGCCCTGACCGCCTGAAAGGGGAGAAAACCTTCGAGCCGCGCACAGGAGAGGGCGTCGACTTCGCGGAGCGAGGCGAGTGGCCCCGCGACCTCCGCCAGCGCCACCGCACGGTTGAGGCGGACGACGGGATCGTCGCGCACGGTCAGCATCCGGTCGTAGGTGGCCAGCACGCGGGGCCAAGGCGGCGGCTCGTCCAGGCTGCGGCGCGCGCACCAGGCGGCGTGAAGCTCTGCTTGCAGGAGGCGTGGGCCAAGCTGCCCCGCCTGACGAGCCCGACTGAGCAGGCGATCGCCGACGGCAATCAGGCCGCGGTCCCAGAGCGCCGGATCCTGCTCCGACAGCGGCACCATCGCGCCGTCCGGACGCACGCGGGCCGGTCGCCGGGCTTGTGCGAAGCGGACCAGGGCGGCAAACGCAAGCGCCTCCGATTCACCCGGAAGCAAGTCCACCAGCAGCTCCGTGAGGGCGATCATCTCGGGGCCGTAGCCGGCATGCGGCCCAGCGCCCGCCGCGTCCTCGTGCGCCTTCGAATAAGCGATCTCGAGGGTGCACAGCACCGCCTCCATCCGCTCGGGCCAATGCGCCGGTCCCGGCACTTCGAACGGCACGCCGGCTTCCGCGATCTTGCGCTTGGCGCGGACCAGCCGCTGCGCGACCGTCGGCTCCGGCAGCAGGAAGGCGTGCGCGATCTCGGCGGTGGAAAGGCCGCAGACCAGCCGCAGCGTCAGTTGCGCGCGGACATCAGGAGCGACCGCAGGGTGGCAGCAGACGAAGATCAGCCGCAGCCGATCGTCGGGGATCGGGCAAGGCTCGTCCACGTCGGCGATCTCCTCCGGTTCGGGGGCGAGCCGGCTGCGCACCTTGCGCTTGCGAAGCATGTCGATCGCGGCGCGGTCGGCGGTGCGGTACAGCCAGGCGGCCGGATCGGAGGGCTCCCCGATCTGGGGCCATGCGGCGGCGGCGCGGGCGCAGGCCTCGGCGAACGCCTCCTCGGCGATGTCGAGGTCGCGGTAGCGAGCGGCGAGCGCGGCGGTGACCCGCGCGCCCGCAGCCCTCACCGATCCTTCAAGCGTCCGCATCCATCGTCAGCAAGGGCCGCACCTCCACCGAACCGTTCTTGCTGATCGGCACTTCCCGCGCGATCGCGATCGCGGCGTCCAGGTCGGGCACGTCGATCAGGTAGAAGCCGCCCAGTTGCTCCTTGGTCTCGGCAAACGGACCGTCGTGGAGCGTCTTCGATCCGGCCTCGGTGCGCACGGTGGTCGCCGTCGCCGTCGGCAGCAGTGCGCCGCCGCCGACGATTCGGTCGCCGCGCTTCTGGCCGAACGCCATGTGCTGGCCGATGATGTCCTGCATCGCCTGGCTGTTCTGCTCGGTGCCGTAGACGGTCTCGTCCTCAAAGATCATCAGCATGTACTTCATCGGATCGCCCCTCCTCGGGCCGGGCGGGCCGCACTATTGCCGCCCTTCATCTCCCCAGACGTGCCAGCCGGCCGCGGATCGACAACGGCCTTGAAATAATCTGCCGCAAGCGGGCTTCGGCCGAAAGGGGGTTGGGCTGCGGGGCGGCAGCGGCTATTGCCCGCCACCCATGGCGTCCCCCACCCGTTCCCGCTCCCGTTCCGCCGCCCGCCTTGCCGCCGTGCAGGCCTTGTATCAACAGGAGATGGAGCAGACGCCGATCGCCGCGCTGCTCCACGAGTTCCACCATCATCGCCTGGGCGCGACGATCGAGGACGTGGAATATGCGGATGCCGAGGTCGATTTCTTCGACGATCTCGTCCGCGGCGCGTCTGCGCGGAAGGCAGAGCTCGACGGGCTGATCTCGGCGAGGCTCGCCAAAGGCTGGTCGCTGGCCCGGCTCGACAAGCCGATGCTGCAGATCCTGCGGGCGGGCGCCTACGAGCTGGTCGCGCGCCCCGACGTGCCGACCGGCAGCGCGATCTCCGAATATGTCGATGTCGCGAAAGCGTTTTACGACAACAAGGAAGCGGCTTTCGTGAACGGGCTGCTGGATGCCGTCGCCAAGGACGTGCGGGGATGACTTCCAACCCTCCCCGGGACGGGGAGGGGGACCAGGCGCAGCCTGGTGGAGGGGGCCCCGAGACCCACCGCGCGGGCGAAGAGCCCCCTCCACCACTCGGCTTGGCCGAGCGGTTCCCCTCCCCGTTCCGGGGAGGATCAAGAGAGCTGGCCTTTATCGCTGCCCTGCGCGCGCTCGCCACCCATCCTGCCGCCCGTGGCCTTCTCGACGATGCGGCTATCCTGCCCTTCGGCGGGAACAATCTGATCCTCACTCACGACATGATCGTGGAGGGCGTCCACTTCCTGCCCCACGACCCGCCGGAGGATGTCGCGTGGAAGCTGGTCGCGGTGAACCTGTCGGACTTGGCCGCCAAGGGCGCGGTGCCGATCGGCATGCTGGCCGGCTACACGTTGAGCGGCGCCGCCGACCGGGACGCGGCGTTCGTGCGGGGGCTGGGCGAGGCGATCCGGGTTCTGGACATTCCGCTTCTCGGTGGCGACACCGTCTCGGTTCCAGCGGGAACCCCGCGCAGCTTCGGCCTGACCGCGATCGGGCGCAGTGAGGGGCCGGTGCCCTCCAGGTCCGGAGCCCGGGACGGCGACACGCTGTGGGTGTCCGGCACGATCGGCGATGCGGACGCGGGCCTACGTGCAGCGCGCGGCGAGATGGACAGCCCGGCGCTCCTCGACCGTTATCGCCGCCCGCAGCCCCGCTTGTCAGCCGGCCAGGCGCTCGCGACGTTGGTGAGCGCGATGATGGACGTGTCGGACGGGCTGCTTATCGATGCTCGCCGGATGGCCGAGGCGAGCGGGCTCGGTGTCGAGATCGACCTTGATGCCATGCCGCTCTCGGCTGAATACAGGGCGGCTTGCGGTGACGATCTCCCCGCTCTGCTCGCTGCCGCAACTGGCGGGGACGATTACGAGCTCCTGTTCACGGCTACCGACGTGGAGGCGATCGCTGCCGTTTCGGCGCGCGTCGGCCTGCCGCTCACGTCCATTGGTCGGATGCGCGCGGGTTCGGGGCTCCGACTAGCGCATCGGGGCGCTCCGGTCCGATATGACGGGCCGCTCGGCTGGGAGCACCACGCCGGGTAAGCTGTGGCGTGCCTGTCACGCCCGTTGCCCCGCTGCAACCGGCAGGCCTCAAACGGTTGCAACCATTCGCCAACCAACCTAATGCCTCGCGCCATCTCCGGGCGCGTTCGCTTGAGGGGCTGCCTAGCCTCGCCCGGACCGGAGCCCGCACGCGCAGGCCGCCGATAACAGGGGAAGAGTGAATGAACGTCGTGCTGATCGCCATCGCCTGCGGGTTCGCCGCGGTGCTCTACGGCATTATCACCAGCCGCCAGGTGCTCGCGATGTCGGCGGGCAACGAGAAGATGATCAACATCGCCGGCGCGATCCAGGAAGGCGCCAAGGCCTATCTCGGCCGCCAATATACGACCATCGCCATGGTCGGCGTAGTGGTCGCGGTGCTGGTCGGCGTGTTCCTCGGGCTGACCGAAGCGATCGGCTTCCTGATCGGCGCGATCCTCTCGGGCGTCGCCGGCTATATCGGCATGAACATCTCGGTGCGCGCCAACGTGCGCACCGCCGAGGCCGCCCGGGTCAGCCTGCAGAGCGGCCTCACCACTGCTTTCCGCGCCGGCGCGATCACCGGCATGCTGGTGGCGGGCCTCGCCCTGCTCGCGATTGCGGGCCTGTTCTACTACCTTGTCGAAGTCGGCGGCGCTGACCTCGGCTCAGCCGACGATAAGCGTGACGTGGTGGACGCGCTCGTCTCCCTCGCCTTCGGCGCGTCGCTCATCTCCATCTTCGCCCGTCTCGGCGGCGGCATCTTCACCAAGGCCGCGGATGTCGGCGCCGATCTGGTTGGCAAGGTCGAGGCCGGAATCCCCGAGGACGACCCCCGCAACCCCGCCGTCATCGCCGATAACGTCGGCGACAATGTCGGCGATTGCGCCGGCATGGCCGCGGACCTGTTCGAAACCTATGTCGTCACCGTCGGCGCCACCATGGTGCTGATCGCTCTCCTCGTCGCCGGCACCACAGCGCAGCTCACCAGCCTGATGAGCCTGCCGCTGATCATCGGCGGGGTCTGCATCCTGACGTCGATCATCGGCACCTATTTCGTGCGCTTGGGCTCCAAGCAGTCGATCATGGGCGCGCTCTACAAGGGCTTCTGGGTGACCGCGATCCTGTCGATCCCGGCCATCTACTACGTCATGGCGCAGACGCTCGGCGACATGAACGCCGTGATCGGCAGCGCGCGCGAAGCGGCCGGTCCGGAAGTCGAAGGCCAGGTCGCCCGCACCGCAGTCGCCGGCGGCTTCACCGGCATGGACCTGTTCTGGTCCTGCCTGGTCGGCCTCGCCGTCACCGCCGCCCTGGTCTGGATCACGGAATATTATACGGGCACCAACTTTCGCCCGGTCCGCTCGATCGCCAAGGCTTCGGCCACCGGCCACGGCACCAACGTCATCCAAGGCCTCGCCATCAGTCTTGAATCGACCGCGATGCCGACGATCGTCATCTGCGCCGGGATCATCGTCTCCTACCAGTTCGCGGGCCTGATCGGCATCGCCTTCGCCGCCACCGCCATGCTCGCGCTCGCCGGCATGGTCGTCGCGCTCGACGCTTATGGTCCGGTCACCGACAATGCCGGCGGCATCGCCGAAATGGCCGGCATGGAAGAGGATGTCCGCACCCGCACGGACGCCCTCGACGCGGTCGGCAACACCACCAAGGCGGTCACCAAGGGCTACGCGATCGGCTCGGCGGCGCTCGCCGCGCTCGTCCTGTTCGGCGCCTACACGACCGACCTGCAGGAATATGCGGGCGAGCTCGGCATCGGCCCGGCCGGCGTCGATTTCTCCCTCTCCAACCCCTACGTCGTCGTCGGCCTGCTGCTCGGCGCGCTCCTGCCCTATCTGTTCGGTGCGATGGGCATGACCGCGGTCGGCCGCGCGGCGGGCGACGTGGTGATCGACGTGCGCAATCAGTTCCGCGAAAATAGCGGCATCATGGACGGCACCAGCCGCCCCAATTACGCCCGGACCGTCGATCTGGTCACCAAGGCGGCGATCAAGGAGATGATCGTACCGTCGCTGCTGCCGGTGCTCGCTCCCATCGCTGTCTACTTCATCATCGCCGCCATCGCCGGCCGCGAGCAGGGCTTCGCCGCGCTCGGCGCGCTCCTGCTCGGCGTGATCGTCTCCGGCCTGTTCGTCGCTATCTCGATGACCTCGGGCGGCGGCGCCTGGGACAACGCCAAGAAGTATATCGAAGACGGCAATTACGGCGGCAAGGGCTCGGAAGCCCACAAGGCCGCCGTCACCGGCGACACCGTGGGCGATCCGTACAAGGATACGGCCGGCCCGGCGGTGAACCCGATGATCAAGATCACCAACATCGTCGCCCTGCTGCTGCTGGCGGCGCTGGCCGGCGGCGGCGCCTGAGGCCCAAAGCCTAAGCATCGGCTCGCCACGCGAGCCGATGCTTAGGCGCGGGCAAGCCGAAGGCCGGCCGGCGGGTGGCCGAGCTTGCCCTCGGCCAACCCGACCGACGACGCGGATTTATCCCGCGCCGCTGCCGCTTGAATCACGCAGGCTTCTCCCTGTCCGACGCAGCGCGCAGGCCTTGCACGATCGTTTCGCCCCCGCTAGAAACGCCCACGCGGACCGGGCCCCTCTGGCGAGCGTGTCACCTCCAGGCTGACGCACTCGTGATGTCGGACCGCATCGGATGATCCGATGTTGTCAGGCCCGGCTTTCAAAGCCTGCGTCATCACGCGGATCTCCGATCAACTTCGGTTCGATAAGAGGAGACGTTGCATGACTTCGCCTAGCCTTCGCCCATTCCGCTTTCCGGCCCGCCGTTCGGCCGCGCCGCTTGCCCTGCTCGCCTTGGCGGCAGCACTGACGGCCGCGGCGCCTGCGGCCGCTCAGTCCGGTCCGGGCAAAAGCCAGCGCTGCGCCCCGGTCACGCAGGCTGCGGTCGAGCGGCAGTTCGACATGTTCAACCAGGCTTGGGCGACCAAGAACCCCGACCGGGTCACCGCCCTGTTCGCGCCCGACGCGGTGCTGCTCCCGACCGTTTCCAACCAGCCCCGAACCACGCCCGCCGGCGTCCGCGATTACTTCGTCGGCTTCCTCAAGGCCTCGCCGGTCGGCCGGATCGACACCAGCACCGTCCAGCTCGGCTGCAACAAGGCGTCGCGCGTCGGCACCTGGACGGTGACCCTCACCGACCCGCAGACCGGCGCCAAGACGGACGTCAAGGCCCGCTATTCCTTCATCTACAAATATCAGGGCGGCCGCTGGTGGATCGACCATCTCCACAGCTCGAAGATGCCCGAGGCCTGATCCCCTGACGGGAGCGCCGGCCCCCACCGGCGGCGCTCCCACCCATTTCGACAGGATTATTCCACATGACGACCAAGCTGGTCCGCCTCGCCGGGCCGGCCATGCTGCTGCTGGCCTGCGCGCCCGCCGCCGCGGCCGACGATGGCTTTGAATTCTGGCTCAACCCGAGCGTGTCGACCAAGCTCGATGCGCGGACCTCGGTGGAGCTGGAATCGGCGCACCGCTTCCGCTCCGATGCGGCGGGAGGAGACACGCATTATGCCCGCCTCTGGCTCGGCCGGCAGGTGGCCGATGGCGTGAAGCTCAGCCTGGGTGCGGAGCGCCGCCACCAGGGTCCCGGCCACGAGACGCGCCTGCTCCAGCAAGTGTCCTACGGCATCGGCAAGCTCGGCCTTCGCACCCGGCTCGAACAGCGTTCCCTATCCGACGATCCACGCACCGCCTGGCGCCTGCGCCAGCGGGTCGGCACGTCTCTCCCGCTCCGAAACAGCAGCTGGTCGCTGGCCGGCAACGCCGAGGGCTTCTTCACCCTGCGCGCCGCCGAACGCGGCGGCCAGACCGGATTCACGGCGCTTCGCACGTTCGTGGGTGTGGAGCGGGAGTTCGGGCCCGTCGAACTCAGCCTCGGCTACCTGCGCCAGCAAACCATCCGCGACCGCGCCCCCGACCGCGTCGGCCACGCACCCTTCCTCGGCGTCGACTTCAGCTTTTGACTGCGCGTTTGGCTTCGCCGCCACCTTGCCCCGCGCCCCACAGCCCGCCATGCTCCGCGCATGAACCGGCTCTACTACGGCGATAATCTCCAAGTCCTGCGCGATCACATTCCGGATGAGAGCGTCGACCTCATCTATCTCGATCCGCCGTTCAATTCGAACGCGGGCTACAACGTCCTGTTCAAGGCGGCGTCCGGCGCCGGGGCGGATGCGAGCATCGAGGCGTTCGACGACACCTGGACCTGGGGAGACAGCGCCAAGGAGGCTTTGCTCGACATCGCGAGCGGGACCAACCGCCCGCTCCAGGTGATGATGGAAGCGATGCGCACCGCGCTCGGCGAGAACCCGCTCATGGCCTATCTGGCGATGATGGCGGTGCGGCTAGTCGAACTCCACCGCGTCCTCAAGCCGACCGGGAGCCTGTACCTCCACTGCGATCCGACGGCGTCGCACTACCTCAAGCTGGTGCTGGACGCGGTGTTCGGGGGGGAAAACTTCCGGTCAGAGATCAGCTGGAAGCGACAAACAGCTCACAACGATGCCGCACAAGGCCGAAAGCAATACGGCAACATCCGAGACATTATCTTCTTCTATACGAAGTCCCGCGAATGGACCTTCAATTGGCTCTACACACCTTACACCGACGATTACGTTGAAAAATTCGGCAGGCATGTCGAGCCCGACACAGGCCGGCGGTACTTCTTAGGTGATATCACTGCTCCGGGAGGAGCTAGCCCTGCCAAGCGTAACCCACATTACGAGTTTCTTGGCGTCACACGCTACTGGCGATTTTCCCAGGAGCGGATGGAGAGGATGTACGCAGAAGGGCAAATCGTGCAAACCGCGCCCGGCAGGGTTCCAAGGCAGAAGCGGTACTTGGATGAAATGCCTGGCGTCGCTTTGCAGAACGACTGGAGCGACATCCTTCCCGTACAGCCGCATTCCAAGGTGGATCGCGCTCTCGGCTACCCCACCCAGAAGCCTCGCGCTCTTCTCGAACGCATCATCGCCGCCTCGTCTAACCCCGGCGATGTGGTGCTCGATCCGTTCTGCGGCTGCGGCACCGCCGTGGACGCGGCGGAGAAGCTCGGCCGCCAGTGGATCGGGATCGACATCACCCATCTCGCGATCGGCATGATCGAGGATCGGATGCGTCAGGGCTATCCCGGCATCCAGTTCGAGACGGTCGGCGTGCCGCGCGACCTCGCCTCCGCCGAGAAGCTCGCGGCCGACGATCCGCACCAGTTCCAGCAATGGGTGTGCTGGCAGGTCGGCGGCTTCCCGCGCGACAAGAAGGGCGGCGACAAAGGCGTCGACGGCTGGTTCAATCACCTGGCGGAGGGCGGCCGGGTCGAAACCGGCGTGATTTCGGTCAAGGCGGGCGACATCGTCAACCCGAATATGGTCCGCGATCTCGGCCGCGTGATGGAGCGCGACAAGCACCGCTTCGGCCTGTTCGTGATGAAGTCGATGCCGACCCGCGGCATGCTCGCCGAAGCGGCGTCACACCCCACCATCGAGACCGAGTTCGGCCGCTTCCCCGCGCTCCAGTTCGTGACGCTTGCCGAGCTGTTCCAAGGATTGAAACCCAAGCTCCCGCCGCTGATCAGCCCGGTCAAGAAGGCGTCGCGCGTGGAGACGCGGGTGAGCCACCAGAAGGGGGCACAAGGCGGACTGGCGCTCTAAAAAGGGGTGGGCGCACAGCCGCGCTCCTGTGCGGCTTTAGCGGGTCGCCCCGCGGCCGTCATCGTACAGCAGCGACCAGCCCTCCGGCAGGTAATCGGTCGACATATAATAATAGAGCGTGCAGCGGCCGGCCTGGCTGTTGGCGCCCTTGGCGATGCCGAAGGCGGTGGTGCCGAGGAAGACGGGGCCGCCGCTGTCGCCGGGCCGGCAGCGCGGGCCTGAGACCGCGACCCAGACCGGCGCGCATGGCCCTGCGCACAGATCGCCGGGCGGGGCATAGTCGATATATTCCACGGGAGCGCAGCTGTAGCCGCTCGCCTCGCCGCGATGGCAGACGAGGTCGCCGACGCGGGTGCTGGTGCGGTTGCGCCAGCTGGTGACGGTGCGGGCGGAGCTGCGGCCCGCGCCTGCATAGAAGAGCGGGCGCCGGCCCAACTCGCCCACATGGACCTGCACGTCCTGGTAGCTGACGCCCCATTGCCCGACGAACTCAAGCGGGACCTCGCCGCCTCCGGGGTCGCGATAGGACAGGCTGTCGGGGCAGTGGGCGGCGGTGACGAGCCCGGTACGGACCCGGTCGGTGACGAGAAACCCGGTGGTGCAGACCCGGCGGCGACCGTCCAGCGGGTCGACGCCTTCCAGTCGTTCGCCGCCAAGCGCGGTGTCGCGGTCCTCCGCACCGAGCAGGCGGATGCGGGACGGGACGCCCGTCAGCGCTTCGAGCTCGGCGCGCCTGTCCTCCGTAGCGTCGGCCCAGCCGTCCGCCTCGGCGATCATCAGCACCAGCGATCCGGTGCGCGGATCGAAGCCCATGCCCTGGGCGCGCGGGAAGGCTTCGCGGATCGCCATCTGCGCGCTTCGCAACGCCGCAATGACTTCGGCGCGGGTCGCCGCTGCGCCGGTCTCGAAGCTCACCGGCACGCTGCGCCCGCCCGCCACAATCGTCCGGCCGGGGACCGGCTCGGCCCCGGTCAAAAGCACGACAATGCGGTAGTCCGGCACGTGCTCGACCCAGATCCCGGCCAGACGATCCGCATGATCGGTCTGGAGGCGGTCGGTCGCCCCGACGCTCGCCTCCTGCGCCTGCAGACGAGAGGCCGCCTCGGCCTGCGTGACCCCGAACAGTCGCGCATATTCGGCGGCATCCTCGCCCACCGCCTCGGCGGGGCCTTGCACGCGCAGTTCGTCGGGCGGATCGGCGGCCTCGGCGGATGTGGGCAGGAGCACCGACGCGAAGATCGCGGCGGCGATGGCTGGAAGCTTCACGGGATCGATCTCATCGGGGCTCCGGCTGTTCCTAATCCGCGCAGCCTTGCGCCAAGCTGACCGGCTGGGCCGCCGCCAAGCTTCCCTTTCGGAGGAAGGAAGGCTAAGGGCTTCGCGCCGCAGCGCCCTTTGCGCGCGACTAGCTAAGAGGTTTGTTTGGCCAAGGAAGAACTTCTCGAAATGCGGGGGCAGGTCGTTGAACTGCTGCCCAACGCCATGTTCCGCGTCCGCCTCGAGAATAATCACGAGATTCTCGGCCACACCGCGGGCAAGATGCGCAAGAACCGCATCCGCGTGCTGGTTGGCGACGAAGTGCTGGTGGAGCTCACGCCTTACGATCTCACCAAGGGCCGGATCACCTATCGCTTCATGCCGGGCCGCGGCGGACCCGGCCCGTCCTGATCCGACGCGCGGAGGCGCGGTGATGCGGCTCCTTCTTGCATCAGCTTCGCCACGACGGCTCGATCTGCTGGCCCGCATCGGGGTGACGCCCGACGCGGTGATCCCCGCCGACATCGATGAAACGCCGCGCAAGATGGAGCGGCCTGCCGATTATGCCGTGCGCATGGCGGACGAGAAGGCGGCTGCAGTCGCCGCGGGCGAGCCGCCCGGTGTGCTGGTGCTGGCGGCTGACACGGTGGTAGCGGCGGGCCGGCGCATCCTGCCCAAGACGGAGGATGAGGCGGAAGCGCGGGCGACGCTGTCGCTGCTGTCCGGACGCCGGCACCGGGTTCTCTCGGCAGTTACTCTGATCGGCGAGGACGGCCGGGCGCGCCGACGCCTTTCGACGACGATCGTCGCGTTCAAGCCTTTTCACCCGCAGGAACTGGAGGCTTACCTCCGAAGGGGCGAATGGCGGGGCAAGGCGGGCGCTTATGCGATCCAGGGCCGGGCCGAGGCGCTGGTGCGGATGATCTCCGGCAGCCATTCGGGTGTGGTCGGCCTGCCGCTGTTCGAGACCCGCGCCCTGCTCCGCGCGGCGGGATATCCGATTGGCTGAATGGCTGTACGAGGCCGGGATCGGCGAGAACCGCGCCGCGCTCGTCGAAGGCGACACCATCCTCGAAGCCGCGATCGAATGGCCGGACGAGCTTCGCGCCGGGGCGGTGCTGGCGGGCCGGCTCGCGGCCATCCTGGTCCCGGGCAAGCGCGGCATCGTTCAGACAGGGGACGGGGCCGAGGTTTTGCTGGAGCCGCTCGCCGCGTGGGTGACGGAGGGAGCGGCAGTTCGCGTGGAGATCGTGCGGGAGGCGGTGCCGGAGGCGGGCCGGGCGCGGCTTCCCAAGGCGCGGCTGACGCAGGAGGACCCGCGTTCCGGGCCGACGCTGGAGCAGCGTGTCCGCGCGACGGATGACCCGGTGACCATGGTCGGTGCCCACGGGCCGGATCGACTGGAGGCGGCGGGCTGGTCCGAGCTGTTGGACGAGGCGGCCAGCGGAGAGATCGCTTTCCCAGGCGGCGCGTTGCGGATGAGCCTCACGCCGGCCATGACCCTGTTCGACGTCGATGGCGCGCTTCCAGCCGCCGAACTCGCGCGCGCCGGAGCGGCGGCGGCGGGACGGGCGATACGCCGCTTCGGCATCGGCGGCTCGATCGGGATCGACCTGCCCACCCTGGAAGGAAAGGCGGACCGCCAGGCGGCTGCGGCGGCGCTCGACGCCGTGCTGCCGCAACCATTCGAGCGCACGGCGGTGAACGGCTTCGGGTTCCTGCAACTGGTCCGCAGGCGGACGCGCGTCTCGGTCCCTGAGCGGGTGCAGGGCGACCCGGCCGGGGCCGCGGCGCGCGCTTTGCTTCGCCGCGCCGAGCGGGACCGGGGAAGCGGGGAGCGCGTGCTCGTCGCCGCGCCCGGGGTCGTGGAGCGAATCGAGGCGCGGCCGGACTGGCTCGACCGGCTGGGCCGCAGCCTCGGCGCGCCGATCGCCTTGCGGGCCGATCCGCGGCTCGCCATATCCGCCGGCCATGTCCACAGCAGCCCGATCTGAAGCGCGCCGCCGCGGCGCCTGCCCACTATGCGGCAAGCCCGCCGAGGCCGCGCATCGCCCGTTCTGCAGCCAGGGCTGCCGCGACCGCGACCTGCTGAACTGGCTCGGCGACGCCTATGCCGTGCCCGGTCCGCCCGCCGAGGATCTGGGCGCGGACTTTCCGGACGGGGACGGGCTGGACAGGGGCTAGCGCGCTTCTCTATAGGCCCGGCTTCCGCGTCGCCCGGACATGCCCAGGTAGCTCAGTTGGTAGAGCATGCGACTGAAAATCGCAGTGTCGGCGGTTCGATCCCGTCCCTGGGCACCACTTTTTCTGAAATCCGCAGACTGAGAGGCCCTCGTGGCAACCGAGCGAGAGTAACTGCTTGGTCAAAACGACTTAGTCCGCCTATCGCAGGGTCTCGGAAATCGGGTTCTTCCGCCGTTTTCGGTGCTCTACTCGAGTGTCGGCGGACCGGACCAACCCCGTTTAGCGCAGTATTGCGTCTTCTTTCCGAGACGGCGCTCGACCAATGCGTATCCGGGCAATGGAGGAAGTCGTCACCGGAATTTGAGCTGGCGTCTCGGATCGCCTTTCGAGGCCTGCAAGCGCTTCTTGGTGGTCTGCTTCCAAGAGCGTGGAAGGACAGCCGCCACCCGTTCTACGGCGTGTGGTCCGGAAAGACCCAATAGCGGTCGTTCACGCGGCTTTTGCGATTACCCGCAATCGGACGCTCGTTCATCGGCACCGTAGGGCGAGAAAGCACCCATCTCGGCCATTCGGGAGGCTGCCACTCTATTCCAAAAGCTGCCGTTCACTGGAACGGGCGTGGACGATCAGCCGGGTTGGACTTGGCCGACCGCGTCATTGAGATTGTCGTTCCTCGCAACCGTCAGGGGAAATCCGGTCAGGTTGAAAATCTCCGAACGAAGTTCGACGCGCACCGCAAGCTGGTTGACACTCGAAGCGTTGTGAAAGGTGAAGAGTCCTCCGATTGCCGGCAGGACTGAGATCGCCATGGCCTCGATCTGAGTATCGGTTGAGCCGGGTTCCATGGACTGGAAAATGGCGCCCAGAGCCGCCGCCAGCTTGCCGCGGAGGAGTACGCTTTCGTCGATGTCGCGCCCGGGTGCCGCGCAGCGCAGCGCGCGGATGAGTTCGGGATACTTGACCGCCAACTGCGCGGGCGTCAGCGCGGCGAGGCGATCGGCCTCGGCGCTCGCGCGCGCGGGCTTGCCTGTGCCGCTCAAGGAGTCGGCGTAGTAGTTCTCGATCGCGCCGCGGCGGAGAAAAAAGCAGCCGACGCGTTCGAGCCCGTCAAGCAGCACGCGGTAGCGGGTAGCCAGCGCCGTCATCTTGGCCCCAAGCTCACCAGTAAACGTGGAGGGGTCAGTCAGGAGCTGGGCGAGCGTGCAGCGCCGACGCTTTACATCTGGGTCCTGCTTGTCCGACCAGTAGGGATAGGCCCCGACCACCGCGTCGATCGCCGCGGTGTTCTCGGCGATTAGCCCGGCCAGTTCGGACCGCAGTTTGCCGTCGAGGTCGATGAGTGAGGGGTGGCCCATAGCGTTAGCAGTCGCAACCGCCCCGTCCGCTCCGCTGAAGTCGTTCACAAGGCGGTTGTCGTCGGCGAGGGCATCGAGATCGGCAAGCACAGTCACCCGCATACCGACTTTGGTAAAGAGCTTCCTTGCCTCGCGAAATTCGCCCTTCCCGAGCGCGGGGAGGATTTGGGTGTTTCGCGCCTCAATCTTCAGGCCGAGACGCCGGGCGGTGCGTGCCGCGACGATCTCGTCGCTCGGCCCTTCGACCAGGAGGATGCGCTCGGCGAACAGCGCCTGCCGGTGCGACAGGCTCGTGCGCGCGACGAATTCTTTGAGCTTCGACGATTGGAGCAGGCCGTCGACAGGATCAATCTGGCGACAATCTGCGTCGCCACCAAAGAAAACGATGCCGGGAAGGTCGGCGAGCGAACTGAGGGGCAGGAACGAAGGCGAGTGAGTCGAAATTATGATCCGCTTCTTGCCCGGATCGGCCCAGTCGCCGGCGACCGATTCCATTTCCTCCAAGATGAACGCCTGAAGCTGCGGGTGAAGCGAGATCTCGGGCTCGTCGACGATGAGAGTGCCGATCGTGTCGTCGTAGATCGCGGCTAGGAGCGAAACGAGCTGGGTAATGCCGCTCGCCTCGAGCCCGGATTGATAGCGAGCGTTGCCGGACATGGCGGTAAATGACACTCTGAGTCCTCGCTGACTCCACTGAAAGTCGATCCCGCGATCGAAGAGCTGTTGCAGCCGCGTTTCGACTTTTATCCGCAAATCGGGACGATGATCGAGATTCATCAGGTCGCCCACGACGCTCTCAATTTCGTACCAGCTGGAGCGATAGTCGACGTGTCCGTAAAATGCCTCGCCTTGGTTCGAACCTACACCGGGGGTATCGATCGCCGCGCGGAAGCGGTCGATAGGGCCGGTACGCCCCGCCGGAAGAAATCGGACGTGGGCGGCTTCCGCACCGCGATTGCGAAGCGCTTGCTGGATGGACCGCAGGGCCCGCGTCTTACCGCTGCCGTTGGGCCCGACAAGGGTGGTGATGCCGGGGCGGATCGTGACCGTGCCGCCGGGCTTCCCCGATACGACGTCGAGCGGAATCGCAACGTCGGTCGTCGGAGCTGCTGCAGCAGCGGTGGACGGAACATGTACTGCGGGATCGTCGGACACGGGAATCTCTTGGGGATCGAAGTTTGCTTTTGGCACTCCTTGCAGCGACGCTGTACCACCGCAATGGGGTCCATAGCGGAATGGCAGATTTCGCAGTCCGCTCCCTCGAAACCTGCCTTTCCGCTCCCGGCCAGAAGCTGCGACTTGAGGCAGCATGAACTAACGTCCGGTTTCGGGGTGCGGCAAAGCGCCCCTGAATGACCGACTTTGGGTCAGAGCTGCCATTCGTCGAGGCTGGCTTGAGCGTCCGGCATGGGCGCTAAGCCGCCCTCGGCTTGGCATGAGCGAACGTCTGCTCTCCGCCTATGTGCACCTGGAAGTGGACGGGCCGCTTTTCACCACAATCGGCTAGTCAGGAGGAGCAGAACTTTGGGCAGAGATTGGCGTAGCAGGCGGGCCAGAACACTTAGGCGCCGAACGGCGCCTTCGACGCCCTCCTATACTCCATACCGCTTGTTGCCGCCGCTCGTGATGCAATAGCGCCCTCCGCGCGGCCCGACGCAAACGTTGCTCCCGCTGCAGGGGCAGGATCCGCCGACGCTGCTGCCTCCGCGAGCACGTGAGCCGCGGCTCGACGCCTTGGATCTGCGTCTCGTTGAGCTCCCCGCAAGAGATTGCCGAGCCGTGGACCTGGTGCCTGACCGTGCACGGCTGCCGGACGCCCGCGTAGAGCTCCCCGCGAGCGACTGCCTGGCCGAGGATCGGGTACCGGAGTACGTCGGGCTACCGTAGGCTCCTCGCACCGGCGCCTCCTCGGCAACGTAGCGCGAGGAGACCCAGCAAGCGGCGCCTGCTGCCGGATCGACGTACGCCCAACCGGCCGAGCGGGAGAGGATGGAAACCTCCTCGCCACGTGAGAGCCTCGACAGCACGCTCGCCGTCGTCCGCGGTGCAGACCGGCAGTTCAGAGTGGAGCTGGTCACGTAAGCGGCCTGCGCAGCCGAGCCTACGCCCAGCAGCGCAAGGCAGGCCGCCATTCTTAGAACGAACGCTCTCATCAACTTGTCTCCCTGTTCAAGATGATCGATCCTTAGCTGCGTTGACGGCAGCGCAGCTGCGCCGCGCGCTATAGTCACCTGATCGGACTCACGCCGCAAGGTCGATGCCGAATGCAGCAGGGTTCAGGGCCCGAAAGCCCTCTCGCTTGCTCCAGTCCTTGTGCCCGCCCAGCCGCTCCACAAGGGCGGGTGCCTCGGTGCGGGCGAGGTTGAGAGCGCGCACGGCCTGGGCGGCAACCCGGAGGTGCAGCACCGGTCTCGCTTCGATGTGGCCGGTCGCCCTGTCCAGGATGTCCGTCAGCATCAGCACCTCGACCTCATCGATTGGAAGAACCGAAAGGAACTCGAGCGCGACACGGACGGCTGCGGAGCAAATCGTGTCCCGGTGAATCTCGTAGCGCCTGCCCAGTTGGAGCGACTTCACCGATGCCTTGCCGGATTTGAGCAGCGTGATACTCTCCTCGGGCATGTCCTCAAGGTCGAGCCCATCGACCACCGCGATAACGCGCCCGTCCAGGAACATCGTGTCAACGCCCTCTACGGAGAAGGGAAGCGCCCCCAAAGCGCTATGCTCTTCAAGCACCCGGACCATCGCATCCGGATCACGCTCCACGACCCGCTGTGCCGTCCGGATCTCGGCATTCCGTCGTGCTGCCGCGGCCTGCTGGGCGGAATGTGCTGCATCGTCGCGCGCGCGGGCACTCACAATCTCATCCTGGAGCGCCTGCCGCACCCGCTCCTCCCGGCCGAGGACACGCGTCATCCAGCCCGCCCGGTACGCCGAGAGCCGCGCCTCGGCCGCCAGCTCCTCGTCGTTCCGCCGAACCGGATCCGGAACGGGCGGTGACGTCGCGATTGCGCGCCAGTCGCGGCTCACGAGCCCCGTCCGATGCGCACCCGTGAGCGCGCCGATGATCTCCTCGTATTCGGCGGCAGCCCGGCTGGAGGCGTCGAGATGGGCTTGCCGGTGAAGCGCCTGCTGTTGCGCAACGCGCTGGCGCTCCGCCTGCTTCGCCGCGCGATCCATGGCACGCATCGTGCGCACGACGCCCTTCGTGAACTGCCTCGTCGTCACCATGCGCCGTGCCCCCGCAAGCCGTTTGTGATTGTCCCAGAGCAACTTATACCGCGAACACCGGGGGAGACCAGATGGGGGAGACGGCGATGCTTGGCCTCTGGCTTGGGATAGCTGCGTCGGCGACGTTCTCGGGCACGGCTCATGTCGTCGACGGCGACACGCTCCGGGTCGGGACCGAGCTGGTCCGTCTGTCGGGAGTGGATGCACCCGAGCTCTCCCAGCGCTGCGGGCCCAAGACGGCGCCGGTAGCCTGCGGCACGTTGGCGGCCGGCTGGCTCCGGACACGGCTCGACGGCCGACGCGTCGAATGCCGTGAGATCGATCGCGGTCGCTACCATCGCAGGGTGGCGGTGTGTCACCATGCCGGGGCCGACGTGGCTGCCGCCCTCGCCGAGGCGGGATGGGCGACCGCCTATCGCCGCTACAGCTCCGCATACGTCGGCGCCGAGGGGCGCGCTCGCTCGGCGCGACGCGGCATCTGGAAAACCGGGTTCGAGACGCCGGCCGAGTACAGGCGGGAGCGCCCCGAGGCGGCAGGCGCCGCGCCGCCCCCCAACCCCCGCTGCCCGATCAAGGGCAACGTGAACGCGAAAGGCACCAGGATCTACCATCTGCCCGGCTCGCGCGACTACGGGGCCGTTCGCGTTGACGAGAGACGCGGCGAGCGATGGTTCTGCTCGACCACGAAGGCCGCGGGCGCGGGCTGGCGGCCGGCGCGCTAGACCTCAGCGCAGCGTGCGCTCGCGCAGGACAGGGACCTCGGCGCCCGCTGGCGGCACAGTCCCGTCGACGGCAATACGCTTCAAAGGCGTCGCGCCGACAGGAAGCGCTCGCTCGATCCGCAGGCCGCCGCCGACCTCCGCGAGCCTGTCTTGAAGTGTCGACACGTCGCCGCACCAGATTGTCTCCGCATCGCGGTCACGCGCCGGATCGGGACCCCTCCCACCCGCCTCAAAGGCCACAGCCCTCATCTGCATGCGCTCGGCTCCGCCCACCGCGCTCACCTCGACGCCATAGTCAGGGCGCGTCGCGCTCCTGAGCACCAATTTTCCGTTCTGCGCGAACATCGTCGCCATGCCCTCGTTTACCTCGTACCCGAGGCCGGCGAGCCCTGCGAGGACGGCAGTGCGCCTTGCAGCCGCAGCCAGCCCGGCGCGATGCGCTGTGAGCGTCTCGCGAGCCTGGGCCAGTCTGAGTTCGAGCGAGGCGGTGTCGAGTCCGTCTAGGCCGCGCTCGTATGAGTTCGTCGGGAGCCCGGCGGCACTGACTTCTGCGAGCAGGATCGAAAGATCGGAAACCAGGGCGCCGCGCCTCCGGGCGTCGGTGAGCGCGCGTCCCGTCTCGACCTCCAAGCCGTCGAGAATAAGTGCGCGTCGTGCAGGCGTCGCGCCGAGGGCCTCGTCCAACCGCCGCCGCAACGGCAAGATGGTATCGTCGTCGAGGCATAGCGCGAGCTCCTCCAGCCGGACCTCGATCCGCTCCAAGGCGGGATCGACCAATTGAGTCGGCTGGGAGGCAAGCCAGGCCGCAAACGTCCGGCTCGAGCCCTCCTCCCGAAGCCCCGCGGCAAGCTCGCTCGAAGCGCCGGGAACAGTGACGTTGGCCGAGAGAAGCTGGAAGCCGCGCGAGAG
>NZ_DASVTH010000065.1:0-2650 GCF_036387615.1 Allosphingosinicella sp.
AGCCAGGCGCGCGGGGTGCCGCTGCTGACCGCGTCCGGCATCACCGGCAAAGGCATCGACCAGCTGCTCGCAGCTGCCTTCGAGGTGCGTGAGATCTGGTCGAAGCGCGTTTCCACCGGCCAGCTCAACCGCTGGTTCGAAGAGGCTGTCGAGCGCAATCCGCCGCCCGCGCCCGGCGGCAAGCGGATCAAGCTGCGTTATATCACGCAGGTCAACACCCGCCCGCCCGCCTTCGTGCTGTTCGGGACACGCGTCGATCAGCTGCCCGATTCCTATCTGCGCTACCTGGTCAACGGCATCCGCAAGGAGCTCGGCTTCGGAGCGGTTCCGGTCCGGCTGTCAGCCCGCGCGTCGAAGAATCCGTTCGACAAGGACAAATGAGCGGCGAGCGGCTGGTGGATGCGCGCGGGCTCCGCTGCCCTTGGCCGGTGCTTCGGCTCAGCCGCGCCGCCCGGGAGCTCGGCGGGCCGGGGCGCATCCTCATCCTCGCCGACGATCCGATCGCGCCCGTGGAAATAGCCGCGCTGTGCGAAGAGAAAGGGTGGCGCCTAAGGTCCGATCCGGACCGTCCGAACGCGTATCAGATCGCAATAGATACCGAGGCTTAAACGGCCTGTTTACCCGGCCGGGCTAGTGTCGCCCTCATGTGGACACAGGACCGGGAAGAAGCGCTGCAGCCGGAAACGGGTGCCGATGCGATCGTCGACTGGAGCATCTTCTCACAGGCGAGAAGCGAGATGGGCCCGGGCTTCATCCGGATGCTCGGCTATTTCCGCGAGGATGGCGGAAAGTCGATCGCTCAGATCGAGACGGCGATGCGTCGCAAGGATGCAGCGGCGATGGTGACGCCAGCGTCCACGCTCGGAACCGAAGCGCGGCAGTTCGGCGCCGAGCCGCTGGCGGACCTGGCCGAGGAAATCGAGGAAGTGGCACGGCGGTGTCTGGAAATGCGGCTCTCGCCCGACGAACTGTTGCCGTCGGTGGCAAAGCTTGGCGCGCTTTACGAGCGGACGATCGCGTTGTTCGATCAGGAGGCCAACCCGCTCGCCCAGCGCCGATCGACGGGCAGAGGCGCAGACGCCGCCAACCAGGAATTCGGGCGCCTCTAGGCCGGCAGCGCCCTGCGCAGCGGTTGCACCTGCCAGCGGGCGAGGGTCCGCCACAGCCACTCGAACGGGCCATATTGATAGCGTTCCAGCCAGGGCTTGGACCAGGCGAGCATCAGCGCCCACATCGCGATCACGACCATCCAGAGCTCGGCGCGGCCCATCGTGCCGAAATAGCCAAAGCCGTAGCCGTAGAAGAAGGTGGTCAGCACGATGCTGGTGCCAAGATAGTTGGTGAAGGCCGCCCGGCCCGCGGCCGCGATGCGGGCGGTCAGCCCGCCGCCGCCGCGCGTCAGCAGGATGATCAGGGACGCGGTCGCCAGGATCATCAGCGGCCGGAAGGGAACGGTGGCGGCCATCACGTATGCGAACGTCATCGGCATGGAAAAACCGGAGCGGGCATAGGCCCAGGCGAGCAGCGCATAAGCGGGGACGCCGATGCCGAAGCCGATCAGCATGATCCTGCGATAATCCCGATCGGCCCAGGCGCCCGTCAGGAACCCCGTCTTGAGCGCCGCCATGCCGAGCAGCATGTAGGCCAGCGTCTCCCAGCCGAACATCGGCAGACCCGAAAAGGGCTTCGCCCCCTGCTCGCTCAGCCGGTGGCCGACTATGTCTGGGTAGGAGCCTCGAAACAGGTTGAGCACCTTATCTAGCTCCGCGCCGCTCAGCGCCCCGAACATGCGTTGCAGGTCCTGCCATTGCCTGACCGTTTCGGCCGGCGCTCCCGGGGCGGCGGCCTGCTGCTCAAGGACCATCGTGCCGGCAGACATGGCTAGGAAGATGAGAAACTGGACCAGCAGCAGTCCGCATGCCCAGGCGATCAGCGCCCTGGGTTCCTTGTTGCGGAACAGATAAGCGAGCATCCCGATCAGCGCGTAGCCGACCAGGATGTCGCCGAACCAGACCAGGTAGAAATGAAGCAGGCCGAAGACCAGCAGCCAGCCCATGCGGCGGTAGTGGATGGCGGCGCCGCTCCGGCCTGAAGCGTCCGCGCGCTGGATCACCAGCAGGATGCTCGCGCCGAACAGGAACGAGAAGAGCCCCCGCATCTTCCCGTCGACGACGACAAAGCTAAGCGCCCAGGAGATCATATCGGCCGTTTCGGGCGCTCCCAGCGCGGCCGGGTTCATATAGGCCTGGAACGGCAGCCCGAACCCGACGATATTCATGGCGAGGATGCCCATCACCGCCACGCCCCGCACGATGTCGAGCGTCAGGATGCGCGGCGGGCCCGAGTCGGCTGCGGTCATTCCGGTCCCCCTCCGGTGCCAGGCGCAATCTTTAGCAAAGAGGGGCGGGCTCAGCCAACCGGCTCACTCCCCGGCAGGCTTGGATTGGAGCTGGATGTAATTGGGCAGCCCGATCAGGGCGACGAGGTCGAGTTGGGTCTCGATCCAGTCGACATGCTCCTCCTCGTTCTGGAGGATTTCGGCGAACAGATCGCGGCTGACATAGTCGCGCACCGTCTCGCAATGCTGGACGGCCTCACGCAACTGGCTCAGCGCCTCCATCTCAAGCGCGAGATCGGCGCGGAGCACCTC
>NZ_DASVTH010000066.1:0-106528 GCF_036387615.1 Allosphingosinicella sp.
CGGCCGCGCTCATCAGCGTGTCGCCGCGCCCCGCTCCGCCGCCTGGAGCAGGCGCAGCGTGTTGCCGCTCCAGATCTTGGCGATGTCGGCTTCGCTTAGTCCCGCTTGCCGCATTCGCGCGGTGATCGTGGGCAGGCCGCCGATGTCCTTCATGTCGGTGAGCCCGCCGCCGCCGTCCCAGTCCGCGCCGATGCCGACATGGTCTACGCCCATCACACGCACGGCGTGGAGCAGGGCGCGCATGAACAGGTCGAGGTTCGCCAGCTCGAGCGGCGGGCACGCGGCCCGGTCGGCAACCAGCCGCGCCCGCTCGCTGGCGCTGAGCACTTCCCACCGTTCCTGTCGATCTTCGATCCCGTCGCGACAATCCGCGCTGGTGGTGGTGCGGAGGAACAGGGTGTTCATCTGCATGACGCCGCCCGACCTGGCGAGCTTGCGCATTAGCGCGTCGGGTATGTTGCGGGGATGATCGAAGATCGCGTCTGGGCCGTGGTGCGATAGCACCAGCGGCGTGCGTGACAGGTCGATCATCTGGCTTATCGCCGTGTCCGACGCGTGGCTGCCGTCGATTACCATGCCCAGCCGGTTCATCTCGGCCACCCAGCGCCGGCCGAGCGGCGACAGGCCGCGGTGCTTCACGTCGCCGCGCGCGCTGTCCGAAAACTGATTCGGCCCGTTGTGGACCGGGCTCGCCATTCGCACGCCGAGCTTATGGAAGGTGGTCAGTAACGAAAGGTCGGTTCCGAGCGGATAACTGTTCTCGATCGACTGGTAGACGATGCGCTTGCCCTGGCGGTGCAGCCGCTCGGCGTCCGCGGCGGTGGTGGCGAGCGCAAGCTTGTCCTCGTTCTCGGCGACGACGCGCTGGATCGCCATCGCCCGCAGCAGCGCCTGGTCGCGGACGCTGGCGTAAGCTTCGGGCGTGGTCGGCCCCTGCGCGGTGTAGATAACGAAAAAGCCGCCATCGAGCCCACCTTGCTCCATGCGAGGCAGGTCGACCTGGCTGCCGTCCTGATCGTAGTCGTGCCACCGGTCGAATCGCCAGCCGGGCCGCTCGAACCGGCTCGGCGTGTCGAGATGCGTGTCGAGCGTCAGCAGTCGATCGTGCAGCAGCCGGTCGGCCATGGTCACCCCGTCCTGCGCCGCCGAAGCAGGGATGGCGAGCGCGAGCGCAAGAAGCGCGAACAGGGCGGGTCTCATTGGAATCAAATCCTCCGGCAATCGCCTGCACCGTGCCGGAGCGAGAGAAGCGAGGCAAGGTGCGGGAACCCTTGGCCAAGCCCAGTCTTTTCAGCGCCCATCACGCGGAGCGACACCAGATGGCCGAAGCAGTTGCAGACACCAAGGCGGCGGCCAGCCCTGCGAAGATCCCGCCCGCCGGCTGGTTCCAGATCCTGAAACGGACCTACGCCGAGTCCAACAAGGACAACGTCAGCATCGTCGCGGCGGGCGTTGCTTTCTACGCGTTCCTTGCTTTCGTGCCGCTGCTCGGCGCGCTGGTGCTGACCTATGGCCTCGTCGCCGATCCCGCTTCGGTCATGAGCCATGTTCAGGGGCTCACCGCCGTCATGCCGGCGGATGCCGCGAAGCTGATCGGCGAGCAGCTGATCAGCATCAGCAAGACCGCAACCAGCAAGCAGGGCTTTGGGCTGCTCCTTGCCTTGCTCCTGTCGCTCTACGGCGCAATGCGCGGCGCGACCTCCATCATCACCGCGCTCAACATCGTCTATGGCGTGGAGGAGGATCGTGGCTTCGTTAAGACGACCATGCTTGCAGCGCTGATCACGGTGGGCGCGGTTGCGGCGCTGCTCCTCGGCATGCTGGCAATCTCCGTAATGGGGTTCATCGAGCGGCTGCTGCCTTTCTCCTCACCGCTGGTCCACACGCTGCTCCAGATCCTGCTCTGGGTGCTGGCCGCGGCCGGCGTCAGCGCCGTCATCGCACTCGTCTACCGCTACGCCCCGAATCGTCCCAAGGCCAAATGGGCCTGGCTCACCCCGGGCTCGATCACCGCCACCCTGCTCTGGATCGCGGCAACCTTGGGCTTCGGCTTCTACGTCACCAATTTCGGCAGCTACAACGCGACCTACGGTTCCCTCGGCGCCGTCGTCGTCTTCCTGACCTGGCTTTACCTCACCGCCTACATCCTGCTGATGGGCGGCGAGCTCAATTCGGAGATCGAGAAGGTGGCGGATCCCCAGGGGCATCCGAACCCCGCGAGCTGAATGCTTTCATCGCCGCCAGCGTCTCCGGGCTGAGATGATGCTCCAGCCCCTCCGCGTCCATTTCGGCGACCTCGCGGCTGACGCCGAGGCTGAGGAGGAAGTCTAAGACGAGCAGGTGCCGCGCTCGTGATCGCGCGGCGACCTGCCGGCCTTCCTCGGTGAGGAAAATTGAACGGTAGGGCTGCGTCTCGATCAAACCGTCACGCCGCAGCCGCGCCAGCGTGTTGGCCACAGTCGCCGCCGTCACCCCGAACCGCTCGGCAAGATCGGCCGCGCGGGCTTCACCCGTTTCGGCGATCAGCTCGGCGATCAGCTCGAGATAATCCTCCTGCATCTCCGCCCGATGCGCCGAGCGCACTCGCGCGAAGCGCCGCGCCTGTTCCTTGGGATCGGGTAAGACCATGGCGCTCCATCGCACATAAGCCTGGACGGAACAATTTAGCTTTGGCTAACTTGTAGTGCAGACGCTAAGCTGGCCAGAGACAGGGGGCGGAATGGATCAACCGCAAGCAAGGCCGGCCTGGCGGTCCAAGTCCGGGCCGAGCCTGCCCGAAGTGTTCCGCACGATATCGGTGCCCAAGGACGCGCGCTTCTGGCGCAAGCTCGGCGCCTTCGCCGGCCCCGGATATCTCGTCGCGGTCGGCTATATGGATCCGGGCAACTGGGCGACCGACATCGCCGGCGGCTCCGCCTTCGGCTACACCTTGCTCAGCGTCATCCTCCTGTCGAACTTCATGGCGATCGTGCTGCAGTCGCTCAGCGCAAAGCTGGGGATCGTCACCGGCCGCGATCTCGCCCAGGCTTGCCGCGACCATTACAGCCGCCCGGTCAACCTCGCGCTCTGGTTCGCGTGCGAGCTCGCCATTATCGCCTGCGACCTGGCCGAAGTGATCGGCACCGCGATCGCGCTGCAACTGCTGTTCGGCCTGCCGCTCGTCTGGGGCGTCGTCCTGACCGCGCTCGACGTGCTGCTGATCCTGCTGCTGCAGCAGCGCGGCTTCCGCTACCTGGAAGCCTTCATCATCGCGCTTCTGATCATCATCACCGGCTGCTTCATCTACACGCTCGCGCTCGCCCAGCCGGACCTGCGCGCCGTGCTCGGTGGCTACGTGCCCAGCTCGGAGGTCGTTACCAACCCGGCCATGCTCTACATCGCGATCGGCATCCTCGGCGCGACCGTGATGCCGCACAACCTCTACCTTCACTCCGCCATCGTCCAGACCCGCGCCTTCGACCGCACCCCACCCGGCAAGCGGGAGGCGATCAAGTTCGCCACGATCGACAGCACGATCGCGCTGATGCTGGCCTTGTTCATCAACTCCGCCATCCTGATCCTCGCGGCTTCCGCTTTCCACTTCTCCGGCCGCACCGATGTCGCCGAGATCCAGCAGGCGCACCAATTGCTCGCTCCCGCTCTGGGCGCGGCAGCCGCCAGCACTTTGTTCGCCGTTGCATTGCTCGCCTCGGGCCAGAACAGCACGGTCACCGCCACTCTCGCCGGCCAGATCGTGATGGAAGGCTTCCTCTCGATCCGCCTGCCGGGCTGGCTCCGCCGCCTGATCACGCGCCTCATCGCGATCGTTCCCGCGGTCACCGTGGCCGTGCTTTATGGCGAGAGCGGCACCGCCAAGCTGCTGGTGCTGAGCCAGGTTATCCTCAGCATGCAGCTCCCCTTCGCCGTGATCCCGCTCGTCTACTTCACCAGCGATCGCACCAAGATGGGTGAGTTCGCCAACCCGCAATGGTTGAAGCTCGGCGCCTGGATCATCGCCGCCGTGATCGTCGCGCTCAATGTCAAGTTGCTCGCCGACGTGTCGGGGATTTCCGGCCTGATAAGCGGCTAAAGCTCGTCGCGCTCGAGGATCGGAAGCGTGGCGGGCGCCCGATATTCTTGCAGACGCTCGAGCAGCTCATCTGGATCGGTTCCGGTCAGAAGCATCTCGCGCGTGCCGGTCTTGAGGAAGCCCTCGATTACCATGCCGTCCAGGAAAGCGATCAGCGGGTCATAGAAGCCGGCCACATTGAGCAGCGCGCAGGGCTTGTCGTGGTAGCCCAGGTGGAGCCAGGCCCAGACTTCAAACAATTCCTCCATGGTCCCGATCCCGCCGGGTAGCGCGACGAAAGCGTCGGCCAGGTCGGCCATCATTTGCTTGCGCTCGTGCATCGAGTGGACGACGTGGAGTTCGGTCAGGCCGCTATGCGCCACCTCCCACTCGACCAGCTTCTGCGGGATCACGCCGACCACCTCGCCGCCTGCCGCGAGCGCTGCATCGGCGATCACGCCCATAAGCCCGAGATGCCCGCCGCCATAGACCAGCCCGATCCCGCGCTCGGCCAGCAAAGTCCCGAAACCGCGCGCGGCGGCCTCGTACTCAGGCCGGCTGCCGGGGCGGGAGCCGGTGTATACACAGATGCGCATGAGATTGACCTTAGATGTGAGCCGTCTTCCGGGGTGACGATTTCATTCGAACTCGAGGATCACCGCGTCCACCGCCAGGCTGTCGCCCGGCTTGGCCGCGACCTTCGCGACCCTCCCGGCTTTCTCCGCGCGCAGGATATTCTCCATCTTCATCGCCTCGACGACCGCAAGCGGCTGCCCGGCCTCGACGCGGTCGCCCTCGCCGACGTTGAGCGCGGTCAGCAGGCCCGGCATCGGGCAGAGCAGGAAGCGGCTCAGGTCCGGCGGCACCTTCTCGATCATGAAGTCGGCCAGCAAAGCGACTCGGGGCGTCAGCACCTGTGCATCGAAGCGCGCGCCGCGGGTAATGAGCCGCCAGCCATTGACTCGCTTCTCAACCTGGACGGTCAGCTCCTCGCCGTCGATCTGTGCCTGAACGAGCCGCTGGCCCGGAACCCAGAAAGCGTCCACCGCCATCTCCCCGTCACCGGCATGGACGCCCTCGGCGGCGACGCTGACCGGGAAGCTCTTATCCCCGATCCGCACCACCCAGTCGCTGGGGACGGAGAGCGGCGTGCCGAGCTGGCCTTCGATCTCGAGCGCCCGCCCGGCCGCCTCTGTGGACAGCAGCCCGGCAAGCGCCGCCAGGCGGCACAGCAGCTTGGGCTCGGCGGGGGCGCCCTGGAACCCTTCCGGATATTCCTCGGCGATGAAACCGGTTGTGATGTTTCCCGACCGGAAGCGCGGATGCTGCATCAAAGCGGACAGGAAATCGACATTGTGGCCGATCCCCTCGATCACGAAGCTGTCGAGCGCGCCGATCTGGCGGTCGATCGCCTCTTCCCGCGTTGGGGCCCAGGTGATCAGCTTGGCGATCATCGGATCGTAGAACATGGAGACTTCGCCGCCCTCGAACACGCCGTCGTCGACGCGGGTGATCCTTCGAGACGGGCCTTCGCCGGAGCTCAGTCCCTCCTCAGGATGAGCGGTTCTGGTGTAAGCTGATCCAACTATCCGCTCATCCTGAGGAGCGGCTGAGCTTGTCGAAGACGCGTCTCGAAGGACCTGCTCCGGAGGCCGATAGCGCACCAGCCGACCCGTGCTCGGCAGGAACCCGCGATACGGGTCCTCGGCGTAGACCCGGTTCTCAACCGCCCAGCCGCTGAGCTTCACGTCGTCCTGCGTGAACGCGAGCTTTTCGCCCGCCGCCACCCGGATCATCTGCTCGACCAGATCGAGCCCGGTCACACATTCCGTCACCGGATGCTCCACCTGCAGCCGGGTGTTCATCTCGAGGAAGTAGAAGCTCTTGCCGGTCGGGTCCGCGCCCGAGACGATCAGCTCGACGGTACCGGCGGAATAGTAGCCGACCGCGCGGGCGAGAGCGACCGCCTGCTCGCCCATGGCGCGGCGCATCTCGGGCGTGACGAACGGTGAGGGGGCCTCCTCGACCACCTTCTGGTGGCGGCGCTGGATCGAGCATTCGCGCTCGCCAAGATAGATGATGTTGCCGTGTTGGTCGCCGATCAGCTGGATCTCGATATGGCGCGGGCTCTCGATGAACTTCTCGATGAACACGCGGTCATCGCCGAAGCTGGCGAGGCCCTCGCGCTTGGTCGCCTCGAAACCTTCGCGCACGTCCTGCTCGGACCAGGCCAGCCGCATCCCCTTGCCGCCGCCGCCGGCCGAGGCCTTCATCATCACTGGATAGCCGATCTCGCCGGCGATGCGCACCGCATCGTCGGTGGTGGCGATGTCGCCGAGGAAGCCTGGCACGACGTTGACGCCCGCCGCCTTGGCGAGCTTCTTGGACTCGATCTTGTCGCCCATCGCCGCGATCGCGTTCGGCGGCGGGCCGATGAAGGCGATGCCGTTCTCGGCCAGCAGCCGCGCGAAGCTCTCGCGCTCGGACAGGAAGCCGTAGCCCGGATGCACCGCCTCCGCGCCGGTCTCCTTGCACGCGAGCAGGATCAGTTCGGCCTTGAGATAGCTTTCGCTCGCGGGCGCCGGCCCGAGCCGCACCGCCTCGTCGGCCATCCTCACATGCGGCGCCCGCGCGTCCGCGTCCGAATAGACCGCTACCGTCTTGATGCCCATCCGCTTCGCGGTGCGAATCACCCGGCACGCAATCTCGCCGCGATTGGCGATCAGGATTTTAGAGAACACTCAATCGACTCCCGAGATCTGCCGTGAGAAGTACAGGATGGTTCCGGAGAGATAGACGAAGGTAACTAGGGCCGCCGTCACAATAATGGGAGTTGCATCACAAGTCGCAGCGTAATCAGGGTGCATGCTGCATGTCCTGATCGCCATGAACATAACCACAATCGTGCCGAGCGACCAATAAGCAGCAGAAAGGCTTCCAAACAGGATTGCCTTCCGTTTGTTCGGGACCTTCACTCCGCCGCCACCCGCGCCGGCTCCTCGCTCGTCATCGGCACCAGCCCCAACTTCTCGAACAAAGCCGCGTCCGCGCCTGCGCCGGCATTGCCGGTCGTGAGGAGCTTGTCGCCGGTGAAGATGCTGTTCGCGCCGGCAAGGAAGCAGAGGGCTTGCGTGCTCTCGCTCATGCTTTCGCGGCCGGCGGAAAGGCGGACCATGCTGCGCGGCATGGTGATGCGGGCCACGGCAACGGTACGGACGAATTCGATGTCGTCGATCTTGGCCAGCGGCGTGCCGGCGAGCATGTCGCCAAGCACGGTGCCGGGCACCGGCACGAGCGCGTTGATCGGCACGCTTTGCGGATGCTCGGGCAGGGTGGCAAGCGCGTGGAGGAAGCCGACGCGGTCTTCCCGGCTCTCGCCCATGCCAACGATTCCCCCGCAGCAGACCGCCATGCCGGACGCGCGGACATGGCCCAGCGTGTCGAGCCGCTCCTGATAGGTGCGGGTGGTGATGACCTCCCCATAATGTTCGGGCGAGGTGTCGAGATTATGATTGTAATAATCGAGCCCGGCCGCACTCAGTCGCTCCGCTTGGTCGCCGGTCAGCATGCCGAGCGTCATGCAGGTCTCCAGCCCCATCGCCTTGACGCCCGCCACCATCGTGCACAGCGCGTCCATGTCGCGCTCCTTGGGCTCGCGCCAGGCCGCGCCCATGCAGAAGCGGCCGGAGCCGTTCGCCTTCGCCTCGGCGGCGCTTTGCAGCACCGCCTCAACGTCCATCAGCTTCTCGGCCTTCAGCCCCGTCTTGGCGAAAGCGGATTGGGAGCAGTAGCCGCAATCCTCCGGACAGCCGCCGGTTTTGATCGACAGCAGGGTGGAGAGTTGGACGTGGTTCGGCGCGTGGTAGCGGCGGTGGACAGTATGGGCCTGGTAGAGAAGGTCCAGGAAGGGGAGGTTGAAAAAAGCGCCAATCTCCGCGCGCGTCCAATCCGTCCTAATCTCGTCATGCCCGCGAAGGCGGGAATCCCGCTTCCTTTCGGGCGCAACAAGAGAGGAAGCGAGATTCCCGTTTTCGCGGGAATGACGGGTGAGGGGGTTCATTGGGCAGCTTCCTCAAGCGGGGGCAGGTTATGGCCGAGCAGCTTCAGCACTTCCGCCGCCGCCTGCACAAGGTTTGTACCCGGTCCGAAGATCGCCTGCACGCCCGCCTCGCGCAGCATGTCGTAATCCTGGGCGGGGATGACCCCGCCGACCACCACCTTGATGTCGGGCCGGCCGAGATCGCGCAAGTGGCCGATCAGCTCGGGCACCAGCGTCTTGTGCCCCGCCGCGAGGCTGGACGCGCCGACCACGTCCACATCCTTGCTGACGGCGAGCCGGGCGCTTTCCTCCGGTGTCTGGAATAGCGGTCCGGGAACGATCTCGAAGCCCAGATCGGCGAATGCGGACGACACCAGGTTGGCGCCGCGATCATGTCCGTCCTGCCCCATCTTGGCGACGAGCATGCGCGGCTTGCGGCCGAGCCGGCGGCCGACCGCCTCGACGCCCTGGCCAGCCTGGAGCCACCCCGGGCTGTCGCCATGCGCGCCGCCATAGACGCCGCTGACCGGGGTCGGCACGGTATCGTATCGTCCGAAGACATCCTCCATCGCCTGGCTGATCTCACCCAAAGTCGCGCGCGCGCGAGCGCATTCGACGGCGAGGGCAAGGAGGTTCGATCCTCCCCGGGACGGGGAGGGGGACCGCTCGGCGAAGCCGAGTGGTGGAGGGGGCTCGTCGCCCGCACTGCGGGTCTCGGGACCCCCTCCACCATGCTGCGCATGTTCCCCTTCTCCGTCCCGGGGAGGACCTTGGCGTGCTCCCTCTCTCAACGCATCCAGCGCCGCCCGGCACTGCGCTTCATCCCGCCCTGCCTTGGTCGCCTCGATGCGCCGGATCTGCGCATCTCGCACTGCGGCATTGTCGATCGCGCGGAATTCTACCGCCGCCTCGTCCGCCAGCCGGTACCGGTTGACTCCGACGATCACATCCTCGCCTTTATCGACCCGCGCCGCGCGTGCGGCAGAAGCTTCCTCGATCATCGCCTTGGGCCAGCCGGCCGCGACCGCCTTGGCCATGCCCCCCTCGGCATCGACGCGGGCGATGATCTCCAGCGCGCGGTCGTGCAGCTCCTGGGTCAGCGCCTCGACATAATAAGAGCCGCCGAGCGGATCGACGACCTTGGTGATCCCGGTCTCCTCCTGCAGCACGATCTGCGTGTTGCGCGCGATCCGGGCGGAAAAGTCGGTCGGTAGCGCAATCGCCTCGTCAAGCGCGTTGGTGTGGAGCGACTGGGTGCCGCCGAGCGCCGCCGCCATCGCCTCCACCGTCGTGCGGATGACGTTGTTGTACGGGTCCTGCTCGGTGAGGCTGACGCCCGACGTCTGGCAATGCGTACGCAGCATCTTGCTTCGCTCGTCCTTGGCACCGAGCTCCGTCATCACGCCGTGCCAGAGCTTGCGCGCGGCGCGCAGCTTGGCGACTTCCATGAAGAAGTTCATGCCGATCGCGAAGAAGAAGGAGAGGCGGCCGGCGAACTTGTCGATATCCAGTCCGGTCGCCATCGCCGCTTTGGCATATTCCTTCCCGTCGGCGATGGTGAAGGCAAGCTCCTGCACCTGCGTCGCCCCCGCCTCCTGCATATGGTAGCCGGAGATGGAAATGGAGTTGAACTTCGGCATGTGCGCCGAGGTGTAGGCGATGATGTCCGACACGATCCGCATGCTGGGCGCGGGCGGATAGATGTAGGTGTTGCGGACCATGAACTCCTTCAGGATGTCGTTCTGGATGGTGCCGTCCAGCTGCTCCTGAGAAACGCCCTGTTCCTCCGCCGCAACGATAAAAAAAGCTAGGATCGGGATCACCGCGCCGTTCATCGTCATCGACACCGACATCTTGTCGAGCGGGATGCCCTCGAACAGGATCTTCATGTCGTCGAGCGTGTCGATCGCCACCCCCGCCTTGCCGACATCGCCCTGCACGCGCGGGTGATCGGAATCGTAGCCGCGGTGCGTCGCAAGATCGAATGCGACGGACAGGCCCTTCTGCCCCGCGGCGAGATTGCGCCGGTAAAAGGCGTTGGACTCTTCGGCCGTGGAGAAACCCGCATACTGCCGGATAGTCCACGGCCGCCCGGCATACATGCTAGCCCGAACGCCCCGTGTGAACGGCGCGAAGCCGGGCAGGCCGGGGTCGATCCCGGCAGCATCCTCCGCCGTGTAGAGCGGCTTGACCGCGATCCCCTCCGGCGTCTCCCAGGTGAGGTCGCGCCCCTTCACCTCCTTAGCCGCCAACGCCGCCCATGCTTCAGGCGAGGGCTCCTGCGCCGAGGCTATCGGCAACTCCCGCGGAGCCGGTGCGGCGCCGGTATCCTCGCCCGTGTTGATCTCGATATCGGCTCGATCGCTGCTCAAAATGCTATCCCGCGTGCTTGCAACCGCAGACTGGAGTTCGAGCCCTGCTAGGCGCGTCGGCCCGAACGAACAAGCCAGCCAGATCAGCGCATCAGAAGCGCTCCGGCACGCTTGTTGTCTCCTGTTCATGCAACGGCTTGCCCGCTCTGCTCGTTCTAGCGGCAGCGTCCGTCGTGTCGGACGTCATCCGAGTATTGTCAGGAGAGTGAGTATGCGTATCCTTACCCTCGCCGCGAGCGCAGCGGCGGTTTTGCTGCCGGCTTCGGCGGCCCAGGCCCAATATTATGGGCGCGAAGATTACCGCGACTACCGGGAATATCAGCGCGACGTGCGCCAGGAACTGCGTGAATGCCGGCGTGAACTGAGGCAGGCCGACACCCGGCGCGAATATCGCCAGGAACGCCGCGAATGCCGACGCGAATTGCGGGACGCCCGACGTGATTACCGCCGGGATCGCCGTGACAACCAGTACGGCTATTACGATCGCCGGCATTACGGCTACAGCCAGCCTCATCATGGCTACGCGACAGGCTACAGCTACGGCTACAGCCAGCCTTATCATGGCGGCGGGTATCGCGATCCGCGCCTCTACTGGGACGGTTATCAGTGGCGCTACCGCTACTGAGCTGACCGTATAGCTGAATGTTGGACGACGAAGAGTTCAGCGATGGGCCAGCGTCGTTCGGCTATCAGCCTCCCCAAGCTCAGGGATACTGAGCGGTTTCTGGAGGATTGCCATGAAAAAGCTTTCTAAATTCCTGGCCGGTGCCGTCGGAGCAGCTACTTTGAGCGTGTCGATGGCCGCTCCGGCCGATGCCCAATATTATCGGCGCCACTATGATCGCGGCATCGACGCGGGCGACATCATCACCGGCGTTGCGGTGATCGGCGGCATTGCCGCGATCGCGTCCGCGCTCGACCGCGACAGCCATCGCTATGGCTACAACTATCGATATCGGTACCGGGACGGTTATCGCTACGCGGTCAACAGCTGCGCCTATGAGGCGGAGCGGTATGGCCGGGGCCGCGTGCGCATTCTCGATGTCGACCAGACCGGCGGCGATCGCTTCCGAGTCCGCGGCGTGATCGAGGGCGGCGGCTATTACGACCGTTATGACCGCTATGATCGCTATGATCGTGGCTACGGCTATGGCGGCGGCGTTCGCTACGATGGCGAGCGTTTCACCTGCATCGCCTACGGCAATGGCCGGATTCGCGATTTCCGGCTGAACCACGGGGGCTACCGCTACTAAGCGGTCAGCTTGCTGGACAAAGGGTGCGCGCGGGTCCTAGGGCTCGCGCGCATTCTTGCATCGCACGGGCCCCGCATGACCGTCCAGCCGGCCGACACCATTCTCATCGTCGACTTCGGGTCCCAGGTCACCCAGCTCATTGCCCGCCGCGTGCGCGAATGCGGCGTCTACAGCGAGATCGCTCCGTTCAACGCCGCCGACGCCGCGTTCGAGCGGCTCCGGCCCAGGGGCATCATCCTCTCCGGCGGTCCCTCTTCGGTAATGTGGGACGATTCCCCACGCGCACCCCAGCATTTCTTCGACGCCGGCGTGCCGATCCTCGGCATCTGCTACGGCCAGCAGACGATGGCGCACCAGCTCGGCGGCCTCGTCGCGCCCTCCGACAGCCGGGAGTTCGGCCGCGCCTTTATCGAGATCACTGGCGAGTCCGTGCTGTTCGACGGCCTGTGGACGCCCGGCGAACTCCACCAGGTGTGGATGAGCCACGGCGACCGGGTCGAGACCTTGCCCGAGGGCTTCCGCGTCGTCGCCCAATCGCCCGGCGCGCCCTACGCAGTCGCGGTCAACGAGGAGCGACGCTTCTTCAGCCTGATGTTCCACCCCGAGGTGGTCCATACGCCCGACGGCGGCAAGCTCCTTGCCAACTTCGTCCGTCATGTCTGCGGGCTTGCCGGCGA
Organism: Allosphingosinicella sp.; assembly: GCF_036387615.1. Taxonomy (GTDB): domain Bacteria; phylum Pseudomonadota; class Alphaproteobacteria; order Sphingomonadales; family Sphingomonadaceae; genus Allosphingosinicella. The sequence continues at coordinate 12,390 of NZ_DASVTH010000066.1, forward strand.
CTGGACGATGGCCGAGTTTCGCGCAGCGAAGCTCGCCGAGATCCGCGAGCAGGTCGGCACCGGCCGGGTGATCTGCGGACTTTCCGGCGGAGTGGACAGCGCAGTTGCCGCCGTGCTGATTCATGAGGCGATCGGCGAGCAGCTGACCTGCGTCTTCGTCGACCACGGCCTCCTGCGCGCCAACGAGGCGGAGCAGGTCGTCGCGCTGTTCCGCGGCCACTACAACATCCCGTTGGTCCATGTGGACGCCGAGCAGCTCTTCCTGGACGGGCTGGCCGGGCTCACCGACCCGGAGGCCAAGCGCAAGCTGATCGGCAAGACCTTCATCGACATCTTCGACGAGGAAGCGCGCGAGATCGGCGGGGCCGACTTCCTGGCGCAGGGCACGCTTTATCCCGACGTGATCGAGAGCGTCAGTTTCACCGGCGGCCCATCCGTCACGATCAAGAGCCACCACAATGTCGGCGGCCTGCCCGAGCGCATGAACATGAAGCTGGTCGAGCCGCTGCGCGAACTGTTCAAGGACGAGGTTCGGGAGTTAGGCAAGGAGCTGGGCCTGCCCGACGCGTTCGTCGGCCGCCATCCCTTCCCCGGCCCCGGCCTCGCCATCCGCATCCCGGGCGAGGTCACCAAGGAGCGCTGCGACATCCTGCGCAAGGCCGACGCCATCTATCTCGACGAGATCCGCCGCGCCGGCCTCTACGACGCGATCTGGCAGGCGTTCGCAGTCTTGCTCCCGGTCCGCACGGTCGGCGTGATGGGCGACCACCGCACCTACGAATATGTCTGCGCGCTTCGGGCCGTCACCTCGACCGATGGAATGACCGCGGACATCTATCCGTTCGACTCCGCCTTTCTCGCCCAAGTCGCCACCCGAATCATCAACGAAGTGCGCGGTATCAACCGCGTGGTCTACGACTATACTTCCAAGCCTCCGGGCACGATCGAGTGGGAATGATCGAGCTTCTCCAAAGAGTTTGAACTTGCGACGGAAGTCTCTACTCGTCCGCCTCTTGCACGAGGGTAGCGGCACGCGTGGCGAATTCGGAAGGCGAGGGTAGCGGACGGCGGAACGGGCCGGAGGCGGGTGACCTCCGGTTCCGGCGCGCCGACGACCCCGCCCTTGTCTCTGCAGACGGCAATCCGGTCGTGGGAAGCCACTTCCAAACGGTCGCCGATTCGATCGACCAGATGATCTGGTCGACCCGGCCGGACGGGTTCCACGATTATTTCAACCGGCGCTGGTATGAATATACAGGCGTGCCCGAGGGCTCCACCGACGGCGAGGAGTGGAACGGCATGTTCCACCCCGACGACCAGCAACGCGCCTGGGCGGTGTGGGCGCACTGCCTCGACACCGGCGAGCCGTACCACATCGAATATCGGCTGCGACACCGTTCGGGCGAGTATCGCTGGGTGCTCGGCCGGGCCCAGCCGGTCCGGAACGAGGCCGGCGAGATCGTGCGTTGGTATGGCACCTGCACCGACATCCATGACCTCAAGATCGCCCAAGAGCGGCTGCTGACGAGCGAGGCGCGGGTCCGCGAGGTCCTCGAGGGGATGGGCGAGGGCTTTGTCCTGTTTTCGCCGCAGCTTCGCCTGCTCGACATCAATGCGGAAGGCGAGCGGATCGACGGGCGTCCCAAGGCGGAGATAATCGGAAAGCACCTGCTGGAGCTCTGGCCGGAAAGCGAAAAGCTGCCGACCCTTCCGGCTTACCAGCGGGCACTGGCCGAACAGCGGCCGCAGCTGATCGAATACCGACACCTGTCCGACCAGCACGACGTCTGGCTCGAGGTTCGCGCCTACCCGGTCGCGACCGGCCTTGCTGTATTCTACCGCGACATCAGCGCGCGAAAGCACGCGCAAGCTGAAGTCGAGGCGGCTAGCGCGCGCAGCGAGAAGATCGCCGCGGAACAGTCCGCCATTCTGGGCCAACTGAGCGAAGGCGTGATCGTCACCGATCCGGAAGGACGGATCAGCTTTGTTAACGAAGCGGCGGAGCGGCTGCATGGCGTCAAGCTGCTCGGCGTCGCACCGGACGCTTATACCGAAACCTATCACCTGCTGACCGAGGCCGGCGAGCCGCACCCGCCGCACGAGCTGCCGCTGGCCCGCGCCGCCATCAAGGGCGAAACAGTGGTTGACGCGCGCTGGCGGATCCGGCGACCGGACGGAACCGAGGTGCTCGCGATCGGCTCCGCCCGTCCGATCCGGCTCCCCTCCGGCGAGACCAGCGGAGCAGTCCTCACAGCGCGCGACGACACTCAGCGTTTCTCGGCCGAGCAGGCCCTGCGGGAAAGCGAGGAAAGGCTGCGGCTCGTAGTCGATGGCGCGCGCGACTACGCAATCATCACCATGGCCCCCGACCGGCGGATCACAAGTTGGTCGAAAGGCGCCGCCGCGATCTTCGGCTTTTCCGCTGAGGAAGTGGTCGGCCAGTCCGCCGACATCATCTTCACGCCTGAGGATCGTGCGGCGGGGGCACCCGATCACGAGACCGAGACGGCGCGCGAGGAAGGCTGCGCCAGCGACGAACGCTGGCACGTTCGCGCGGATGGCAGTCTGGTGTTCATGAGCGGGTCGGTTCACCCGCTCCCGCCCGATGTGAATGGGCGTGAGCGGGGCTTCATCAAGATCGTGCAGGACGACACCGAGCGGCGCGCGGCCGATGCGGCCCTGCGGGACAGCGAGGCGCGGCTGCGTATCGTGCAGGCGGCCGGCGGCATCGGCAGCTTCGACTACGATCTGCGCAAGGACGAGGCGATATGTTCGCCGGAATATTACGCCTTGTTCGGTCTTCCGGAGGGCGCGCCGATAACCCTGGCGACCTGGAACGCGGTCATTCATCCCGAAGACCGGGAGCAAGCGGTCGCGGCGCTGCAAAGCTCGATCTCGGAGCGGCGCCCCTTTGACTACGAATACAGGATCGTGCGGGCCGATACGGGAGAGGTGCGCTGGCTATCGGGCCGCGCGAACGTGGTGTTCGACGCCGACGGCCGCCCTTGGCGCTATGTCGGCGGAAACATCGACGTGACCGGCCGCCGCGCCGCCGAAGAGGCGCTGCGCGAGGAAAGCCGCACGCTCGAAACCCTGAACCAGACCGGGGCGGCGCTCGCCGCGGAGCTCGATCTCGACAAGCTGGTGCAGATGGTGACCGACGCCGGCGTGTCGCTGACTGGCGCACATTTCGGGGCGTTCTTCTACAATGTCGCGGAGGGCGGCGAGCTGATGATGCTCTATACCCTTTCCGGCGCGGAGCGGTCGCAGTTCGACGCTTTCGGCATGCCCCGTGCTACGGCGATCTTCAGCCCCACCTTTGCCGGCGAAGGGCCGATCCGGTCCGACGACATCCTGACGGATCCGCGATACGGCAAGAACCATCCGCACAAGGGCATGCCCGAGGGGCATCTGCCCGTCAGAAGCTACCTCGCCGTGCCGGTGACGAGCCGATCGGGCGAGGTGATCGGCGGATTGTTCTTCGGACATCCCGCGCCGGGGCGCTTCGCGGAACGGCATGAGCGGCTGGTAGTCGGGATCGCCGGCCAGGCCGCGATTGGGATCGACAATGCTCGGCTCTATAAAACTGCGCAGAAGGAATTGGGGGAGCGAGTCGCGGCCCAGGAGCGGCTGCGGGAACTGAACGACACGCTGGAACTACGCATCGAGGAACGCACGCGCGAGCTCGATCGAGTGTGGAACGTCAGCCAAGACCTGTTCGTGATCTGCGGTTTCGACGGATTCTATCGCCTGGCCAATCCCGCCTGGGCCGAGCAGCTCGGCTACCAAAGTGATACCTTGGTTGGAACGGCATTCGACGCGTTGGTGCACCCGTCGGATCTTGCCGCCACCCGACGCGAGTTCGAACGCCTGGTCGGCGGCGAAGTCGTCCAGAACTTCGATATCCGGCTGCGCGCCGCAAACGGCGATTATCGCTGGTACAGCTGGACCTGTGTGCCCGAACGGGACGTGTTCTACGCCGCTGGCCGGGACGTCACCGAGCGCAAGCATCTGGAAGAGCAGCTGCGCCAAGCGCAAAAGATGGAGACGCTAGGCCAATTAACTGGCGGGGTCGCCCACGATTTCAACAACTTGCTCCAGATTGTGACGGGCAACCTGGAAATTCTGCAGCGGAACCTGCCGCAAGATCAGGCGCGCCTGCGCCGCTCGGCCGAGAATGCGATGCGCGGCGCCGAGCGCGCGGCGGTTCTGACCCAGCGGCTGCTCGCCTTTGCACGGCGCCAGCCGCTCGAGCCCCGGCCGATCAACCTCAACGGCCTGGTCGGCGGGATGTCGGAGCTGCTGCACCAGACGCTTGGCGAGGCTTTCGAGATCGAAACGGTGCTGGCGTCCGGCCTGTGGAGCGTCGAGGCCGATCCGAACCAGCTCGAGAACGCCATCATCAACCTGGCGGTGAACGCGCGCGACGCGATGGGCGAGGGCGGCAAGCTCACTATCGAGACCGCCAACGCTCACCTCGATCACGGCTATGCCGCGCAGAATACCGGGGTCGCGCCCGGCCAATATGTCGTGATCTGCGTCTCCGACACCGGCAGCGGCATGGACGAGGCGACGCTCCAGCGGGTGTTCGAGCCCTTCTTCACCACCAAGGATGTCGGCCGCGGAACCGGGCTCGGGCTTTCGATGGTCTACGGCTTCGTCAAGCAATCGGGCGGGCACGTGAAGATCTATTCGGAAGCGGGCCAGGGCACGAGTGTGAAGCTGTACCTGCCGCGACTGATCGGCGCCGTCGCCGAGGAAGAGGCTGTGGCCGATCCGCTTGTCCCGGAAGGCACGCGCGAGGAGACGATCCTCGTTTGCGAGGACGACGACGACGTGCGTACCTATTCGGTCGAGGTTCTGCGCGAGCTCGGCTATCGGGTGCTGGAGGCGCATGACGGGCCATCGGCGCTGCGCCTGCTCGAGCGGCAGGGGGGGGAGGTGGACCTGCTCTTCACCGACGTCGTGCTGCCGAGCGGGATGCTGGGCGATCAGCTGGCGACGGAAGCGCGGGCGATCCGCCCGGGTCTCAAGGTCTTGTTCACGACCGGCTATGCCCGCAACGCCATCGTCCACCAGGGCCGGCTCGATCCGGGTGTGGAACTGATCACCAAACCCTTCAGCTACGCTGACCTGGCCGGCCGCGTCCGCGATCTGCTCGACCAGCCCTGATTGCGCCCGGTGCTGGCTAAGCGCGCGCCCGAGGGTTAGAACGTGCGCATGTCCGTCACGCACTCGCTCGACACCTCCACCAGCCGCGCCAATCCGGTCCCCTCGCCGCTGAAGCGGCTGACCGTGCCGAAGTTGCAGGCGATGAAGGGCAGCGAACCGATCGTGATGCTGACCGCTTATACGGCCCGGATGGCGCAGCTGCTCGATCCACACTGCGATCTGCTGCTGGTGGGCGACAGCCTGGGGCAGGTGATCTACGGATTGCCCTCCACGGTTCCGGTGACGCTGGAGATGATGTGCGCCCACGGCGCGGCGGTGGTGCGGGGAAGCTGGCATGCGGTGGTGGCGATCGACATGCCGTTCGGCTCTTACGAGGCCAGCCCCGAACAGGCGTTCGCCAGCGCCGCGCGCGTGCTCAAGGAGACCGGCGCGGCCGCGGTGAAGCTGGAGGGGGGCGAGGCGATGGCCGAAACCGTCGCCTTTCTGGTGAAGCGCGGAATTCCGGTGGTCGGGCATGTCGGCCTTACTCCCCAGGCGGTGAACGCGCTCGGCGGCTATCGCGCGCGCGGGCGGGACGAAGCCGAGGCGGCCAAAATCCTGGCCGATGCCCGCGCCGTTGCCGAGGCGGGTTGCTTCGCATTGGTGCTGGAGGGCGTGATGGAGGAGATCGCCGCCGAGGCGACCCGCGCCGTCTCCTGCCCGACCATCGGCATCGGCGCGTCCGCCACTTGCGACGGGCAGGTGCTGGTGACGGAAGACATGCTCGGCCTGTTCGAGCGCACGCCGCGCTTCGTGAAGCGCTACGACGATCTCGCCGCCCGCATCAGCGAGGCGGCCGCGACCTATGCGGGCGAGGTGCGTTCGCGCGCCTTTCCGACCGAAGACCAGATCTACCGCACCAAGTAACGCTTTGCTCGGGCGCAACACGCTTCTACATAGGCCGGCAAGGGGCCACCGGGCGCGCCAATCTCCCGTTCATCTTCGATCCTGCTAATTCAGCGGCGAAGCTTTGGGCGGGCTTCCGGCCGTTCGGCCCACCGGTGCCATTGGAGAATAAGCTTGGCGATCAAGCCCAGGGACAATGAGAGCTTCTATCGCGAGGTTGACGAGGAGCTTCGCAAGGAACAGCTGACCAATGTCTGGAAGCGTTACGGTTTCCTGATCGGCGGCGGCGTGCTGCTCTTGCTCGCCGCGATCGCGGGCTATCTTTGGTGGCAGCAGCGCCAACAGGCCGAAGCCGGCGAACGCGGCGAACGGCTGGTCGCGGCGTTCGAGGACGTGCAGGCAGGCCGTTCCAAGGCCGCCAATCCTAAGCTCGACCAATTGGCGGCCGAGGATTCCGACGGGATTCGCGCCGCCGCTTTGATCACCAAGGCGGACCTGGCGATCCAGGACGGCAATCTGCCCGCCGCCGTCGCCGCGTTCAAATCGGTCGCGGACAATCAGGAGTTCGCCGAGCCCTACCGGCAGCTCGCCCTCATCCGCCAGACCACCATCGAGTTCGATCGGATCGCCCCCGCGGAAGTGATCCGCCGCTTGTCGCCGCTCGCCGTCGCAGGCGGACCCTGGTTCGGCAGCGCGGGCGAACTGGTCGCGATCGCACACATGAAAGAGGGCCAGCAGGCGCAGGCCGCCCCCATTTTCGCCGCATTGGCCAAAGATGAGAAACTGCCGTCGAGCATCCGTTCGCGCGCGGTTCAGATGGCCGGCGCGCTTGGCATCGATGCGGTGCAGGCAACGGACATCGCCGGCGCGGGCGCTGCCGCAACGAAGGAATGATCGGAATGAAACGACTAGTGTGGATGCTGACGAGTGCGGCTCTGCTGAGCGGCTGCGGCATCCTCAAAGGCGATGGCAAGCCCAAGACGCCGACCGTCGGCCAGCGTATTTCCGTGCTCGGCAATGAAGCGGGGGTCGAAGTCGATCCGTCGCTCGCCAGCGTCGCCATCAGCCTGCCGCCGGCGGAGACGAACCTTGCTTGGGCCCAGCCCGGTGGCAGCGCGTCCAAGTCGCTCGGTCACCTGGCGCTTGGGCCGGCGACGGGCCAAGCCTGGGCGGTCAGCATCGGCCAGGGCAGCAACAATCGCGCCCGCCTGGCCGCGACGCCGGTTGTCGCCGGCGGGCGCATCTACACGATCGACACGCTTGCTAACCTTCGTGCCTTCGACGCCCGCACCGGGGCGCAGGTCTGGGCGACGGGAGTTGGCCGGGCCGAGGACCGGCGCGGGGGCGGCATCAGTCTTCCTATCGTCGGCAGCGGTTCCGACGGCTCGATCGGCCTGCTGTTCGGAGGCGGAGTCGCGTTCGACAACGGGCGCATCTACGCGACCACCGGGATCGGTGACGTAGGGGTTTTCGACGCTGCGACCGGCGCGCCGATCTGGCGCGTGCGCCCGGGCGGCCCGCTGCGCGGTTCCCCGACCATTGCGAACGACAACGTCTATGTGACGAGCCAGGACAATCAGCTGTTCGCGCTCAACCCGGCCGACGGCTCGATTCGTTGGACCGCCTCGGGCACGCTGGAGACGGCCGGCGTGTTCGGCGCGGCGGCGCCGGCGGCAGCCCAAGGCACGGTAGTGGCGGGCTTTTCCTCGGGCGAGCTGACCGCTTACCGCTACGAGAATGGCCGCGTGCTTTGGCAGGACGCCCTGTCGCGCACCAGCATCTCGACCACCGTGTCGACTATATCCGACATCGACGCCAATCCGGTGATCGACAACGGGCGCGTCTACGCGGTCGGACAGGGCGGGCGCATGGTGGCGCTGGAGCTGAACAGCGGTCAGCGCATCTGGGAGATCAACGTCGCCGGCATTTCGACGCCCTGGGTGTCGGGGGATTGGGTGTTCGTCGTCACGGATCAGGCGCAGCTGCTCGCCATCGCCCGCGCGACCGGCAAGGTGAAGTGGATGACCCAGCTGCCCAGGTGGCGCGACGTCGAGGACAAGAAAGGCCCGCTACGCTGGGTCGGACCGGTCCTTGCGGGCGACCGGCTGATCCTTGCCAACAATCGCGGTCATATCGCCCATGTCTCGCCGACCGACGGAAAGGTGCAGGTCCAATATGACTCGAAGATGCCGGTCTCGATCGCGCCGGTCGTCGCCAACAACACGCTCTACGTTCTCCACGACGAGGGCCGGCTGACGGCCTGGCGCTAAGACGAAGCGACCGGCGGCACGCGCCGCCGGTCGCTCCTGGTCACTGCGCTGCGGCAGCCACCCTGGGTCTGGGCGCCGGGAACCCCCTACACTGAATCGGTCGCACTCCGCGGTCCGTTTGCCGCCGGCCACTCCGGCTCCTCCGCGCCCTTGGTCTTCCACAGCGAATAGCCGATGCCGCCCAGGATCAGGCCGAAGGTGACGGCGAGGCTCGCCACCGGCGGGAATTTGTCGCCGCCCATTAGGAAGTCGGACACGAAGATTTTCGATCCGATGAACACCAGCACCAGCGCCAGCGCATATTTCAGATAGTGGAAGCGGTGCACCATCGCCGCGAGCGCGAAGTAGAGCGCGCGAAGGCCCAGGATCGCCATGATGTTCGACGTGTAGACGATGAAGGTGTCGGTCGTGATCGCGAAGATCGCCGGCACCGAGTCGACGGCGAACACCAGATCGGCGAGGTTGATCACCACCAGCGCCAGGAAAAGTGGCGTCGCCGCCAGCACCAGCTTGCCCGTCTTGCCGTCCGGCACCCGCACGAAGAAATGCTGCGCGTGGAGTTCGGGCGTCACCCGCATGCGGTTCGAGATAAACTTCACCACCGGGTTGTTTTGGACGTCCATCGGCTTGTCGACTGCGAACAGCATCTTGATGCCTGTGAACACCAGGAAGGCGGCGAAGATATAGAGCAGCCAATACCATTGCTGCACCAGCGCCGCGCCCGCCGCGATCATGATGCCGCGCAGCACGATCACCGCGACGATGCCCCACAGCAGCGCGCGATACTGGTACATCCTGGGAATCGCGAAATAGGTGAAGATCAGGCTGATCACGAACACGTTGTCGATCGACAATGCCTTTTCGATGAAGAAGCCCGTATAATATTTCATGCCCAGATCGGCGCCTTTCTGGGCCCAGACCCAGGCGCCGAACAGCAGCGCGATACCGATGTAGAAGGCCGAAAGCTTGAGGCTCTCGCCGATGCCCATCTCCTTGTCCTCCTTGTGAAGGACGCCGAGATCGAACGCGGTCAGCGCGACCACCAGACCGAGAAAGGCGAGCCAGAACCAGAGCGGCGTGCCGAGCCAGTCGGCGTACAGGAATTCCATGGGGCCTCCGTTGATTATTGCGGTCCGACATCGCGATCATGCGATCGCCAGAGGGGCCCGGTCCGCGTCAGGTGCATTACCCTCTCCCGCATGCGGGAGAGGGCAGGGTGAGGGTCTTCTTCTTGCCGCACTCGCGGCGCCGGCAACGCCAGCGAAGCAGAAGAAAGAAGACCCTCATCAAACCTTCTCCCGCAAGCGGGAGAAGGCCTTGGGCGTGCTGATCTGCTGTCTAAGTCCGGCTCAGCCTGCGCGGCGCGATCCGGTAGAGCCGGTCCTTGATTGCCAGCCGCAGCTTCTTCAGCCGCAGCAGGCGGACGGTATCGGGAAATCGCCGTTTCAGCTCGCGGCGGATTTCCTCGTCCAGCCGGCGGTGGATCACGGTCAGGCGGTACAAAGTCGCATTCATAGCCTCTCTCCAAACGATGGTTTCATCGATCGGGCTAGCTGCGATGCGAGTCTGGCAGGGGCATCAAGGACTGCATCGAGCTAACCCGATGCGGTCCGACATCGCGAATGTTTCCAAGAACATCCGCCAGAGGGGCCCGGTCCGCGGCGATTTTATAGCCGAAACGACTCCGAATTTCAAGAGCCCGGGGTTTCGCCCCAGCCCGTTCCGCTGTGCCGACACGCGGAATGCCTGTCAGAGCCGGCCGAAAGCTTCGCTCGCCAGCGTATCGGGAACGGTGTGGCCGCCGTCGAACTCGACATAGCGGACCGGATAGCCCGCCCGCTTGAGCTGCGGCACGATTGTGCGGCTGCACCTGTCGATCGGCAGCACACGGTCTCCGGTGCCGTGGGTGATGAAGATGTCGGGCCGGCCGCTCGGCTCGCCGGGCGCCATGAAGCCCGGCGCGAAGGCAATGACATGGCTGAACAGGCCGCCATTGGTGAGGCCGAGCGACAAGGCATAGGAGGCGCCGTCCGAGAAGCCGGCAATGGCGATCCGCTTCGGATCGACGGTGTAGCTGGCGAAGACTACGCGAAGAGCGGTGTCGATAGCCGCAACGTCGGCGCCGTAGCGGCGCTGGGAGATGATGTCCCAGCTTGCCAGCCGGGAGGCCGGGGCGAGCAGGATGAAGCGGTGGCGATCGGCCTGGGCGCGGGCTAGATCAAGGCTGTGCTGCGCCCGTCCGCCAGCGCCGTGCAGCATCAGGACCAGAGGCGCCGGTTTGGCAGGTTCGACGCCGTCCGGCACGTAGAGCAAGGCGCCGCCGCTGAGCTCGTGCAGGCCGTTCGGGCCGGGTCGCGTCGACCTCGCAGGGCGCGCGCCGAGTTCGCCGGCCGAAGCATCCGCAGCGGCTGCGGGAGTTTCAACGGCGGGCATGCAGGCCGGCTCCAGGAGCAGGCAGGTGGCGGCAAGGAGGGCAGCGCGGGTCACCCATCAGTCCGTCTGAGACTCGATGCGGCGCGGCTTGCCGCGCTCATCCAGCGCCACGAAGGTGAAGATGCCCTCCGTCACCTTTTCCGCGTCCTGGCCGCCCCGCGAGCGTGTCCAGGTCTCGATCCTGACCTTGATCGAAGCCTTGCCTTGCTCCTCCATCGCGCAGAAGCAGCTCACTTCGTCGCCGACCGCGATAGGCCTGAGGAAGTGCATCGCGTCGATCGAAACGGTGGCGACTCGGCCGCCTGAGCGCTCGGCCGCGAAGGTCGCACCGGCCAGGTCCATCTGGCTCACCGTCCAGCCGCCGAAAATGTCTCCGGCGGGATTTGAATCGCGCGGCATGGCGATGGTGCGAAGATGCGGGCCGCCGGGAACGGAGGGGAGGCTGTGGGTCATGTGGGGTCGCAACGCCCCGACGCGCGCGAGGTGCCCGCTAGGCCTGCCTTCGTCGCGCGCACCGGCCATTTGTCGCATCAAGCGGGACCGGCGCCGCGCTCCCGGTCAGGGTCGGAAGGCAAGAACTTCAACCCCGGGGGATGAGTCATGACACCCACTTTGCGCCGCCTCTATCTCCTTACGATGCCGCTCGCCGCCGCGCTCCTGTCCGGCCAGGCGGCCCCGCCGCCGCCCGGCGACATCACCACCTTGAGCGACGAATTCGAGGGCGATGCGCTGGGCCCGGGCTGGGCCCTGTTCCACGACGTCTATGGCTGGCCCAACAAGCTCAAGGCGATGGATGTCGGCCAGACGACCAAGGGAGCGCTCAGCATGCAGCCCCTCCACAGCGGCTGGGTTCGTGACCTCAATGCCCCCTTCATCTTCAAGACTGTCGAGGGCGACTTCGACGTGCGCGCCCGCGTGCGCACACGCGGGCTGAACGGCGAGGTGCCGGGCGGGACATGGTCGCTGGGCGGGCTGATGGCGCGCGTGCCGAACGGCCTCAAGGCTGCGACCTGGGAGCCGCGCCGCGAGAACTGGCACTTCATCACCACCGGCGTGGGGCTCGAGCCCGGCAAGGTGATGACAGAGACCAAGGGCACCTACAACAGCTACTCTTCGCTCAAGCTTCGGCCGTATCGCAGCGGCTGGATCGAGCTGCGCATGGTGCGGGTCGGCATGGCACTGTTCGTGCTCGCCCGTCCGGACGGGGGCAGCGAGTGGGAGGTGCGCGACCGCTTCTACCGGATGGAATCCTCGCCCATGATGCAGGTCGGCCTGATCGCCTACACCAACAGCCCGGACGTGCCGCCTGGCCCGGAAGACCCGGTCAAGGAGAACGCGTCGGTGAACAAGCAGGCGAAGGTCGACATGACCTTCGAAGTGGACTGAATCCGCTTCGAGCGGCCCAAGGCTCCGTCTTTCCCGCCCCGGCAATGGTATGCGCACGTCAACGGCACCAACCGGCTCACCCATCCGAACCTGACGGACGCCGAAATACTCCAGGCACTCGGCGCCTGATCTTCGCCCAGTCGAAGACAAACTGCGACGATTTCGGCAGCGAGCGGGCACAATCCTGCGACAAGCAGGTTCCATTGCTCCGAGCGTCGGCGCTGTTCGCCGACGAGCAAGGAGTGCGTATGCGTAAATTGGCTTTCCTGATCCTCGCCGCCTCGGCGGCAGTTTCATCCGTTCCGGCCTCGGCCCAGACCTGGGTCCTGCGGCCCACTGTCCGCAGCGAGATCCGCGCCGACATCAACCAGCTTCAAAACCAGATCCAGCGTTCGCAACGGAACGGCAGGATTTCAGAGCGCGAAGCGACGGGCCTTCGCCGGCAAGCGGCGAACGTCCGCCAGCTGCTCGCCCGCTACAGCCGCAACGGGCTCAGCCGGGCGGAAGTCGCCACCCTGGAGATGCGCGTCAACGACTTGCGCCAGCGTCTGCGTTTGGAACGCCGCGATTGGGACGGCCGGCGCGGCTGAAGTCCAGGGCGAGTCCCGGCGGCGGGCGCTTCAGCTCGCCGCCGCGGCACAGCCGGCAAGGAGCGGAGAGCGGGTGACCAGCATCGCGCCCGCCCGGTAGAGCGCTCGGCCGTCCTGGTCGGTCTGGAGTTCGACAGCCATCATGCGTCCCCTTGGGTCCGCCCAGATCAAACGGCCGCCGGAAGACAGGATCGCGTTCACCTGCGCGCCGGGCGGCGTCCCCGGTGCGAACAGCACGATCGCGCTGCGGCTTCCCCGAGGCGGCAGCGCGGCGAGCGGCGCGGCGATCAGGGCGAGCAACGCCAGGGTTGCACCGGCACGATTGCCGCCCCCGCCCGATCCTCGCCGCAGCGCCCACCAGGCGAGGCCGAGCGGCGCGACTCCGAACAGGAACAGCCAGCCCAGATCGTAGGCCATCGGATCGGGCACACTCAGCCGGATGCGGTGGATGCCCAGCGTCCAGTGGAAGAACACCACGTCGATCACGTTCCACAACGCGAATCCAAGCACCGCTCCGCCCGCTACCGCGCGACCCGCGCCCGCTTCGTTTAGCCCGCCGCGGCGTCGCCACAGCATCCACAACCCCGACGCCGTGATTCCATACATCAGCACATGAAACAGCCCGTCGGCGAGAATCTGCGTCCCAAGATCGCGAAACGCCTCGCCCGGCACGAGGCTCAGCAGATGATGCCATTGCAGCACCTGATGCAGCAGGATGCCGTCGAAGGACCCGCCCAGCCCGATCCCGAGCACGATTGCGGCCGTGAGGATGGGACGATGCGTCGGCATGTTCGACGAACCGGGCTCGGCGAGCCACGTTCCCGCCCTTAAACTGGATCAGCACGATAGGGCGCGCGCTCGACCGAGAAGCACCAAGTCGCTATCTCCCCGAAGCTTCGAGGAGAACCGTGATGTTCACCACCATGAAGGAAGGCCGCGCCGAGGATTGGGCGCACATCGCGCGCGAGCACGGCAAGCATCAGGCCAGCACCGCGCCGCGCCAGATCATGGACAACTTACGCCGCCTTGAAGACATCGAAGTCGGCTTCGGCGTCAGCCAGCTCCATCACAGCCTGCAGGCCGGCACCCAGGCCCGCCGCGACGGCGCATCCGACGAGGAGGTGGTCGCCGCGCTCTGCCACGACATCGGCAAGCTCTTCTCGATCCCCAATCACGGCCCGATCGCCGCCGAGATGCTCAAGCCCTACGTCTCGGAAGACATCTACCACGCCATCTACTGGCACCAGGATTTCCAGGGCCGCTATTATTACGAGCACCTCGGCAAGGACGCCGGCGCGAGGGATCGCTTCCGCGACGAACCGTGGTTCGCACTGGCCGAGAAGCTCGTCGACGATTGGGACGCTCCGGCTTTCGATCCGGATTTCGAAGTCGACCCGCTGGAGAGCTTCGAGCCGGAGATCACCCGCGTATTTAGCCGGCCGAAAAGGATGGTGTGAGTACTAGCGCTCGGAGGGAGGAGAGGTCAGCGGCTCCGCTCGAGCCTCCCATAGCTGATTCTTTGAGCTGCTGCGATGCTTGTGCTTGCAGCTCACAATCACTCCAACCGCATTGCCTCCTCCGCCAGCGCCTCCGCCTCGATAAGTAGCTGGTCGTCTGCGGCACCGACCGACGTGCGTTCCCGCCCGATGATCACCAGCACCGGCACCGCCATCGGCGAGACCCGGTCGAGGTCGACGTGCAGCATCGTCCCTGCCGCCCTGTCGAGCAGGCGCGCGAGCCGGCCCACATCCGTCATCCGCTCGCGCGCGTCGTTCCAGGCGGCTTTCAGCAGCAGGTGATCGGGCTCGTAGCGGCGCAGCACGTCGTAGATGAGGTCGGTGGAGAAGGTGACCTGCTTGCCCGATTTGCGCTTGCCGGGATGGTGGCGCTCGACGAGGCCGCCGATCACGGCGACCTCGCGAAAGGCGCGCTTCAAGAGGTTCGATCCCTGCACCCATTCGACGAACTCGTCCTGAAGGATGTCGGGCGAAAACAGTGCCGCCGGATCGGTAATCGGCTCCAGCCCGTAGCAGGCCAGCGCATAATCGTTGGAAACGAAGCCGAGCGGGTTCAGCCCCGCGCTCTCCATCCGCCGCGTGATCAGCATGCCGAGCGACTGGTGCGCGTTCCAGCCCTCGAAGCTGTACGCTACCATGTAGTGGCGGTGCTCGTGCGGGAAGGTCTCGACCAGCAGCTGATCGGGGCGGGGCAGGGCGGAGCGGCGATCCTGCACCTCCAGCCAGTCGCGCACGTCGTCCGGAAAGCGCGGCCATTGCTCGCGGTCGTGAAGATAGGCGCGGACCCGGTCGGCGAGGTTGGTCGTCATCGCCATGCGGGCGCCGACATAGGTCGGGATGCGCGCGGGCTTGCTCGTTGCCTTCACCATGAGGTCGATGCCCTCGATCCGTTCCACCTCCAGCGTCAGGCCCGCGAAATAGAAGGTGTCGCCCACGCTCAGCGTCGAGGCGAAATATTCCTCGACGGTGCCGAGCTTGCGGCCGTTGCGGAAGCGCACGTCGAGCAGCGGCGCGTCGACGATGATGCCGGCGTTCATCCGGTGCTGCTGGATGAAGCGCGGGTGCGACACCCGCCAGGTTCCGTCTGCGTCGCGGGACAGGCGCTTGAAGCGGTCATAGGCTTTGAGCGAATAGCCGCCGCTCTCGATATAGCTCAGCACCTGGCCGAACAGCTCTTCCGAGAGCCCCGCATAAGGCGCGGCCGAGCGCACCTCGGCCAGCATCTCCTCCTCACGGAACGGGCCAGCGCAAGCCGCCGCCATGATGTGCTGGGCGAGCACGTCGAGCGCGCCGGGGCGGAAGATCTCTGGGTCGAGCTCGCCGCCCTCGATCGCGTCCAGCGCCGCCCGCGCTTCCAGATATTCGAAGCGGTTACCGGGCACGACGATCGCTTCCGACGCTTCGTCGAGCCGGTGGTTCGCCCGACCGATCCGCTGCGTCAGCCGCGACGACCCCTTTGGCGCGCCCATCTGAACGACGAGATCGACATTGCCCCAATCGACGCCGAGATCGAGGCTCGACGTGCACACCAAAGCCCGCAGCCGCCCGTCCGCCATCGCCGCCTCGACCTTACGCCGCGCTTCGAGCGACAAGGAGCCGTGATGCACACCGATCGCCAGGTGCTGCTCGTTGACCGCCCACAAATCCTGGAAGGCGAGTTCCGCCAGCGATCGCGTATTGCAGAAGATCAGCGTCGTCTTGTGCCGCTCGATCTGTCGCATCACGTTCTCGGTCGCCCAACGGCCCGAATGGCCCGACCAGGGGATGCGCTCATCCTCGGGCAGCATGATCGAGAGTTCCGCCTCCGCGCCCGGATCGCCGATCACCACGTCGACCGTCTCGATATCCGCATCTGGCGCGAGCCAGCCCTGATAAGCCTCCGGGTCCGAAACCGTCGCCGACAACGCCACCCGCCGAAGCCGTGGCGCAAGCCGCTGCAATCGCGCCATTGCCAGCGAGAGCAGGTCACCGCGCTTGCCGGAAGCAAAGGCATGCACCTCGTCGACGACGATCGTGCTCAAGTCCGCAAACAGGGTCGCGCTGTCCTCGTGGGAGAGCATCAGGCTGAGCGATTCCGGCGTCGTCAGCAGGATCTGCGGCGGCTTGACCCGCTGCCGCGCCTTGCGGTCGGCCGGCGTATCCCCCGTCCGGGTCTCGACCCGAATATCGAGCCCCATTTCAGCGATCGGCGTCAGCAGATTGCGCTGCACGTCGACCGCGAGCGCCTTGAGCGGAGAGACATACAGGGTGTGAAGCGGAGAGATCCTCCCCGGGACGGGGAGGGGAACCGGCGAAGCCGGTGGAGGGGGCTCCGAGCCCTCCGCCACCCCCTCTCCACCACGCGACTTCGGATCGCGGGTCCCCTCCCCACTGCGTGGGGAGGACAATGCAACCAAACTCGGCAGAAATCCCGCCAGCGTCTTGCCCGCCCCCGTCGGCGCAACCAGCAGAGCATTCCGCCCCGCCCGCGCCGCCGCCAGCATCTCAAGCTGATGCCGCCGCGGCGCCCACCCCTTGGCCGCGAACCAGTCCGCGATCACCGGCGACAGCGCGCCGGGCGTGGTCAGCATGCGGAGATCGGCTTAAGGAACGACATCGCTCCGCTTGCGGTGCGCGGCGTCTTCCTCCTGGTAAAGCTCATGCGTCGCCTGCTCGGTGCGCTCGATCTCGCCCTGCTTCGCCTTGCGGTTCTTGAGCGTCGCATAGAGGATTGCGATGAACAGCAGGGCAGGGCCCACAATCGTGAGCAGGCTCCAGTTGAACGAACCCCAATCCATGTCGCGCTCCTTTCGTCATCGGGCCGGCGTGGCGGCCGCGCCCTTTCTCCCCATATAGCTCCCCATGGCCCGTCTCGGTTCCTGGATCGAGCCTTTTCCCGAAGGCATCTACGTCAAGCCCGCCGACGCCTGGGTCGATCCGAGCCAGCCCAAGGCGCGTGCGCTGGTCACCCACGGCCATGCCGATCACGCCCGCGGCGGCCACGGCCAGGTCTGGGCGACCCCGGAGACGCTCGCCATCATGGAATGCCGCTACGGCCCGCAGAACGGCAGGGGCATTCAATACGGCGAAGTCATTCGGCTCGGCCAGGTCGACGTCAGCTTCGTGCCCGCCGGCCACGTGCTCGGCTCCGCGCAGATCGTGCTCGAACATGGCGGCGAACGAGTCGTCGTCTCCGGTGACTACAAACGCCGCCCAGACCCGACCTGCGCCACCTTTCAGCCGGTCCCGTGCGACATCTTCGTCACCGAAGCCACATTCGGCCTCCCGGTCTTCCGCCACCCGGACGCGGGCAGCGAGATCGACCGGCTGCTCGAGCGCCTTCACGCCAACCCAGATCGCTGTGTGCTGGTCGGCGCCTACGCCCTTGGCAAGGCGCAGCGCGTTATTGTCGAGCTGCGCGGCCGCGGCCACCACGACCCGATCTACATCCACGGGGCGCTCCAGCGCCTGTGCGATCTCTACGAGGCCCACGGCGTCCCGCTCGGCGACATCTGGCCCGCGACCGGCGTCAAGAAAGACGAACTCAAGGGCAAGATTATCCTGTGCCCACCCGGCGCGCTCAACGATCGCTGGTCACGACGCCTGCCCGATCCGATCACCGCGATGGCCTCCGGCTGGATGCGCGTCCGCCAGCGCGCGCGCCAGCGCAATGTCGAACTGCCGCTGATCATCTCCGACCACGCCGACTGGGACGAACTCACCGCCACGCTTCGAGAAGTGGCGCCAAAGGAAGTCTGGATCACTCACGGCCGGGAAGACGCCCTCAAACACTGGTGCGCCCTCCACCAGATCAAGGCCCGCGAGCTTAACCTGGTCGGCTACGAGGATGAGGACGACTAGCTCAGATCCGGGTTCTCACGTCCTGCTGAACGGTTCAGCATCCAGCTCGGTGGCGGCAGTGCGGGTGAACAGATGGACCCTGGAACGAGTTCAGGGTGACGTTCGGGTCCTTGGCAGGCTCATCAGATGATCGGGTGGCGTTCCCAATTGGGGGCGTCGACGCGCTTGGTCATGCCGCTGTGGAGCTCGCGGATGGTGCGGCTGCCGGTGGTGCTGAACAGGAACGGGAACACGCCGTGGACGAGGCAGGCCAGCCCGCCGCCAATCATCTTGAAGCCGAAACGCCCTGCCTGGACCATGTGTGCGCCATAGCTTTCGCCGACCTCGTCGAGATGCCGGGTCAAAGGATTGTTCGCCATTGCCGTGCCCGTCTCCTGCCTCTAGCCCCTATCTCACAAGCGCCCGCGCTTTGCCTAGCGGAGATGATGATGTTTGACCGGCTCGCCGAACCGTCCGGCGATGCGCTGCACGGCGTGATGGCCCGGTTCAGGGCTGATCCGCGCCCGAACAAGATCGATTTGGGCGTCGGCGTGTATCGCGACGAGACGGGCGCCTCGCCGGTGATGGCGGCGGTGCGGGATGCGGAGCGGCTCCGCATCGAGCACCAGGACACGAAGGCCTACCAGGCGTTGGCAGGCGACCACCTGTTCATTGAGGCGATGACTGACCTCGTCTTCGGGGTGGACGGCCCTGCGGTGCGGGAGGGGCGGGTTGCCGCGATCCAGGGCACCGGCGGCACGGGATCGCTGCGGATCGCACTCGAACTGGCCAAGCTCGCCGCGGCCAGAACGCGCCTGCACCTCGGCTTGCCGAGTTGGCCCAATCACCTTGGCCTGGCGGAGGCGGCGGAGGTCGAGCTTCTCAGCCATCGCTATTTCGATGTGGAGGAAGGGCGGATTGATCTGGCCGCCATCGAGGAGTCGGCGGATGCGGCAGGGGAGGGCGACCTCTTCCTGCTACACGGGCCGTGCCACAACCCTACCGGCGCGGATCTTACTACTGCCCAGCGCGCCTCCCTCCACGCCACCCTTGCCGAACGCGGCGCGGTGCCGTTGATCGACGCGGCTTATTACGGGCTTGGCGACGGTCTCGCCGCGGATCTCGAGCTGCTCCGCGATGACGTCGCCGCCAGCCCGCGCGCGCTGGTCTCCGTTGCCTGCTCCAAGAGCTTCGGCCTTTATCGCGAGCGCACCGGCATCCTGTTCGCGATCTGCGCCAGCGCGGCCGAACGCGACCGGGTTCAAGGCCAGCTTGAGCGGATCAGCCGCACCCTGGTGTCCATGCCCCCCGCCCACGGTGCCGCAACCGTTGCCTTGGTGCTCACGCAGCCTGGGCTGCGCGCATCCTGGGAAAGCGAGCTTGCCGGAATGCGCGCCCGCATGCTCGCCCTGCGGGCCGAACTCGCCGCGCTGACGAACACCGCTCCGATGCTGCGGGGCGTCGACCGCGAGAAGGGCATCTTCAAGCTGTTGCCGCTCTCCCGCGACCAGATCGATCGGCTCGCCCGCGATCACGCCACCCACATGGCGCCGTCGGGCCGCGCCAATCTCGCCGGGCTCAAAGCGGGCGATGCCGAGCGCTTCGCGGCCGCCTTGGCCGCAATTTAGCGGCAGACCCTCACGCTTGCGCTCCGTCCCGACCGCCGATCCCGCACCGGCTCGTCGATGCACGCGGGCTCGGGCATGACCTCATTGCCGGCAAAGCCGAGTTCCTTGCGCTGCGCGCCCCAGCGGGCCGGGAAGTCGTAAGGATAATCCCGATCGTATTCGAACATCGCCTGCCCGCCGGCAACGCTCGCCCCGCCGCCGCGGCCCTGGAAATAGCCGTCGTCGCGGCTGAACACGCGCGGACCCCAATCGTTCTGGCCGAAAAAGACATGAACTCTGCCGCGCTGGCTGGCCCGGTCGATCGAATAAGGCGCGTCGAATTCCGACCAGCCGATCCTGTCCTGGCTGGCGAGAGCCGGACTGGCGGCCCCGATCAGGGCGGCGAAAGCGAGAAAGCGGACCATGGCGACCTCCGGTTGCACGACCGCATCAGTTTAGCAGCGGCCGTTTCTGCCGTCCCGCGCCGGAGACGGCTCGGGATACCAGAGCGGGACAGTTTCAGCCTCCGCGCCTGAGCTTCTCCCGCCGCGCAAGCTCGGCTTCGGAGGGCTCGGACGCGAACGAGCCAAGCTCGACCGGGCCGGCCGGCTCGTAAATGGCAATGATCACGCCATTCTTTGAGACCGTGCTGTCGACCAGCGTCAGCGTCTTGGCCGGCATGCCACGCTCGAACAAACGCGTTCCCTTCCCGAGGAGAACCGGAAAAGTCATTAGGTACAGGCGATCAAGCAAGCCTTGCGCGATCAACCCCGCGTAAAGCGTGCTGCTGCCCCAGACCTGAATGTCTGGCCCGTCCTGCTCCTTGATCCGTGCCACGCCGTCGAACGCGTCGTTCAGCGCGTGCGAGTTGGCCCAGCTCAGCGGTCCGGTCTGGGACGTGACGACATATTTGGCCGCCCGGTTATATGCCTCACCGATCGGGTCATCCTTCTGGTAGGGCCAGTGCGTGGCCCAGATGTCGTAGGTTCTGCGGCCAAGCAGCAGGTCCCGCGGCCCGGAGAAGAGCGGCGCCATGCCCTCCTCGATCGCGCCTTCCCAGAAAGGAAAGACCCAGCCGCCGAGGTCGAAGCCGCCGGTGGGGTCCTCCTCAGGACCGCCAGGCGCCTGCATGACGCCGTCCAGCGAGACGAACGCCGCGCCGATGATGCTACGCGTCAACGCTCTCGCCCTGATAAGCCCGCTGGATGGCCGCGATATCGATGCGCTTCATCTCCATCATCGCGTCCATCACGCGCTTGGCCTTGGCCGGATCGGGGTCGCTCATATGCTCGATCAGCACGCGCGGCACGATCTGCCAAGACAGGCCGAACCGGTCCTTCACCCAGCCGCATTGCTCCGCTTCCGGCACGGCCGATAGGGCGTCGGTCAGCCGATCGTTCTCGGCCTGGCCGTCGGTGAAGACCTGGAACGACACCGCCTCGTTGAACTGGAAATATGGCCCGCCATTGAGCCCCACGAACGGCTGCCCGGCCAGCGTGAACTCCACGGTCAGCACGTCACCCGCCTTTCCGCTCGGATAATCGGACGGGGCGCGGTGCACGCCGTCGATGCGGCTGTCCGGCAGCAGGCCCGCATAGAAATTGGCGGCCTCCTCCGCATTTCCGTTGAACCACAGGCACGGCTTGATCTTGGTCTGCATGTCGCTTCTCCTTGTTGGTTCCTCCCCAAGCCGTGCCCGGGAGGAGCCCAGTTTAGGCCAACTCGCGCTCCGGCTCGGCATGCGCTTCCGATTGCTCGTCGAGGATCATCTCGAAGCCGCCCCAGAACATGCGCTTACCGTCGAACGACATCGGCTCGTCCTTCATTTCGTCGTCGGCCCTCATTTTGGCCCAGGCGGCATCGCGCGTCGCGAGGTCCGGCCATTCGATCCAGGAAAAGACGACGCCCTCGCCCTCCTCGGACCTCACTGCCCGATGGAAGTCGGTCACCTTGCCCCGCGGCACATCATCGCTGAAGGCTTCGACGAGGCGTAGCGCACCATGTTTGGCGAAGATCGCGGCGGCCTTCTGGGCCAAGGCGAGGTAAGCATCGCGATTGCCCTCGGGCACCGGCAGCACGAAGCCGTCGACAAAACCGCCGCGCCGTCCACCCGTGTCGAGTATGGACTGGAAGCCGCCCATGATCATGCGCTTGCCGTCGAACGGCATGTCGATCAGCTCGCCCATCCGCGGATCGCTCATCATCTTGGCGTTGGCCTGGTCCCGCGTGGCCCGGTCGGGATATTCGAACCAGGCGAACACCACGTTTTCGCCGTCCTCCGCCGCGACCGACTTTCGGAAATCGGTGACAGTGCCGTCCGGCACATCCGTGCCCCAGGCCTCGACATGGCGTCGCACGCCGAATTCCTGGAACAGCTTCCAGGCCGCCGCCGCATGGTCGCGATACGCATCCCGGTTCGCATCGGGCACGGGGCAGACGAAGCCTTCTACGTAGGTCATGTCGCTTCTCCTCTTCAGTGATAGGATTCCGGCCAGGGCAGTGGGAAGAGCCCACGATGAGGCCGTGCTTCCTCGACCACCCGGGCGAATGACGGCCGCGCGAGCAGGCGCCCGAAATAGTCGCGGACGTGCGGGTACCGCTCCACCGGCACGATCGTGCCGGCATAGAAGAGCGCCGGCGCCGCCGCGCAATCGGCCAAGCTGAAGCGGTTGCCGATCGCCCATTCGCGCCCGGCAATCTCACGCTCGAACAGCTCCAGCGCCTGGACAATTTGAGCCTCTGCCTGCGCCACCCCGTCCGCATCGCCGCGCCCTTCGGGCCGGAGCCTGTCGATGACGATCTTGCCTACATTGGCCGCGACGAAGCCGTCGAAGAAGCGGTCCCACATCCGCGCCTGCAGCGCGCCGCGTGCATCCTCCGGGATCATCCGCGCCCGCTCCGGCACGAGCTCATCCAGATATTCGATGATGAGGCTGGATTCGGGAATGATCCGCGCCGCCGCCTCGTCGCGCAGCACCGGGAACTTCATCATCGGCCAGACGGAGGCCAGCCGCGCCCGATGCTCCGGATCGCCCAGAT
The DNA here is from genome assembly GCF_036387615.1 of Allosphingosinicella sp. Lineage (GTDB taxonomy): Bacteria > Pseudomonadota > Alphaproteobacteria > Sphingomonadales > Sphingomonadaceae > Allosphingosinicella. The sequence goes on from NZ_DASVTH010000066.1 coordinate 35,108, forward strand.
CGATGAACACCGGCTGGAATGCCATGTCCTTCTCATAAAGCGCGATCAGCGCCTTCTGACAGAAGGAGGCAAACGGGTGGTAGTAAAGCTTCAGCATACCGGCTCCCCGCTCACCGCCTGTGAGGCCCGGCAGCAGCACTCATAGTCGAGCTGTTCGTCCCAATCCGTCCCGCGGCCTTCCGGCGTCAGATCGAGCATGTTCCAGACCGGCTCCAGCGTGCCGACATGGCGCATGTCCTGCCCTGGATCCGTCGGCGCGTAGAGCATCTCGGCGCCCCAGAAGTGGCGGACAAGCTCCCCTTCCTTGCGGAACACGTTCATCATCGGCTGCTGAGAGCCGCTCTCGCTTTCACCGAGATAATCTCGATTGTACGTGTTCCCGGCCGAGGAGAGCAGCCGCAGATGCCGCCAGCCGCGTTCTTCGGCAAAGGCAAGCAAGCGCGGCAGCGGGGCTCGCGCGACCACGACGAAGCTCATGCGCTGCTGCAAATGCGGCACTGCCCCGTCCAGCTGATCCAACAGCGCGGTGCACGAGGGGCAGGGACCTTCGCCGAGCGGCAGCAGCGCGGTCGCTCCCGTTCTCGGGCCGGGTCGATCATCGTGCGGGTGGCGCGGGAACATGAAGTTGTAGATGGCCAGCGATCGGTGGCCTGCACCGAACAGATCGGACATGAGTACATTGCCGAGCGATCCGTCCCCCTTCCGCCCTTGAAAGACGTAGTTGACGGGCACGATCCCGCCGGGCGGCAGCGAGCGCCGCGCGACCGCGACAGCCTCCATCGCCCGGCGCAGCTCAATCTCCTGCTCCAGGAGGCGCTCCCGTGCTTTCCTGTAGTCGGCTGTTTCGCCTGGAAATCGGACGCCCACGCCTTTGTCCTCCATCAAGCCGCAGCACGCGGCGCGTCGGGCTTGTCCTGAAAGTCGGCCAGCTGCGCCGCCAGGGCGCGCCCGAAGGCCGGGCGCGCCTCGCAGCGCGCCTGGTAAGCTGCGAGATTGGGATAGTCCGCGATGATGCTGGTGTGGCGCAGGTTGCGCAGCACGGTCGTCATCATCAGGTCTGCGACGGTGAAGCGGCCTTCCAGATGCTCATGGTCGCCGAGCCAGTCGGACAGGCGCTGCAATCTCGTGCGCACCGTTCGTTCGGCTTCCGGTCGGCGCTCATTCGCCCACGCCGCGCCTGCGTTGAAGACGTCGATGTTGACGAGCTCGAACATCATCGGCTCGATGCTGTTCAGCGCCGCGATCAACCAGCAAGTCGCGCGGGCTTTGCCGGCCGAATCGCGCGGCAGAAGCGCCTCGGACCGCTCCCCGAGATGGAGCAGGATCGCGCCGCTTTCGAACAGGTGGAGGGCGCCCTCGACGAAGACCGGTACCTGCCCGAATGGCTGCTCGAGCAGATAATCCTGCGGCTTGTCGCCCATCGGGCTGAGCAGCCGGACGCGGTAAGGCAGCCCTATCTCCTCTAAGGCCCAGCGGACCCTCAGATCCCGCACCACGCCCTTGGCGAAGTCCGGCACCCAGTTGAATGCGCTGATCTCGATTGCGGCATTGGGGTCGACGGGCATGGTCAGGCCGCCCGCTGCGCGCCGGCAGCGTCCGCTTCGACGAGGGCTGCCAGCTGGTCCGCGACCATGCCCCAGCCTTGCTCGAAGCCCATCTCCTTGTGCTGGCGCACCGCCTCGGCATCGAAGTGGCGCGCGCGGGCCGTATAGCGGGTGCCGTTCCCCTCCGGCTCGAAGGTGGTGATCGCGACCATGGCGAAGTCGCACTCGCTCGCTTTGGTGGTGCGCGGCTCCCAGCCGGCGGCGAACAGATTGGTGGTCACGATCCGCTCGTTCGGCACCACCTCCAGGAACACGCCTTCCTCGGGATGCGCCGATCCGTCCGGCCCCTGCATCTCGATCGCCGACCGACCACCCGGGCGCAGTTCCTGCGCGATCACCCGCGTCTTCCACGGCTTGGGCGCGAACCACTCGGCGGTGCGCTCGGTCCAGACGCGATACACCACTTCCGGCGGGGCATCGATGTAGCGCGTCGTCGAGAGTTCGAGATTCTGGTCAGTCACTGCTTTGCTCCGTCTCTGCAAAGTTGATGGTCGATCAGGCCGGGACCGGTTCGGCATGGCTCGCGGCTTCCGCTCCGCAGCCGGTGAACATAGCCGCGGCGGCTTCGCGCAGCTCGGCTTCAGTCATCGTCCGGATCGGCGTCAGCAGCGCCCAGCTGTGTCCGAAGGGGTCGCGCACGATCCCGTAGCGATCGCCCCAGAACTGATCGGCCACCGGCATCACGGCGGTCGCGCCGGCGCCGAGCGCTCGCTCGAATGCCGCGTCGACGTCCGGCACGGCGAGGTTGAGCGTGATCGGCGATCCGCCGAGCGTGTTGGGCCCGAGCGCCCCCCACGGACGGTTCTCGTCGGTGAGCATCACGGTCGCGCCGTTTATCCGGACGGCGCCGTGCATCAGCCGGCCATCGGGCCCGGGCAGGCGCATCAGCTCCTCGGCGCCGAATGCGCGCTTGTAGAAGTCGATCGCGTCCGCCGCGCCGTCGCACACCAGATGCGGGGTCAGAGCGGGCGTGGAACTGGCTGTGTCGGTCATCTCGCGTCTCCTGCTTGGTTGATTGGATCAGGCCGGCTGCGGCTGCGCCATCGCCTCCGTCGCGGCGGCCACGTCCATGTGCATCGGCTCCCAGATATGGCCGTCGAGATCCTCGAAGCTGCGGCTGTACATGAAGCCCATGTCCTGAGCGGCGCGCGGCTCGCGTCCGCCGGCGGCGAGCGCCTGCTCGGTGATCTCGTCCACTGCCGCGCGATCATCGCAGGAGATGCACAGCAGCACCTCGCTCGCTTCGCGCGCATCGACGATCCGCTTGGGCGTAAACGTGCTGAAGAAGCCGTGGGTCAGCAGCATCACGTGGATCGTGTCGGAAAACACCATCATCGCGCCCGACTCGTTGCTGAACTGCAGGTTCTGCTCGGCGCCGATCGCTTTGTAGAAGGCGACGGAGCGGGGCAGGTCCGCCACCGGCAGGTTCACGAAAATCATCCTAGACATCTCAATTCTCCTCAGCCGGCGAATCACCTGTTTGACTGTGATGCGCTTCCGAGTTAAGGAAAGCAACTATGAAGTTAGAAAAGATAACTAACTCGGACCTGGGTCCAAACCGGCGCCGCTACGACGACGCTTGCGGTACGGCGCATGGGCTGGAGCTGATCGGCGAGCGCTGGGCGCTCTTGGTGCTGCGCGAGCTGCTGCTCGGCCCGAAGCGCTTCAGCGATCTGCGCGCCGATCTTCCGGGCATTAGCGCCAATGTGCTGACCCAGCGGCTGGAAGGGCTGGAGGCCTCGGGCCTGCTCGTCCGGCGCCGGCTGCCGCCGCCCGTCTCTGCCCAGGTCTATGAGCTGACGCCCTGGGGTTATGAGGTCGAGCCGATCGTTCAGACGCTCGGGCGCTGGGCCGCGCGGTCACCGACGCACGATCCAACGCTGCCGATCAGCGCCACCTCCATCATGCTCTCCTTGCGCACCATGTTCAGCCCCGAGCGCGCCCGGGGGCTGCGGGCGAGCATCGGTTTTCGACTCGGCCACGAGACCTTCTTGGCCGAACTTGAAGACGGCGTGATGAAGCTGGAGAGGGGTGATGCGTGGCAAGGACAGGCTATCTTCACCGGCCCGCCAGAGCGGATCGCCGCCGCCATTTACGGCAAGGTGCCGTTCGATCAGCTCGAGCCGGCGCTGGTCGTCACGGGCGACCAAGCCCTCGCCGAACACTTCCGCGCCATCTTCGAGCTCCCGCCCAAGGCTGAGGTGCCGGCACCGAACAGGAAGTAACGTCTGCTCTCCACCGGTTGCGGCCATCCGGCTCTTCCTCCAACAAGGAAGGGTGGAAGTGGAAGATGCACCGAGGAGCGACAGGAAAATCGTGCAATCCCGCTTCGGAACTAAGCTTCGGTACGAATTCGGGCCTGAGGAGCTGATCCACACGAGGTCCAATTTCTCTGAGACGCATCGCTGCTACGCCCGCTACGAGGATATCGGGAGAGGTGATCCTGCCTATCTCACCCTCAGTATCGCGGGTTTACCGCAGTGTCCTTGGCAGTGGCGGTCTCGTTTTTCGTCGTCAGCATGACGGTGATCCTCGCCTACCAGATGGAGCCTTGGTTGGTGGTGATCCCGATGTGGGTGGTTCCTGTGAGCTTCCTCATCGTTCGTTTGCTCACCCCCTTCGCTCACCACTTCGTGCTCATCCCAGTGTCATCCGATGCATTCGGCGGCCAAGGGCCACCGGTATGGGTGTGGGACGACGCACTGGGACAAAAGGTGTTGGATGAGCTCGAATCGCGATGGCGGGCCCGGCTTCGAAGCCTGCACGCCGTGATCGATCCAGATAACGATGCGCAGCGCGAGGCAGCGAAGTTCCAGTGGCTCAGAGAGAATGAACTCGTAGACGAAGCGGAGTATCAGGCCGCACTTGGTGAGATCGAGGTGCATTGTTCCTTTTTCGGGTCCGAACGCTCGGTCAATTAGAGACGCAGAATTCTGGGGCCTGTCGACCCAAAGGCTACTCTGGATATTCTCTAACGCCTCCTCCGCCCTAGCCGCGCCAGCAGCCCGGGTCGCACCCGCGGCTCAAACAGCTCGTCCGGCGCTTCGGGATCGAGCAGCTTGCTCTCCGCTATCGCCCGTTCGGCCTTGTTGGGCGGCTTCGGCACGAGCGGCACCAGGCTGCGCTCCTCGCCGCGCAGCGCCTCGATGCAGCCGATCAGCGAGCCCGCTTTCCCGAAACACTCTGCCACCTCCTCGCGGGTCTTGCCGAGATGCTCGGCGAACAGGCCGGTGCGGATGCGCGCGATCTCGCCGCACACATCGTCGCGGCCGCGCCCGTCGATCATCAGGTCGCACTCGCTGTCGAGGCCCATTGATCGGTTGTTGAGATTGGCCGAGCCGACCCGGAAGATCTCGTCGTCGACGATCATGATCTTGGCGTGCACATAGATGTCGAGCCCGCCCTTCGTCACCGGCGTGTAGATGCGGAAGCGGCCGTGCCGGTCGCGCTGCTTCAGCGCTTGCATCAGGTGGTAACGGGCCGGGCTCATCACCTCCTCGTCCAGCCAGCCCTCGGCCGTCTTGGGATTGATCACCACGAATTCCGGCCCGTCCGGCTCCTCCAGCCTTCTGGCGATCGCCTCCGCAATCACCCCGCGAAGCGAAATATTGCGTCTCGAAATAGACGAAGCGCCGGGCGGTCTCGATGAGGTCGAGGAACAGCGCCTCGATCTCGCGGACCTCCTCATTCTCCGCCTCGTGGCCCCGGGTGCGGGCGATAACGACGTCCACATCGCGGAAATTGGCCTTGAGTCCGTCCGGCCAGGGGTCGCCGCCGGGTGCAGGAACGGCCAGATCGTCGCCCGTCGTCGCCGCATCCCAGCGCTTGCGCGCGAGCGCGCCGAGCGCAGCGGCCGCATCTCCGTCCACCGCCATAGTCGCATCGTGCCACGGCTCGTAGCTGCGCCGCGTGAAAGGCGCCTTCCGTCCCGGCTCCTCATCCCGATGGTCGCGCGTGTCCCAGCGCTCGCCGGTGATGTCGATGCCGCCGCAGAAGGCGAGCGCGTTATCGATCACCAGCAGTTTCATGTGGTGGCTCGCGTCCAGCGGATGCGAGCTGTCCCACTTGATCGTGATCTGCGGATCGACCCACCAGCGCATCATCCGGAAGAAGGTGGTGCCGCGGCCGGGCACACTGATCAGCCCCTCGTCCCAGGCGAGGATGTAGATCTGAAGCTCCGGCCGTCGGCGCGCGATCCAGGTGAGCAGCGGCCCGAGCGCCAGCGGAGCCCCCGACGCCCCTTTCTCCTCGTCGAGCCGCACGCGGGTGTCGACGTCCCAGCCGACCAGCATGATCTGCTGCCTGGCGCGCAGCATCGCCTGGCGCGCGGTCCGGAAATAATCCGCCGCATCGACGATCAGCGCCGCCCGGCTCGCCTTGGCGTGGCGCCAGCAATTGCGCCCCGGCTCGAGCAAGCTCGACTTGGTGCTAGGCTGAGCGGGATCGGCCACCCCTGCGGAACGCGTCGGTCCGCCTCCAAGTTTCGCCTCCGGAATGGAGCCGATCTTGTGAAAGGGACCGCGTTGCTTCTAGGGGCGAGCCGAACAGGGAGACGCATCCATGAAGCTCGACAACAATATCGCCGCCGTTGTCACCGGCGCTGCCTCCGGCCTCGGCGAGGCGACCGCGCGCGCGCTCGCCGAGCGCGGCGTCAAGGTCGCGGTGTTCGACCGCGACGCCGAGAAGGGCGAGCGGGTCGCCTCCGAAATCGGCGGGGTGTTCGCCGAGGTGGACGTGACGTCGAACGAGGCGGTCGATGCCGGTTTTGCCCGTGCTCGCGAGGCGCATGGGCAGGAGCGGATCTGCGTCAATTGCGCGGGCGTGGCCAATGCGGTGAAGACGGTCGGCCGCGACAAGCAGACCGGCGAGATCAAGCGCTACCCGATCCATCAGTTCGAATTGGCTATCCAGATCAACCTGATCGGCAGCTTCCGCGTGCTCGCCGCTTCCGCCGCGGGCATGGTGACGCTCGATCCGCTGGAGGATGGCGAGCGCGGCCTGATCGTCAACACCGCCTCGGTGGCCGCGCAGGACGGCCAGATCGGCCAGGCCGCCTACAGCGCATCCAAGGCTGGCGTGCTGGGCATGGCTCTGCCGATCGCCCGCGACCTGATGAGTGAGGGGATCCGGGTCAACACCATCCTGCCCGGCGTGTTCGAAACGCCGATGGTGGCTATGATGCCGCAGAACGTGAAGGACGCGCTCGCCGCCCAGGTGCCTTTTCCAAAGCGTCTCGGCCGCGCCGAGGAATATGCCCGCCTCGCCGTCTTCATGGCCGAGAACACTTACCTCAACGGTGAATATGTGAGGCTGGACGGCGCGATTAGGATGGCTCCGCGCTGAAATAGATCCATCGTGGGTTAGCCGGTGCCGGGCGACCCCATCGGAGCGCCAGGTTCGCCCTTGGGTATCCAAAAGCCCTTGTGCTTTGATTGCCCAGACTCGATCTCGAATGCTCGATGTCCCGCATTCGCGTCATTCTGCTCAATGCAGCGCTCGGCCCGCTCGATTACCGGCTGCCGCACGGCATGGTGGCCGGGCCGGGCTCGATCGTGCTGGCGCCGCTTGGGCCGCGGCAACTCGCCGGCGTCGTGTGGGAGCCAGAACGGGCCGAAACGCAGGAGGTGGGGGACAATCGTCTGCGACCGCTCATCCAGGTCTACGACCTGCCGCCCGTTGCGGAACCGCTTCGGCGACTGATCGAGTGGACGGCCGATTATTACCTCGCCCCGCTTGCCGCGGTGCTGCGGATGACCCTGGCGTCGGCGAGCGCGCTCGATGGGGCGCGCAGCGTGACAGAATATCGCCCGACCGGCCATGTGCCTGAGCGACTGACACCGCAGCGCGCGCAGGCGCTGGAGCGCATCGAGGGCCGGCAGGGCCTTGTAAGGGAGCTGGCGCTTGCGGCTGATGTGTCGGACGGGGTTATCCGCGGCCTCGTCAAGGCTGGCGCGGTCGAGGCCGTGGAGGTCTCGATCGACGATCCATTCCCGCGTCCCGACCCACAGCATGCTCCGCCCCAGCTTGAAGATGCGCAGAAGGCGGCCGCCCGCGAGCTCGTGCTGGCCGTGCAGGAGGCGGAGTTCGCGCCGTTCCTGCTCGACGGGGTAACCGGCTCGGGCAAGACCGAGGTCTATTTCGAGGCGATAGCGGAAAGCCTTCGCATGGGCAGCCAGACGCTGGTGCTGTTGCCGGAGATCGCCTTGACCGAGCCCTTCCTGAAGCGCTTTGCGGCCCGCTTTGGGTGCGAGCCGGTGGCGTGGCATTCGGGTTTGCGGCAGTCTCAGCGGCGGCGGGCTTGGCGAGCGGTGGCAACCGGCCAGGCCAAGGTCGTGGTCGGCGCACGATCGGCCCTGTTCCTGCCGTACCGCCAGCTCGGCCTCATCGTCGTCGACGAGGCCCATGAGGTGAGCTTCAAACAGGAGGACGGGGTTCAGTACCACGCCCGCGATGTCGCGGTGATGCGCGCCAAGCTGGAGCGGGTGCCGGTCGTGCTGGCCTCGGCAACGCCCGCGCTGGAGACGCGCCACATGGCCGAGATCGGCGTCTATCGAGAGCTGAAGCTGCCGGATCGCTACGGGGCGGCTGAGCTTCCCGAGATCCGCGCCGTGGACTTACTCCAGGATCCGCCGCCGCGCGGCCGCTGGCTGGCACCGAGCCTGGTCCGCGAGATCGAGGTCAATCTCAATGCGGGCGAGCAGAGCCTGCTGTTCCTCAACCGCCGCGGCTATGCGCCGCTCACTCTTTGCCGCGCCTGCGGACACCGTTTTCAATGCCCGAACTGCACCGCCTGGATGGTCGAGCACCGGCTCGTGCACCGCCTCGCCTGCCACCATTGCGGTCACCTGATGCCGCCGCCCCGCGCCTGCCCGGAGTGCGAGGAGGTGGATAGTCTCGTGCCGGTCGGTCCTGGCGTAGAGCGTATTGCCGACGAGGTGAAGGCGCTGTTTCCAGATGCGCGGACCGCCATCGTGACGTCCGACACGATCTGGTCGCCGGCCAAGGCGGCCGAGTTCGTCGGGCGCATGGAGGCAGGGGCGATCGACATCGTGGTCGGCACCCAACTCGTTACCAAGGGCTACCATTTTCCGAACCTGACGCTGGTCGGCGTCGTCGATGCAGACCTGGGCCTTTCAGGGGGCGACCTGCGCGCCGCGGAGCGCAGCTTCCAGCAGATCAGCCAGGTTTCGGGCCGCGCCGGGAGGGGCGAGAAGCCAGGACGCGTCCTTGTTCAGACTCACGAGCCGCAGGCGCCCGTGATCAGCGCGTTGATCAGCGGCGATGCCGAGGGCTTCTACGAAGCCGAGACCGATTCGCGGCGCGAGGCCGCCATGCCGCCGTTCGGGCGCCTTGCCGGTATCATCGTCTCGTCCGAGGACCTGGCCGAGGCAACCGAAGCAGCGCGCCTGATCGGGCGCACCGCGCCGCGTGTCGAGAACATGGCCGTGTTCGGCCCGGCGCCGGCGCCGCTCGCCATGCTGCGCGGGAGGCACCGTCAGCGCCTGCTGGTCCATGCCGCCCGGTCGCTCCCGGTCCAGGACATCATTCGCGAGTGGCTGGACGCGCTCGAGCATCCGCGCGGTGTTCGCGTGGCGGTGGACGTGGACCCGTACAGCTTCCTGTGACCCTATCCGCCGTGCTTGCTTGTCGCTAAGGCCGCGCGATGAAATTCTTCGTCGACACCGCCGATATCGGCGACATTCGCGAGTTGGCCGAATCCGGGCTGCTCGATGGGGTAACCACCAACCCTTCGCTGATCCACAAATCAGGACGCAATTTCCTGGAAGTGGTGAAGGAGATCGCCGACTTGGTTCCGGGGCCGGTCTCGGCTGAAGTGGTCGCGACCGATCATGACGAGATGATGCGGGAAGCGGAAATCCTGCGGAAGCTCGCGGACAATATCGCGGTCAAGGTGCCGCTTACGCTGGATGGGCTCAAGGCCTGCCGGGCGCTGACGGGCGACGGCACGATGGTCAACGTGACGCTCTGCTTCACCGCCAACCAGGCGCTGCTCGCCGCCAAGGCCGGCGCGAGCTTCATCTCGCCGTTCGTGGGGCGCCATGACGACATCGGCTTCGACGGGATGGAGATCATCTCCGACATCCGCATCATCTACGACAATTACGATTTCGCAACCGAGATCCTGGTGGCGAGCATCCGCCATCCGGTGCACATCCTGCAATCGGCCAAGATCGGCGCCGACGTGATCACCGCGCCGCCGGCAGTCATCCGGCAGCTGTTCAAGCATCCGCTGACCGACCGCGGCCTCGAAGGGTTCGCGGCCGATTGGGCCAAGACCGGGCAGTCGATCGGCTAAACCGCCTGGCAGACCAGCCGGCGCAGCGGCCAAGCGAGATTGATCGCGCCGTGGGCGTCCTCCAGACCCAGAATGTCTTCCGCCGCACGGGCGGTCGCTGCGGCGCTGGCCTTGGTGATCCCGAACAGCAGGCGCAGGAATTCGCCCATCTCCTCGCGCGTCGCGAACTGCCATTGTGGGCGATGCACTGCGTCTTCCAGCACGCGAAAGCCTGCCCCTTCCAGGAAGGCCGAAGTGGACCCGTTCAGGAACACGCCCTCGTGTCCCATCGGATTGTAGTCGGCGACAAAGCCGTTGAGGAAGCGATCGGTGCTGCTGCCTTGCTGAACGTCGGCGACCACGGCCAGGCCGCCGGGTCGCAGCACGCGCCGCATTTCACGAAAGATGGCGGGAAGATCCGGCTCGTGATGCAAGCCGGCCAAGCTGATGAGGTGATCGAGCGAAGCGTCCGGCAGCGAGAGCGTGTCCATCGCGCAGCGCAATGAGATCGCGCCCGGATGGGACGGGAAGAGGCTGGCGAAGAGGTCGGAGGGCTCCACTCCGACATAGCGAACCTGTGCGTCACCGACGTACCGCCACAAATAACCCGCGCCCGCGGGGACGTCGCACAGGGTCTGGCCCGGTTCTAATTTCAGCGGCTCGAGCACCAGCGCGAACTCGGCCGCGCGGGCGTCCGGGCACATCTGCATCGCCGCGTGATATGAATCAGCGCGCTCTTGGAAGATGTTCTCGTAAGTTTTAAACACCGCTGAGGATGAGCATCTGGCTTAAGCAGGAGTCAACACGTCCGATCCTCCCGGGAGCTCGGCCGGAGGGGCAAAAGGTGCTGGCCGCGCCTAGCATCGCCGGGACGGGCAAGAGCCGCATTGGCTATCTGATCGGATCCGATCTCCTCGATCGGATCGAACTCGACACAGAGAAGAACGTCATCGTGCTGGGCAGCACCGATATAGCGCTGCTGCGCGAGAACAACCCATATGACTTCGCGCGCATCCACGTCACCAAAGGCTATTATCGACAATCCTACCGATACGATCTGAGCAAATTCGATGTGCTGCTCAATCAGGTCACCGATGCTGACCAGCATCCGCGGGTGCTTTCGACCTTGGTCCGGATGCTCCAGAGGTATGGCGGGCGTGTGATCAACCGGCCGGAAGCCGTTCTCCGCACGTCTCGCGAGCAGGTCGCGCAGCGCCTGGCTGGGCTGCCCGGTGCACATGTCCCCAAGGTCATCCGGCTGCGCACCAACAAGCAGGCCGCTGTCCGCACCGCAGTGTCGGAAGTGGGAATGCGCTTTCCCGTGATCGCGAGAAGCGCCGGGGTGCATGACGGGAAGGTGATCGGCGTCTTCGACGAGATCGAGGCGCTGCTGCCGCAGCTCGCGGCCAAGCAGGATCATTACCTCACCGAGTTTGTCGATTTCCGGAGCGCTGACGGCCTTTATCGCAAGTATCGCGTGTTCTTCATCGGCGAGCGCTGGTTCGTTCGGCACATGATCGTGTCGGACCGCTGGAACGTGCACATGGCGGACCGTAGTCGAGTGATGCTCGACAGGCCCGCGTTGCGCGAGGAGGAGCGCCAGGTCCTCTCTGACCCGGCTGAGCGGCTCGGCAGCCAAGTCGGTACAGCTCTGCGGAACATTCGGGCCGTGTTCGGCCTCGATTTCTTCGGCGTGGATTTTGGGATCACAGGCGCAGGCAAGTTGCTCCTGTTCGAAGCCAACGCATCGATGAACTTCTTTCCTTTCTCGGCGCTCCCCGAATTCGCCTATGTGGAGACCTGCCTGCCCCCGATGCAGCAGGCGTTCGAGCGCTTGCTCGGGCTAGATCCGCTTGCGGGGCTGACGCTACCACTCGCAAATCGGGTCTCCTGAGGGCGTCCGCAGAACGGGGCAACGGTCGTTCGGGGTCTCCTCATACAGCCGGTCAGCTCGGTGCCCGCTCCGGTCTGAAGACCGCAACTTTTCCCCATCGCTTCTTAACCACTTCCGGGTTAGCCTCGCTCGCGATGGGAACGGTGATCAACTTCGAGGAACGGGCGGTCGCCAGCCTGCGCGCGCGCTGTGCCGCCGCTGAGGAGGCCAACCAGGACCTGATCGCTTTTGCTCGCGGCCATTCGGGGGCGGTCTCCTCGATCCATGAAGCAGTGCTCGCGGCCGTGGAGGCCGAGGGCTTCGATCACCTGATCCACATCGTGACGCAGGACTGGCCGCAGATTTTGGGCCTGGATGCCGTCGCGGTTGCGCTCTACGCGGGCGAGCGGGGCATGCGCGCCGATGCGTCCGGGCTTCAATTCGTCGACCCCCGTGTGATTCAGCGCTCGGTGGCGCGGTTCGAAGGCGTCGTTCTGAGGGGCGTTAAGCGGGGGCACCCGATGTTCGGACCCGCCAGCAGCCTGATCCGGGCTGAGGCGCTGGTTCGGCTGGACAGCGAAGCGCCCTTGCCCAACGGGCTGCTCGCGCTCGGCCAGCGCGGCGAGCAGGGCTTTGAGACCCGGCACGGGTCCGAGTTGCTGGTTTTCCTCGGCCGGGTGCTGACGCGCTGCATGGGCCGGTGGCTGATCCCCTGAAATGAACCGGGTGAATGATGCCCCGCATCATTCAGCCCTGTCCGGGGGACAGGGCGACCCGGCTCATCACCCCGCGCGAGAAATCGCGGCGCGCTGGGGAGACTATCTCACGCATGATCGCCGCCGTTCCGCGCATACGGTGCGGGCTTATGTCGCCACGGCTCATCGGCTGATCCAATTCATCGGCGGCCATTTCGGCGAGCGCGTCGACGCAAATCTGTTGCGCGACCTCAAAGCGTCCGACCTGCGCGCCTATCTGGCGGTGCGGCGGGGCGAGGGGCTTGGCAACAGTTCGGCCGCGCGCGAGCTCTCCGCAGTGCGCGGCTTCCTCGGCTTTGTCGCCGCGCAGGATCGTCGCAGCACCAGCCTGCCGCGTGTCAAAGGTCCGAAGAAGTCTCGCAGCGTGCCGCGGCCGATTGCGCCCGCGGAGGTGATCGCGCTCGCCGGGGACGTGGCCGAGGACGCGAGCGAGGAATGGATCGCCGCACGCAACGAGGCCGTGTTGCTGCTGCTATATGGAAGCGGGCTGCGGATCGCCGAAGCGCTCGGGCTGAGCGGGGCGGCGCTGCCGCTCGGTGAAACGATCCAGGTAATCGGCAAGCGCAACAAGACACGCGTCGTGCCGCTGCTCGCGCCGGTCCGCGAAGCGATCGAACGCTACATCGCGCTCTGTCCCTACCCAACCAGCAACGAACAGCCGCTTTTCCTGGGAGCACGCGGCGGCCCGCTCAACGGTGAGCTGGTGCGCCGTGCGGTGCGCGGCGCGCGGGCCCGGCTGGGCCTGTCGGAGCGCACCACCCCGCATGCGCTGCGCCACAGCTTCGCCACTCACCTGCTCGGCCGCGGCGCGGATCTTCGCTCGCTGCAGGAACTGCTCGGCCATGCCAGCCTTTCCTCGACCCAGATCTACACAGCTGTCGACGCGGCCCATCTGCTCGACGTGTACCGGAACGCGCACCCGCGGGCGTGATCAGCGCGGGTGACGTTTGCGCCAGGTGAGCTGGCGATAGATGTAGGCGAGGACGATCAGCGCGATCACCGCGGCGGAGAGCGGCCCCACCACTTTCTCTATGTCCTCGAACTGCTGGCCGAGCAGATAGCCCGCGACGGCCAGCGCGGAACTCCACCCCGCGGTGCCGATGGTCGACCAGATGAGGAAGCTTTTCAGTCGCATGCGGAGCAGGCCAGCCGGGACGGACACGACCGAGCGGACGGTGGGCAGCATGCGGCCAATTCCGACCACGATCCCGCCGAAGCGACCGAACAGCTTTTCGGCCTTTTCGACATCGTACCAGTCCAGCGTCAGCCAACGGCCATGCTTCTCGACAAACGGGCGGAACCGCTCGATCCCGATCACGCGGGCGAGAAGATACCAGAAGAAGTTGCCGAACATCGCGCCCGCTGTGCCGCACAGGATCACGCCCCACAGCGTCATCTGCCCGCGCGCCGCGCCGAGACCGGCGATCGGCATGATGACCTCGGACGGCACGGGCGGAAACACCGTTTCCAGGAACATGAGCAGGAACACGCCGACATATCCGGTCTGCTCGATCAGGCGGATGACCCAATCAGCCACGAGCGAGCTTCGCCTCGATCGCGTCCCAGATGCGGGCCGGGGTGTCGCTGCCGTTAAACTGGTCGATCGCGACGATTCCGGTCGGCGACGTGACGTTGATCTCGGTCAGCCACTTGCCGCCGATCACGTCGATGCCGACGAAGAGCAGCCCGCGCGCCTTCAGCTCCGGCCCGATCGCGGCGCAAATCTCCTCCTCCGCCGTGGTCAGCTCCGTCTTCTCGGCGGAGCCGCCGACCGCGAGGTTGGACCGAATTTCGCCCTGGCCGGGTAGCCGATTGATCGCGCCGACCACCTCGCCGTCAACGAACACGATTCGTTTGTCGCCCTGCGCCACCTCCGGCAGGAACGCCTGGATCATGTGCGGTTCGCGCCACGCATCGTTAAACACTTCGATCAGCGCAGACAGGTTCGCGCCGTCCGGGCCGATCTTGAAGATCGCCTTGCCGCCATTTCCGTGAAGCGGCTTGACGACCATCTCGCCATGCTTGGCAAGGAAGTGCCGTGCCGCCCCGAGCGAGCGCGTGACCATAGTCGGCGGCATGAACCGGGCGAAATCGAGCACCCACACTTTCTCCGGCGCGTTGCGGACGGCGGCCGGATCGTTCACGACAAAGGTTTCGCCCTGGATACGCTCGAGCAGGTGCGTGGCGGTGATGTAGCCGAGGTCGAACGGCGGATCCTGGCGCATCCACACCACGTCGATGTCGCGGCCAAGATCAAGGAGAATGGGCTCTTCCGCCGTGAAGTGATTGCCCGGCTCGCGCCGCACTGTCACCGGCCTCGCCATCGCGTAGAGACGCCCGCCTTCCCACGTCAGGTCGGGTGCCTGGTATTCGTAGAGTTCGTGCCCGCGAGCCTGCGCACCGAGCATGATCGCGAAGGTGGAGTCCCCGGCAATGTTGATGCCCTGGATCGGGTCCATCTGAACGGCTACGCGGAGGGACATCGGGGCTTTCAGTCTGGGTTCAGCGACGGCCCCCTAAGCGAGCGCCAGAGCAATGTCACGTGGCGCCGCCGTTGCGCAGCCGTGCCGATCTGCTAGACGCACTCGCATAAAACAGAGGATGCCTAATGACTTTAAGAACTTACGCCCTGTCGACCTGCGCGCTGCTCAGCCTGGCCGCTCCGGCCGCGGCCGAAGAAGGCATGTGGCTGCCGCGCCAGACGGCGGGTATTGCGAACGAGCTTAAGGCCGCCGGCCTGCAGCTCGATCCGGCAGTGCTCGGCAATCTTAAATCGGCGCCGCTGACCGCGATCGCTTCGCTCGGCGGCTGCTCGGCGGCGTTCCTGAGCCCGCAGGGGCTGGTCGCGACCAACCATCACTGCGTCTACGGCTCGATCCAGTATAATTCTAAACCGGGTCAGGATTACCTGACCGACGGCTTCCTCGCGGCGAGCCTCACCGACGAGCTTCCGGCCGCGCCGGGCAGCCGGATCTACGTGATCGAGGATCTGCGCGACGTCACCACCGAGATGAATCAGGGCGTCACGTCCAAGCTCTCCGGGCTTGAGCGCTTCGAGACGATGGATCGCAACCGCAAGGCGCTGATCGCCGCCTGCGAGAAACAGCCGAGCCGCCGCTGCGACGTGCGCGCTTATCATGGCGGCGCGACCTACTATCTCCAGCAGCAGCTCGAAATCAAGGACGTGCGTCTGGTCTATGCGCCGGCCGGCGGCATCGGCAATTTCGGCGGGGAGACCGACAATTGGATGTGGCCGCGCCACACCGGCGATTTCGGCTTCTACCGCGCCTATGTCGCCCCGGACGGCTCGTCCGCGCCGTTCGCGAAGGAGAATGTCCCCTACCGTCCGAAGGCCCATCTCAAGGTCGCGAGCCAGGGCGTGAAGGATGGCGACTTCGTCATGGTCGCCGGTTTCCCGGGCACCACCAGCCGCCTGGTCACTGCCGCCGAGGCTAAGTTCAATTTCGAGACCATGCTCCCGGCATCGCAGAAGCTGCTCAACGACTATTCCGACCTGATCGTCCGCCAGACCGCCGGCAACCCGGACGCGGAGATCAAGTACGCGTCGATCCTCAAGGGCTCCGACAATTACAAGAAAAAGGCGCTCGGCGAGATGGCCGGCGCCGATCGGATCGGCCTTGCCGCGCGCAAGCAGGCGACCGAGGACGAATATCGTGCCTGGATCGCCGCGGACCCGAAGCGGGCGAGCCAATATGATCCGGCCCGGCTGGACGCCCTCGTCACCCAGGCCAACCAGGCCGCGCTCGACGGCGCCCGCATGAGCACGCTTTCGCGCGCCCAGCTGCTTTCCGCCGCCCGCAACCTCTACCGCTGGTCAAAGGAGCGGCAGAAGCCCGACGCGCAGCGCGAGTCCGGCTATCAGGATCGCGACCGGCTGCCGACCGAGCAGCGCCTGACCGCGATCGAGCGGCGCTATGTGCCGACCGTGGATCGCGCCGTGCTCGAGCAGGCAGTGACCGAATATAATAAGGTCGATGCCGCCAAGCGCGATGCGGCCTTCGCGGCCAAGCTCAGCCAGATCGGCATGGATCGCCTCTATGCCGACACCAAGCTC
Organism: Allosphingosinicella sp.; assembly: GCF_036387615.1. Lineage (GTDB taxonomy): Bacteria > Pseudomonadota > Alphaproteobacteria > Sphingomonadales > Sphingomonadaceae > Allosphingosinicella. The sequence continues at coordinate 51,711 of NZ_DASVTH010000066.1, forward strand.
GGCGACACCGCCACCCGGCTCGCCTGGCTCGGCAAGTCGCCGGCCGAATTCGAGGCCTCGACCGATCCGTTCATCCAGCTCGCCGTCGCCATGTACCCGGCCGACATCGCCCGCGAGCGGGAGAATAAGGAGCGTTCCGGCCAGCTCCAGGCTGCGCGCTCGGCCTATATGCGCGGCATGCTCGCCCACGCCGAGGCCACCGGCAAGGCGCTCTACCCGGACGCCAACGGGTCGCTCCGCTTCACCCACGGCAAGGTGACCGGCAAGGATGTGGACGGCGAGAAGTGGGAGCCGTTCACCACCGCCGAGGGGCTGGCCGCCAAGCAAACCGGCAAGGGCGAGTTCGCCGCACCCGACAAGGCGATCCAGCTGATCAAGGCGAAGGATTACGGCCGCTACGTCTCGCCCGAGCTCGGCACTTTGCCGGTCGACTTCCTGTCCACCGTCGACATCACCAACGGCAATTCGGGCTCGTCCACGCTGAACGCGCGCGGCGAATTCGTCGGCCTGGCCTTCGACGGCACACTGGAGGGCGTCGTCTCCGACTGGATGTACGACCCCTCGATCAACCGCACGATCCACGTCGACAGCCGCTTCATGCTGTGGACGATGGACAAGGTCGATGGCGCGCAGCGGCTTCTGACCGAGATGGGCGTGACGCAGACGGCGGCGCGTTGATTGAAGATAGTCATCCCGGCGAAAGCCGGGACCCAGCTTCTGCTGTTGAACTTCTGGGTCCCGGCTTGCCCCGGGATGACTAAAAGCTATGACTTCTCATCCCCGCCACACATCCTTCATGTGCATCGGCCAGCGCCGGGGCACGATAAAGATGGCGTCGATGCGTAGCGTGTCTCCGACGCGTTCGTAACGCGCCGCTAGCGCCTGAGCCGCGGCTGCCACGCGGCGCAGGCGATACTCGTCGAGCGCGCGTTCGGCCTCGATCTGGCTCGCCCGCGCTTTCACTTCGACGAACGCCAGAGTGCGGCCGCGCCTGGCGACCAGATCGACTTCGCCAAGCGGTGTGCGGGCGCGGCGGGCGAGGATGCTCCAGCCCTTTAGCTGAAGCCACAGTGCGGCCAGCGCTTCGGCCCGCCGCCCGCCGCCCGCCGCCCGCCGCGCTCGGCGCGCTGTCGCTTCATTTGAGCCTCAGCGCCCGCTCATAGACCTCGCGCCGAGGAAGCCCCAGCGCCTGCGCCACTTCGGCGGCGGCCCGGGAGGCGGAGAGCCGGGTCATCGCGTCGCGCAGCGCCCTGTCGATCTCCTCCTCGCTGGCCGGCTCCGCTTCGCCTGGAGGGCCGACCACCACCACGATCTCGCCCTTCGGCTGCTCGCTCGCGTAACGCTGCGCAAGTTCCTCAAGCGTGCCGGTGACCGTTTCCTCGAACCGCTTGCTGATCTCCCGGACCACCGCGGCCTCTCTAGCGCCAAGCCCGTCACGAAGCGCGGCCAGGGTGGCGCCGAGCCGGGGCCCGCTTTCGAAAAGGACCAGAGTCGCACGCAACGTGGCCAGTTCGGCGATGGCGCCTCCGCGAGCGCCCGGCTTCGATGGAAGAAAGCCAAGGAACAGGAAGCGGTCCGTCGGCAGCCCTGCCAGCGTCAGGGCGGCGATCACGGCGGAAGGCCCTGGCACAGTATGGACTTGCCGACCCGCCGCCCGGGCATCGCGCACCAGCTTGTAGCCCGGATCCGAGATGAGCGGAGTGCCTGCGTCAGAAACAAGCGCTACCGCTTCAAGAGCCATGCGCGCGATAAGCTGGGGCCGGACCCGGTCCGCATTGTGGTCATGATAGGACATCATCGGCCGTTTCACACCGATGTGGGCGAGCAGCTTGGCGGTGACGCGGCTGTCCTCGACTGCGAGCAGGTCGGCGCGGGTCAGGATGTCGGCAGCGCGCGCGCTGAGGTCGGAAAGATTGCCGATCGGCGTGGCCACGATGTAAAGGCCGGGGGCGAGTGCGTTGTCGGTCACAGGCTCAGGGTCATGGCAGAGCGAGTCAAGTCAGGGCAAGCGCGGCGCTGGGTCCTGAAGGGCGCGACGCTCGGCTTTGCGATGCTGCTCGGCGGGTGCGAGATCGTGCCCGATCCGGCGGCGCCCCAGACCAGCGCGCAAGCCGCGCCCGCGGCGACGGTCACCCAGCCATCCGCCGCCGCGCCAGTTCCGGTCGCCAATCGTGAGGCGCAGCGCAACCAGGTGGCTCTGCTCGTCCCGCTCACCGGGCCGAACGCCGGCATCGGCCAGTCGATCGCAAACGCTGCCACTCTCGCGCTCACCGACAGCGGAACGGAGCGGATCCGGATCAGCGTCTACGATACGGCTGGCGGAGCGGCTGCGGCCGCGAACCAGGCGCTGGCCGAAGGCAACCGACTTTTCCTCGGCCCACTGCTTGCCGAGGATGTGCGGGCGGTCGCTCCCCTCGCGCGGGCGGCGCGAGCGCCGGTGATCGCCTTTTCCAACGATGCGAGCGTCGCCAGGAGCGGCGTCTACCTGATGGGCTTCGTGCCCGCCCAGTCGATCGAGCGCGTGGTCGCCTATGCGCGCGGCCAAGGCGTCCATCGCTTCGGCGGGCTCGTCCCGACCGGCGTCTATGGCGAGCGGGCGCGCCAGGCATTTACCTCTGCCGTTCAGCGCGCCGGCGGCCAAGTCACCGCGATCCAGAGCTACGATCGCACTCCCGCCTCGGCGCGCGCCGCAGCCGGGCGGCTGAACGCGCAAGGCGCGTACGACGCGGTGCTGATCGCGGATACCAGCCGGATCGCGGCCGCTGTAGCTCCGGCAATCCGGCGGAACGCGCGCATCCTCGGCACGGAGCTATGGGGGACGGAAACAAACCTCGTGGCCCAGCGGCCGCTGCACGGCGCCTGGTTCGCCGCCGCGCCGGGCGGGATGTTCGAGCCACTGAGCAGCCGCTACCGTAGCCGCTTCGGCAACGATCCGTACCGGCTCGCCAGTCTTGGCTATGATGCGGTGCTGATGACCGTCCGGATCACGGCCGAGTGGCCCTCCGGCCAGCCTCTTCCGGAGCGGGTCCTGCGAACCCAGATCTTCACCGGAATCGACGGCCCGTTTCGCTTCTGGAGCGATGGCGTGGCGGATCGGAGCCTAGAAGTTCAGGAGGTCGGCCCTGGCGGCGTCAGGACCGTCTCCGCCGCCCTTCAGGACCCAAACTAAGCTTCAGCGCACGATTTCAGCAAGGACGCGATCGAGCAGCAGCATCCCGGCCGATGTGAGCCGCAGGCGCGGTCCGTCGCGCTGCAACAGGCGATGGCGTTCGAGCCGCTCGATCGCGGCACGATCGACGACCTCATCCACTTCCGTCTCGGCGAGACTCGCAATTCGGCTCAGATCGACGCCTTCGCGCAGGCGAAGCCCCATCAGCAGCGCCTCCGCGCCCCGTTCTCTCCCGGCGATCTCAGTCTCGTCCGAGACGCCATGGCCGTTGCGGGCCAGGGCGGCGAGCCAGTTTTCTGGCTTGCGGTGGCGCTGTGTGGCCTGGCCGCCGCGACGTCCGTGGGCGCCCGGGCCGATGCCGAGATAAGGCTGGTAGCGCCAATAAGCGAGGTTGTGGCGGCTCTCTTCGCCAGGGCGCGCGTGATTGCTGATCTCATAGGCGGGCAGGCCTGCGGCTTCGCTCCGCTCCTGGGTGAGCTCGTAAAGCGCGGCCAGGTGGTCAGGATCGGCTTCCGTGAGCGCGCCTTTGGCGGCGAGCGCCGCAAAGCGAGTCCCCGGTTCGATCGTCAGCTGATAGAGGGAAATGTGCCCGGTGCCGAAGGACAGGGCGCGGGCGAGCTCCGCGTCCCACGCCGCGTCGCTTTGGCCCGGTAGGCCGTAGATCAGGTCGAAGCTGACGCGGCGAAAAGCCGATTGTGCGGTTCCAAGCGCCGCCAGGCCTTCCGCCACCCCGTGCGCGCGGCCGAGGAAGCGGAGCGCTCTGTCATCGAGCGCCTGGAGGCCCAGCGAGACCCGGTTGACTCCAGCGCGGGCAAGATCGGCGAAGCGGGAGGATTCGACCGAGGACGGATTGGCCTCCAGCGTGATCTCGATCCCGTCGGCGAAACTCCAGTGCGCGTCTGCCGCTTCGATCAGCGCCGACACGGTCTCCGGGGGCATCAGCGATGGCGTGCCCCCGCCGAAGAAGATCGAGGTAATCCGTCCCGACGGCGCTTGGGCGGATTCATGGGCCAGGTCCTGCAGCAACGCGGCGCGCCACCGTTCCTGGTCCACGGAGGCGCGGACGTGGCTGTTGAAGTCGCAATAAGGGCATTTGGAGACGCAGAACGGCCAGTGGATGTAGAGGGCAATCGCCTCTTCGTGATGCTGAACTCGGTTCAGCATCCATTCCTCCACCGCTTGGTGCGGGTGATCGGATGGACCCTGAAACAAGTTCAGGGCAACGAGGGAGTGTCGATCAGCGCCGCCACGAGCTTGCGGAACGCGTCCGCCCGATGGCTCATGGCGTGCTTGGCCCCGGGCTCCATCTCGCCGAAGGTCTGATCGTACCCGATCGGCTGAAACATCGGATCGTAGCCGAAGCCCCTGTCCCCCCGCGGCGGCCAGACGAGCAGGCCGTCAACGCGGCCTTCGAACACTTCGCATTGCCCGTCCTCGGGCCAGCACACCGCGAGCGCGCAGATGAAATGCGCGTCGCGGGACGCTTCCGGCCCTTGCGCCAGTACTTCGTCATGGACGCGCTGCATCGCGAAGCGGAAATCCCGCTCCACCTTGGCCTCCCCCGGTGCCGCGTCCGGCGGCAGGTCGATAGTGCGTTCGGCCCAGCGGGCCGAGTAGATTCCCGGCCGTCCGCTCAGCGCATCAACGCAAATTCCGCTGTCATCGGCGATTGCCGGCAGGCCCGAAAGGTCCGCTGCAGCCCTGGCCTTGAGCATCGCGTTGTCCACGAACGTCGTGCCGATCTCCTCCGGCTCGGGCAGGTCGAGATCGATCGCGGAGACGGCCTCGATGCCGTGCGGCCCAAGCAGCTCCGCAATCTCCGGAATCTTGCCGCGATTGTGGCTGGCGATGACCAGCTTGCCAGGTCCGAGCCTCCGCATCATCGGCCGGTCGCCCGGTCCTGCGCGGCGAAGATGTCGGCGCAGCCGATGCGGGCGAGGCGCAGCAGCCGGAGGAGAGCCTCCTCGTCGTAGGTCTCGCCCTCGGCGGTGACCTGCGCTTCGACGATGTTGCCCTCGGAGGTGAGCACGAAGTTGCCGTCGGCGCCCGCGGCTGAGTCCTCGACATAGTCGAGATCGAGCACGGCCGCTCCATTGTGAATGCCGCAACTGACGGCCGCCACTTTGCCGCGGATCGGATCGCCTTCGATCTGGCCGGCGGCGATCGCCTTGTCGACCGCGATACGCAGCGCAACCCAGGCGCCGGAGATGGCGGCCGTGCGGGTGCCGCCATCGGCCTGGATCACATCGCAGTCGAGCGTGATCTGGCGCTCGCCAAATTTCTCGAGGTCAACCACTGCGCGCAGCGAGCGGCCGATCAGGCGCTGAATCTCCTGCGTACGGCCGGATTGCTTGCCGGACGCGGCTTCGCGACGTCCCCGCGTGTGGGTGGCGCGCGGGAGCATGCCATATTCGGCGGTGACCCAGCCCTTGCCCTTGCCCCGCAGCCAGGGCGGCAGATTGGTTTCCACCGAAGCGGTGCACAGCACCCGTGTGTCGCCGAAGCTGACCAGGCAGCTGCCTTCGGCGTGCCGGGTGAAGCCGGGCTCCATGCTGATCGCCCGCATCTGATCGGGCGCGCGTCCGGATGGGCGCATGTTGTTCCTTTCGTGGTTCGGCGCGGGCCTTAGCAGCATGGGGACACGGATCGCCACCCACTCCGTTCGGCCAGGCTCAGCCCGAACGGGGGAAGAGTGTTGAGGGGTGGTGGCTAGCAGCCTACATCGCCCTCATGGCCACCACACCCATCACCGAACTCACCGATCGCGCTCGGGAGGTGTTCCGGATGGTGGTCGACGGGTATCTGAAGAATGGCGCACCGGTGGGCTCGCGGACGATCTCCAAGTTGCCCGGCATGAACCTGTCTCCCGCCTCGATCCGCAACGTCATGCAGGACCTCGAAGAGTTGGGCCTGCTCAGCCACCCGCACACGTCGGCCGGGCGCATCCCGACGGAAAGCGGTTTGCGCCTGTTCGTCGACGGCATGATGCAGGCAGCCGAGCCGAGCGCTGAGGAGCGGGCCGCGATCGAGGGGCGGATGACGCGCGCGGCCGGGCCGATCGAGGAGGCGTTGGCGGCGGCAACGTCGGCGCTGTCCGGCCTTTCCGCCTGCGCCGGCATCGTTTTGGTACCGAAGCGCGAGCCGGTGCTGAAGCAATTCGGCTTCGTGCCGCTTTCGCCGGGGCAGGCGCTTGCGGTGCTGGTCGGCAGCGACGGCAGTGTCGAGAACCGAGTGGTCGATCTGCCGCCCGGCGTCGGACCGAGTGCGCTGACGGAGGTCGGAAACTATGTCAGCGCACGTCTGTCCGGGCTGACGCTGAGCGAGGCGCAGGCCCGGCTCAGCGGCGAGATCAAGGACGGACGCGCCGCGCTGGACGCGGTGTCGCAGCAGTTGATTGCGCGCGGATTGGCGGTGTGGTCGGAGGATGGGGACAGCCGCCCGGTGCTGATCGTGCGGGGCCAGGCAAACCTGATCGACGGCCATGCCGCGGAAGACCTGGAGCGAGTGCGCCAGCTGCTCGACGAACTCGAGACCAAGCAGGAGATCGCCCGGTTACTGGACAGGGCCCGGGCGGGGCAGGGCATGAAGATCTTCATCGGATCGGAGAACAAGCTGTTCGCCCTGTCCGGCTCTTCCGTCATTGCCGCGCCCTATCGCGGCGGCGACGGCAAGGTGGTCGGCGTGGTGGGCGTGATCGGCCCAACTCGGTTGAACTATGCGCGGGTCGTGCCCATGGTGGATTTCACCGCAAAAGCATTATCGAGATTGTTGGCATGAACGAAGACCAGAGTTTGGACGAACACCAGGACATTCACGACGCGGTCGATCTCGACGCGGAAAGCAACGACGAAAAGCGCATCGCCGATCTTCAGCGGGAGCTGGAGGAAGCGCGGCAGAACGTCCTCTACGCCCAAGCCGAAACCCAGAACGTCCGCCGCCGGCTTGAGCAGGACAAGCAGAGCGCCGCTAATTACGCGGCGACGAGCTTCGCGCGCGACATGCTGAGCGTGAAGGACAATCTCGATCGCGCGCTCGCCGCGGTGCCTGAGGAATTGCGCGCCGACGAGCGGATCAAGTCCTTGCTGACCGGCATCGAGGCGACCGGACGCGAGGTCGACAACGTCTTCAAGCGCAACGGCATCACCCGGATCGAGGCGCTCGGCCAGCCGCTCGACCCGAACCGCCATCAGGCGATGATGGAGCTTCCGAGCGCTGACGCGGAGCCCGGCACGATCGTGCAGGAGATGCAGGCCGGCTACATGATCAAGGATCGCCTGCTGCGCCCGGCCCTGGTCGGGGTAGCCAAGTCCGCTTGAGCAGGGCGCCGGCTTGAACCGGCAGCCGCGCGGCCGCCATCTCGTGGCCGCCGATCGCGCCTTCGCGACCGGCGGCGGCGTGTTGGCGCGGCTCGGGAGCGGCGGCTTCCATCGCATCCTCGACCGGATTGACGCGGGCCTGCTTGAAGGAGGCATCGACGCCGCCCTGCCGGATGGCTCCCGGCGCCTGCTCGGCGGACGCCGACCCGGCCCCGTGCCGATCGTCACCCTGCACAGCTGGCGCGCGCTGGTCCGGCTGATCAGCTCGGGCTCGGTCGGCTGGTACAAGGCCTGGGCGCTGCGCGAATGGTCGAGCCCCGATCCCGTCCCGCTGTTCGACCTCTTCATGCGCAACGGCGAAAGCCTTGGCGCCGTCGCGCGGGCGAAGGGGGTGTGGCGGAGCGTCAACCGCCTCGCCCACCTGCTGCGGCGCAACAGCAAGGCGCGCGCCAGGGCGAACATCGCCTTTCATTATGATCTCGGCAACGATTTCTATCGCGCTTGGCTTGATCCCGGGATGACCTATTCGAGCGCGATCTTCGCGCCCGGCGATAGTCTGGAGCAGGCTCAGGAGCGGAAGATTAGGGCCTTGCTCGACCGGCTGGATCTGCGCCCCGGCCAGCGGCTGCTCGAGATCGGCTGCGGCTGGGGCTCGCTCGCCGAGATCGCGGCGCGGGATTACGGCGTGGAGGTGGTCGGCCTCACCCTGTCGGCGGAGCAGCAAGCCTGGGCCGAGGCGCGCATGGGCAAGGCGGGCCTCTCGGACCGGGTCTCGATCGAGCTTGCCGACTATCGCGACGTCACCGGCAGTTTCGACGCGGTCGCGAGCGTCGAGATGGTGGAAGCGGTCGGCCAGGATTATTGGGCCTCCTACCTTCAGGCGATCGCGCGCGTGCTCGGGCCCGGCGGCCGTGCGGCGCTGCAATTGATCTCGATCCGGGAGGAACTGTTCGACGCCTATGCGGCGAGCGCCGACTTCATCCAAACCTATGTCTTTCCCGGCGGCATGCTGATCAGCGAGCCGCGCTTCCAGGCCCTGGCCGAGCTGGCGGGGCTAAGCTGGCGCGATCGGACCGGCTTCGGCTTGGATTATGCCGAAACGCTGAAACTGTGGCGGGAACGTTACGATGCGGCGGTCGAGCAAGACCATCTGCCGCTCGGGTTCGACCCCGCCTTTCACGACCTGTGGCGTTATTATCTCATGTATTGCGAAGGGGGCTTTCGTGGGCGCGGCATCGATGTCGCGCAGGTTACGCTCGTGAAGCAGTAAGTCAGCGCACGACGAGGCGGTGCCCTGTGTCGAAGTCAGAGCTCAACGCCTCTGCGATCGCCTGTCCCACCACGGACGGGCTCTTGAGCGTCGCTTGGTCCTCTCCAGGAAAGGCGCGGGCGCGCATGATCGTCGCCGTCGCACCGGGATCGACGATTGCCGCCTTGACCCCGAAACTGCGCACCTCTTCCGCATAGCTCAGCACCAATCCCTCCAGCGCCGCCTTGGATGCGCCGTAGGCGCCCCAGTAAGCGCGCGGCTGGCGAGCGACACTGGACGTAATCGCGAGCAGCCGAGCGTCGCCGCTTTTGCGAAGGAGAGGGTCGAAGGCGGCGATCAGCGCCTGCTGGGCGACCAGGTTGAGGGTGAGGACCTTATTGAACTCCTTGCCGTCGATCGCCGAAACCGGAGTTAGAGTTCCGAGAGTTGCCGCGTTCAAGACCAGGATGTCGAGCTTGTTCCAGCGCTCCGCGATCGCTGCGGCGAGCCTGGCGATGCTTTCACCCTCGGTGAGATCGAGCGGCGCGATCGTGGCGCTGCCACCCACTTGATGGATGCGATCCTCGACCTCCTCCAGGCCCGCGGCGGTCCGCGCGACCAGGATCACGTGCGCCCCTTCGGCCGCAAGCGCCTCAGCCGTCGCCGCCCCGATGCCGCGGCTGGCCCCGGTCACAAGCGCGAGCTGGTCTTCCAAAAGCTTCGACATTGCTCTCCTTCATGCTGAGCTTGTTTCAGCATCCGTCTTGTTGACGCGCGGCGATGCTCGAAGATGGTCCCTGAAACAAGTTCAGGGTGATGGCGGAAGGTCAGGCGTAACGTTCTGCCAGAAGCGCGAACTGATCCACCGCGTCATGCTCCTCATGGTCGGTCAGCCGGGTCGGATACTGGCCCGTGAAGCAGGCGTCGCAATGTTGCGGCTGAGCTTCGTCGCGCTCTTCCTCGCCCACTGCGCGGTAGAGGCCCTCGATTGAGACGAAGGCGAGACTGTCGGCCCGGATATATTCGTTCATCTGGGCAACGTTCATCTGGGCGGCGAGCAGCTTCGCACGCTCGGGCGTATCGACGCCGTAGAAGCAGCTGTGGCGGGTCGGCGGGCTCGCGATCCGCATATGGACCTCGCGCGCGCCGGCATCGCGCATCATCTGGACGATCTTCAGACTGGTCGTGCCGCGCACGATCGAGTCGTCGACCAATATGATCCGCTTGCCCTGGATGAGCGACGAATTGGCGTTGTGCTTGAGCTTCACGCCGAGATGGCGGACCTGGTCGCTCGGCTGGATGAACGTTCGGCCGACATAATGCGACCGGATGATGCCGAGTTCGAACGGGATGCCGGACTGCTGGGCATAGCCGATCGCGGCGGGAACCCCGGAATCGGGCACCGGGACGACGTAATCCGCGTCCACGGGGTTCTCACGCGCGAGTTCCGCGCCGATCTGCTTCCGCACAGTATAGACGGACGATCCATCGACGATGCTGTCCGGCCGCGAGAAATAGACATGTTCGAAGATACACGGCCGCGGCCGAACCGGCGCGAACGGGCGGTGAGAGCTGACCCCGCGGCTGGACACCACGATCAGTTCGCCGGGCTCGACCGAGCGCAAGTAAGTCGCTCCGACCACGTCGAGCGCGACCGTCTCGGAAGCGAAAATATAGGCCTCGCCGAGCCGACCCATCACCAGCGGGCGAACGCCGAGCGGATCGCGGCAGGCGAGCATGCCTTCGCTGGTCAGGCAGACCAGGCTGTAGGCGCCCTCCACCTGCTTGCAGGCATCGATGAACCGGTCGAGCAGCGTGCGGTAGGTGGATGTTGCGACGAGATGGATCAGGACCTCCGTGTCGCTGGTCGATTGGAAGATGGATCCGCGCCGGTTGAGCTCGCGGCGAATCTTCATCGCGTTCGAGATGTTGCCATTGTGCGCGATCGCGAAGCCGCCCGACGAAAACTCGGCGAACAGCGGCTGGACGTTCCGCAGCGCCGTCTCCCCGGTGGTTGAATAGCGGACGTGGCCGATCGCGGCTTGCCCGGTCAGCCGACGGATCACGTCGTCCTTGTCGAAAGTGCCCGCGACATGTCCCTGGCCGCGGTGGCTATGGAAGTTGCGGCCGTCGAAGCTGGTGATGCCGGCCGCTTCCTGGCCGCGATGCTGCAGCGCATGCAGGCCGAGCGCGACCACTGCCGCGGCGGTGTCGGCGCCCCAAATGCCGAACACGCCGCATTCCTCGCGCAACTTGTCGTCGTCAAAGGGATGGGTGGTCAGCATCGCGGCAGTCCCCGTCGCTCGTCTGATTGTGTGAATAGCCGCCATATAGTCGGCCCTCCCGCCTTTGTCGCCGGGCTGTAACAAATTGATGTGGATTATGCGGAACGAGCCGTGCCTTAGCCGCGCTTGTCTGAATGGTCGCTGGCTGTCACAGGGGAGGCATGAAGAAGCTGCTGTTCGCGCTCGCCTTTCTCGCCGGTTGCCAGGGGCAGTCGGACGGCGGCGGCAATGAGGCAGTGGGCAGGGGCGGGGCGGGGAGCGCGGCTCGCCCGGTCCAGGGGCGGCCGGACGGCAAGATCGCCACCCTCACAGGCCTATACGAGGGAGCGGGGCAGGCGGGACCGACGAGCAGGCTCTGCATGGTCGATCCCGCCGGAGAAACGGCGCAGTTCGGGCTGGTGGTGTGGGGTTCCAACGATCACAGCTGTTCCGGTAGCGGGACCGCGACCCGCAGCGCTGGCCGGGTCCAGCTCAAGATGACTGGCGACGAGGCCTGCACGATCGAGGCCCGGATCGAGGGCAACATGATCGTGCTGCCGAACTCCGTGCCGGAAGGATGCGCCTATTATTGCGGCGAGCGAGCGCGCATGGATGGCGCCCGCTTCACTCAAGTCGGGACCGGCCGCGACGATGCCGCCAAGGCGAAGGACCTCGTCGGCGATTCGCTCTGTTGATCGGGGCGGGGGCCGTAGCTGAACTGGTTGACGTAAACGTAAACGTAAAGTAGTTGGATGCGCATGCCGCAATCCGCGCTCCACTCCGATTTCCGCCATGCGGACTCGAGCACCGACACCTATTCCATCACCGATCTGTGCGAGGAATTCGAGGTCACCGCCCGCGCGCTCCGCTTCTACGAGGATGAGGGGCTGATCGCACCCAAGCGCGTCGGCCTTTCGCGCGTTTATAGCTGGCGTGATCGTGCGCGCCTCGCATGGATATTGCGCGGCAAGCGGGTCGGCTTCAGCCTCGCCGACATTCGCGAGATGATCGACCTTTACGACCGCGACGACGGCCGTGAGGCGCAGCGACGCGTGACCATCTCCAAGTGTCGCGAGCGGATCGAACTGCTCGAGAAGCAGCGCCGCGACATCGACTCGACCATTGGCGAGCTTACCGGCTTCATCGCGCAGATCGCCGACCCCAAGAACTAGCTGTCCCGAGGAGCATTCATGCCCGTCTACACCGCCCCCGTTCGCGATACGCGCTACATCATGGATCACCTGCTTGGGCTCGAGCGCTACTCGAATCTGCCCGGTTTCGAGAACGCCACGCCCGACATGATCGATGCGGTGCTGGGCGAAGGCGCGCGCTTTTGCGAGGAGGTGCTTGCACCCCTCAACCGCATTGGCGACGAGCACGGCTGCACGCGCCACGAGGATGGTTCAGTGACGACGCCGCCGGGCTTCAAGGATGCCTGGGAGCAGTTCGTCGCCAATGGCTGGACGACGCTTTCAGCGCCCGAGGAATATGGCGGGCAGGGGCTTCCGCACGTCGTCTCGACCGCGATCTCGGAATATCTGTGCGCGGCCAATCACAGCTTCGAGATGTATAACGGCCTGACCCAAGGCGCGATTGCGTCGATCCTGGTCAAGGGCTCGGACGAGCAGAAGGCCAAGTGGCTGCCCAAGATGGTCGGCGGTCAGTGGACCGGCACGATGAACCTGACTGAGCCGCATTGCGGCACCGATCTCGGGCTCATCAAGACCAAGGCCGAGCCTCAGTCCGACGGCTCCTACAAGATCACCGGCACCAAGATCTTCATCTCGTCCGGCGAGCATGATTTGTCCGAGAACATCATCCACCTGGTGCTGGCGAAGATCACGGGCGCGCCGGACAATGTGAAGGGAATTTCGCTGTTCATCGTGCCCAAGTTCATGGTCGGCGACGACGGCGCGATCGGCGCGCGCAACCCGGTCACGTGCGGCTCGATCGAGCACAAGATGGGCATTCACGGCAATTCGACCTGCGTGATGAACTATGACGGCGCGACCGGCTATTTGATCGGCGAGGAGAATAAGGGTCTCGCCGCCATGTTCATCATGATGAACGCGGCCCGGCTCGGCGTCGGCCTGCAAGGCCTCGCCCAGGGCGAGGTCGCGCGGCAGAACGCGGTGCAATATGCAAAGGATCGCCGCCAGGGCCGTGCGCTGACCGGCGCGGCCGAGCCCGACCAGAAGGCCGATACCCTGTTCGTCCACCCGGACGTGCGCCGCATGCTGATGGAAGGCAAGGCGTTGATGGAAGGCGCGCGCGCGCTCATCCTGTGGGGCGCGTTGCAGGTCGATCTCAGCCGCAAGGCGCAGACGGAAGAGGAGCGCGAGACCGCCAACGATCTGATCTCGCTGCTCACGCCGGTGATCAAGGGCTATCTCACCGACAAGGGCTTCGAGGTCGCCGTTAATTCGCAGCAGGTCTATGGCGGGCACGGCTATATCCGCGAATGGGGCATGGACCAGTTCGTCCGCGACGTCCGCATCGCCCAGATTTACGAAGGCACAAACGGCATTCAGGCGATGGACCTGGTCGGCCGCAAGCTCGGCCAGAATGGCGGCCGCGCTGTGCAGGCGCTGTTTGCGATCGTCGCGACCGAAGTGGCCGAAGCCAAGGCCGATCCGGAGCTGGCGTCCATTGCCGCCGGCCTGGAGCGCGCGACCGGTGAGCTGCAGAAATCGACGATGTGGCTGATGCAGAATGCGATGACCAACCCGAACAATGCGGGCGCGGCCGCCTACAGCTACATGAACCTGATGGGCATCGTCTGCCTCGGCCTGATGTGGCTGCGCATGTCCAAGGCGAGCGCGGCGGTGCTGGCCAACGGCGCCGAGGATGCCGACTTCCACCGCGCCAAGCTCGTCACGGGCCGTTTCTATGCCGAGCGCCTGATGCCCGAAGCCGGCGCGCTGCGGCGTCAGATCGAGGCTGGCTCCGAAAGCCTGATGGCGCTGCCGGTCGAAGCGTTCTAGCCCCTCTCCCTTGACGGGAGAGGGATACGGAGCCTTAGCGACAAAGGAGCTTAGGCGAAGTTGGGAGAGGGTGAGCGCCGCAAAGCGGCGCGCGCGGCGGAGCCGCGCTTCACCTGAGCAGGCATTGAGCCTGCTCAGGTGACCCCCTCTCTCCAACCTCTCTCCCGCGAGGGGAGAGAGGCTTCTTCGCGGGCAGGGGGGACGCAATGGACTTGAAGCCGCTCGAAAAGGGCCAGTTGGGCGTGATGCTGGTCCGTGGCATCGTGCTCGCGCTGCTGCTCCTCGCGATGGCTTTCATCCCGGCCTTTGCGACCCGGGACGAAACGGGGGTTTCGCCATTCGCGATCCTGGGCCCGCTCGGGATCCTGCTTCTTTACCCGGCGCTGATCGGGCCGGTCCGACGCTACCGGTCCTGGGGCTACGCGCTCGACACTGAAGAGCTCCTGCTGCGCCACGGTCTGTGGACCCATATCGAGACGCTCGTCCCGCTCCGCCGCGTCCAGCATCTGGACGTCGCGCAGGGGCCGCTCGAGCGTGCGTTCGGCGTCACCAGGCTCGTCCTTCATACCGCGGGCACGATGAACAACCGGGTTGTCTTACCGGGCCTGTCCCGCACCACGGCGGAGGGCATCCGCGACGAAATTCGGGCTCAGATCCGGCAGGAGCCCGAATGAGCGGGGAGACGGCCGCGGTTGCGGACAAGCGTCTCCACCCCGGAACGATTGCCGTTCGATTCCTGAAGGAGGCGCCACGGACGCTGATCGGTTTACCGGCCGTGCTCGCCCTAATGTCCGATGTAGGCTGGGGCCTGATCGCGTTGCTCGTCCTGCTCTCCGTGGTGGTGCTCGGCTTCACGCAGTGGCTGGCCTGGCGCCGCTTCCAGTACGGCGTTGGGGCAAGCGAGATCCTGATCGAAAGCGGCCTGTTCAGCCGCAACCGACGCAGCATCCCGTTCGAGCGCATTCAGGACCTGGATATCGAGCGTGGTCCGCTGCACCGACTGTTTGGTCTGGCTAAGATCAAGATCGAGACGGGCGCGGGCGGCAAGGATGAAGGCGTGCTCGACAGTGTGACGCTCCGCGAGGTCGATCGACTTAGGCAGGCTATCCGAGCTGGACAGGTAGGCGTGGCCGAGAAGACCGGCTTGTCACCCGATCTCCCGCTGCAGCCGGAAAGCAGGATGGTGTTCGCCATGGGACCGGGCCGGGTGCTCGCCTCCGGGCCGTTCAACTTTTCGCTGCTCTGGGTGGCTGGTCTGTTCGGCCTCCTTCAGACCTTCGACGATTGGCTGCCGTTCGACCTCTACGATGCCGAGCGCTGGATCGGCCTTGCCGAGCAGCGTCTCCCCGGCCGGATTGCGGTCAGCGCGATCCTGGCCGGGCTGGTGCTCGCCTTCCTGCTCGGTTTCCTCACCGGTATCGTTCGCACCACCTTGCGGGACTGGGGCTTCCGCCTGCTTGTCGAAGGCAAGCGACTCCGACGCGTCCGCGGCCTGTTCACCCGCACGGAAGTGGTGATCCCCAAGCGACGGGTGCAGTTGGCGCTGTTGGCGACGGGCCCGTTGCGCAGGAGCCTCGGTATCTTCGAGCTGATGCTGCAGACGCTCGGTTCCGGGCAGGGCCAGGGCGGGCTGCAGACCGCCGCGCCGTTCGCGCGCACGCCGGAGGTGGACGCGATCGTGGCGGAATTGCCTGGTCTCAGGCTGCCGGGTCACACCGCGCTCGAGCAAGTGTCGAGCCGTCACATCCTCCGGTCCGCGATACGGGTCATGCTGCTACCCGCGCTGGCGATCGGCGTAAGCGCGGTATGGCGGCCCGAGGCGCTGTATTTCCTCCCGCTCCTGCCGCTGCTGCTGGGAGGGGCCTTCCTCGGCCGGCGCTACCATCGATACGCGCTTTCCGGCGAGCTCCTGTTCGTCCAGGCCGGCTTCTGGCGGCGGCGGATGTGGGCGCTGCCGGTGGCCAATGCGCAGACGGTCAGTGTCAGCCGCTCCTTCCTGCAACGCCGGCTCGGTCTCGCCACACTGTCGATCGACACGGCCGGCGCGCCGCTGCTCGGTGGACCGCGCATCGTCGACCTGCGCATGGAGCGTGCGCGGGAGTTAAGGGACGCCATCCTCGGCACGCTCCGTCAGGGCCGCGGACGCCCGGATGAGAATGGCGGCCTTAGGTGAGCGCCGCGTCGAGCGCGTCGGCAAAGCGGACCGGGGCAGCGAGATCGAAACGCAGGTAAAGGTCGGGCTCGACAAGCTCCAGTTCCATCAGCACCGGGCGTCCCTGCAGGTCGCGGACCAAGTCGACGCGGGCGTAGAGCAGGGGCTCCTCGCCGGCGGCCAGCGCGGCTTCGGCCGCGGCGAGCTCGTCCGGAGTGGGCATGGCGGCTCCAATGACCGCGCCGTATTCGGGCTGGACACGAAAATCGCCGGCCTGCGGTTGCTTGCGAATCGCATGGCTGAACGCCCCGGAGAGATAGATGAGCGACACTTCCCCGTTCTCTTCGATCGCCGGCAGATAGGGCTGGATCATCGCGGGGCCCGTCGGCCCCTCGTCGATCGGATCGCCGGGTGACCAGCGGATCGTCTGCCAGGCCAGGGCGGAGACCTGAGGTTTGACGATCAGGCGTTCGGTGCCGAAGCGGCTCGCGGCTTCGGCAAGCTGATCCGGGCGGAGCCGGTCCGTGAACAAGGTCGGCGTGACCGGAACCCCGCGCTCCGCCAGTCGGCCGAGATACACCTTGTCCGCATTCCAGCGCAGCACCGATGGCGGGTTGAGCACCCGCAGGCCTGCCGCCTCCCAGCGCCGCGTTGCGCTTTGCCAGTCGGCACCGGCGCGATGATAGCCCCAGGCTAGCAGCGGGAGGATGATGTCGAAGCGCTGGGCCTCGCAATCGGTCCAGCTGGGCCCCAAGACCTGATGGCCTCTCGCCCGCAACGGCGCCGCCAGCTCCGCGAGGAGATCGCGCCAGCGCGTCTGGAATCCCTGGTCGGCGGGGTCGGGCGTGAGGATCGCGATGTCGGCCATCGGGCGCGGCTAGCGGCGCGTTCATTGACGGGCAAGACGCGCTCGGGCAGGAGGAACGCCGTGATTGCACCCGCACCCTTCCGGTCTTTGGCCTCTTTTCAGGCGTTTAGCGCGGCTGCGGCTTATTATGTGTACCGGATGGCACGGGCGGGACCCGGCTGACGCGCATCTGAAGAAGGCACGCATCATCCACCCCGTCCGGCACTCCGGGCGGGGTTTTTCGTTTCAGGAGAATCTCATGTTGATCGAAGAACTCGTCGCCGGCCGTACCGAACCGGCCCGCTCCGCTCCGCCGCCTGGGGCCGCCGCCGATTGGACGATTCCGCAGCATTGGGAGCGGTTCACGGCCGAAGAACACGGGGTGTGGGATCTTCTCTTCGCCAGGCAGCAGGAGTTGCTCGCCGGCCGCGCGGTGCGCGCTTTCCACGAGGGGCTCGATGTACTGCGGCTGTCACATCCGGGCATCCCGCAACTCGAGGAGCTCAACGAACGCCTTTTCGCCCGCACCGGCTGGACCGTCGTTTCGGTGCCTGGCCTGGTGCCTGACGACATCTTCTTCGATCACCTCGCCAACCGCCGCTTTCCGGCTGGAAACTTCATCCGCAAGGCAAGCCAGCTCGATTATCTGGAAGAACCGGACGTCTTTCACGACGTGTTCGGCCATGTGCCTTTGCTGGCTCAGCCGGAAGTGGCAGACTTCATGCAGGGCATTGGAAAACACGGGCTTCACGCGCTTGAAGTGGGCGCCTTGCACCGACTGGCGCGGCTCTACTGGTACACCGTCGAATTCGGCCTTGCCCGCGAGGACGGCGACCTCAAAATTTACGGCGCGGGCATCCTGTCCAGCTTCGGCGAGACCCGCTTCTCGCTCGAAAGCGATGTTCCGCATCGTCCCAAGTTCGACCTGACCCGCGTCCTGCGCACCCGCTACCGCTCCGATGCTTTCCAGCAGAGCTACTTCGTGATCGACAGCTTCCAAGACCTTCTCGGCCGCACCTTCAGCCACGGCCTGGAAGAGCTTTACGGCGAACTTGACAGCTTGCCCGATCTCGATCCGGCGGTGGTCTGAAAGCTCACTGCTCCGGAAGGAAGTCGGGCACGGACAGGTAGCGCTCGCCGGTGTCGTAATTGAAGCCGAGGATGCGCACGCCTTCCGGCAGCTCCTTCAGCTTCTGCGCGATTGCCGCGTGCGTCGCGCCCGAGCTGATGCCGACCAGCACGCCCTCCTCGCGAGCGGAGCGGCGGGCCATCTCCTTTGCATCGGCGGGATCGACCTGAATCACGCCGTCGATCAGATTCGTGTGCAGGTTCTTCGGCACGAAGCCCGCGCCGATGCCCTGGATCGGGTGCGGACCCGGCTCGCCGCCGGAAATGACCGGCGAGAGTGTCGGCTCGACCGCGAAAATCTTCAGGTTCGGCCATTCCTTCTTCAGCACCTGGGCACAGGCGGTGATGTGGCCGCCGGTGCCGACGCCGGTGATAATCACGTCGATCGGCGAGTCCCGGAAATCCTCCAGGATTTCCTGCGCCGTCGTACGCAGATGAACTTCGATATTGGCCGGGTTCTCGAATTGCTGCGGCATCCAGGCGCCGTCCGTCTCGGCCACGATCTGGCCGGCGCGCTCGATTGCGCCCTTCATTCCCTTTTCCTTGGGCGTGAGATCGAAGGTGGCACCATAAGCCAGCATCAGGCGGCGCCGCTCCAGGCTCATGCTTTCGGGCATGACCAGGACGAGCTTGTAGCCCTTAACCGCTGCGACCATGGCGAGGCCGATGCCGGTATTGCCGCTGGTCGGCTCGACGATCGTGCCGCCGGGCCGGAGCGCGCCACTCCGTTCGGCATCCTCGACCATGGCAAGCGCGATGCGGTCCTTGATCGACCCGCCGGGATTGCCGCGCTCCGATTTAATCCAGACCTCGGCGTTGCCGAACAGGCGGTTGACCCTGATGTGGGGAGTCCGGCCGATCGTATCGAGAATGCTGCCCGCCTTCATGTCGTCGTCTCCTTGGGTCGTAACTCGCCGCTCAAATCGGGAGGATCGAAGCTTCGCGCAAGCCTGAGCTGCGGGAACAGCCGCGCCCAGAGAAGAGTGATCGCAATCGCGCCGACGCCGCCCGCGACCACCGCGGCGACCGGGCCGATCGCCGCGGCAAGGAAGCCGGATTCGGCATCGCCCAGTTCGTTGGATGCGGAGATGGTGAGCTGGGAGACCGCGCCGACCCGGCCGCGCATCGCGTCAGGCGTGTGGAGCTGGATGAGCGACTGGCGCACATAGACGGAGAACATGTCCGCGCTCCCCACCACGAAGAGGCACAAGAGCGAGAGCGGGAAGGAGGTGGACAGGCCGAACAGGATCGTCGCAATTCCGAACACGACGACGGCGACGAGCATCTTGGTACCGACGCCCTGCTTTATCGGCCGGAACGAGAAGAGGAGGGCGGTGAGCGCGGCCCCGACCGCCGGCGCGGCGCTGAGTTGGCCGAGACCCTCGGAACCGACCCTCAGGATGTCGCGGGCGTAGATCGGGAGGAGGGCGGTCGATCCGGCAAGGAACACTGCGAACAGGTCGAGCGTGATTGCGCCGAGCACCAGGCGGTTGGTCCGGACGTAGGAGAGGCCGTCGATCATCTGCCGGATAGGGTGCCGCTCCCGATCGACCTCTGGTCGCGGCACACGGCCGATCAGGGACATAGCCAGGATCGCGATCGCAAACAGGACTGCGCTCAGCGCGTAGGGCGCGGCCGACTGCCAATCGTGCAACAGGCCGCCGAGCGCCGGGCCGACGATCAGGCCGACCTGCCAGGCGGTCGAGCTCAGCGCGATGGCCTTGGGCAGGAGCTCGGATGGAACGAGGTTGGGCGCCAGTGCGCCGAAGGCCGGGCCTGCAAAGGCGCGGGCAACGCCGAGCACTGCGGCGACCGCGAACAAAGCGGGGAGTGACAGGGCATCCGTATAGGTCAGCCAGCCGAGCAGGGCGGCGCAGGCCAGCTGCGCGCCGAGCGTCAGCCGGGTGATCAGCCGCCGGTCGAGCCGGTCCGCGATCCAGCCGGTGACGGGGGTCAGCGCGAACAGCGGCACGAACTGGATCAGTCCGACCAGGCCGAGTTGCGCCGCGCTTTCGGCGGGGCTCATCGTCTCCCGCGCGATGTTGTAGACCTGCCAACCGATGATCAGCATCATCGCCGATCCGGCGAGCATCGAGAGCAGGCGGGCGAGCCAGTAATAGCGGTAGTTCGGGATCGAGAAGGGCGAGCTCACCGGCCCGCGCTTACGGGCCGGCTCCTCGGGCGACAACCGTTCAGACCGTTGCCGTCCCGCTTCTCAGGAACTCGAGCAGGTCCTGCGTAAGCCGATCCTTGTGCGTTGCGAACAGGCCGTGGGGGGCGCCGTCATATTCGATCAGCCGCGCGCCCTTGATGCCGGCCGCAGCGGCGCGGGCGGAAGCGTCGATCGGGACGGTGGCGTCAGCAGTGCCGTGGATCACCAGGGTCGGAACGGTGAAGCTGGCGAGGTCCGGGCGGAAGTCGGTGGTGCCGAACGCATCGACGCAGTCGAGCGTGCCCTTGAGGCCCGCCTGCATCGCGAGCCGCCAGGCCCAGTCCAGCGTCGCGTCCGATACCGGATGGCTGATTACGCCGACACCGAAGAAGGCCTTGAAGAAGCTGCGGAAGAAATCGGGGCGGTCCTTCCGGATGCCGACCTTGATGCCCTCGAACACCGATGCGTCCGCGCCGTTGGGATTGTCGTCGCCCTTGAGGAGATAGGGCACCACCGACCCGATCAGCACCGCCTGGGTGACGCCCTGGCCGCCGTGCCGCGACATGTAGCGCGCAACCTCCCCGCCGCCCATCGAGAAGCCGACCAGCGCCGCGCCGCCCTCGATCTCCGCCGATTCGAGCACATCCGCCAGATCGTCCGCGAAGGTGTCGTAATCGTAGCCTTCCCACGGCTGGTCCGAGCGCCCGAAGCCGCGCCGGTCATAGGCCAGAACGCGATAGCCCGCGTCGGCAAGCGGCACGGCGACATCGTCCCAGCTGTCGGACGACAGGGGCCAGCCATGGATCAGGACGACCGGTCGGCCGCCCTCATGACCCCAATCCTTGACGTAGATCTCCGTCCCGTCGCGCGCTTCGAAATACGGCATGTCCGCCCTCCGCTCATTGTTGGCAATGAGCGCAAAGCGTCCGTGCCGACGCAGGTTCCCCGTTTATCGGGCCGCAGTCTTGCCGGAAGTCGCAGCATTGCCGCGGGCGTTCTTGGCGAATTCCTCGAAATTGGCCTTGAACACGGAGACGAGTTCGCTGTTCGCAGCCTGCACGTCTTCGCCGTCCTTGGGCGGGAAGAGCTTCAGGCCGTTGCCGCCCCACGCCTTGTAGATGGCAGGCTTCTTTTCGGACGTGCCGAAATTGCGGTACATGAACAGCGTCTTGAGCGACCGCCCGTATATCGCCGCCTTGTGGTAGAAGACGTCGGCGACGATCAGTTCGGCATAGCAAGGCGATGTCGACTGGGCGCGGCGGGTGTCGATCTTGTTGATGGTCTTGCGGTCCAGCGCTTCGGAATGGACCACGATCCTGGACGGCTTCGCCTTGAGCAACTCGACCAGGTTCATCGAGGTCAGCGCGTCGACCTGACCCTGAGAATCGAGCGCAGCCGCGATCTGGGTGCGATTGTCCTTGTTCTTGTCGGCATTGCCGGCCGCGTCCGCCACCGCGCCGACGACGCCGAAGCCGCTCAGCCATCCGGTGGTCATCGCATTGAACCGCTCCGCCGGCCAGACGTGCAGTTCGCATTCGCTCGCGGCCGAGGCTGCCGTTGAGGGTACGGCCGCTTCCTGCATCTGCGCAGAGGCCGCGGTTCCCAGAACGGCGGCAGCGATCGCCAGCGCCAAGGCCGGCTTGTTTCCCGAAATCATGTCAGTCCCCTCAATTCCCCTTCGGCATCGCTGCCGAGCGCCGGCAAATTAGCGCCCCGGTTTTCCCTGTCGAGATCGAGCGGTCGCCGAAAAGGCTTTGCTTCCGGAGTGTTGCAGCAAATCCCTAGTTCTTGCGGCCCTTCTTCTTCGGCGGCGCGAGTGCGTGGCCGGCAAAGCCGCGCAGGTTGCTGCGATAGGCAAGGATCAGCTCCTCGTCGGCCGCACGCGCCTCGGCCGCCGACTTGGCCGGAAAGGTGCTGAGTTCGGTCTCCGTCCAGGTCGCGAAGCTCGTCCGGAGGAGCGGCGCATCGGCAAAAACGCGATAGAGCGCCAGCGTCTTCAGCCCGCCGCGCGCCATCGGCGCGTCATCGTAGAAGATCTGGCTGACCACCAGCTCGGAATAGCAAGGCGATGATGACGGGGACTGACGTTCCTTGGCGCCTTCCCGGCTGCGCGGGAGCGGTTCGGAATGCATCACGACCCGGGTTTGCGGCGGCAGCTTGAGCGCCATCGGCAGGTCCATGGCCTGAAGCAACGTGACTTGGCGTTCGGGGGCGAGCACGGCCGGCTTCGCGGTCCCGCCTTTCGCGAGATCGAAGGCCTGGTTGAGCGTGTGATTGAACACCCAGCCCTGGGTAACGGCCTTGAGATCGCCGGCCGGCCAGACGTGAAGCTCGCAATCCGCTCCGCCCACGGCTGGAGCCTGCTGCCCGCCGGCGGCCGTCGCCACGCCTCCCAACGCCGCGGCGGCGGCCAGCCATTGCTTGTTTTTCATGTTCTTAGACCCCGTGTTCCCATTCCATATGGCCTAGCGTTCATCTCCGCGTGGTAAAGGGGGCGTGACAGCAATGGCGCGAGTGATGCCGTGCATCGAGTAGACAAACAGGACCGGATCCGATCGGCGGCCGTGGTCGCCGTGTTTCATGCATTGCTCGGTTATGCGCTGATCGTGGGGCTGGGCGTTGATGTGGCGCAGATCGCGGACGACCGGCTCAAGATGTTCGACATCAGCGAGGCGCCGCCCCCGCCGCCCTTGCCCGAACCGATCCCGCCGCCTCAGAAGAGCAAGGAGAAGGCGCCCCGGATCAAGCCGGCTCCGAAAGGAGAAGAGGGCGCGGCCGCTCCGCCCAACCTCAAGTCCAGCCCGACCCAGATCGTCGCGCCGGAACGCAGGATCGAGCTGCCGGTGCCGACTCCGGTGGTGGCGGCGCCAATCGCCGGGCCGGGGGCGCAGGCGAGTGCCGGCGCGGCTCCGGTGCCGGGCCCCGGAACGGGCGCGGGCGGGCAGGGCAATGGCCTGGGCAGCGGGCGCGGCGGCAACGGCACGGGCGGCGGCGGGGGCGGCGGTGTCGCGACCGGACCGCGCCAGATCGCGGGGCGCATTTACGACCGGGACATACCCTGCCGGAACCCGGAGACGTGCCGCGGCGGCACCGTCGGGCTGCGCTTCGTGGTGGCGCCGACGGGCCGCGTGTCGAGCTGCACCGTCACCCGCTCGAGCGGCGAGCGGGAACTCGACACCGGCACCTGCCGCCTGATCCAGCAACGCTTCCGCTACCGCCCCGCCCGCGACGAATGGGGACGACCTGTGCCGTTCACGATCAGCGGCAGCCACGAGTGGGAGGCGCGAGTGGAGCCGGACCGCTGGGAGGAAGCGACGATCCCTGACGATGAGTGAGGGCGAAGGTGACGAAGGTCACGCCACGTACCGATCAAATCACGCCGAGCGGTGGCGAAGTTCACGATGTTCACGGTCCACGCTTGATTTCGAGCCGCTTCAAGAAGCTGGATCTCCGACCTTAAACTTTAAAAAGAGCGGGTGCGCGACTCGGCACCGCCTCACTATGGATCGAAAGGGTTGCTGTAGGACAGCAATTCAGACGCTTAGTTCAGTCCCGCGTGGGCGCTTGGCTGCCCGTCGGCGGTGGAGGAGCCACCGAGCTCGTCTGCCGCAGGGATGCCACGGCACGACCGTATCGCATGAGTACGACCTCCTCTCCGGCCTCCGCACGGCGGGCAAGCTCGAACCACCTCGCCCGAGCTTCGGTCATCGAGTAGTGCATTCGCTGCCGCTCCGAGTTGCACCGCAATCCAGGAGATGAGATGAACCCGCCCGCCATGCCAGCCAAGCTTCACGGCAGCTTCGCGGTGCATCCGGGCACGTGGCTGCGCACAGAGATCGTCGAGCCGGCGGGGCTGAGCGTCACTGCGCTCAGCCAGCGGCTGCGCGTGACCCGGCGGGCGGCAAGCAATTTGCTCAACGGCAAAGCGGGCTTGTCGGCGAAAATGGCGATCCGGTTTGAAAAGGCGTTCGGGCTCAAGGCCGACACGCTGATGCGGATGCAGGCTGCCCACGCCCTTGCAGGGGTGCGGGCGCGGGAGGAGGGAATAACTATCGGGGCGGCGTAGGACAAGAATCGGAATAGGCACTGTGTCCCTGAATTCGCCCGGAACTCCGTGTTCCCCGGATGTCGATACGTAAACTCACGATAGTTGAAGGCCACTCACGCTGTGCAACGATCCTCACGAGGACCCTGCTAAATGGACGCAAGCGAAACCACCTCTAAGGCCATCAAGGCCTTCATGTCCTACTCGTGGTCGTCTCCAACGCGCGAAGCTTGGGTCATAGCCCTCGCAAGCCGTCTTGTGGAGGACGGCATAAACGTGGTGCTGGACAAGTGGGATCTGCGTCCCGGGCACGACGCTTACGCGTTCATGGAGGGCATGGTCAGCGACCCGGACGTGAGCAAAGTTATCATGGTATGTGACAAGGCTTACGCCGAAAAAGCAGACGGACGCTCCGGGGGTGTCGGCGCAGAGGCACAGATAATCACGCCTGAACTGTACAATAATACGAAACAGGACAAATATGCCGCGATCGTCACCGAGCTAGACGAGAATGGTAAAGCTTATCGACCATCTTTCTACGGCGGGCGTATCTACTTTGACTTCACCTCATCCGAGAATGACGAAAGTAGTTACGAGGAACTGCTTCGTTGGCTGTTGGGCAAGCCTAGGTACATCAAGCCGAAGCTAGGCCAACCTCCTTCCTCTATAGTAGACCCGGAGACTTCTGCCACAACGGGCACCACGTCGAAACTGCGGCGGGCTGAAAGTGCCATCAAGCAGGGAAGCCCCGCGGCCGCTGCAGCCACGCGGGAGTTCGCCGAGGCAGTGATCTCAGAGATGAGCAATCGAGTTCCCTCCTTCTCCGACGAGGAGGAAGCGGATGAGATTGTTCTGCGTTCGGTCGAGCAACTTAGGCCCTACGTTAGGCAGATCACCGACCTCACCCTGATTATCGCGCGATATGACGGAGTTGCGGCTCAGCGACTGTTAAGCCTTTTCGAAGGGCTTAGGAACGCTGATGTTTCGTGGACCTGAAGTGAGTAGGTGGCATGCGTGGCAATACGACCCGTACAAGATCGTTGTTTACGAGGCTTTCTTAGCGTTTTGTGGCGCGCTCCTTGCAGAGGAACGATTTGACCTATTAGGGCAGGCCCTATCAAAACCATATCTCGTCCGCCGGGAAGAAACATCAGGGGGACGGACGACCTCCGACTTTTCTATATTCAATACTTATGCTGAAAGCTTAACTCGACGCACCCAAAGACTTAAGCTGAACAGAATCGATCTGCAAGCTGACCTCATGGAGGAGGCGCATCGAAATGCGAATCCCTCATTCGAAGATATGATGCAGGCAGACTTTATTCTCTTGCTTCGTTCTTCCTTAGCCGACCAGGAACCCACAAGAGGCTGGTATCCGAGAAGTCTAGTGTTTGCAGGTCGACGCTTCCGACCCTTTGACGTATTCGCCCGCTGTGAGTCTCGTGCGTATTTCAATACGTTTTCGAGTCACGTTCTCGGCGGAGCGACGCTGGAGCAATTCAAAGCGACAATAGGGGCAGTGGCAAGCACGACACGGAACTGGTTTGACTACAACGGTCTTGCGGTTGCCCATCTGGCGAATCGGGACAATTTGGGGTTGCGAGAGTAGCTCATCCCAAACTCACAAAGCTATCCAGTACCCGCTTCCTACCCGCATGCTCGAAGTCGATCTCGAGCTTGTTGCCCTCGATCTGCGCGACATTGCCGTAGCCGAACTTGCTGTGGAAGACGCGGGCGCCGAGGGCGATGTCGGTGCGGCCGGGGTTGCCGAGGCTGACGGCGCTGGCTCTTGCTTCCACCACGCGGGGAGGCGTGCGTTCGAAGCCGCCGGTCGCGGCGCGTTGCCAGCCGGGGCCGCGGCCGGAGCCGCGTTGCAGGTCCGCGAAGGGATCGGCGCGCTCGGACCAGTTGGCGCGCCATAGGCTCTCGCCGCCGCTCATTGTGGTTTCCTGGGCGATGTGGGCGGCGGGCAGTTCGGCGACGAAGCGGCTCGGGATCGAGCTGGTCCACTGGCCGTAGATGCGGCGATTGGCGGCGTGGATGATGAAGCATTTTCGCCGCGCGCGGGTGATCGCGACATAGGCGAGGCGGCGCTCCTCCTCCAGGCTGGCCGTGCCGCCTTCGTCCAGCGAGCGCTGCGAGGGGAACACGCCTTCCTCCCAGCCGGCGAGGAAGACGGTGTCGAACTCCAGCCCCTTGGCGGCGTGGATGGTCATGATCGTGACCTTCTCGACATCGCGCTCGGCGTCATTCTCCATGACGAGGCTGACATGCTCCAGGAACGCGCCGAGAGTCTCATATTCCTCCATGGCTCGCGTAAGCTCGGTGAGGTTCTCGAGGCGGCCGGCGCTCTCGGCCGAGCGGTCGGCCTGGAGCATGGCGGTGTAGCCGCTCTCGTCGAGGACGAGGCGGGCGAGCTCGGGATGGGGGAGCTCGTTCAGGCGTTGGCGCCAGCGGGCGAAGTCGGCGACGAGGCGGCCGAGCGAATTGCGGGCGGCGCCCGCGAGCTCGTCCGTGTCGAGGATCTGGGCGGCGGCGGAGAAGAGCGAGACGCCGGCGGCGCGCGCGAAGCCGTGCACCTTAGCGACCGCCTTGTCGCCGAGGCCGCGCTTGGGCGTGTTGACGATGCGTTCGAAGGCGAGATCGTCGGCGGGCTGGGCGATGACGCGCAGATAAGCGAGCGCGTCGCGGATCTCGGCGCGTTCGTAGAACCGGAAGCCGCCGACGATGCGGTAAGGCAGGCCGATTGCGATGAAGCGGTCTTCGAGTTCGCGCGTCTGGAACTGTGCGCGGACTAGGATCGCGACTGAGTCCAGTTTACCGCCGGGGCGCTGGATGCGTTCGATCTCCTCGCCGATGCGGCGCGCTTCCTCCGGCCCGTCCCAGACGCCGATCACGCTGACCTGCTCGCCCTGCGCTTCCTCGGTCCAGAGCGTCTTGCCGAGGCGGCCGCCATTGTTCGCGATGACGCCGGACGCGGCGGCAAGGATGTGGGGGGTGGAGCGGTAATTCTGCTCGAGCCGGATGATCGCGGCGCCGGGGAAGTCGACCTCGAAACGAAGGATGTTGGCGACCTCCGCGCCGCGCCAGGAATAGATGCTCTGATCGTCGTCGCCGACGCAGCAGATGTTCTTGCGCTCCTGGGCGAGCAGGCGGAGCCAGAGATATTGGGACTGGTTGGTGTCCTGATACTCGTCGACCAGCACATATTTGAAACGCTGTTGATAGTGCTGGAGCACGTCGCGGTGGGTCTTCAGGATCACCAGCATGTGGAGCAGCAGGTCGCCGAAATCGCAGGCGTTGAGCGTCTTGAGGCGCTCCTGATAGGCGGCGTAGAGCTGCGCGCCCTTGCCGTTGGCGAAGGCTTCGCTCTCGGCGGCGTCGATTTCGCGCGGAGTCCAGCCGCGGTTCTTCCAGCGGTCGATCAGGCCGGCGAGGCTGCGGGCGGGCCAGCGTTTCTCGTCGAGATCGGCGGCGGTGATGAGCTGCTTGAGCAGGCGGAGCTGGTCGTCGGTGTCGAGGATTGTGAAATTGGCCTGAAGCCCGACCAGCTCGGCATGGCGACGCAGCATCTTGGCGGCGACGGAGTGGAAGGTGCCGAGCCAGGGCATGCCCCCTACCGCGTCGCCGACGATGCGGCCGACGCGCTCGCGCATCTCGCGCGCGGCCTTGTTGGTGAAGGTGACGGCAAGGATCTCGGACGGCCAGGCGCGGCGGGTAGCGATCAGATGGGCGAGGCGGGCGGTAAGCGCCGCCGTCTTGCCGGTGCCGGCGCCGGCGAGAACGAGCACCGGGCCTTCGGTGGTCAGCACCGCCTCGCGCTGGGGGGCGTTGAGGCCGCGCAGATAAGCGGGTTCGGCCATGGGATCAGATGTCGCGGCTACGGCTTGGGTCACCCCTGAACAGCTAGGGAACGGAGCGGCGCTCGGCAACCTTTTCGCCTGAGTTAAGAGCTAGGCGGCCCGGTTCTCCCGGCGCCCCATCTTGCCGATGAGCCGCTCGGCTTCCGAGCGCCAGCGGCCACGCGTGAATCCGGGGTAGTGATCGAGCCGCTCCCAGTTCAGCCCGGCGCTCGCCGCGAGGGCGCGGGCGAGGCAATCGATGTTCGGGTCCGGGCCGGGAGCGCTCATTTGACGTGCTTTGGACAATCAAGAGCACGGGGCGAGCGCAATGTGACGGGCGTCGCCGCCGGAGCGACGAACGCGCTCAGCCGGCCCAGCGGAACAGGGTCAGGTGCGCTTTGCCGAAGCGGCGTTCGGTTTCGATCTCCAGGCCGGGCGGCGGGGCGGGGCGGGTGCGGTCGGTTTCGAGGCTGACGAGGGCGCCGGGGGCGAGCCAGGCGGGGTTGGCGATGCGGGCGAGGGCGGCTTCGGACATCCCGGCCGAGTAAGGCGGATCGAGGAAGACGAGGTTGCAGGGCGCGGGCGGCGGCGGGGCATATTCGACGGCCTGAGCGCGGACGTCGCCACGATCGTCGGCGACGAAGGACTTCAGATTGCGCTCGATCGCGGCGACGGCGTTGCCGTTATTGTCGACGAACAGGCAATGGGCGGCGCCGCGCGAGAGGGCTTCCAGGCCGAGCGCGCCGGTGCCGGCGAACAGGTCGGCGGCGCGAAGGCCGTCGAAACTGCCGAGGCGGCTGGCGAGCATGGACAAGAGGCCTTCCCGGGCGCGGTCGCTGGTCGGGCGGGTGGCGCGGCCTTCGGGCGCGACGAGCGGGCGGCCGCGCCATTCACCGGCGATGATCCTCATCTAAGCCCTCCCCCCTCGTGAGAGAGGGTTGGGAGAGGGGGAGCGGCGGGCGCGGCTCGATGCCGCGACCGGCGCTTTCGACGGGGCCCGTTGAGTCTCCTGCGCCGCAGACGCGGCGCGCCCCTCTCCCTTACCCTCTCCCACAAGGGGAGAGGGGCTTTTCATTGTCTTCCGGAACATCACGAGGTCATGTTGCCGCACTTCGTCGACGGCGCCGGCGGGCATGTCCTGGAGGACGAACGGGCCGTAGGCGACGCGGATCAGGCGGGAGACTTGGAGCCCCAGATATTCGAGCACGCGGCGGACTTCGCGGTTCTTGCCCTCGGTCAGGCGCATTTCGACCCAGCCGTTGCGGCCGGTGCGGCGCTCCAGATTGGCGTCGAT
Organism: Allosphingosinicella sp.; assembly: GCF_036387615.1. Classification (GTDB taxonomy): domain Bacteria; phylum Pseudomonadota; class Alphaproteobacteria; order Sphingomonadales; family Sphingomonadaceae; genus Allosphingosinicella. The sequence goes on from NZ_DASVTH010000066.1 coordinate 81,153, forward strand.
CGCACCATAGCGGATGCCTTCGATTTCGACACCGTGGATCAGCTGCTCGAGCTGTTCCTGGCTGACGTCGCCGAACACGCGGGCGCGGTAGGTGCGCTCCACCGCCGAGGAGGGGAGTTCGAGCTGGCGCTTCAACTCGCCGTCTGTGGTGAGCAGCAGCAACCCTTCCGTGTTCATGTCGAGCCGCCCGACCGGCATCACGCGCGGCAGGCCGGGCGGGAGCTTGTCGTAGATGGTCGGCCGGCCCTTGGGATCGCGCGCCGCTGTCAGAAGCCCGGTCGGCTTGTGATAGCGGAACAGGCGGGCGGGGGCCGCAGCCTGGACGGGATTGCCGTCCACCGTGACGCCGCGCAGCGAGGTGAGCAGGGTCGCGGGCGTCTCGACCGGCTTGCCGTCGATCGAGATTCGGCGATCCGCGATCATGCGCTCGATGTCGCGGCGCGAGGCGACCCCTGCTCGGGCGAGCAGCTTGGCGATACGTTGTTCTTCGCGGGGGGATGGGGGCGGGGGCAGAGTGTTCTCCGTGCAACAGTGATCGGGTTTGATGTGTGTCGAAGGCGGAACGCGCCGAATCGCTTGGCGGCTCCGGCACAAGTCGCCCGAATGCTCGTTACGCGGGAGGAAGGAACAGGGCACCCCCATGATGTTCGGTAAGCGTAAAAGAGTGATCAGCCGGATCCTCGTCGTCGAAGACGAGCCGCTGGTCGCGTTCGACAACGAGCATCTGCTCGGCGAGGCGGGTTATAAGGTCGTCGGGACGGTCGACAATCTGGAAGACGCCACCCGCCTGATCGATGAAGAGCAGATCGATCTGGTCCTCAGCGACATCAGCCTGTCGGGCGATGGCGACGGCACCGACGTTGCGCGCGCCGCGGCGGCCCGGAACGTCCCCGTCCTGTTCGTGACCGCGGACTTGCCGGAGGAAGCGCGTAAGCTTGCGGTCGGCTGGCTGGCCAAGCCGTATAGCGACAAGGGCTTGAAAGCCGCGCTCGAAGCGGTCGATGAGATGATGCAGGGTAAGCGAGTGAAGCGGCTGCCGGCGGGGTTGAGCCTCCACGAAGAAGCCTGAGGATTGCCCAGGAACGCGCCCGCATCGCGGCCGTTTGCTCCGCCATGACAGAAGCCGCCCGCGCCCGAATGGTCGAGAAGCAGATCGCTGCTCGCGGCATCTCGGACCCGGCGATCCTCGACGCCTTCCGCACGGTTCCGCGCGAGGCGTTCGTGCCGGAGCACCTTCGTGAGTTCGCGTTCGAGGACGGGCCGCTGCCGATCGAGGCGGAGCAGACCATTTCGCAGCCTTACATCGTTGCACTCATGATGGAGGCGGCGGAGCTCGGCTCCGCCGACAAGGTGCTCGAAGTGGGTGCGGGCTCCGGCTACGCCTCGGCGCTGATCGCGCGGGTCGTGGACGAAGTGATCGCGATCGAGCGGCATGAGGAACTGGCGAAGATCGCGGGCGAGCGGCTGGAGCGGCTCGGTTACGAGAATGTCTCGATCTACGAAGGCGACGGCACGCGCGGCTATCCCGACAAGGGGCCCTTCGACGCGATCATCGTCTCGGCGAGTGGGAGCCATGTCCCGGAGCCTTTGCTGATGCAGTTGGAGGTGGGGGGGCGGCTGGTCATGCCGGTCGGCGAGCCGCAGGAGGTGCAGAAGCTCGTCAAGGTGACCCGGACCAGCGAGGACGAGTTCGAGCAGGAGGAGATCGGCGCGGTCCGCTTCGTGCCGCTGATCGGCGCCCATGCCTGGACGGAGAAGGGCGAACGGGCGGACCCGCGGTCCTTGCCCGAGCTGATCCGCGACCATGCCGAGCCGCTGCCCGAGCTGGATGACCCGGCCTTCGGTGCGCTGTTCGATCGCTTCGCTGACGCCAAGGTCGTGCTGCTCGGCGAGGCGAGCCACGGCACCAGCGAGTTCTACCGGGCGCGCGCGGCGATCACGCAACGGCTGATCGAGGAGCATGGATTCACGATTGTGGCGGTGGAGGCGGACTGGCCGGACGCGGCGGTGATCGACCGCTATGTCCGTAACCGCCCGCCTCGCGAGGGCGAGGAGAAGGCGTTCGAGCGTTTCCCGACCTGGATGTGGCGCAACACCGACGTGCAGGCCTTCGTGCGCTGGATGCGCAGCCGAAATGGGGTGGTAGAGGCCGAGCGGATGGCCGGCTTCTACGGCCTGGATCTGTACAATCTCGGCGGCTCGATACGGGCGGTGATCGACTATCTCGACGATGTCGATCCGGAAGCCGCGGCAGTGGCGCGCGAGCGTTACGGGTGCCTCGGGCCCTACGCCCGCAATCCCCAGAGCTATGGCCGGATGGCGCTGACCAAGGGCTATGCGCAATGCGAGCAGCAGGTCGTCCAAATGCTGCGCGAGCTGCTCGGTAAGCGCGCCGAATATGTCGAGGAGAATGGCGACGAATATCTCGACGCTGCGGCCAATGCGCGGCTGGTCGCCAATGCTGAGGCTTATTACCGCGTCATGTATCACGGCGCGGCGGAGAGCTGGAACCTGCGCGACACGCACATGTTCGAGACGCTCTGCCAGCTGCTCGACGCCAAGGGCCCGGACGCGAAGGCGGTGGTCTGGGCGCATAACAGCCATATCGGAAACGCCGCACATACCGAGATGGGCCAGCAGCGGGACGAGCTCAACATCGGGCAATTGTGCAAAGAGAAATGGGGCCACCAGGCGCGGCTGATCGGCTTCGGCACCCACACCGGCACCGTGGCGGCAGCGACGGACTGGGACGATCCCATGGAGGTGAAGCAGGTGCGGCCGTCACTCGCCGGCAGCTACGAACGACAGTGCCACGATGCAGGCATCGAGCGCTTCCTGCTCGACCTACGCGAGGAGCAGGCCGACGCGCTGATCGAGCCGCTGCTGGAAGCCCGGCTGGAGCGCTTCATCGGCGTGATCTACCGCCCGGAAACCGAGCGCTGGAGCCACTATGCTCAGGCGGTCCTGCCCAACCAGTTCGACGCCTGGGTGTGGTTCGACGAGACGACAGCGGTGACGCCGCTGGATGGGCCTGAGCAGCCCGCGGGCGCGGAGGAGGAGATGTACCCGTTCGGGTTGTAACGGAACCGAGACGAGCGGGGCCGCGTTCCTTGCCCATTCGGATCGGCGCCAGTTCCGGCGCGCCGACAGGTACGAGGAGTAGAGCAATGGGCGAATTCACCGACAAGCTGAAGGGCGCGGGCAATCAGGTCGCCGGCAACCTCAAGCAAGGCAGCAGCAACGAGCGCGTTCGGGAAGAAGGCGCGGCGCAGGAGCTGAAAGGCGACGGCCAGGAAATTAAAGGCAAGATCAAGGGCGTCATCAACAAGCTGTGAGCGCTCACAATCACCGGCGGCGTGCTTCCTACGAGCGCGCCCGCAGCTTTGTTATGGTCGTGGCACTGGTGATCTGCTCGACATCGGTCTTGAGGTGCAGCAGCTTCAAGCCGCGTTCCGCTTGAGCACGCGAGAGCGCGGGGGCGAAGTCCTCCGTGCGCTTCACTGTTTCCGCCCATGCGCCGTAGGCGCGGGCGAGGGCGGCGAAGTCGGGGTTTTGGAGGTCGGTGGCGGTGACGCGGGTGGGGTATTCGCGTTCCTGGTGCATGCGGATCGTGCCGTAGCTGCCATTGTCGATGACTAGGACGAGCAGGTTGGCACCTTGCCGCATAGCGGTGGCGAGCTCCTGCCCGTTCATGAGGAAGTCGCCGTCGCCGGCCGCGCACAGCACCTGGCGGTCGGGAAAGCGCAGCGAGGCGGCGATCGCGGCGGGAAGGCCGTAGCCCATCGAGCCGTTGGTGGGGGCGAGCTGGCTCGGGCAGGCCGCATAATGCCAGAAGCGGTGGAACCAGCCGGAGAAGTTGCCCGCGCCGTTGCACACGATTGTGTCGGCGGGAAGGGCACGGCGGAGTTCGGCGACGACCTGACCGAGATCGAGCGCGGCGCCTTCGCGGGGCTTGGGCTCGTTCCAATCCAGCCATTCGCGATGCGCCTCGGCGCCGGCATCGAACGAGATCACATCGTCATCCCAGCTTTCGACCAGCTCCGCGAACTCGCGCATGTCGGCGCAAAGGGCGAGGTCCGTCAGGTAGACGCGGCCGAGCTCGTTCGGATCGGGGTGGACGTGGACCAGGATCTGGTCCGGGTGGTCGGAGGTGACTAGGGTATAGCCGTCGGTAGTCGCCTCGCCGAGGCGGGCACCGACGACGAGGAGCAGATCGGCCGCTTTGACGCGTTCAACCAGCTTCGGATTGGGTCCGTAGCCCAGATTACCGGCATAGACGGGTGAGCCGTTCGGAATCGCATCCTGGCGTCGGAAGGCGGCGGCTACGGGGAGCCCGATCCGCTCGGCCCAGGCAGCGAAATGGTGCGAGGCGGCGGCGTCCCAGCCGGCGCCGCCGACGATCGCGACCGGGGCGGCGGCGTCGCCGAGCAGGCCCATCAGGGTCGCCGTCGCCATCGCGCAGGCGGGCTGGACCGGCGGGTGGACCTTGGGCCGGTCGATTGCTTCGACCTCGTCGCGCAGCATGTCCTCGGGCAGGACCAGCACGACCGGACCGGGCCGGCCGGACATCGCGGTCGAGTAAGCGCGGGCGACATATTCGGGGATGCGCCGGGCGTCCTCCACCCGGCCGACCCACTTGGCGAGCGGGGCGAAGAAGGTCAGGAAATCGACTTCCTGGAAACCTTCGCGGTCGCGGTCGCCGCGCGCGACATCGCCGACCAGCAGCAGCATCGGCGTCGAATCCTGGTGCGCGACATGGACGCCGATGGCCGCGTTGGCCGCGCCCGGGCCGCGGGTGACGAACGCGACTCCCGGGCGGCCGGTCAGCTTGCCGTCCGCTTCTGCCATATAGGCAACGCCGCCTTCCTGACGGCAGACGACGAGATCGATCGCAGGCGTGTCGTGGAGCGCATCTAGGGCGGCGAGGAAGCTCTCCCCCGGCACGGTGAAAATACGGTCGCAGCCCTGGGCGAGCAGATTGTCGATCAGGATGCGGCCGCCGGTGCGCTGTGTCATGCTTGCGCTCTACGCTTGGCCTGAATGTCAGTCGAGGCGGCGCTTGACTTGACGTTGACGTAAAGTACGGGAGCCGAAACGAGCGGAGATCAACATGACCAAGAGTGAACTCGCGACGAAGATGAACGGCGCCCAGGCCTGGCTCCCGGGCAAGCGGGTGAAGATCGATTTCGGGCCGGAGGGCGCATTGATGCTGGACGGCCAGGCCAACCAGGTGACGGAGCAGGACGGCACCGCCGACACGACGATCAAGGTGAGCTGGGCCGATTGGGAGGCGATGTCGTCCGGTCAGCTCGACGGCATGACCGCGTTCATGCAGGGCAAGCTCAAGGTCGAGGGCGACATGTCCGCGGCGATGCAGCTGCAGGGCGTGCTGGGCAAGCTTAAGGGCTGAGGTCTATTTCGGGCTGTTCTGGATCAGCCTGATCAGCGTTCCATCGGCATCGACCAGATAGCCGATGCGGCCGCCCCAAGCCTCCACGCGTGGCGGGTGGAGGCGCGGCTGTCCGGTTTGGGCCTCCGGTATGCCGGCGGTCCTGCACAGGGCGTAGAAGCCGTCGAGATCGTCGAGTCGCAGGCAGCAGCTGAACCAGCTGGTGAGCGGGTCGAGCTCGGGATGGGCGAAGAATTCGAGCATCAGGCCGCCGCGCTCCAGGATCATCCACCCCTCGTCGCGCCAGCCTTCGGTGAAGCCTAGCGCGGCGTAGAAGCGGGAGGTCGCTTCGAAGTCACGCGACGGCAGGTTGGGCGTGGCTTGATCCGTCATCGCTTGGCTCCGCCTTCCTTGACCCGCCCTGTTTCACCCGCTTATCGCGATAGCGTCCAGAGCGGAGTGGCCATGCAGAAAATCTATCCCGATGCCGCCGCGGCCCTCGAAGGGCTGTTGTTCGACGGCATGACGATATGCGCGGGCGGGTTTGGCCTGTGCGGCATCCCCGAGAGGCTGATCGACGCGATCCAGGCGAGCGGGGTCAAGGACCTGACCGTCGCGTCCAACAATGCCGGCATTGATAATGAGGGGCTCGGCAAGCTGCTGCGTACGCGGCAGGTCGCCAAGATGATCTCGTCCTATGTCGGCGAGAATAAGGAATTCGAGCGGCAGTATCTGGCCGGCGAGCTCGAGGTGGAATTCTGTCCGCAAGGGACGCTCGCCGAGCGGATGCGGTCCGGCGGCGCCGGCATTCCGGGCTTCTACACCAAGACCGGCGTCGGCACCCAAGTTGCCGAGGGCAAAGAGCGTAAGGAGTTCGACGGCGAGACCTACATCCTCGAGCGGGGCATCAGGGCGGACCTGTCGATCGTGAAAGGCTGGCGCGCCGACGAGGCGGGCAACCTTCAGTTCCGCAAGACCGCGCGCAACTTCAACCAGCCGGCGGCGACATCGGGGCGGGTGTGTGTGGCCGAAGTGGAGGAGATCGTGCCGGTCGGCAGCCTCGATCCGGACAGCATCCACCTGCCGAGCATCTACGTGAAGCGGATGATCCTGGGCGCGCCCTACGACAAGAAGATCGAGTTCCGGATGGTGCGGCAGAGGGAGCCTGCTTGAATTCACCAGTCGACTTAGCTAATGGCTTAGTCATGAACGCCGAAACACCCCTTGATACGGCTGCGAGGGTGGTCGCGGTGCATCAGGCGAAGACCCATCTGTCGCGCCTGCTGGCCGAGGTCGAAGCGGGCGCGGAAATCGTGCTTGCGCGCGGCAAGACGCCGGTAGCAAGGCTTGTGCCTCTGAACCCGGCACCGCCGAAGAGTCGCCAGCTTGGCTGGTTACGCGGCGATAGCAAAGGCAGTGATCCTCTTGCTTACGGCTTTTGGGATCCATTGCCCGACGACGAACTCGAGCTTTGGAATGGTGAGTCGCTTCCGACCGATCCGCTCTATAAGCCGCCGGACGAATGAGGCTGCTCCTCGACACTCACGCGTTGATCTGGGCGGCGCAGGAGCCTGAACTCCTGTCGGAAAAGGCAAGAGTCGGCATCGAAACCGGCGAGAACGTCATCTTCGTAAGCGCGGCTTCGGCTTTCGAGATTGCGACTAAGTACAGGCTGGGTAACCTTAAAGTCAGCCCTTCCCTCGCCGAAAACTTTGTCGTGGAAGTGGAGCGTTGCGGTTTCGCGATTCTCCCCATCAGCGCGGAGCATGGACAAAGGGCGGGGCTGTTGGCGATCAAGCATAAGGACCCTTGGGACCGGATGCTCATCGCTCAAGCGCAAATCGCGGGTATGCGACTCGTTTCGAACGAAGCTCTGTTCGACGATTTCGCCGTGTCCCGCTACTGGTAGAAGGACAGAAAGATGCCCTGGGACCGCAATCAGATGGCCGCGCGCGCTGCGAAGGAACTGCGCGACGGCTATTACGTCAATCTCGGTATCGGCATCCCGACGCTCGTCGCCAACAACATCCCGCAGGGGATGACGGTCACGCTGCAATCCGAGAACGGAATGCTGGGCATCGGGCCGTTTCCCTATGAGGACGAGGTCGATCCCGATCTCATCAACGCCGGTAAGCAGACCATCTCGGAGCTGCCTTCCTCCTCCTATTTCTCCTCCGCCGATAGTTTCGCGATGATCCGGGGCGGGCATATCGATTTGACGGTGCTCGGCGCAATGGAGGTGAGCCAGGGCGGCGACATCGCCAACTGGATGATCCCGGGCAAGATGATCAAGGGCATGGGCGGCGCGATGGATCTGGTCGCGGGCGTCAAGAAGATCATCGTGGTGATGGAGCATGTCTCCAAGAACGGCGATCCCAAGTTCATCCCCGAATGCACGCTGCCGCTGACGGGGAAGAACGTGGTCGACATGGTGATCACGGACCTTGCCGTGTTCCACCGGCCGGACCATGGCAGCTCGTTCCGGCTGATCGAGATGGCGCCGGGGGTTGGTGCTGATGAGGTCGCCGCCAAAACCACGGCTTCTTACGAAAGCTGACCGGCATGTCCCGCTATACACGACTGTTGTTGATCCTCGTGGCGATTGCTCTGATCGCGGTCATTGCGGGGCGGTGGGCCTACAATGCCGGTTTCCTGATCGGCGCAAATTAGGAGGAACAGCCATGCGCTGGTTGAAGACGCTCTCGGCAGGCGTGGCGGCTTTCGCCCTGTCCGGCATGCAGGCCGCCCCGAGCACCCGGCCCGCGCTGTCGATGTGGCGGCTCGATTGCGGCTCGATCCAGGTCGGTGACCTCAACGTCTTCTCCGACACCTTCGCTTATGTTGGCAAGTCCAAAACGCTGACCAACAGCTGTTACCTCATCCGCAACGGCGATCGCCTGCTGCTGTGGGACACCGGGCTGCCGGGGGAAAATGCCGGCCAAAACTCGTCGCTGGGGTCCATGACGGTAGTGGTCCGGCGGCGCATCGTCGACCAGCTGGCCGAGATCGGCGTGCGTCCGGCGCAGGTGAACTTCGTCGGGATCAGCCACAATCACCAGGATCATATCGGCCAGGCGGCGGACTTCCCGCAGGCGACCCTGCTGATCGGGGCCGAGGATTTCGAAGCCACCAAGGCCGGCCAAAACGCCAATCGGATCGCGCCGTGGGCGAGCGGCGCGGGCAAGGTCGAGCCGATCCGGCGCGACCATGACGTGTTCGGCGACGGCAGCGTCACCATCCTCGACATGCCCGGGCATACGCCGGGGCACCAGGCGCTCCTGGTCCGCCTGCGCAGCGGCCCGGTGCTGCTGAGCGGCGATCAGTTCCATTTCACCGAGAACCGCCGCAGCCGCGGCGTGCCGAGCTTCAACGCCGATCGGAGCGACACGCTCGGCTCGCATGACCGGTTTGAAGCGATCGCAAGCGCCCTCAAGGCCAAGGTGATCATTCAGCATGAGCCGACAGACGTGGCGAAGCTGCCCGCATTCCCGCGGGCGGCGCAGTGAGGACCCTGCTCTCAAACGCGCCGGGAGGGCCGGAGACGCTCGAACTGACCGACCTGCCCGATCCGGCGCCCGGTCCCGGGCAGCTGCTGGTGCGGGTCAAGGCGTGCGCGATCAATTATCCGGACGTGCTGATCATCGAGGACAAGTATCAGTTCAAGCCGCCGCGGCCATTCGCTCCGGGCGGGGAAGTGGCGGGCGTGGTCGAGCAGGTCGGCTTGGGCGTTACCGGCTGGAGCGAGGGCGACCGGCTGATCGCGATGATCGGGCATGGCGGGCTGGCGGAGAAGGTGGTCGTGCAGGCCGCGACCGCGCTGCCGCTGCCGCCGGAACGCAGCTTCGAGGAGGGATCGGCGCTGATCCTCACTTATGCGACCTCGATCCACGCCTTGCTCGATCGCGGGAAGCTGGAGGCGGGGCAGACCTTGCTCGTGCTCGGCGCGGCGGGCGGAGTGGGCTTGGCAGCGGTGGAACTCGGCAAGGCGTTCGGAGCGCGCGTGATCGGCGCGGTCTCGTCGGAGGAGAAAGCCGAGGCGGTGCGGGCGGCGGGCGCGGATCTTGTCATCGTCTATCCGCAGGGGCCGTTCGACAAGGAGGCGAGCAAGGCGCTCGCCGTCCAGTTCAAGGAAGCGGTCGGCGGACAGGGCGCGGACGTCATCTACGATCCGGTCGGCGGCGATTATGCCGAGCCGGCCTTGCGCAGCATCGCCTGGGAGGGACGCTATCTCGTCGTCGGCTTCCCGGCCGGCATCCCGAAGCTGCCGCTCAACCTTACTTTGCTCAAGAGCTGCGACGTATGCGGCGTCTTCTGGGGCGCCTTCGCCGCGCGCGATCCGGCCGCCAACGCCGCCCACATCCGCACCCTGTTCCGCCTGTGGCACGAGGGCAAGATCGCCCCCAAAGTTAGCCGCACGTGGCCGCTGGAGCAGGGCGGCGGGGCGATCGCCCACATGGCCGCGCGGCAGGCGGTTGGAAAGCTTGTGGTGACCATGTGAAATCACGAACGGACAATCCGCAATTATCGGATTGGCCACCGTCTCCTGGGCTCTTCGGCGGCTATAGTGATCGTCTTCTCATTTGCCGTGTCGATATCAATCACGTGACGAGCCGAGAACGGCAGCTCGATGCCGCTCCAAAGCTCATCGTTTTCCTCGATTGCATGGGGATTGTTGTCGAGAATGCCGAGGTAGCCGTTCGGAATACGTTCGCGAACAAGCACCCACATGCGCTCCACTGCGACCTGCTTGTCCTCCCCGCCGACATCGATACGGAAGATCAGTTTGGCGAGGTCGCCTGGATATAGCCCTTCGCGAGCTGCTTTGCTGGGGATCCAGAACGTCTCAGGTGCTTCTCGATGGTATTCCTCGCCATCATCAAGACACCATCCATCGACATCGAAATCCGGCTCTCGCATCCGAGATTGCTTACCTGTAAATTCCTGACCTGCATAACCTCGTTTTCGACCTTCGTACCTCGTCGTTGCGCGCCCCACGCTTCGCGCTTATCTGAACCTAACACCAGCCAAGGACACTCATGACCACTTTCGACGATCGTGAACGGGCATTCGAGAATATGTATGCCCGCGACCAGGAGATGCAGTTCAAGGTGGTGGCGCGGCGCGACCGGTTGATGGGGCTGTGGGCGGCCAAGCTGATGGGGCTGACCGAAGTCGAGGCGGACGGCTACGCGCGCGATCTGGTGCGTTCCGATTTCGAGGAAGCGGGCGACGAGATCGTAGTGCGCAAGCTTCTGGGTGACCTCACTTCGGCCGGGGTCGAGTGCGACGAGGCGCAGATCCGCGACGCGCTGGAGCACAAAACGGTCGAAGCGCGGCGGCAGATGATGGAGTCGCAAGGCTGATGGCGATGGCGGCCGAAGACATCGAAGCCCTGATCCGCGCCGGTATCCCGGACGCGCGGGTGGAGATCACCGATCTGGCCGGCGACGGCGACCATTACGCCGCGCGCGTGATTTCAGAAAGTTTCAGGGGGCAGCCGCGCATCGCCCAGCAGCGGCGTGTTTACGAAGCCTTGGGCGGGCGGATGGGCGGCGTGCTCCACGCGCTCCAGCTCACCACCGCGACACCGGATTAAGGACCAGCATATGACCGATACCAATGCCCGCATCGACGAGATCGTCCGCTCGAATGACGTCGTGCTGTTCATGAAGGGCTCCGCCCTGTTCCCGCAATGCGGATTTTCGAGCAAGGCGGTGGCGATCCTCGATCATCTCGGCGTGCAGTTCGAGACGGTGGACGTGCTGCAGGACCCGGAAATCCGGGGCGGCATCAAGGCTTATTCCGACTGGCCGACCATCCCGCAGCTTTACGTGAAGGGCGAGTTCCTGGGCGGCTCCGACATCATGATGGAAATGTATGAGGCGGGCGAGCTTCAGCAGCTGCTGACGGATAAGCAGGTCGCGCGGGCGAGCTGAAGAGCTTGTGTCTCCCGCTCGCGGTTGCGGGCGGGTTCCTGAACTCCTAACTCATGCCGGTGCGGATCGGCTTTCTCTTCCGGCTTCTTGCCCTGCTTGCGCTGACCTTGGCGCCGCTCGGCATGTTGGGTTCGCACCAGGCGGTCGCCATGGGAGCGTCTCACACGGCCGCTGCCGAGTCCCATTGCATGGAAATGGGCGAGGAAGGGCAGAGCGCGCCTGATAAAGCAGCGCCTGCCACCGCTGTTGATTGCGCGATTGTGTGCTCCTGCATCCCGGCTGTAGCCACTCCGATGCCTCGTCCGCAGACGGTTGCGGCCATCCTCCCGTCCGTGCGCATCTTCGTGACGAACGCCGGACTTGACCCCGAAGCCGAGCCGCGACCTCCTCGCAATCCCTGATCCACGGGCCGGTTCGCCGGCATGATTCCGGATCAATCGGCGGCCCTAAGGTCGCTTGGAAGAATGCGAGACCTGAACATGGAACATCTACCCATGCTTGGCCGGCGGGCCTTGCTCCGCGGCGCGGCGCTCGGCGGCGCCGGGCTGGGCCTTTCCGGCCTGTTCCCCGCCTGGGCGCAGACTGGCTCAACCGGCGCCGCTGCCCAGGCGCAGACGCTTTCCGGGTCCGATATCCGGCTCAAGATCGGCCATTCGGGTTTCGCGCTGGGCGGCCGAAGCGGCCATGCGGTGACCGTCAACGGCACTTTGCCCGCGCCCTTGATCCGCCTGCGCGAAGGTCAGGATGTTCGCATCCACGTCACCAACGCGCTAGACGAGGACAGCTCGATCCATTGGCACGGCCTTTTGCTGCCGTTCCAGATGGACGGCGTTCCCGGAGTGAGCTTTCCGGGCATCCGCCCCGCCGAGACCTTCATCTACGAGTTCCCGATCCGGCAGGCGGGTACCTACTGGTATCACAGCCATTCCGGGCTGCAGGAGCAGCAAGGGCTGTACGGGCCGATCGTCATCGATCCCAAGGGCGCCGATCCGGTCTCTTATGATCGCGAGCATGTGATCGTGCTCAGCGACTGGACCTTTCTTCACCCGCACCAGGTGATCGCCCGCCTCAAGCAGGAGGGCGGCTTCTTCAATCGGCAGAAGCAGACGCTTACCACCGGCACGATGTCCGCCGCGGAGCGCGCCATGTGGGGCCGGATGCGGATGGACCCGACCGACATCGCCGACGTGACGGGGGAGACCTACACCTACCTCGCCAACGGGCACGGCCCCGCGGACAATTGGACGGCTTTGTTCAGGCCGGGCGAGCGGGTGCGGCTGCGCATCATCAACGCCGCCGCACAGAGCATCTTCAACGTCCGCATCCCCGGCCTCGCCATGACAGTCGTCGAAGCGGACGGGCAATATGTGCGGCCGGTCACCGTCGAGGAGTTCAAGATCGGCAATGCCGAGACTTACGACGTGATCGTCACTCCGACGGAGGACCGCGCCTACACCTTCGTTGCCGAAAGCATCGACCGCTCAGGGCTTGCCCGCGCGACGCTCGCGCCGCGCATGGGCATGAGCGCGCCGGTCCCACCGCTGCGCAAGCGGCCGACGCTCGGCATGAAGGACATGGGAATGGGCGGCATGGCCGGCATGGATCATGGTGCGCATGGCGGCGGCGGCGGGATGGATCATGCTGCGATGGGGCATGGCGCAAGCGCAGGCTCAGGCTCAGGCGCGATGAGCCACGACATGCGCGACACCTCCAAGCTGCCGCCAAGCGTCAAGGTGGGCGCCGGCGTTGACATGATCGCGCCCAATCCGGTCGACCGCACCGGTGATCCGGGCTTGGGGCTGGAGGATGTCGGCCACAAGGTGTTGACCTATCGCGATCTCGTCTCGCTCAGCCCCAATCCGGACAAAAGGGCGCCGACCCGCAATGTCGAGGTGCACCTCACCGGCAACATGGAGCGCTTCATGTGGTCGATCGACGGCGAGAAGTTCAGTGAGAACCCGGAGCCGATCCGCTTCGAGCGCAACGAGCGGGTGCGGATCACCATGATCAACGACAGCATGATGACGCATCCGATGCACCTGCACGGCCACTTCTTCGAGGTGGTTAACGGGCATGGCGGCAACCAGCCGATGAAGCATACGGTGATGGTCCTGCCCGGCGGCAAGGTCAGCGTCGACCTGACTGCGGACGCTCCCGGAGACTGGGCCTTCCACTGCCACATGCTCTACCACATGCATGCCGGCATGATGCGGATCGTGACGGTGCGCCCGATGGACGGAGCGGCGGCATGATGCGGCTCCTCATCGCCCTTGCCGCGGCGTCCGCGCTCACCGCGCCGGCGCTCGCGCAGCATCACGGCCATCATGGCGGGCACACCATGCCAATGCCAAAGGCAAAGCCGGCGCCGAAGAAGCCGGCCCCCGCCAAGCCGGCGGCCCGGAAGACCACGGCCAAAAGGCCGGCAGCGAAAAAGGCTGTGGCGAAGCCAGGGGCTGCCGCCAAGGCGCCGGCGCGCAAGAAGGCCCAGCCAAAACGCGCTACGCCAGCGACAGCGCGGGCTAAGCCGAGACCGGCGGACCCGCACGCCGGCCACAAGGCGGCGCAAGAACCGGTGGCCGATCCCCACGCCGGGCATGACATGCCGGCATCCACGCAGCCGGATCCCCACGCGGGGCATCAGGCGCAAACGGCCGACCCGCACACCGGGCACGACATGGAGGCCAAGCCCGATGCTCACGCCGGGCACGACATGGGCCAGGCGGATGTTCATGCCGGTCACGAAGCAGGCGCGCCGACGCCGCCCAATGCGCCGCCACCCCCGGCCGCGCTGAGTGGGCCGGCTCATGCCGCCGATGGCCTGTTCGGGGCGGAACGCATGGCCGCTGCACGCGAGGGCATTCGCGCGGAGCATGGGGACCACCGGGTCGGCAAGCTGCTGGTCGACCGGCTGGAGGCGCGTATCCGCGACGGCCGCGACGGCTACGCCTGGGACGGGCAGGGCTGGTATGGTGGCGACATCGACAAGCTTTGGGTCAAGACCGAGGGCGAGGGCGCGGTCGGCGGTGCGGTTGAGCAGGCCGAAGTGCAGGCGCTGTGGAGCCATGCGATCGGCCCCTTTTTCGACCTGCAGGCGGGCGCGCGCTACGACCTGCGCCCGCGCCCCGACCGCGCCCACCTCGTGCTCGGCGTGCAGGGCCTCGCGCCCTACTGGTTCGAGGTAGACGCCGCCGCTTTCCTCTCGGCCAAGGGCGATCTCACCGCGCGCGTGGAGGCCGAATACGACCAGCGCGTAACACAGAAGCTGATCCTGCAGCCGCGCGTCGAATTCGACCTTGCCGCGCAGGACGTGCCGGAGCTCGGCATCGGCTCCGGCCTGTCCACTGCGGAGCTGGGATTGCGGCTTCGCTACGAGTTCAAGCCGCAGCTGGCGCCGTACGTCGGCGTCGAATATGAGCGGGCGTTCGGCGGCACGGCGGACTTCCGGCGGGCGAAAGGCGAGGATGCCGGCGGGTGGAGCTTCCTGGTCGGCCTTCGTGCATGGTTCTGACCCGCGGGACCTTCGCCCTGTTGGTTCTGGCGCTCGCCGCCACTTCGGCGGCGGCGCACAAGGACCATGCGAAGAAGATCGCGGAGCAGAGCCGAGCGGTGCAAATCGCAGCCCAGCACCCGCGGGCCGCGGCGCGGACCATCCCGCACCCGATGTCGCCGGCGGTGCACGAGGCGGTGAAGGACGATCTCGCCCGTATCGAAGCGGAGGCGGCGCGGCCCTGGCCCGAGCGGCTGGCGGACTGGGTCGGCCGCACTCACCCGTTCGCGGTGCACTTCCCGCTTGCCCTGTTTCCCGTGGCGTGGGTGGCGCTGCTGCTGGTCCGCCGCCGCAAGGGGCGGCCGGAGGACACGCTGCGCGCCCTGGTCGTGGTTGCCGGCGCGGCTGCGGCAGGAGCGGCCTTGCTTGGCTGGATCAACGCCGGCTGGAGCCTGTCCGACGCCGATCCGTTGCTCCGCGCCCATCGCTGGCTCGGCACCCTGATCGGCCTGCTCGGCGCCGCGCTCGGCATGTGGGCGTGGCGACAAGGCCCGGCGATCGGCAGTCGGGCCATGAGCCTTTCCCTGGGCGCGATCACCCTCGCGCTGCTCGTCCAGGGCTGGTTGGGCGGCGCGCTGATCCACGGGATGGATCACCTGAACTGGTGACGGGCCGGTCAGGCGCTTGATCGAAAAGCAAAAGCCTGTATAGGCGCTGGCTTCGCCTGGCGGGCTTGTTCCGCCTTGCGCCGTCCGAGACAGTTGGTGGCCGGGTTTCCGGCCTTAATCTCCAGCCTAGACGGGGAAGAGTTTCACCGGCCAGGTGGCCGAGTCTGCCGAGCTTCATAGCGTCGGGCAGTCAACCGATCCCCTCGGACACAAAGCGCCATGCGGCTTGCCGCGTGGCGTTCAACCTGCCCGACGGACGTATCCGGCGGGCAAAGTGAAGGAAGAGTGCATGGATCGAGCTCAAAAGTCCGAGCAGGTCGCCGCGCTGAAGCAGACGTTCTCCGAGACGCAGGTGGTGGTGATCACCCGCAATCTCGGCATGACGGTGGCCCAGTCCACCACATTGCGGAACCGGATGCGGGATGCCGGCGCCAGCTTCAAGGTGACCAAGAACACGCTCACCCTGATCGCGCTCGAGGGCACCACCTACGCTCCGATCGGCGATATGCTGACCGGGCCGACGGCGCTCGCCACATCCGCCGATCCCGTTGCGGCCGCCAAGGTCGCCGTGGATTTCGCCAAGACGACCGACAAGTTCGAGATCGTCGGCGGCGCGATGGGCGACACGGTCCTCGATCTCGCCGGGGTTCGCGCGCTGGCCGAACTGCCCTCGCTCGATCAACTGCGTGCGACCATCATCGGTCTCATCCAGGCGCCCGCGACCAAGATCGCGCGCACGATCAGCGAACCGGGAGCGATGCTGGCGCGTGTGTTCGGGGCCTATGCGGCCAAGGACGCGGCGACCCAGGACGCCTGATTACCGACTGAACCAACCCGTGCTCCTGCAAAGGCAGGAGCACGGGTTCCTGCTTTCGCAGGAACACCAATTGAAACGGAGACTTAAAATGGCAGACATTCAATCCCTCGTTGATCAGCTTTCCGAGCTGACCGTCCTCCAGGCCGCCGATCTCGCCAAGGCGCTCGAAGAGCGCTGGGGCGTTTCGGCCGCCGCTGCCGTTGCGGCTCCGGCTGCCGGTGGCGGTGCCGCCGCTCCGGTCGAGGAAGAAAAGACCGAGTTCGACGTGATCCTCACCGGCGACGGTGGCAAGAAGATCAACGTCATCAAGGAAGTGCGTGCGATCACCGGCCTGGGCTTGGGCGAAGCCAAGGCGCTGGTCGAAGGCGCTCCGAAGGCGGTCAAGGAAGGCATCGGCAAGGCCGAAGCCGAAGAACTCAAGAAGCGCATCGAGGAAGCCGGCGGCACCGTCGAGCTCAAGTAAGCCCATCAAAGTGGTACTTCGACGGGGACCAAAGGGTCCCATCGAGTGCCGCTTGGTCGGACAGGAAAGGGCGGCTCCGCGCGGGGCCGCCCTTTTCGTTTCGAGTCCTCTGGTTTTTCCACCATTCGTCACCCCGGACTTGATCCGGGGCTGGGCTTTTCTTCTTCTTGCGGTTCGAGATAGCCCTGGCCCGGATCAAGTCCGGGCCGACGATATGTGAACACGTAACTTCCGCTTGCCTCAGCCGCAGCGCCTCCCATCTGGAATTCTATGCCTTTCTCTTCTCTCCCGCCGCTCCTTTCGGAGGCGCTCGTCGCCCGCGGCTACACCGCGCCCACACCCGTCCAGGCCGCCGTGCTCGAGCCGGAGGCGGGCGGGCGCGATCTCGTCGTTTCGGCCCAGACCGGGTCCGGCAAGACGGTCGCGTTCGGCCTCAACATGGCGCCGCAGCTGCTGGACGAGAGCGGCGGCATGCCACGCGCCGCTGCGCCGCTCGCATTGGTCGTCGCGCCCACCCGCGAATTGGCGTTGCAGGTCAGCCGGGAACTGGTCTGGTTGTACGGCAAGGCCGGCGGGCGCGTCGCCACCTGCGTCGGCGGCATGGACCCGTCCAAGGAACGCCGCGCGCTCAGCGGGGGCGCGCACATCGTGGTGGGCACGCCGGGGCGCCTGCGCGATCATCTGGAGCGCGGCGCGCTCGACCTGTCGGGCCTTCGCGTCGCGGTGCTCGACGAGGCCGACGAGATGCTCGACATGGGCTTCCGCGAGGAGCTGGAGGCGATCCTCGACGCTTCGCCGCCTGAGCGCCGGACCCTCATGTTTTCGGCGACGATGCCCAAGCCGATCGTGGCGCTCGCCAAGCGCTACCAGCGTGACGCGCTGCGCATCTCGACGGTGGGCGAGGAGCGCGGCCATGGCGACATCAGCTATCAGGCGGTGACGGTCGCGCCGTCCGATATCGAGCATGCGGTGGTGAACCTGCTGCGGCTGCACGAGGCGGAGACGGCGATGCTGTTCTGCGCGACGCGCGAAAATGTCCGCCGGCTCCATGCCAGCCTGATCGAGCGCGGGTTTCAGGCGGTCGCGCTGTCGGGCGAGCATAGCCAGAACGAGCGCAACGCGGCGCTTCAGGCGCTGCGTGACCGCCGTGCGCGCGTCTGCGTAGCGACCGATGTCGCCGCGCGCGGCATCGATTTGCCGACCTTGTCGCTGGTCGTCCACGTCGAGCTGCCGCGCGACGCCGAGACGCTGCAGCACCGTTCCGGCCGCACCGGCCGCGCCGGCAAGAAGGGTACGGCGATCCTGCTTGTTCCCTATCCGCGTCGGCGGCGGGTCGATGCGATGCTTCGCGGCGCCAAGATCGCGGCCGAGTGGCTGCAGCCGCCTACCCCCGAGGACATTCGCAAGAACGATCGCGAGCGTCTGCTCGGGGCCCTGCTCGAGCCGATTGAATATGAGGATGAGGATCGCGAGCTCGGCGCACGATTGCTGACCGAGCGCTCGCCGGAGGACATCGCGGCCGCCCTGGTTCGCGCGCATCGTGCCAGCATGCCTTCGCCGGAGGATCTGGTCGATGGGGGTCCGCAAGCCGCTGCGCCGGCCCGCGCCGAAGGGCCGCGCGCCGGCTTCGACGATACCGTTTGGTTCCACATGAATATCGGCCGGCGGCACAATGCCGATCCGCGCTGGTTGCTGCCGCTGATCTGTCGACGCGGCCACATCACCAAGTCGGAGATCGGCGCGATCCGCATTCAGCCGACCGAGACCGCGTTCGAAGTTCCGCGCGCGGTGGCGAGCCGATTTGCCGCTTCGGTCAAGCGCACTGCGGGCGGCGATCCCGACGGCGAAGGCGGCGTGCTGATCGAGCCGATGCAGGGCGCCCCGCGCGCGCCGCTTCGCCATAAGCCGGCAGGCGCGCCGCCGCGCCATCGGGCGACCCCGGCCAGGCCGCGCCCCGCGAGCAAGCGCCCGAACTGATCCGCTCAGGCGGGTTCCTGGCCGTTCGCCTTCAGCACCTCGCCGGCCAGGTAAAGCGAGCCGAGGATCAGCACGATCGGCGGCGCCGCGCGGTCGGCATGACGGCCGATCCAGCCGAGCGCCTCAAGGAAGCCGGTGGCGGGAAGGGCGGTGATGCCTTCCTCGCGCGCGGCCGCGGCGACCGCGGCCGGAGCGTGATGAGCGTGACCCGCGATCGGCACGGTATGGAGCGTGATGGAGCGATTGCGAAACGGCTTCAGCACGCCGGTCGCGTCCTTCGCCTCGAGAAGCCCGAGGACGATGTGGAAAGGCCGGTCGGCGGGGACGTGCGAGCGGAAATGATCGGCCACGGCGCGCGCTGCTCCGGGATTATGTCCGCCATCCAGCCAGAGTTCGGAGCCGCGCGGGAGCATGGCGGTCAACGGCCCGGCGCCAAGCCGCTGCAGGCGCGCCGGCCATTCTGCCCAGCCCATCGCCGCGCGCAGCGCCGACTCTCCGATGGCGATCGCGTCCTGATGGCGGATCATCGCAACTGCCAGCGCCGCGTTCATCGCCTGATGCGCGCCTGGAAGGCGGGGCAAGGGAAGGTCTAACTTGCCCTCGCGGTCGCGATAGCGGAGCTGCTGACCCTGGCCGATCGCATCCCACGGCCCACCCCGCGGCAGCCAGGGCGCGCCGTTGGCCTTCGCCGCCTCGGCAACCCGGCTTGCCACCTGCGTCGAGTAAAGCTGGGTGACGAGCGGCACGCCGCGCTTGGCGATGCCGGCTTTTTCAGCCGCGATTGCCTCGATCCGGGTGCCGAGGAAGGCTTGGTGATCGAGCCCCAGATGGGCGATGCCGCAGACCGCGGGGCGTTCGATCACGTTGGTGGCGTCCAGACGGCCGCCCAGCCCCACCTCGATCACACAGGCGTCCGCCGGCTCGCGCGAAAAGGCCAGAAAGGCCGCGGCGGTGGTCACCTCGAAGAAGGTCGCGCCGATGCCGTCGGCATGGCCGAGCACTTCATCCAGCAGGTTCGCGAGCGCCTCGTCGTCGATCAGCCTGCCCGACAGTCGGACACGCTCGTTGAAGCGGACCAGATGCGGGCTGGCATAGACATGGGCGGACAGGCCGGCCGCCTCGATCGCCGCGCGAAGAAAGGCGCAGGTCGAACCCTTGCCGTTGGTGCCGGCGACATGGAACACGGGCGGAAGGGCCCGGTGCGGGTTGCCGAGCCGGGCGAGCAGGGCGGTGATGCGCTCCAGGCCAAGCACGTCCGCCGGCGGAGTGAGCGCGGCCAGGCGATCGAGCTGGCGCTGAACGAGCGGCGAATCGGAACGGGCGAAGTCGGGCACCGCCCGTCACCCTGAACTTGTTTCAGGGTCCATTTCTCCACCCTCGCCCGGGTGCGAAGATGGATGCTGAAACAAGTTCAGCATGACGGCTAGGCCGCTTCTCTCGCAGGCGTGAGATAGCCGATCAGCTGCGCCAGGATCGGCTTCAGCTCGCGGCGGTGGACGACCATGTCGACCATGCCATGCTCCAGCAGATACTCGGCGCGCTGGAAGCCTTCCGGCAGTTTCTCGCGTATGGTGGATTCGATCACGCGCTGGCCGGCGAAGCCGATCAACGCGCCGGGTTCGGCGATGTGGACGTCGCCCAGCATGGCGTACGAGGCGGTGACGCCGCCGGTTGTCGGATCCGTGAGGACGACGATGTACGGCAGCCCCGCTTCCTTCAATTCGGAGATCGCCACCGTGGTGCGCGGCATCTGCATCAGTGAGAGGATTCCCTCCTGCATGCGTGCGCCGCCCGCGGCGGTGAAGACGATATAGGGCGAGCCCTGATCGATCGCGGCGCGCGCGCCGGCGACGAAGGCTGCGCCGACTCCCATGCCCATCGATCCGCCCATGAAGGCGAAATCCTGCACGCCTACGATCACCTTGTGGGACTCGATCGTCCCGCGCGCGTTCAGCAACGCGTCCGGCTCGCCGGTCTGCTGGCGCGCCGCCTTGATGCGGTCGCTATACTTCTTCTGGTCGCGAAACCTGAGCGGGTCCTCGCGCACCGGCGGCGTTGGCAGGATGGAGTAGCCGGGATCGAGCAACCGCTCGAAACGCTGGCGCGGGCCAATCCGATCGTGATGATCGCAGCTCGGGCAGACGAAATCGCTCTCCTCCCATTCCTTGGTGAAGATCATGGAATCGCAGCTGCGGCACTTGTGCCAGAGATTGTCAGGCGTCTCGCGCTTGGGAAGAAACGGGATCGATTGCCGGACGCGGGTGAGCCAGCTCATGGAATACTCCTCGGGCCGGAGCGATGGATCAAGCCTTTGGCTTTGTCCAGTTTCCTCAAAGCAACCCTTTCCTACAGCGTGGCGCCGATCTCCCGCGCCGCCTGGTCCGGATCTTCGGCGCCTGTGATCGGGCGGCCGATGACGAGAATGGAGGCGCCGGCGTCAAGCGCCTTGCGCGGCGTCATGACGCGCTTCTGGTCGCCGTCGCCCGCGCCGCCGGGGCGGAGCCCGGGGATGACGAAGAAGCCGCTGGGCCAGAGCTTCCTCGCAGCCGCGACTTCGTTGCCGGAGCAGACCACGCCGTCCAGGCCCGCCTCCCGCGCCAGCGCCGTCAGCCGCTGGACCTGGACGTGCGGGTCGGCTTGAAGACCGATGGAGGCGAGATCGTCGCCGTCGAGGCTCGTCAGCACCGTCACGGCGACCACCTTGGTGCCGGCCGGGGCGGCCGCCTTGGCGTCCTCCATCATCGCCCGGCCGCCGGCCGCGTGGACCGTCAGGATTGCCGGCTCCAGCGCCCTCAACGCCTGGACGGCCTTGCCGACCGTATTGGGAATGTCGTGGAGCTTGAGATCGAGGAAGATTGGCAGGCCGAGATCGGCCATCGCGCGGATGCCTTGCCGCCCATTGGCAGCGAAGAATTCGAGACCGAGCTTGATCCCGCCGACATGGCGGCGGACGCGGGTGACGATGGCTTCCGCCCGGTCGATATCCGGCGTGTCGATCGCAACGAAGATCGGACTGCTCACGGCGCCGGCCAGACCTTGTTGTCGGTGGCGATCCGTTCGGCTTCCGGCCGGAGCTCAGGCGGCGCCGGCACTGGTTCGGCGAACGCTGGCAGGGATTGCGAGGGCGCGGGGGCGGCCAGCGCCGTCGCGGTGGCCTGGCGCTCGAGCGCCTCCAGCCGCCGCTTCATCGTCCACATCCGCGCCTGATGCACGATCAAGGTCGGGAGAAAACCGAGCAGAAACGCCGCGAGTATCAGGACCGGCAGCTTGATATCGGCCTGCAGCCCGCCCCACAGGTCCAGCGTCACCGGCTTCCAGTTCACGTGCGCGAACAGGACCAGGACCACGGCCAGCGCCACCCAGAAGAGCGTTTTCAGGAATTGCATGTCAAACCTCTCCCGCCTGGCCGCGCCAGCGTCTAGCAAATGGATCGGGACGTCCACAGCCCATTTCAGTTCACAGTCACGTCACCCCGGACTTGATCCGGGGTCCTCTTTGCTTTGTAGCTCCGACAAGAAGGTGGATGCCGGATCAAGTCCGGCATGACGGGGGTGGACCGATTTCGGCGCGGAGTTGATCGATGAGCGAGGCGATCAGCGTAAGTCGCTCCGCCTCTTTGTCGAGGATGGCGCGAAACGCCATGCTCTTGAGCTCCCCGATCCGCTCCGCGGACAGGCGACGGTCCTCGGGCAGGGTCGAGGCGACGATGTCGATCAGCCTGTCGGCCCCATGCAGCCGGCCCCACAGATAATCGTTCTCGCGATAAGCGCGGCTGAAAAAGGCGCCGAAGCTGTTGAACTGGATGCCTTTCAGTGTGGCGGCCGCGCCTCCGCTCCGGATCGCGGTCGCGTCGTCGGGCGAGATGCGGTCGACCTTGACCGGGTCCCACTCGTCCAGCCCCTCGCCCTGGAGCAGCGGCAGGGTGGCGATGTCGTAGAACGGGTAGCCGAGATAGGTCAGGATCAGCGCGCGGCGCTCGAGCTTGGGCAGGGCGGCGAGCGCTTCGGTCAGGCGCGCATCTGCCTCGTCGTCCAGCCCCTTGAACCCAAGCCGGTCGGCCAAGGCCGCCATCGCGCCAGGCGCGTCATGCTCGGCGCCGACCAGCATGCTGCCATCTCCGTCCGCAGCCTGCCGGTAGCGCCCGATCATCTCATAGACGATCGCGCGCGCTGCTTGCAGCGACTCGCGCGGCGCATTCGGCTGCAGGTCAAGTTCTCCGATCCGGCGCGCGATGAGCCGGAGGCGACGAGTGCGGTAGGAGAAGTCAAAGGCGCGGAAGAAATCCACCACGTCGCGCCGCGCGGCCCCGCCGGTGATCGCCGCCGCCTCCGTCAGCCCGGCCCGGCGCACCTCGCGCCAGACCGCCTCTCGCACGCTCTCCTGCCTTGCCCGATCGCCCCCTCCGCCCAGCCGGAACAGGTTGGCCGCCACTTCCTCGGCAATGGTGGCGAGCTTCAGATGCCCGTAAGCGGCGTAAGCGTAACCGGCCTCGCGCGCGGCGACGTTCTGGGCGCGCGTGCGCCACGCGGCCAGTCTCGCCGGGGTCGGCCGCATCAGCAGCAAGGTGGCGCCGAAGGCGCGCTCGATCGCCGCCTCCACTTCCGGGCGCATTGCCTCGACGATGTGGCGCAGCCGCCGGATCCGTGCCGAGCGCCCGTCGATCGCCTCCAGATTGTCGCGGATCGGCTGTTCGCGGGGAATATCGGACAAGGCGCCGAACAGGGTGGCGAAGAAGCCGGGCGCCTGGGCCTCGCCGGCCGGCCCCAGGCGGACGCTCCGGATACCGGGTTTGGGATCGATATAGACGAACCGGCGATCGACCTCGCGCTGGGCTGGTCGGCTCTTCAGGGCGTCCATGGCGGGCCGGAACGGCGCGTTGGCCAGCACCGAGCCGTCGATCAACACCGCCCGGCCGACCTCTCCGAGCGCATGGTGACGAGGCAAGGCGCGGGCGAGGAACTCGTCCCGGCCGGGCCAGGTCTGATCGCGTGTTGCCAGCGCCGAATCGAGTTCGCCCACGCGAAAGGGTGGAAAGGCTCCGGGGAAGCTCGCTGTCGCACGCGCGGCGAACGCGAGTTCGGCGGCATCCGCAAGCTTGCGGGCGGGGCCGCCTGCGTCCCGGAAAGACAGGGTGAGCCGATGCTCGGTCTCCGCCACCTCGACTGGCGAGTTGAGCCGCAGCCGCTCCGGATAGCCGTGGAAGTCGGTCACGGTCACGAACAGGTCGAGCGGCTGGTGATCGGGAAGCAGCGGCGGCCCGCAAGGCGCCGCGCGCATCGCCGCCAGCGCGTCGAGCAGCATGTTCGTGAAACCCGGACCGCTGAACGGCGGCGCGAACCAGCGCGCCTGGACGAAATGCGCGAGCTTGGTTCGCACCTCGTCGCGATGCTCGGGCTCGACCGTCCTCAGCGCCGCCCCGCCGCGCCTGGCGGACAGCGCCCAGGCGACCGGCACCGCCGCGCTCTTGGCGAAGCGGGACACGCGGTTGACGTCCGGATCGAGCAGCCGATCGATATCGGCGGTATCGAGCCAAAGATCGGTCAGTGGCTCCAGCGAGCGGCCGGTCGAGATCGCTTCGGCGAGGAAGATGGCGTTGATCCCGCCCGCGCTCGCGCCAGTGAGGATGTCGACCAGAACTCGAAGCTCGACCTCTCCCTCCGAAGCGATCGTGTCGAGCAACGCGCGATAGGCGCAATCCTCGCCCCCGGGCTCGCCGGCGTGCCAGTCACGGCTTGCGCGGGCGAGGCGCCACACCTCCTTGGTGATGCCGTGCATGTAAACGGCAAGACTGATCCCGCCATAGCAGATGAGGGCGAGCCGAAGCTCCTTCTCGCGCATGGATTCGAAGGTGACAGGAGCATGTGAACAAGTCGAGAAGCGACATGTTCCACGATTCTTAACTATATTTGGCTCGTTTCACCGCAAGTCACGCCCGGCGCATCTCTCAGTTGGGGACTCGGTAAGATTGTCGAGGTTAGCTCCCCCCAGACATACGGAGGGGCTTCCGAATGACCGTTTTTCAAGCGCGTTTTGGCGCCAAGGCCTTGTTTGCGCTCGCGACTGCGGGTCTCATGACCTCCAGCGCGGGTAACGCCACAATTCCGATGGCAACGGCCGAAGTGATCCGCTCGCTGGAGGAAGTAGCCCCCGTGCTGCCCGAAGCGGAAGTCGTGATCGACGAAAGTGCTCAGGCGAACGTCGAACATGTCGGCGATGGGGTGGCGAGCTTCTACGGCCGCGAACTCGCGGGCAACCGGACCGCGTCGGGCGAGCGCTTCAACCCGCAGGCGCTCACCGCCGCCCACCGTACGCTGCCGCTCGGCAGCAAGCTCAAGGTCACCAACAAGGCGAACGGCAAGAGCGTGGTCGTGCGCATCAACGACCGCGGCCCGTTCCACGGCCGCCGCGTACTCGACGTAAGCCTGGCCGCCGCCCACCAGATCGGAATGTACCGCGCCGGCAAGGCGACCGTGCGCATGGAATTGCTGCGCTAAGCGAAGCTTCCGCAGAGGGACGGCATGGATGAGCCTCCCTGTCGGGGGCACGCGCCAGTAACCTTACGATAAACAGCAGCTTACGAATCGTCTTGGCATCCGCACGTTGTTTCGGTAAGTGTCCCACCCTCTTCATACACCGGGG